>CAJFQZ010000022.1 GCA_904419285.1 Lachnospiraceae bacterium UBA1818
TCAGCCTCCTCCTACAAAACTGACGATCTCGATCCGATCCTCTTCCAGGATCTCTTCTGTGGGATAATTTTTCTTTGGAACGATCTCTCCGTTCTTTTCCACGGCTACCCGGTCTGTCCGGTAATTTCTTGTTTCCAGCAGCCTCCCGACTGTCAGACCGTCCTCCCAGGCCGCCTTCTCTCCATTTACAATCATCTTCCTCTCCTTTCCAGAATCACTGCCACCCATAGAATAAAAAAGGGTTCATGAAGTAATACACCCGTGGTGGTGCACCCCTTCATGAACCCGTTGGCTCACTCTCAACTGTGGTCTGTATTCTGTTTTTATATGGAACCATAACTTTGGCCTTCTCTCAGAAGTCTAGCCTCTGAATAATCTTTTGACCGTACAAAAAGAAAAGGAGACGGACTCTGCCATCTCCTGAAATCTCATCTTTCTTCCTACGTTGGCATTATCCAAATCAGGTTCCCGGGTCGAAGTTCACAACAGTATAAACTTCTCTCTCTTTTCTGTCAAGAACATACAGAAAACAGTGTCGCCGCGCCCATTTCTGATCCATCACAGGATCGGCTGCAGGCATTTTACGATTTCCTCGATCGTCCTCACAAAGGTCTCTGTGTCTGCCTCCGGGTTGTTCTGATATGCGTGGTATGCCCCCTGTATGCAGTAGGACAGGATAATATTCTTCTCAATATCCTTTTCATATTCGGGATTTTTCCGGAAGATCACTTTCTTCAGCTCCCGGTCCAGCTGGTTCGCCAGATGATTCTGCTCCTTCCCCGAAAACAGGATCCGGATCAGTGAGACCTGAGACAGGAACGCCAGGCAGAGCGCCCGTGTAACCCCTGCTGTATTGTCAAAGAATTCGTCTTTCAGGTCTTTAATGCTGTCGATGATCGACAGGACTGTCTCCCGCTCGATCGCCTCGGACAAAGCATAAATATCCGCATAATGGGAATAAAATGTAGATTTGTTGATGCACGCCTCCGCGCACAGCTCCTTCACCGTGATCTTCTCCAGCGGTTTTTTTGCACGAAGTTCTATGAAGGCATTCTTGATCGCCCTCTCCGTTTTTTCTATCCTCAGATCCATCTGTATCCTCCCCTCAAAATGTTTTCCCGGGCTGCTTGCGGCAGACGCCGGGAGAATATTTTAACCGACATTCTTTCCGAAAAGTTGCTTTTCCAACGCATCGTCTATATTGTCGGTGGACATCAGTCTCTTTCAAGCTTATTCTTATTATACGATAAAAAAACGACTACTGTCTATTAATTTTAAATAGGAGGTCAACTATGGATTTTTATGGATTCTACACGGGAAAAGTTTTCGATGCGTACAAATATCTCGGCGCACATGTGACAGACGCCGGCGTGACATTCCGCACCTTCGCTCCGTCCGCGTCGAAGATCTCAGTCATCGGAGAATTTAATGAATGGGAGGAGAGTCCCATGGAGAAGGTCCACGACGGAAACTTCTGGGAATTCACGGCGGAGGACGCCAGACCGGGCATGATGTACAAGTACCGGATCTACGATAAATCCGGACAGTTCATTGACCACTGCGATCCCTACGGATACGGGATGGAACTGCGCCCGAATACAGCGTCCATCATCCGGGAAACGGATACCTTCCGCTTTCACGACTCCGCCTGGATGAAAAAGCGCACCAGCCGTCTCAAGGAAGCTCTGAATATCTACGAGATCCACTTCGGTTCCTTCCGCAAGCCTTCCGATGAGCCGGATGCATGGTATAACTATGAAGAAATGGCGGATATCCTGATTCCCTACCTGAAGGAGAACGGCTACAATTATCTGGAGATCATGCCGCTCACAGAATACCCCAGCGACGAGTCCTGGGGATACCAGGGAACCGGATTTTTCAGCCCAACTTCCAGATACGGGACAGCAGACCAGCTGAAGGCATTTGTCGACGCCTGCCACCGGAACAACATCGGCATCATCCTGGATTTCGTGCCCGTACATTTCGCGGTAGACTACTATGCCCTGGCGAATTATGACGGCACGGCGTTATATGAATATCCCCATGCCGCAGTCGGACAGAGCGAGTGGGGAAGCTGCAACTTCATGCACTCCCGGGGAGAGGTAAGAAGCTTTCTCCAGTCCGCCGCCAACTACTGGCTCACAGAATTTCACATGGACGGGCTTCGGATGGACGCGATCAGCCGCGCCATCTACTGGCAGGGAACACCGGAGCGGGGCGTCAATTCAAATGCAGTAGAATTTCTGAAGAACATGAACCGGGGCCTTAAGAAGCTCCACCCTTCCGCCATCCTGGCCGCCGAGGACTCCACCAGTTTCCCGGGCGTCACCGAATCTCCGGAGAACGGCGGGCTTGGCTTTGACTACAAGTGGGACATGGGGTGGATGAACGATACGTTGGATTATTTCCGCACGGATCCGCTGTTCCGCGGCGGCTGCTATCACAAACTCACCTTTTCCATGGCCTACTACTACGACTCCAACTACCTGCTCCCTCTCTCCCACGATGAAGTCGTCCACGGAAAGGCGACCATCCTCCAGAAAATGTTCGGAGACTATGAGATGAAGTTCCCCCAGGCGCGGGCATTCTATATGTATATGTACGCCCACCCCGGGAAGAAGCTCAACTTCATGGGAAATGAGATCGGCCATTTCCGGGAGTGGGATGAGAAGCGGGAACAGGACTGGGGGCTGCTGACCTATCCGGCACATCAGGATTTTCACCGGTTTATGACAGACCTGAACCATTTCTATCTGGAGCATCCCGCCTTCTTTGAAAAAGACTATGACGGGGACGGCTTCCGGTGGCTGGACTGTCATGCGGAAGAGCAGTGCATCTATGCCTTCGAACGTGCCGGGAAAAAAGAGCGTATCGCCGCAGTCTTTAACTTCTCCGGCATCGAACAGGCCGATTATAAACTGGAGATCCCTGATGCGGCAGGACTCCGCAGACTTTTCACCAGCGAGCGGCAGGGATACGGCGGCAGTGTGTCCGATACCGCAAAGATATTGAAACCGGATAAAGGCGCGTTTGAATTTACTCTGGCGCCGTTCTCCGCAGAATATTATCTGATCGAAGAAGACGATTAAAACCGGACAGCATCTGTCTTATCTGAAAAGGAGCATATCTCATCACAAGTTGTTGATATGCTCCTTTCTCTGTTCACTTTCTTCATTTCATCTGTTCTGTCTCATCCATTATCTCCCCCCTGGTCTTCTTCCGATACTCCGACGGAGCATTCCCGTACTCCTTCCTGAAGATCCGCGAAAAAGCCAGCTGGTCGTCAAACCCCAGGGAACTTGAGATCACGGCGATCGACAGGGTCGTCGTCGTCAGCAGCCGGCAGGCTTTTTTCAATTTCAGATCCATAAGATATTTCTTGGGCGAGATTCCGAACTTCTCATGAAAGGTCCTTGTCATATAATTGGGATGGATCCCGAATGATCTCGCCACATCTTTGAGCACGATCTTCTCCGCATAGTTCGTATCAAGATAGAATTTCACTTCGTCCGCAACAGAATTCTTTCCCCAGTTTTCTTCACTGAAGCCGATATCCGCAAAAAGCTGCGCCATGATCTGATACAGGATCCCGTTGGCGCGGAAATACTGGCTGGTCGGATTCCCCGGCAGGGCTGAGGATCACATCCTATTACACGGTCATCGGCGATGAGAGTGTGATCCTCCGGCATCAGAAGTTTGAAAATATCGGAGAGCACATCCTGAAGCTTCAGAATGTGCTGAGCCTCTCCCTGGAGCTGCCCGCGAAAGAATATGATTTTCTCTCCCTCTATGGCACTCACGCGAAAGAAGCCGGAAGATTCCGCTTTCGGGTCCATCACGGCGTCCAGAAGACGGAAAGTGTGCGCGGGAGCAGCAGTCCCCAGTATCAGCCCTTCTTCGCGCTGATGTCACCGGATACATCTGAAGAAAAAGGGGAAGTCTACGGATTTCATCTGATCTACAGCGGGAACTTCCTTGCCCAGACAGAATGCGATCAGTTCGGCAATATCCGCGCCCAGATCGGGATCCACCCGGAAACCTTCTGCCGGAAACTCGTCCCCGGAGAGACCTTCTTCACACCGGAGGCAGTCCTGAACTACAGCGGCAGAGGGCTCAACACCATGAGCCAGAACTTCCACACACTGTACCGCCGCCACCTGTTCCCGAAGTCTTATGCAGGGAAGGGACGCCCCATACTCCTCAACTCCTGGGAGGGCATGTACTATGACGTAAGCCTTGAAAAGATCGAAGAGCAGTCCTCCCTTGCCAGGAAACTGGGAATGGAGCTCTTCGTCCTCGATGACGGGTGGTTCCGTGCAGGCAATGACAGCCGCAGCTCCATGGGAGACTGGACCTGCAATGAGAAGAAGCTTCCGGGCGGCATTCATGCAGCGGCAGAGATCGTCCGCCAAAACGGACTGAAATTCGGTCTCTGGTTTGAACCCGAAGCGGTCAGCCAAAAGAGCGGTCTCTACGAAAAGCATCCTGACTGGGCGCTCCACATCCCGGGATATGGACTGACGGAAGGAAGGCACGAATACCTTCTGGATCTGACCCGTGAAGATGTGCGGACATACCTGAAGGACATGCTGGACTCGTATCTCCGGGACGGGGAAATCGACTATATCAAATGGGACATGAACCGACCGCTCACGGAGGTGAATTCAGCTCTTCTGCCGCCGAAAAAGAAAGGAGAAACTTTCCATAGATACGTTCTCGGTTTATATGATGTTCTTGAGTGGCTTAAAACCAGCTATCCGGACCTGCTCGTTGAGGGCTGTTCCAGCGGAGGCGCCAGATTTGATCCGGGTATGCTGTACTATGTATCCCAGAACTGGGCAAACGACAACACAGATGCATTCGACCGTACCCTGATCCAGTCCGGCTTCAGCCTGATCTATCCGCCGGAAGTGATCGGAGCCCATGTGAGCATCACTCCGAATCACCAGACCGGAAGGATCACGCCCCTGGCCACGCGGTATCAGGCAGCAAGGCTTTTCAATCTCGGTTATGAGCTGGATCTGACAAAATGTACCGAAGATGAAAAAGAAGCGATCCGCCGCCAGACGGAAGAACATAAAGAGGAGCGCTCCAGACTCCTTGACGGGACCTTTTTCCGACACGATGTGCCAAACGATAACTACGTCATGTGGTCTGCCGTGACAGAGGATGAATGCCTGGCTGTAGTCTTCCAAAAGTTCTTCAATCCACTGTGCTCCCACGGAAGGTTCCGTCTCCTCGGTCTTTCCCCTGATGCTGACTATACAGACATAAAAACCGGAGAAACATACGGCGGGGACGAACTCATGCAGATCGGAGTTACAGTGCCTCTTATGAAAGAAGATTTTCACACATTCGTGATCCATCTGAAAAGATCAAATGGATGATGCGATCCATCCGTAAAGATCAATTTGCCGAACTAAAAATCTCTTTAAGCAGAAGACCGGGGAGGCGGCATCCCGCATGCCGTCTCCCCGGTTAAACATCAAATCTTACAGCTCTGCAGCCTGTCCACAGGCATTCATTACTCACCGTCATCCTGCACAGGCAGATATTTCCCGAATCCTTTCCGTTCCGCAGCCGCGTCGATCAGCTCCTTCGCCTCTTCAAACGCTGCCGGCAAGTAATCCTCGGTCCATTCTTTCCCGGCTTTCTCCTGCTTCTTGATCTCATCCCACTTTGTCAGCACTTCGCCCGAATCAGAGACAACCGCCTCTCCGAACACATGCGGATGCCGGCGGATCATCTTGTCGATGATCGTCTGGATCACGTCGTCCATGGTGAAATAGCCCTCTTCCTCCGCGATCCGAGCATGCATCACCACCTGCATGAGCAGGTCCCCCAGTTCCTCCTTCAGATTGTCCGGGTCCCCGGTCTGATCCAGAATATTGATCCCGCAGATCACTTCCGCCGCTTCCTCGATGCACGGCTTCTTCAGGCTCATGTGGGTCTGTTCGCGGTCCCACGGACAGCCGTCCGGTGCCCGCAGACGGGCGATAATATTCTCGAATTCTTCAAATTTTGTCATCCTGCCAAACTCTCCTTTATCAGTTATGTCTGTGACGGTTTTCCTGTCCGCCTTCGTGTTCCTCCGAATGATGTCCGCCTTCTCCGTCCGTATCATCAGACACGCCCGTGCTTTCCGGCACATCTGTATTTTCATCAGAAGAAGCGCTGTCCTCACCTGAGAGCGAATCGATCCTGTCCTGGATCTCCCGCATGGAAAGGTCTCTTATATCATCCGGGGTTATGTCCGGATCCAGCTCTTTCAGCTCAAGATATACCCGGTACTTTCCGAAAGAGAGCCCTGCCTCATGAGCGTCGTGCATCTCCTCCGTGCTGCCGGAATGGCAGCTGACACTGCTGTGGGATGCGGTGCAGCTCTCCACATGTTCCACTATCTCGCTGTTCTTCGCCTCGTTGTCGCACACAACGGTGACCGAGAGCAGATCATTGCCGGCCAGATAGTCCTCCACGCTCTGATCCGAGAGGATCTGTTCCAGAGCGTCATTGTAATCCATATATTTGATATCCAGCTGCTCCGCCAGCCTGACTCCGTCATCGTTAAACCCTTCCACTGATACGATCCGGTCGAAACGGTTGACTCCCAGTTCCAGAGATGGATTGATATCGATGCTGATATAGGCAGTGGGCACCAGATACAGCCAGGATCCTCCGGCGAGGACGACAAGGAAAAGGCAGACTGCCGCCGCTGCCGCGCGGACCGGAGCCGTCCACAGCGTCCTCTTCCTCTGATAAACTTTTCTCCGGAGATATTCTTTTGTATGTTCTTTCAATTCCTTCTCCGCGTGAACGTCGTCGAAAGCATCTCTGATCCGGTTACTCATCCTCGATCACCCCCTCCAGTCTGGTTTTCAGGAGCTGTCTGGCACGTGCCAGAAGTGTATATACTGTATTCGCATTTTTCTTCAGGATCCTGCCGATCTCCGGGGCGGAATATCCTTCGTAGTAATGCAGGTACACCACGTCCCGGAACCGGGCAGGCAGTTCCAGTACGGCTTCCAGTATGTCCGAGTGATCTTCCGGCATATCCTGGGGTTTTTCGATCAGCTGATCCAGAGCTACTGTCCTGCTGCGGAAAAAGCTTTTCAGCAGATCCCTGCAGGCGTTGACCGTGACCCGGATGATCCACGCCTTCTCATGTTCCGGGCTGTCAAAGGGCTCAGAACGGAGGACATACTTCAGAAACACTGTCTGAAATATATCCTCCGCATCCTCATAATTCTTCAAATGGATCATGCAGATCCGGCGGACCATGTCCGCATACTGCTCAATGGCCCTGCCGGCTTCTTCCTCACTCTTCATACCTTTTCCCCGTTTCCGTCAGTCTCGGCTTCTCAGCCATATTTTCTCCCATGGCAGATATCCCGGATGCACTTACCGCCTGCCTTTACCGGCCTTACCTGCAGCCATGACCATGTCCGTACCCATGGGCGGATCCATTTCCGCTGCCGGACAAATGATGCCATCCGTTCCCGCAGACGCCAGATCCATATGCCGCATCCGCCGTACCGGAAACATTCTCCCGGTAATCACAGATGCCGTCTCCATCCGAATCCGCAGGGCAGGCGCCGTTTTCATGATAGTCGCAGATGCCGTCTCCGTTCTTATAAAGCTGCTCCTGTGTTCTGTCCTGCACGGCAGATCCTCTCTCCGCCTGTCCAAGACCGACTGCAGATACTGTTGCCCCTCCGAGGGCGATAACCAAAGCCGCTGTCAGAATTCCTGCTGTAATCTTCTTCATACCGATTCCTCCTCTTATTCTATACCACACAGCAGACTGTGTACACCTGTATTTTACTGTTTCACTACTAATACGATGCGGAGAGAGGAATCCTTTCACTTATTTCAAAAAATTGAAATCAGCGGCTTCTTAACCAGTAAAAACTGTGCCTCGGAACCGTGACATTATCTAAAACTATCTCCTCCCCCGTAAGCAGATCTTCGAACATTCCGCTCTCATTCATCCATGCGGTCTCGTCCTGTCCACTGAAATTAAAAATCCCGAAAAACGTCTCTTCTTCTGTCTTCCGCATAATACAGAGCACTGACTCATTATGAACGTCATATGTATAGACGTCTGCAGCAGATTCAAATACTTTCTCTGCCCTGCGTATCTCTTCCAGAGTCCTAAGTCCACGGAACACTCTGCCCTGCATGCTCGTCGCATCGCTGCGTTTCTGTTCCAGTTCCCATGGGAATTTCCCTCGGTGGATATAACGTGAGTCCGCAGCCTTGTCTGGATCATCTTTATAGCTGTAATCGTTCACCTGACCAATCTCATCCCCGCTGTAGAGCATGGGAATTCCCGACTGGCAGAGGATATATGCATGAAGCATAATGTCCAGGCTGATGGCATCGTCAAGTTTGTCATCATCCTGCTCAAACTCAGCGCTCTCAATCCCGCACATGGACGCAGTCGTACCGCAGAATCTGGCATCGCAGGTCACCGGATCGTCGTTGTAAAGCTCTCCCCGGCTTACACTGCCTGCCATCCTCCCGGTAAAATAATCATTCAGGAATCTCTTATGAGGGATCTCCTCCATTCCCCATTCCTTAAGCGCAGCATAATCCAGCCCCCAGCCAATGTCATCGTGACATCTCAGATAGTTCAGGAATGTATATTCCTTCGGAAGTGTATACACGATATCCATCTGTCTCCTGAGCAGACGGATATCTTTTGTCGCCACAGTATTCCAGATCGTCGCCATTGTCGTCACATTGTACAGCATATGGCACTCCGGCTTCTCCACCGTTCCAAAATAGGGAGCCACCTTCTCCGGCTCCATTACTACCTCGCCAAGAAGCAGGACGCTGGGGCATACGACCTCACTGATCATCCGCATCATTCGTACGATCGTATGGACCTGTGGAAGATTTCTGCACTGTGTTCCCAGCTCTTTCCAGATATAGGGGACCGCGTCGATCCTTATGATATCCATTCCCTGATTTGCCAGGAAAAGAAAATTGTACATCATCTCGTTGAACACGCGCGGATTTCTGTAATTCAGATCCCACTGATACGGATAAAATGTCGTCATCACATAATGACCTGCGTCTGAAAGCCATGTAAAATTCCCCGGCGCCGTAGTTGGGAACACCTGAGGCACTGTCTCTTCGTATTTCTTCGGAATCGTGTCATCGCTGTAGAAGAAATACCGGCTCATATATTCCCCTTCTCCGCGCCTTGCCCGCACTGCCCATTCATGATCCTCCGATGTATGGTTCATGACAAAATCCATACACAGATTCATCCCCTTCTCGTGACAGGCATCTGCCAGTGCGGATAGATCATCCATCGTTCCGAGCTCCGGCTTTACTTTCCGAAAGTCTGCCGCTGCATACCCGCCGTCCGAACGTCCCTTCGGGGAGTCCAGAAACGGCATCAGATGGATACAGTTCACGCCGCAGGATTCCAGATATGGAAGCTTTTTCTGCACCCCTTTTAAATTTCCTGCAAAGTTATCAATATACAGCATCATCCCCAGCATATCGTTTCTCTTAAACCATCCCGGATCTTTTTCTCTCCGTTCATCCCGTTTCCTTAACCGGGCGCTGCGTTCACTGTAATACCGGTACAGATTGTCACACAGCTCCGCAAACATATCCCCATTCTGATACAGCTCCATATAAAGCCATCTCAGCTCATCATGATGTCTTTCCAGCCGCTTCTTAAATATCTCATCTTTTTTCATATTCTCCCTCCAACGATCATATGCTCTCACAGATTTTTCCGTTTTCGGCCGGTTATTTTTCCGCATACATCAGCAGCTCTCCTGCCGCTTCGCTCTGTATCTCTGTGCTAAGGCCATAGACAACGCTGCTGAGCACATACTCACCATTATTTACATAAATCTCCACCAGATTCTGATCCACATAAATATCCAGATGATCACCCTCTCTGATCACCGGTGTCTCGGTCTTCATCCGCCACTCGTCATGGCCAGTAAATACTTCTGCTCGGTCTGTACAGATACGATCCTCCTTCCTGCTTATCCTGTATCCGCCAATATTGACCGACTCGCCCTCAGCCAGATCGAGACTCAGCTTATAACAGGCACCGCCCGCTTCTTCCGCCGAGCTGATCCGCCGACTGAAGATCCGATCCACATCCGGATGCACGCGAAAATAGATATGTCCGCCTTTTCTCTCCACGACCCGAGGTATACAGAACATGCCGTTCCATTTTCCATCCACGGTCTCCGGCATACGCATCCACCCGACCATGATCCGGCGTCCGTTCTCATCTGTCGTCGTCTGGGGGGCGTACAGATCGAGACCGCAGTCCACAAACTGAAATCCATCCGGAAACTCAAGCGTACACGTATGCTCTTCAAATTCCACAGGCAGGCAGACAGCATGGTTCGCTTCCCGTTTTCCATCCTGCAGTATTCCCATGGGAGACATCATCAGCACATCTCCGCCCTCGGTCCTGAACAGATCAGGACACTCCCACATCCATCCCAGCGTCGATTCTTTTGTCACGCGGTTTACAGGCTTCCACTCGAACAGATCCATGCTCCGGTAAAAAAGAAGCTGGCCTCTGTCATCATTCGTCCGGCTTCCCAGCACCATATACCAGGCATCCTTTCCCCGCCACACTTTAGGATCCCTCGTGTGTGTCCTGTCCGCCGGCTCCCTGTCTGCGAAAGGAGGGATGATCACTCTTTTTCTTTTAAAATTATCAAACGTAAATCCGTCCTCCGAACTGATCATCAGCTGGGAAGATTCATAACGGTCATTCGGATTTTTATGTATATTCTGTGGATTTACAACATCATAGTGGACTCCGGTATAGTAGAGATACAGCTTTCCTTCATATTCCACAGCGCTTCCTGAAAAACAGCCGTTCTGATCTTCATACCTGCTTGGAAAGAGTGCGATGCCGCAGTGCTCCCAGCTGACCAGATCGCGGCTCACAGCGTGTCCCCAGTGCATCGTCCCCCATTTCGCGGCATACGGAAAGCACTGATAGAACAGGTGATAGAGCCCTTTATAGTAAATAAAACCATTAGGATCATTGATCCAGCATCCCGGTGCCTTTAAATGTATTCTGTCAATTTTCATATCTGCCAATTCTCCATTATACTGTATCAATTCAATACTTTTTCTGATACGGTGAAAGAGGGTATACTCATACCCTCTTTCACCATTTTGAGATCCTGCAGCCCGCGCCGCCAGCACATCATATCTGATTCCTGCACGGACCGGCATATATTTACTTCACTGCACCTGCAACGACGCCGCCGATGATCTGTTTCTGCAGGATCACGTACAGGATCAGAATCGGAAGGACGCACAGCAGCAGACCTGCCATGATCGTTCCGTAATCCGCTGAGTATGTTCCATAGAAACTATATGTAGAAAGCGGCAAAGTAAGGAGCTTTTTATCCGTCAGGACCAGTGACGGAAGAAGGTAGTCGTTCCAGAATGCCAGTGAATTCAGTATTACCATTGTTGAAATGATCGGTTTCAGCAGCGGGAGCACGATCTTGAAAAACGTCTGTGAATGCGTGCACCCGTCAATATATGCGGCTTCTTCCAGTGCGATCGGTACATTTCCTTTGATGAAACCATGGAACATGAACACGGACATCGCCATAGAAAATCCGGTGTGCATAAAGATCAGTGTCAGCCTGTGGTTCAGGATATTCAATGTTCCCCCGTAAATGCTCACAAGAGGGATCATGATCGCCTGGAACGGGATGATCATTGACGCCACCATCAGAGCAAACGTAATCTTGGAGATAATGTTATTGTTTCTCACGATATAATATGCCAGCATCGCTGCGAGCAGCGTTACGAGCACAGTTGCAGAAACTGTCACGATCAGCGAATTCTTGAATGCATTCAGAAAATCCATCTGGGTAAACGCTTTTACAAAGTTGTCAAAGGACAGACCTTTGATCGTAAACAGCCAGGAAAAAGGACTCTTGATAATATCCCGCTTCTGTTTCAGAGAGTTAATCACGACCATGATGAACGGAAACATATATGCGATAAAAATGATGATCAGCCCGATCATTGCCAATGCATTTGCGACTTTTTTCTTTGTTCCACCAACTACAGTCTGTTTCATTATGCTTCCACCTCCTGCTTCTTGGTCAGGTATACCTGGAGACCGCTGATGCATGCGACTACGATAAACAGAATCAGAGCCTCCGCCTGTCCTACGCCGAACTGTCTTGACGTGAACGCCTTTTCATACACATGCATTGCAGCCATCTGCGTTGTTCCGTAAGGTCCTCCTGATGTCAATGAAAGGTTGACATCGTAAACCATAAATGCTTTTGACAATGTAAGGAAGAGGCAGATCGTGATCGACGACATCATCAGCGGCAGCACGATCTTTCTCATCTTCATCCAGCCGGAAGCGCCGTCGATACTCGCCGCTTCCATGACGTCATCACTCAGCCCCATGAAGCCCGCCACATAGATCAGGATCATGTATCCGGAAAGCTGCCATACTGTCACAAGGACCAGCGCGGCAAACGCAAGATCCGGATCAGACAGCCAGGATGCTTCAAAAAGTCCCCAACCTGTACTCTCCCCGATGCTCACAAATACTCTTGAGAACACAAACTGCCAGATATATCCGAGTACGATGCCTCCGATCAGATTCGGTGTGAAAAAGCCCGCACGGAAGAAGTTCTGTCCCTTCATGCCTCTAGTCAGCAGATATGCGATCACGAACGCGATCACGTTTACCAGGACCACCACCAGGATCACATATTTAAAAGTAAGGAGCAGTGATGTCCAGAACTCTCCATCGCGGATAACACCTTTAAAGTTTTCAAACCAGATAAAGTTCTTTTCACTTGAGACACCGTCCCAGTCTGTAAATGTCAGATATACACCGTAGAGGAACGGTATGATCACGACTGCGAAGAAACAGAACATTCCCGGCAGCGCGAACATACAGAAATCTTTTCCTTTATGTTTTGATCTCATAATTTCACCCCATCTTTCCTATTTCTGTTCCGCCCAGTATTCCTCGATCGACTCGATCAGTTCATCCCTGTCGCTGCGGTCCGCCAGATATTTCTGCATCGCACCCCCGAGGATTGACCAGTGATCATTCGGAACAATGGCTGACGCATTAAATGCGCCTCCACTCTGCACCTTCTCATAGATAGCCCTGCTCAGCGGATCTGTCGGCTCATACGGATTATTATGGAACGGCGGGATCAGGCTGCATGTATACACCAGCATCTGCTGTCCTATCTCACTGTACACGATCCAGTTCAGAAATTCTTTTGCCGCGGCCTGTTCATTTTCCGAAGCCATCTGCCCGTCCAGCATAATCTGCTTTGACGGCGATCCCTGGATCTGCTGATTTGCAAAATCGTCCTCATCATTACTCATAAAGAACGGAAGGAACCCGTATTCGTCATCCGGCTCCGCCCCCGCTTCCTCAAGATTGGGCCACGCCCAGTTTCCGTTAAGCCAGAAAGCGGTTTTTCCGTCCGCCAGATCGATCGCCATCTCATCATAGTCTGCTCCGAGAGGATCCTTCTGTGCTACATTATATTTTTTCAGGATATCGAACATATCCAGGAAGCCTTCCATCCTGTCGTAGCTCTTCAGGTCGAGTTTTCCGTCCTTGATCTCTTCGATCACTTCCTGCGCTCCCTCGGATGTTCCATCATATGTCTCGTATATATACTGCAGCTGGTGCGCTCCAAGCGACCAGTCTTCCATTGCCAGAGATACCGGTCTCTCCATGCCCGCATCCACCAGTCTGTCCAGAAGATCTCTGAAATCGTCCTGCGTCCGGATCGACGACGGATCAAATTCTTCACCCAGCGTCTCTTCGATCGCCGCCTTGTTGTAAATAATGCCTCTGCCCTCAATACAAAGCGGGAAACTGTAAACAACACCGTTTACTTCCGTCAGATATTCCTCTGCTTCAGCCGTCCATGGTTCATCTGACAGATCCGCCGCCTTTTCTTCGGCAAGCGCTATGACATCTGTCGTGTCCAGGATCGATAAGGTAGGCGGTGTTCCTGAATTGTACAGACTTACCACCTTCGTGTAAGGTGAATCTCCATCTGACACCGGCATGACTTCCACATGTACCCCCGACTTTTCTTCAAAAATTTTCGACATCTCTTCCAGCGCCGTCTGAATCTCCGCCTTGGAATTCAATAAGGTGATGCTTGTTCCGCTCAGGGACGAATCATACTCAAAGGTATCGATCGAGGTATCGATCGAAACTTCCTCTTCCACCTCATTCGGATCGTCCGGGTCGCTTGCAAAACCAAACGTACAGCCGGTCAGCGATGTCACTGCCAGTGCGCCTGTCAGCGCCGACGCCAGGATTCTTGCCACTGCTTTGCTCTTCATTGGCTTTCCCTCCATTTCGCTCTCTTTTCCAGTTGATAAAGTTGCCATTTTGTAACCGGTAAAGTAACCGGTTACTTTGTATGCCCATCATAGCATTGCAAATCAAATGAGTCAAGGCAGAAACTGAAGTTTGTAAAAGATATACAATTTCTCCAAAGTCCTGTTATACAGTTTTTACATAACCGGTTACTTTACCGATTACTTATTGTCCTTATTTTTGTTTTCTGCTATACTAAGCAGTAAGATCTGCGTATATTCAGGCATGACGCAACCACCGGGGAACAGCGGCAGAACAGCCTCTTCCGCCCGGCGCAAGCTCTGCCGGAAAGGAGAAAATCATGAGCCGAAAAAAAAATATAACATTTGATGATATTGCAAAATATACAAATTTCTCCAAGACAACCATTTCCAGATATTTTAATAATCCAGATTCTCTCACCCTGAAAAATCAGGAGATTATAGCCCAGGCTCTGGTCGATTTGAATTATAAAGAAAATAAAGTAGCGCGTATCCTGGCGAACGGGAAGACCGAATTTATCGGGATCGTAATTCCATTCCTGCACAATCACTATCATCTGGAAATGCTGACCCAGATTCTCCTGACCTATGAACAGTTCGGTTACAAATTTCTTGTGTTTATCGGAAACGGCGACAAGGCCACAGAAAGGCAGTATATCGACGAACTTCTCGCCTACAAAATTGAAGGTCTGATCATCTTAAGCTTTACGCTCCCTTCCCGGGAACTGGCTGACCTTCAGATCCCGATCGTAACGATCGAGCGCGAAGATAAATATGTCTCCAGTGTGAATACAGATAATTATATGGGCGGAATCCAGGCAACCAGCCTGCTTGCCAAACACAACTGCGATATTCTGATCCACCTGAATGCACATATTTCCCACGACATTCCTGCATACAGGCGAATCCAGGGCTTTCTTGATCTGTGTGAAGAACGAAATCTGAATCACAGAGTCATTTATAAAGATATCGGAACGGAATATGAGGTTATGAAAAAAAATATGGAAGCGATACTCGATGAGATCGAGACAGAATATTCTGGTATGAAAAAAGGGATCTTCGTATCCAACGACACCAACGCGAACGTGCTGCTCAACCTTCTGATAAGAAATTACGGCAGGCTGCCCGATGATTATTATATCGTTGGATTCGATGATTCCCCTATTTCACGGGAAGCAGTTCTGCCGATCAGCACCGTAGGACAGCAGATCGACAAGATCGCTTATGAGGCGGTCAGCCTTCTTGTAGATCAGATGAACGAAAGGAAAAAAAGACGTCCGGCTCCACTGAAAGAGCCGGTGCATAAGGTTATCACTCCGGTGCTGCTGCGCCGTGAGACTACGGAGCATTAGAATCAGGCAACCACAGAATTTATATTTACTGTTGGTCAGATGTTCTCCGGCCAACAGTTCTCTTATCAACTATATTACTAAAACTTCCCACACCAATATGGTGTGTTGAACCTTGAAATTCAATATCCCTGCCGGACTTTTTTCACACTTTTTTCATACACCCCTTGACAAGCAGTGCTATAATGTACGTGTAACAAAGAAATACACTTAACAACACCTATTTGTCTTACGTTCACCTCGGTGGACATAATCGCAAAGTTGAAGGCTGCTAAGCGGGATTCAGTGATTGGAGGAAAAGATAAATGAATACTTTAAAAGCTGAAAGAAGAGACATGACAATCAAAGCCAAGAAACTTAGACGTGAGGGATTTGTTACGGGCAGTATTTTCGGCCGTGAGATGGAAGAGACCATACCTCTCAAGATGGAGAAGGGCGCAGTTGAGCGTCTGCTCAAGGAAGAGGGTAAAGGCGGACAGGTTATGCTGGAGCTGGAAGGCCGGACATACGACGCACTGATCAAGGAAGTTGATTATAATCCGCTGAAAGGCTGTATCGATGAGATTGATTTCCAGGCACTTGTAAAAGGCGAGCAGGTACATTCTACTGCAGAAGTGCATCTGGTCAACCTTGAGAAACTCGTTGCCGGAGTTCCGCAGCAGATGCTGCATGAGATCGCATTCAAAGCACTGCCGTCAGCACTGGTAGATAAAGTAGAAGTTGATGTAGGAGACCTGAAAGTTGGAGATACTCTCCGGGTATGCGATCTTCCGATCGCACATACAGAGGGGCTGGATCTGACAACTGATCCGGAGGCAACTGTCGTAACGATCACAGGAGTCCATGCTGCTCCTGCTGCTGACGACACAGAGGACGGAACAGCAGAGAGTTCAGAAGAATAATCCCTGCTTCAGACATAAAATAAGAGGACGCTAAAGCATCCTCTTATTTTTTATCTTTAATTTTCACCTATCGCGGCGCTTCATCGAAGCTATATGCCTGCCTGATCATCTCCTGCCTGACACTTTCTTAACCGCCGCCGCAGATGCGATGCATACTGACGCTCCCAGCAGCACTATAAGATACATAAAGTCTGCCGTGTCTCCGGTCTTTACCGCTTTTGACGTCGCAGTCACAGTCGTTCCGCCCGCTGCTGCAGGAACTTTAACTGTCGTCGTGGTTCCATCAGATTTCTCCGCTGTCTGAGCCGGTTCAGCTTTCGCGACAACCTTCACATCATCCGTGTTCTCTGATGCGGTATTTTCTGTTGTTGTCGTCTCTTCACTTCCGAGTACAGTACTTTCATCTCCGCCTGTCGTCACTTCCTGTCCTGCATCCTCTGTATCATCCTTTACCGGCTCCTCCGGCTCAGCCGGACTGTTCTCAAGTTCTGCCGCCGCACTCGTCAGTTTCTCCACAGCAGTGCTCACTTCATCGGCAGTTGCCTGATCATTCATAAAGACTGCTTCTGCCTCTGCATATACAGCCCTGAATGACGCAAACGCCGCCTGCTCATATGAGGTCTCATCTGTCAGATATTTCTCTGCAGCCTGGAGCAGTTCGTCAAGAGCTCCCTTATCCGGCTTCAGTCTCAGGGCGCTTCCAGCATCCATAAGTGCTTTCCACGCATCGTCCACTTCAGCCTGTGTCGCCATGATATTTTCTGCCGTTGCCTTGGCAGCTTCAAGAGCCTCTTTAAATTCCTGCTTTCCTGCTTCCAGATATTTATCCAGATCCAGCGTCTCCATCCATGCGATCACTTTCTTCAGATCTGTCATATCCGCCATCTTACGGTTCAATTCCGCCGAAGCCTTAATAAGCGCTTTCCATGCCGCTGTAATTTCAGGCTCCATTGCATTCTCATCGTCTCTAACAGCTTTTGCCGCTTCTAAAGCTTCAAGGAATACCGTCTTTTTCTCATTGTCTTCATAATCATTCATATCAAGACCTTCTGCGAACTCGATCGCACTCTCAAGTGAAGACTTGTCCCCCTGTTTAAACTCCAGGTACTGCAGAATCTCCATAAGAGATTTCCAGCTCTCATCGATCATATCCTGTGTGACGGATGTATCGCCCGCTTCCACTCTTGCGACAAGATTCTCCGCATTTGCCATCCTTGTTTCATATTCAGAAACAACGATCGGAATAACCCCCTCTGTATCGGCTTTCTTCGCCAGCTCGATCATCCTCTCCAGCACAGCTGTCGAGAGCGATTCCTGCTGTACCGCAATGCCCGCTCCTCCTGCATTTTCCTGAGCCGATGCTGTTATCCCGGGCATCTGCACAGCAGCACTCAGCGCCATACATGCTGTCAAAATCCATACACATATTCGATGTTTCTTCATTTTTCTCTCCTTCCTCCGACCGCCAGCATGCAGTCAATCAATTTATCCTAGAATAGGTGTATTATACCATTAATTTTGTGGAAATTCCACACCCCGCCCTTAAATTAAAATCCTTTTTTTTAATTAATTACTATTTCTCAAATGAAAACAGAATTATATTTGACATCCTGCAATATCGCGTTTTCTTCTCATCAGAACGGTCCGTATCCGATCCCATATGCGATCATGACGAGGACAAACGCACTCACGATAAACGAGAGATATGTCTTCCAGCAAAACTTGATCCAGGTACCATAATCCACTCCGCACATAGACAGCTGCACGAGCGAGCTTCCCGGCCAGAAACTGTTGGTGATCCCGTCGCCGTACTGGTAAGCCAGCACCAGAACCTGCTGGTTGATATGCAGGATCTCGCCCAGCGGCTGCAGGATCGGCATGACGATGACAGCTTTCCCGCTTCCGGATACGACGAGGAAATTGAACAGTGTGACAAATACAAAGATGATCAGCAGCGCCAGGATCGCGCTCTTGTTCTCCAGCAGCACTGACATTCCGTGAACGATCGTATCCATGATACACGCCTGGTTCATAAGCGCTACGACAGACTGTGCAAGTCCCACTGCGAATGCCGCAGCGAAAACTCTCACCGCCCCCTGGCAGAACAGCTGGCACGCCTCGCTCGGACCGATGCGGAAGATCAGCGCCAGAAGGATTCCCATAATCACATAGATCGCGGCGATCTGCGGGAAAGACCATCCAAGCTTAATACAGCCGAATCCCTGGACGATAATGATCGCAAGGAAAACCAGAAGTCCCAGTGCGCGGCGCAGGTTCATCTCCCCCATATCCGCCGTATGGTCTTCCTCTCTCTGATTCAGATACTCGTCCTTCACAAGGCTCTGCTCCGGATTTTTCCGTATCCTGCGGCAGTAGATATAGAGACTTACAAGGCCGATCACATAGAACACCGCAAGCCCCACTGCGCGGAACCCGATTCCTGAAAATAATGGAAGTCCCACGATCTGCTGCGCCACCCCCGTTGTAAATGTATTCATAAGCCCTGAGGTGAATCCCACGGTACTTCCGATGATCGCAAGTCCGGTCCCCACCATCCGGTCATATCCCAGGGCAAAACCGATCGTGACTGCCAGCGGATAGAACGGATAAGCCGCTTCCCCATATCCCAGGACTCCGAAGATCACAAAGATCGTATAGAAGATGCAGACGACGGAAAATTCCTTGCCCTTCGTCCGCTTCAGTATCGCGCTGATCCCCGCGCCGAAAGCGCCGCTCACTTCAAGAAGATAGATCACGCCGGAGCTGATGAACAGTGTTCCCATGATCGTAGCTCCGTTTACAAAGCCGGTGTACACCGCTTCGAAATAGTCCATGAACGTAATCGGAGTCTCATTTTCAACATAACTGAATGTATCCGGATCGATCACTGTCATTCCTGTCGTGCTGTCCTGGATCCGCTCGTATGATCCGCTCGGGATCAGATAGGACAGAATAACGACCAGAAGCATGATCGCCAGAAGTATGATAAATACATGGGGCATACGGAACCCCTTTTTCGCCTCTGCATTCTTACTCATCTTTTTTGTTCTCCTTCCTGCTTTGTTCTGCGAGCCATCCTGCCGCAACGTTTGCATAAATGGCAGCTCCCGCCGGCAGCACATCCTCATCCAGCACCATCTGCGGACTGTGGAGAGGCGCACTGCCCGGTTTCCCTGCCCCGAAGAAAATAAACATTCCCGGGACTTCCGTGGTGACATATCCGAAATCCTCCGTCCCCGTCATCGGCGGGATCCGGCGGAGCTTCTCATTCCCCACCACCTGCCCGATAAACGGCGTGAACTCCCGGCAGATCTTCTCATCGCTGTATGTATTCGGTGTGTGGAACACAGTCATCTCATATTCCCCGCGCCATGCTTTCACATAAGCATCCACAATCTCCGGAATCCGCTGCTTCAGATGCTCGGCCGCCTCCACGTCCAGCGTCCTTACTCCAATATGGATCTCCGCCTCATCCGGTATGATGTTGACTGCAGTGCCGCCTTTCGCCACACCGCAGGTGAGCGCTGCCATTGCTGCAGGATCCACCTCCCTGGTGACAAGGAGATTGACCGCCTGGTAGATCTGGTTCATGATCATCAGCGGATCCACACAGAGCTGAGGCTGGGAGCTGTGTCCCCCCTTACCTTTGATCTTTACGATAAAGGTATCCAGGGAAGCCGAATTAACTCCCACCGAGTAGCCCACCGTCTCCGGCTCTTCTGTCGGCTGCACATGGATGCCGAACGCCGCGTCCACCTTCGGATCCTCCAGCAGTCCGTCGCCGACCATCATGCGCGCCCCCGCTCCGGTCTCCTCTCCGGGCTGGAACATCAGCTTGACAGTTCCCTGAATGCTGTCCTCCATCCTCTTCAGGATATGCGCCGCGCCCAGCAGCATCGCCGCATGGCTGTCATGGCCGCACATGTGGCCTTTTTCATTGCAGGATCTGAATTCCAGATCATTCTCCTCCTGGATGGGGAGGGCGTCCATATCAGCCCTCAGAAGGATGCAGGGACTTCCGTGTCCGATGACCGCTGTCACTCCGGTGGCATTCTCCATCCGCGGGAATCCCGCCTGCATAAAATCTTCGGTCACCTTCTCCGGCACCTTTCCTCCGCATTCCTTCCACGGTATCCCCATCTCATCCAGCCTCTTCTTAATATAAGCGCTGGTCTCCGGCAGATCCATGCCGATCTCCGGGATCTGATGGAGATATCTCCGATCCTGCACGATCTGAGTCCTGATCTCATCCGCCATGTTCCGTATCTTATCTGAAATCATATCCATCCTCTGCTTCTCCTCTCTGCATCTCTATAAAATCCATTCTGTCTCCCTGCTCTTTTTCTTCCGAAAAAAGAAAAAAACTCCGGACCAGGATGCTTCCAGCCTCGGAGTCTCCATACATAATTATTAAAACAGATGCATAATTATACTTATGCTATCATTTTTCTGCGCATTTTGCAATGTTTTGGACAAATCTTCCTGACAAATCTTCCCGGTTCTGCTATCATATTGTCTAAAGGAGCGTGGAAAGATGAATACTACTATATTTATTAACGGAAAAATTTTTACCTCTGACAGCGCCGCCCCATATGCGGATTCCATGATCGTGGAGGACGGCAGAATCACGTGGATCGGAACTCAGGCAGACCTGCCCGATACCAGAGGGGCTGTGACAGACCTCGGCGGCAGGCGCGTGATCCCCGGATTTGTGGACGCACATATGCATCCTGTCATGCTGGCTGACTACAGGAAGAAGATCACGATCATGCCGCCCGAGATCAACTCCATTGAAGAACTCGTCAGCGCCATCCGGCGCCGCAGAGAAGAACAGAGTCCCGGAGAATGGATCGAGGGATGGGGCTATGATGAGCAGGGTCTTCTGGAAAAACGGTCCCCCAACCGGTATGATCTGGATCGGGGCTGCAGTGACGCCCCTGTCTCTCTCATGAGGACCTGCGCCCATATCCGCTGCGTCAACAGCATGGCTCTGAAGCTTGCCGGGATCGACCGGAACACACCGGATCCGCCCGGAGGCGAGATCGAACGGGACGAAAACGGAGAGCCGACCGGCGTGCTGAAAGAAAACGCCAGAAACCTCCTTGCGCCCCTCCTTCCTCTGGAGTCTGTCGATAAAAAGACAGAAAATCTCCTGGAGCTCGGAGAACTGCTCACCTCGCAGGGGATCACCGCAATCTGCGACATGGGCAATCTTGACAGCAGCGATAATTTTCCAATCTATGAAGCCGCTGCCAGAAAAGGATTTCATCAGCGGGTCGGAATCTATTATATGTGGGACTTCTTTGCAGATGACGATACATTTACGATCCCCTCAGAACGGATGGACCGGAACAGTCAGATCTTTGCGGCCGGCCTGAAACTGATCGGGGACGGCAGCATCTCCGGCAGGACTGCCTGGATGGACACTCCGTACTACGGTTCTTCTGATGAATACGGTATCTCCGTATGCAGCGACCATCTGGTGGAGACCGCAGTTGATTTCTGCCGGAAGAACCATTGCCAGCTCTCCATGCATGCCATGGGCACGAGAGCCATCTCACGCATGGTAGACCGTGCCTGCCGGGAAAAGAGCTGGACATCGGACGGGATCCCCTATGTCCGTATTGAACATGTGACGGAGCCGTCCGAAGAGAGCATCGAAAAGGCGGCAAAACACGGGATTGCCTTCGTCTCCCAGCCGATCTTTCCATATGCAGAGAGCGCAAGCTATCTCGCCAATCTGGGAGCAGAACGGATAAAGCAGTGCTATCCGTTCCGCCATATGCTGGAGAAGGGCGTGCAGCTCGGATTTTCTACCGACGCACCGGCAACCTTCTGGGCCGTACCGTCAGATCCCTTCCCGGGGCTGAAGCTGGCTGTGACCCGCACCGCCGCCGACGGAACTGACTGCGGCCGGCAGGAAGCAGTGGATATTGAGACTGCCGTCACACTCTATACCCGGGGCGCCGCCCTCGCAGCCGGATTTCCGGACATCGGAATGCTCGCCCCCGGATACCGGGCTGATTTTGCGGTACTGAGCGACGACCTTCTGCGCATACCGCCGGAAGAGATCGATCAAGTTCAGGTTGATGAAACCTATATTTCCGGAGAATGTGTATACCGCCGGGACAAATGAGGAAACATCCTCAGCCGCGCCGCTGCACATTCGGGACGAAAGTCCCCCAAATACAGAAAAAATACAGAAAAGAGGCTTTACCAATGTTTGAATTACCCAAGTACAGAGAACCTGACTTTACAGAAGAGAAATTCGCAGGCGCCCCTGACGCAGCCTGGGAGGAAGTAACGGTCAAGGGCGTTGCTCCTGAAAATTATCACAGCACCTCCATGTATCCCGAATATTTCAAGATCCGCGGGAAATGGACCCTTGCGAAGGAAAGCCGGATGGACTCCAGCGTCGTCCTCTGTGACGACGGTGAGCTCAAAGTCGTGGAGAACCGCAACCTGGAGATCGGCGACAAAGTCATCATCGGCAGGACAGAGAACGCAGAAGAAGGGATCTACCTTCACAGTACCGGCTTCGAGGATCCCGAGACAAGCAGCGGCGACCAGTTCGTCTTCCGCCAGGGACGGAGCCGTGAGACTTCCTATGCCAGAGATTATGACCGCCTTTTTGAACTTCTCAGATATGAGAAAGAGCACGGGAACATCCTCTGGGTAATGGGTCCCGCCTTTTCATTTGACGCTGACGCCCGCCGCGCGATGCAGGCCATGGTGGAAAACGGATATGTGGACGGCCTGATGGCAGGAAACGCCCTTGCCACCCACGACCTGGAAGGCGCCATGTTCCACACGGCTCTCGGCCAGGACATCTACACCCAGCAGTCCCAGCCCAACGGGCACTACAATCACCTGGACGTCATCAACCGAGTGAGAAAGAGCGGCTCCATCGCTCAGTTTATCGACGACTACAAAATCGATAACGGGATCATGTACAGCTGTGTGAAGAACGATGTTCCCTTCGTCCTCACCGGCTCCATCCGTGACGACGGTCCGCTCCCTGAAGTGATCGGCAATGCCTACGACGGGCAGACGGCAATGCGCGGTATGGTGAAGAAAGCGACTACGGTCATCTGCCTTGCGACCATGCTGCACACCATCGCGACCGGAAATATGACGCCGTCCTACCGCGTCCTGCAGGACGGTACGGTGCGCCCGGTCTTCCTCTACACAGTGGATGCGGACGAATTCGTTGTAAACAAGCTGCTGGACCGCGGAAGCCTTGCGGCCACCACCATCGTGACGAACGTTCAGGACTTTATCATGATCGTTGTAAAAGGTCTCGGACTCATGTAAACTGCTCACGGCAAGCGCAAAGGACCGGAATTCCGCGTTCCACATGCGGTTCCGGTCCTTTTGCGTCCCTGTATCTGATTCTGTTCTGACTGTTTCTTTATCTTTCTCTATTCTTCTACATAGCCGGCTGCGCTTCCCAGCAGATACTGCGTTCCTGTATTGTCTATCAGATATGCTTCAATATTATACTGCCCTGTCTTGAAGCCGAAGTTCGCCACATTGATGTTGCACAGATATGTGCCGTCCGCCTGAAGCTCTGCCTGCATCCACTGCTGATCGCTCCTGTCTTCCTCTGTCCACACAGCGATATTTACTGTGGATGTTGCCGTATCCGCATTGGCAAGTTCTGTGATCCGTACCGGCAGCCATCCCTCCAGATAACTGTATGGCTGAGCTGTCACTGTCGCCGTCGGGGCACGGCCCTCCCGGATCAACAGCTCGGACGCATTCTCATTGATCGTGGACGTCAGTTCCTCCATCAGTTCGGATTTTTTCTGGAGCTCTTCTGACATTCTGTCAATGCCATAGGTCTCTTCCAGCGTCAATGTATCCGAAAACAGGTTTGTCCCAAGCCCAAGCCTGTCTCCTTCGATCTTAACGCCAAGACTTGCCAATGTGGTCGGGAAGTTATCAAACGTTGTGTAGCTTCTCGTCATCGCCGGGTCTTCAACTTCGGCATCTGCGTTGATGTATGTAGTGTAAACTCTCCTTGTATAATCGCTGTCCACATCTTCACAGAAATCACTGTCCATTGTCAGATGATCGCCGCTTATGACGATCGTCGTATTCTCATAAAAATCCTGCTGCTGGATCCATTTCACAAATTCGGTGACCTGCCGGTCAGAGCATGCCATAACATTCGCATAAGTATTGTCACCAAACTCATCGCCGCACTCACTGCACGTATATCCGTCCTCGAAATGTGTATCCACCGTCAGCATCGTAAGATTAAACGGCTCGTCTCCCTGGCTTAATTCTGTCAGTTTTTCCTTCGCGAACTCGAACAGATAGAGATCTTCAAATCCCCACCAGACCCAGCGGCCTTTCTCTATCTTTCCCGCATCTACAAAATACGGATAATCCTCAATATCATAATTTCCATGTTCTGTAAAATACAATTTTCTCCCACCGAATTCTGCCTCTGATCCGATCATGAACACCTGTTCATAGCCCTGCTGCTCCAGTATATCTCCCAGAGTCACGATTCCCGGGAAGAAACTCTCCTGTGTATCCATTGAATTATCCTCGATCGGGATCGAAAGCGGCAGACCTGATGTCTGCGCAAAAAGCGCCCCGGCAGTCCACGTTGTTCCCGGCATCGGATACCCGCCGTTCAGAGCGGGATCATTCCCTGAAAAATCTTCATTTTCCTGAGCCAGTTCAGTCAGAAGAGGGATACATCCTTCCTCAAATCCTCCGCCGTCCTCAACATCCGTGTATGTCGTTTCCATGGACTCAAGGAAGATATAGATCAGGTTTCTCTTCGTTTCGGGAAATGTAAGCTCCGTGTCAGCCGGATCCACATAATTCACATCAATGAAGTCCGAATAAGTGCTTTTATTCGCCGTATAATTTCCAATGTCCAGCCTGTTCCATGCCATGACCGTATAATATGAGATAATCCCCGCAGCTCCTGCAAACAGCAGTACAACAGCGATCCGGTATATAATCTTTTTCTTCCTTGCCCAGAACAGAAGAATAACTGCCGCGATCAGAACGATCACCGTCACCGGGATACAGCTTTTGATATAATCCAAGATCACATTTCTGTTGGTGCCGTCCATCGGAGCCTGAAGCTGGTACACCAGTTCATCCATTGTAAGATGGTTCCATGTCTTGAACATCCACGTGATGCTCGCCGCCCATAGAACCGATAACACAATAAAAAATACTGACAGTACCGCTGTCACTGCTGTCAGTATTTTCCTTATTTTCCCGGTTGATACATTCTTCTCTGCTTCGCTTCCCTCAGCCTGCGCTGTCTCTCGTAATACTGAGTTCTTTTTCATTCGTTAACATTCCCTTAACCCGTTTTTTACAATAAATAATATTACTGTACAAAAAAATTTTTTTCAAGTGTTATCAAACTCTTTTTTTATATTTTACACTTTCTTCAAACATTTTTCACAAAGAATGAGTCTTATCCGTTTATTTTCAGTATATTTTTTGTCACTTTATACAATTCTTACTAATTATTTCCTGGCCGCAGAAAATAAATCTCAGCAGCCTGCCGGGTCCTTCACCCCGTTTGCCTCAAATGCCTTCCGCCTGTCAATGCAGGTCCCGCACACGCCGCAGGGCTTTTCTTTTCCTTCATAGCAGCTCCATGTATATTCATAGGGCACTTTCAGGCGGAGTCCCTCCGCCACGACCTGCGCCTTGTTCATCCTGATAAACGGCGCCTCAATATGCAGCGCGTGCCCGCTCCCTTCAAACACAGCCGCGTCCATGCTCTTATAGAAGCTCTCGCTGCAGTCCGGGTACGCGCTTCCCGCCGCGTCGTCCTGATGCGCTCCGTAATAGATGCAGCTGCATCCTTTTGCAAGAGCGATGCTCGCCGCGCAGGACAGGAACAGCCCGTTGCGAAAAGGTACATAAGTAGAGACAGGAGTCCCTTCCGAACCTTTCAGCTGCTCTGCGTACGACGCCTCCGGGATTTCCTCATCTGAATGCTCCAGCAGGGAACAGTTGCTGTATGCAAAGATGCCGGACAGATCCATCTCCATCCCTTCCATGCCGTAATGATCCAGGATCTTTCTCGCAGCCTCGACTTCCTTGTCATGTTTCTGCCCGTAGTGGATGGACAGCGGAATCACGTTTTCCTTCCCGAACTTTTCAATGGCAAGCCCCAGACAGGTCGTGCTGTCCACGCCGCCGCTGAATAATACCATTACCTTCTCAGCCATCTAAAGCACCTCCTAGCGGTTATCTACTTTTTCCGGATAAAGATCATGATGGGTCAGCCGCTCAAACGCCACCTGTTCCCAGCGCGTCCCCGGTTTCCCGTAATTACAGTACGGATCAATGGAAATTCCTCCCCTGGGAGTAAATTTCCCCCATACCTCAATGTACTTCGGATCCATAAGCCGGATCAGATCCTTCATGATGATATTGACACAGTCCTCATGGAAATCTCCGTGATTGCGGAAGCTGAACAAGTACAGCTTCAGCGATTTGCTCTCCACCATCCGCTCTCCCGGAACATAAGAGATATAAAGCGTGGCAAAATCCGGCTGCCCGGTCATCGGACACAGGCTGGTAAACTCCGGACAGTTGAATTTTACAAAATAATCGTTCTCCGGATGCTTATTGGGGAATGTCTCCAGCATCTCCGGAGCATAGTCTGTGGGATAGGATACTTTCTGGTTTCCCAGAAGAGAAACTCCTTTTAATTCTTCTTTTGATCTTCCACTCATGATATGAGCACTCCTTCCATCTGATAAATATTGCCGGAGGATGCGTCCGCGTCCCCCGGCTTACTGATTTTTACTGATTAACTGTCCGCTCTCCGTCTGTCTGCAGCCCTCGAACTCCCTGCGGGACGCCAGACACGCTCAAGTGCCTTTACAAGAGCCACGCCCACAATGGCCGGAACGATCTGTCCGATACACAGGTTCATCGCCATCAGCGGATACGGAATTGCCAGAAAATAGGACAGATATGTCGCTACCCCCAGCCCCGGCACCAGAACGATCGGCACCGCAATAAAGATACGGTTCCACTTCCTTCTCCGGATCAGGACAATACAGGACGCAGCCACAATGCCCACGATGCAGCCGCCCAGCATATCCACGATGCCGAAGCCTCCGAACAGCATATTCGATATAAAATTAGCGAGACCAAGGGGTAAAACCAGGAACGGAAAGAGATAAGAAAGGGCATACAGAGACGTCGCGATCCGGATCTGATAAGCTCCGAATGAAAAGCTCTGTGTAAAGTAAAGAATGACGATGTAAAGCGCCATCACCATGGCAGAAAATGTCAGCTTCTGCACACGGCTCATTTTTTCTATATTCTCCATATTCGTTCACCTCCACAACAGAAAAAATCCCCGCGTATCACATTCTATGAAACCGGGGATATCAACAACTACGTTTTACAATTTGTTGTCCCTAGTTTTGTTTTATGACAGGATGGTCTCGAACTGTCAATTCTATATCTGGAAGTAACATCTGTCTGTATCAGACAAATATGTATTATAAGGGAAATAAATGGATTCTGCAATAAGCAAATCACTTTATGGCGAACAATTTTCTTTTATCTGCTCTGCTGTTCTTCCTTTTTTATATAATCACCTACATTTTCCAATGTCACTTTGGAGTACGGCACATAGATATATTTCCCCTCCCGGAACTGGATCTCATCCATTCCCTCTCCTGTCACAAGCGCGGCCGCAAGCTTCGCCATCGCCTCCGCCTGTCCATCCTTGTCATTGTAGACAGTGCCCGCAAGCTCTGAATCCGCCACCGCCTTCAGCCCTGCATCCGTGCCGTCTATACCGAAGAAGACCGGCATTCCCGCTTCCGTGCGGTTCAGCTTCTTATATGCGTCGATCGCTCCCAGCGCCATGTCATCATTATTCGCCAGGACAAGCTCGATCTCATTCTGATACTGGCCGATCAGCTGCTGCATCCTGTTCTGCGCCTGTGCCCGGTTCCAGTTTGCGATACCGTAGTTCAGTTTTTCAAGCTTGATCCCTTTATCTCTCAAGGTCTCGACAGCATTCTCCGTCCGGATGATCGCATCCTGATGTCCCGGCTCCCCCTCAAGCACGACATACTGTATCTTACCATCCTTATTGCGGTCAATCTGACTGTCAGCCAGGATCACGTCCGCTGCGATCTCCCCCTGCATCACACCGGATTCCTTGGCGTCAGCGCCCACATAATACATCTTGTCCCACTGCTGCAGATCCTCAGCCACAGGCTCTCTGTTGAAAAAGATGATCGGGACGTCACTTTCCCTGGCAAGATCGATGATCTCCGACGGATCAGCCCTGTCTACCAGGTTCACACAGAGGACATTGCATCCCGCATCGATCAGTTCTCTCACCTGATCATTCTGCGTCCGCTGCGAGCCCGCCGCATCCCGGATCGTTACGACTGAATCAAGATTCTCTTCCTCCAGGTCACTCATTTTGTCTTTAAACGCATTGATCAGCTCCTCGAGAAATGTATCGCTCCGATTATAGCATGTAACACCCACATATATTTTGTCCGCGCTCTCCGTCTGCTGCTCTGCGCAGGCGCACAGAAGCTGAGCGCTGATACAGCAGATCATCCCCGCCGCCAAAACTTTTCTGATCTTCATTCCATACCTCTGATCTCCCGCTTCCATCCTGCGGGACCATTATTAAAATCCCATTTCTACTGGCTCATCGTAAAAAGAAGTTCCTGATTTTCTTCTGAAAAGAGCTCTTCCCTGCGGATCACCGTAAAATCAGCTGTCCTGTTCCTCACTTTCCGGAAATGATGCTGAAGGCTTGCAGCCACCTCCGCCAGGCTCTGATACCCCACATTAAATTCATCCGGCACCACCAGGCATTCCACGTTCCCTGTATCCAGATAGTAAACCGCTTCTGTGGAAGTTCCGATCCCGTATACTACCGCCCCGTGCAGATCGTTGGCCGCCGCACACTGTCCGGCAGAAGTCAGGCTCACATCGTCCAGCGCCGCCACCAGATCAGCCCCCGGCAGTTCTTCCAGTGATCTCTGCTCCTCTAACCCGAAGCTGCCCGCCACATCCCAGAGGATCCTCACGCCGGTCTCCTGAAGGACGTCGCAGAATCCCTGCCTGCGGTTCACAGCAGCCTCTGATTCATCTGTCTCAGTCAGGATACCGAGCGTCTTCCCGTCCAGGTTTCCCGCATAATCTTCCAGCAGTTCTTCCGCCAGTGCCTGCCCCATCGCATAGTTATCTGGTTCTGTCACAGGGAGCACAGACGCTTCTTTATCAAGAGATGCCGTGGAGCCCGCCAGCATGACCGGCACGCTGTTCTCTACCCGCTTCAGCATTGCCTCTGTGTCTTCCCCCGGCACCGGCTGCACGATGACCGCATCCGCTCCGTTATCGATCTCCTGCTCGATCACACGCTCCTGCTCTTCCACCGTCATCTCTCCTTCGGTCCCTACAACGAACATCTCCACTTCCTGGTCTTCCGCAGCCATCTTAAGCCCGTATTTAAATGCAGCCCACTGGTTATCATCCGAATTCTGAACAATGACAGATATCTTGTCATAATTTCCTCCTGTATTCCCCAGAAGCATCAATGCGGCAAGCACGACTGCCGCCGCTGCCAGGACTGCCTCTATCAGAATAAACATCTTACTGCTGTTCTTCATCTCCATCTACCCTGTTCTTTCCGTCAACCATTTCTTCTCCGCCGAACCCATATCCCTTCTCAAGGATCTTCCTGTTTTCTTCTGTATAAAGGATCGCAGGGATACGGATGGACACCTTCGTCCCCTCATCCGGCTCACTCTCAACCGTCAGGCCATACTCTTTTCCGAAGAGAAGCTGGATCCGGTTATTCACATTCACAAGACCCACCCCGGACCCGTGCTTATGTACCCTGCTGCTGTCAGTCAGGAGAAGGCTGACCTGCTCCTCCGACATTCCGATCCCGTTGTCTTCCACCGCAAGGATCACGTTTTCACCATCGAGTCTGCCTGTTACCCTGATCTCCCCACAGTCATCCATGCCGCTCACTCCGTAATTAATGGCGTTCTCAAGAATCGGCTGAAGGATCAGCTTCACGGTACAGTAGGAATATACTTCCTGATCCACGTCAAACTCAACAGAAAATGTATTCTTATAACGCACCTTCTGTATATTCATATAGCTCTGCGCATGCTGCAGTTCGTCTCTCACCGTAATCACTGTATTCCCCTTTGAAAGGCTGATCCGGAAGAGTTTCGCCAGCTGCGTGATCATAAATGCAGCATCGTCATTCCTTTCTCCCTCGACCATCCAGGTGATAGATTCCAGTGTATTATATAGAAAATGAGGATTGATCTGGCTCTGCAGTGCATCCAGTTCACTCTTCCTTCTCTCATTCTGTTCCAGTACGATCTTCTTCATCAGCGTATCGATCTGCTCGTAGGATTTCTGGATCGAATGGCCCAGATGCCTGATCTCCTGAGACCCGCCGATATAGATCTCCGGTTTCTCGCCCGTCTCATATTCTTTGACTGATTCATTCAGTTTCAGGATTGGCCGGGAGATCCTCACAGCGACAACGCGGTTGATGACTACCAGCATCATGCCCATCAGCAGCATGAGAAGCCCTATGAAATATCTCATGTTCAGCATTCCCTGCGTAAATGTGGAATAGGGGATCACTCCCACCAGCTTCCATCCTGTATAGCTGATCGTATTGACAATAACCTTCCTCTTCTCTCCTTCGAAAGACTCTTCGTATACGCCATCCTTATACTCCGCTGCCGCCTCATTATTCTCAGCGGCGATCCCGTCACGGATCTGGATCTGTCTCGGATGATAAATGATCTCGCCATTGCTGTCGCACAGATAATAATACTGTCCGCTGTTGGACTCGTTGATCTGTCTCATCATCCTGGAAATACTGGAATAATCCATATCCACAAGAAGGACGCCAAGCTCCGACTCCCCGCTGTTCGTCAGCTCGACAGCACGGCTCAGAGAGATGACCCAGTAGTAGCGCATAGTCCCGTCATCGAACAGATTCTGGATATGAGGCGTCGAGAAATGCATGTTCTCCATCTCTCCGACCGCCTGTCTGTACCAGTCCTGCCTGGTAACATCAGGATCTTCCTTCTGCTGCGCGATCGGCTCCGCCGCCATCAGGCTCCCGTAGCTGTTGTAGATCGCAATACTCCGAAGGCTGTCATTATTTGCCTCATACAGGAGATTCATCCTCGTCTGAATATACTGGTCCTGATCCGGAAAGTCACTCTCCTTGATCACGTTATAGTAGACCGTATCCGAGATCTGGCGCATACTCACCAGATAATCTTCCAGAGTCTCACCTGTCTGTTCCATCATCTTCTGTGTCGTCTGAACGATCTCCTGTCTGGACAGTGCGGAAAATCTGATATACATCACGATTCCGAGGACCAGCATGATGGAGACCGAGATTACAGAAAACACGAGCATGAGCGCGGACTGTATCCCCTGTGGCTGAATTTTTTTCAACTTGCCTAAATACTTATTCTTCACTTTCTGCATGCTCCGCTCTGTACTTCGAAGGCGATACACCGAACCGCCTTTTAAAAACATAGCTGAAATAGTTGGGGTCTGTATAGCCGACCTTTTTTGCTATGATATAACTTTTCTCATTCGTTTCCAGCAGCAGACGGGAAGCACAGTCCATACGGTAATCCGTCAGATAACCGATAAAAGACTTCCCTGTCTCCCGTTTAAAAATAGTCGAAAAATAGGAGTTGGATACCCCAAGAGTCTCGCAGATATCATCCAGGGACAGCTCCTCATCCGCATAGTTGCTGCGCACATATTCTTCTGCCCTGAGCACAAAGGATTTTGTCGATCTGCTCCGTGCGCTGGTCAGCTTGTCATGGAAGGAAAGGCTGAGGTCTGTGAGCCACTTTTTCAGTGTGTCCGGATCCATGTTCGGAAGACTGCTGTACAGATCCTGCATATCTCCCGCGAACTCTTCCGCAGAGATATCGTTATTCACCGTGAATCTGTACAGGGCGCTGATCAGTTCCATGACCGCAATATGATGCTGAGGCAGCGTTTTGGCGGAGAGCGCCATCCTCTCCATGTACTCACTGACCGCCTCAACGATCTCTTTCCGCGAACCCATGCGGATCTTCTTAAAGAGCTCTGACATATCTCCGTCATTCACAAATCCGGTCTCTCCCATCTCCCGGGGTGCGATCTCCTTGATATTGATCGCCCTTGACGCTCCATAGATTCCTCTGTAGGACACAGCCTCCCGCGCGCTGCTGTAGGACTGGGCAAGCTCCAGTATATTATCGCAGACCTGCCCGATTCCGACTGTGACCACAGCTCCGATGATCCGGCGGGCATATCTGCAGAACCTGTCGCATTCATCCGTCAGCTCAGGCACCTCATTCTCCCCCTTAAGCTGAGCGAGCATGACCGCATTTCCAAGATAGGTGAAGCTTTTCGCCCTCCACTTTTCCTGCAGCCGTTCTTCTGCCTGTTTCTGGACAGATGTTGCCAGGAGCAGTGGGTTCATATCCTTCGGAACCTGCGTCGCGGACGTGTGAATGACCAGACAGCAGTAGTAAGGTCCTGTAAAAGTGATCTGATAGTCCGTCAGATATTTCTCAAGTTCCTCCTCACGGATCCTTCCCTCGATAAGGGTAGAATAAAAGTTCGCCTGCAGAAGCGGCAGCGAGTCCATGTAATATTGCTGAAGCACTTCAACGCTCCTCTTCTCACTGATCTCCTGATCCAGTTTTATTTTGAGCTGCGTAAAGACATTCGTCAGCTCCACAGAGTTCACAGGCTTTAAAATATACTCTTCCACTTCAAGATGGACCGCTTCCTTTGCATATTCGAACTCGTCAAACCCCGTAAAAAGCAGGATCTTCGTCGCCGGGAACTCCGCCTTGATGCGGTTGGCAAGCTCCAGCCCGTCCATATACGGCATCTTGATGTCCGTCATGACAACATCCGGCTGAAATTCCTCCACCATCTCCAGAGCCTTCACTCCGTTGTTTGCATATCCAATCACGGAAAATCCGAGCCCCGCCCAATCAATCTTCTTCATGATGACCTGGATCACTTCTTCCTCATCATCCACTAAAAGCACTGTATAAGTATCCATATTTTTGTCTCCATACGCATATCTTTTCACTTCGAATAATTATAACAAATGCACAAATAAATGTAAACGCCGCGCAAAAAAAGGCTGCCGCATCTGCGGCAGCCCGGATAAAATCCATTATTTCTTCTGAACGTATTTCAGACAGTCAAGTGTTACTGCTACGAGGATGATGATACCGGAGAATACGAACTGGAGGTTCGTATCGATACCAAGGATCGTAAGAGAATATGTAAGTGCGGTGAAGATAAGAACACCGACTACTACACCTGAGATCTTACCGATACCACCTGTGAAGGATACACCACCTACAACGCAGGCTGCGATCGCGTCTGTCTCCCAGCCCTGTCCATAAGCTGCAGAACCGGATCCGACCATTCTCGCACATTCCAGCCAGGAACCGAATCCATAAAGGATACCTGCCAGGATGAATGCTCCTACTGTTACTGCGAATACGGAAATACCTGAAACAGATGCTGCTTCCGGGTTACCGCCGACAGCGTACAGGTTTTTACCGAATTTCGTTTTGTTCCAGATAAACCATACGATCACTACTGCCGCAACAGCCCAGATGATGATCGTCGGGAAGCCGCCGATCTTCGGGATGACCATATTCGGAACGGATGGCTCGATCGCACCGAAGGATACACCCTTTGTCGCATATGTAACAAGACCGAAGATGATCAGCATGTTCGCCATTGTGGAGATGAACGGATGCATCTTGAACTTGGCGGTGAAGAAACCTGCGATCGTTGTAAAGATCGTACACAGGATGATACACATTACAAGTGCAAAGATCATTCTGCCGACGATCGGCATTCCTGTAAAATCAAAAATGTGTCCGAAAACACCACCTGTGTTGATTCCCTGATGCATGATGATCGTTGCCGTTGTCATACCCATACCAACCATACGTCCGATGGAAAGGTCAGTACCTGCAAGAAGGATCAGGCCCGCAACGCCAAGCGCCAGGAACATTCTCGGCGAAGCCTGCTGAAGGATGTTCAGGATGTTGTTGTATGTAAGCAGCGGTGAGCCTTTTACCATAGGTGTAATGATACAGAGAGCAATAAATACAAGGAGGATCGCAATGTAAAGACCATTCTTCAGAAGGAAGGATCTACGATTGAACGTATACTTGTAGTTCTCCCAGCTCTGTGCCATCGACTCCGCGAAAGTAAACTTTGACATGCGGAGCAGATCGATCAGGTGATATTTATGAGCAAACGCATTGTGTCTTCTGTCCTTTATCTCCTGATAATCCTTAACCAGATCCAGCTTGGCATCAAACCGGCGGTTCTTATAAACGTACTTCTCATCCTTGATCTCCTGATGATCGGAGATCTTGGAGACAGCCGCCTGATGCTCCTTTTCCAATTCAGCGAGCTTTTTCGCATATTTTGCTTTTGCAGCCGCTTTCTCCTGAACACAGCTTTCCTTGACCGGTTCATAATATTCTTTGTCAAAATGCGCTTTCAGATATCCCTCTGCATCAGCGATCAGCTTAGAGATCTGATCTTTGTTCTGTGCTTCCACAGCTTTTGCAGTATCCAAGTCTTTTCTGAGCTTATTGATTCTAGCATCTTTCTCATCTTTTGAAAGCGTACGGTCTCTTTTAATACCGTCTATCTTGTTCTGAATAGAGACAACCTTATCCGTACCATCTACTCTGAGGCTGTCAATCTTTGTCTGAATTTTACCGACATAATCGTCGATCGGCTGACGCAGCTTCATCTCCTGTTCAGCCGTAAGAATTTTACTGTTTGCCATATCCATCATTCTCCCTTATTATAGGTATTTTGCACTGAGCCTCAAGAGCTCTTCCTGATCTGTCTCCTTGGTGTTAACGATTCCTGAGAGATGTCCGTTTGACATAACTCCGATCCGGTTTGTGATTCCGAGGATCTCCGGCATCTCAGAAGAAACTACGATGATCGTCTTACCCTGCTTTGCCATCTGAATGATCAGATCATAGATCTCATATTTCGCACCTACATCGATTCCTCGCGTAGGCTCATCCATCATGAATACCTGCGGCTCACGCTCCAGCCATCTTCCGAAAATAACTTTCTGCTGGTTTCCTCCTGAAAGACTGGTGATCATATCATCCGGTCCCATACATTTTGTATGCATGACCTTGATCTCTTTTGCAGTCGCATTTACCATCTTTGTGTCAGAAAGCGCTGCGCCGGTCTTATACTGAGGCAGGTTTGCGATCGTAGTGTTAAAAGTAAGGTCTGTCTTCAGGAAGAGTCCGTTTGCCTTTCTCTCCTCAGTGATCATGGCAAATCCATGTTCCATGGCCTCTTTTGCGTTATTAAAGTTCATCAGCTTATTTCTGAAGTAAACACGCCCCGCCGCCCTGGTGCGGACACCGAAGATCGTCTCCAGAAGTTCCGTACGTCCTGCACCGACCAGTCCGTACAGTCCGAAGATCTCGCCCTCCCTTACATCGAATGAAATATCCTGAAGGTGAGGTTCATACTTCGTAGACAGATGCTGAACAGAAAGAACCACATCTCCCGGTGTATTGTCTACAGGCGGGAACCGGTTCTCAAGAGAACGGCCGACCATGGCCGCGATCAGTTCGTTCATGTTCGTGTCACTGGCATGTTTTGTCATGACCAGATTACCGTCTCGAAGCACTGATATATCGTCACAGATCTCAAAGATCTCATCCATCTTATGAGAAATGTAGATCAGTGCGATCCCCTGCTCTTTCAGCATCCTCATCATCTCGAAGAGCTTTTCAACTTCCTGGACCGTCAGGGAGGAAGTCGGCTCGTCGAGTACGATCACTTTTGAGTTATAGGAGATTGCTTTTGCGATCTCACACATCTGTCTCTGTGAAACAGACATTTTGTGCATCGGCTGTGTAAGGTTCACAGTCATGCCCAGTCTTCGGAACAGCTCCGAAGCTTCTTTTTTCATTCTTCCCTCATCAATAACGCCTAAGGAATTGGTCGGATAACGTCCGAGGAACAGATTGTCCATGACATTTCTTTCCAGACACTGGTTCAGTTCCTGATGTACCATTGCGATTCCGTTCTCCAGCGCATCTTTCGGTCCCGAAAAGCTTACTTCTTTTCCGTCAAGGATAATCGTTCCCTCATCTTTCTGGTACGTGCCGAAAAGACATTTCATCATCGTTGACTTACCGGCTCCGTTCTCACCCATGAGTCCCATGACGGTTCCCCTCCGCACATCAAGATTGATGTGGTCGAGGACTCTGTTCCGGCCGAAGGATTTGCTCATGCCGCGTATTGATAAGACGATATCATCTTTCTTATCTGCCATACTTATTACTCCTGTACATATATTTTTGTGTATTCAACACACTTTTTCTGTCCGGAGACAGTTTCCGCAGAACTTTTCCCCCAAACATGTTATTAGGGAGAATTTCTTCTCCCTAATAATCTTTCATCCTTATTGCAATGTATATTATTGACTAAGTATAGATGTGTAGGAAGCCGCGTTATCTGTCTTCACCATGTTAATTGCAAATGCATCATACTGGCTCGGGTTTCCGAGACGGTTTGTAATGTTGGACTCTGTCTGTCCGTCACCGCCAATGTACTCAACATCAAGGTTCAGCAGGTCATCATATTTCTGAAGCAGCGGCTGATATGTTGAACCAAGGAAGTTATCGGAAGCATTGTAAATATCAAGCCATACTGACTTCGTCGGATGCTCGCTCTCGTCCAGCTGGTTGGATACAGGCTCCCAAACTACTGTGGAATCTGTGAAATCCTGATAGTTGTCAGCTGTTACAGCTACGTTTAATGCGTAGTAAGAACGCTCGTCTTCATTGTATACATAAACGTCATCTGACAGAACGTTTCCTGCCTCATCTTCTGTGCCGATACCTGTGTCGATATCTACACCGTCAAGAGCGTTACGGAGAACACGGAGTGTCAGGTAAGCCTGTACGTCTGCATGCTGGCTGATCGTTCCGCCGTATCCTTCTGCGATAGCTGCAACTGCGTCGCTGTTCGCATCATATCCGAATGTCGGAACTCCGTTGTCCTTTGACCAGGAATTGAACATTGACATTCCCATACCATCGTTATTAGAAACAACGATATCGATCTGGTCGCCGAAGGATGATGCCCATGTTCCGATCGCATTACCTGCTGTAGCAGCATCCCATGTAGCTCCTGCAGAGTTCTTCATCTCCTGTGAAGCAAGCTCACGGACTGTATATGTCTTTCCGTTGATCTCAAGTGTTCCATCCTTCACAGCGGAAGCGGATCCGTCTGTGTTCGTTCCGATCGGCTCACTGTTGATTGCTCCGTCTGCCTCAACGCCTGTTCCAAGTGCTGAGCGGACGCCTCTTGTACGTGCGATGGAATCGTTGTGTCCGATATCACCGATCGCCATAACATATCCGATAACGCCGTCACCGTTGCGGTCAATCTCATCAATGTGTGATTCGATGTAATCTTTAACCATTGTTCCCTGCAGTTCTGCGCCCTGGTTTGCATCAAATCCTACATAATATGTATCATCATTGAAGTTCAGAGCTGTCATGTCCAGTTCTCCTGTGGAGCTGTTGGACGGCTGACGGTTGTACCACACCAGAGGCTTGTCCTTGTTAGCCACATCACTTGTTTTCGCATCGCCTCCACCTGACGGCTCGCTGCTATTTCCGCCTGAGCCGCAGGCAGTCGCTGAAAGTGCAAGTACTGCCGCCAGCGTTAATAAAACAATTTTTTTCTTCATATATACGTTTCCTCCTTCTCTCGGCGCATTTTCCGGCGCCCTTTTATTGATAATGACAGTATACTCCATATGCCCCCGAGAAAACATAGAATATTTTTTGCATTTTATTGAAATTTTTAAGATTTTATTGTTCATATGTGACAATCAAAATGTATTGCCTTTTTTCTTCCGGCGTCTGTACGCCATTTTCTCCCGCCTTCCCCGCTTTCAGATATACAGTTTTACCAATCCCGACCTTGACCTTTACAGCCCCCTCTTCTATAATTATTACACAAGTAAGAATACGCTCAGAGCGCCGGCGGGCACATATCCGCCCCACTGCCTGTCGTTTCCGATTCAGATGGAGCACTCTCCGGAGGTGATTTATTTTGTCATTTTCAATCCACTTTATAATATGTAATCTTGTTCTCTCAGCACTGCTTGGAATTTTACTGTTTTTCAAAAAAATTCTGAGAAAACATATTTCACCTGACAGTCAATACCGGATCTGGTATGTTTTTGCGGCAGCCCTGCTGCTTCCATTCCTGCCTTACGCCCCCTCAGGCCCGGGCCGAATGCTGGATCAGTTTCTGGATCTTCTTTCTGCCGGGACAGCCGCACCGGCAGGCGCTCCCGCTGCACAGAATACGGCAGACGCTTCTTTTGTACAGCTGGGAATGACGGATCTCGCGTCTTCCTTCGCCGGGAGAGGTTTCCGCACAGCAGGCATCCTTTTAACAGCCATATGGGCCGCCGGGTGCTGTATCTCCGCCGCCTTGGTCCTGCGTCATATCCTTAAGATCCGCAGGATCAAAAAACTGGCCTATCCGATCACGCCCGAGACCGAGCCGGACTTATACAGCCGGTACCTGTCCTGCATAAGAGAACTGAAGATCCACAGGAAGGCTGCCCTGTACGCCTCCTGCAGCATCTCCAGTCCTGTATCCTACGGCCTCCTGCGGCCAAAGATCATCATCCCACAGGACATGGACGTCCTGCTGGCAGAGGAGGATATACGCTTTATCTTTCTCCATGAGCTGCAGCACTTCAAGCACAAAGACGCGGCGCTGAATGATCTTGCCTGCATCCTCCAGATCGTCTACTGGTTCAATCCGTTTGTCCGGCGCGGATTTCGGATTATGGAAAAAGACCGCGAGATCGCCTGTGACTGCTCTGTCATCCGCACGGTAGGCAGAGATCAGGCTGTCAGCTACGGGCACACCTTGATCCGGTACGCGGAGAAACTGCATCAGAATGCTTTTCTCTCTCCGCTCTCTACTCTGAGCGGCGAAAAATCTGCCATCGTACAGAGGATAAAAGAGATCGCAGAATACAGAACAGAAACCCCTGCCGGGAAAGTAAGAAGCGCCTGCATCCTGCTGCTGGCAGTCCTCCTCGTATATACCACCAGTCCGTTTCTGACCGCCTATGCCGCACAGAATTCTCCCTATGACCTGGCGGGAAAAAATATAGAAGAGACAGACCTGTCTTCCTATTTTCATGGGAGCGAAGGCACTTTCGTACTGTATGATATGACAGGTGACAGTTATCTTATCTATAATGAAGCAATGAGCACGAAACGGGTATCCCCGGATTCCACCTTTAAGATCTACAGCGGTCTGTTCGGTCTGGAAGAAGGGCTCATCTCACCGGATTCTTCCGCCCGTTCCTGGGACGGCACAGAATATTTCTTTGATTCCTGGAACCAGGACCAGACATTGGCGACAGCCATGCAGAACTCTGTGAACTGGTATTTCCAGGAGCTGGACGCTCAGATGGGATATTCCACCCTCTCTTCCTATTACAGCCGGATCTCCTACGGAAACTGCGATCTGTCCGGCGGGATCGGCAGCTACTGGGCAGAATCGTCGCTTAAGATCTCCCCGGTTGAGCAGACAGAACTGCTCGCAGATCTGCTTCAGAACAGATGGGGTTTCCGCACAGAGAATATACAGGCAGTCAGGGACGCAATGTTTGTCGCCGATACTCCCGCCGGAAAGCTTTACGGCAAGACCGGAACCGGCTCTGACGGGAACCGGAATATCAACGGCTGGTTTATCGGGTTCCTTGAGACAGAAACCAATGTGTTCTGCTTTGCGGCAAACATCCAGGACGGTCCCGATGCTTCCGGAACCATGGCTTCCGAGATCACAATGAATATCCTGAACGATCTTCTTTAATAAGAAAAAAGAACAGCTTCTCCTCGGAAGTCTGTTCCTTTTTTCTCACTCTTCTTTGACCGCCTGCCAGCGGTTATCAAGCTGCCCGTACAGATAAAATGCGTCCATCACATGATACGGTTCCGTACTGTGATCTCCCTCTGCTCCCGCTGTGACCGCAATATACTTTTCATCCCCGATCATAGCCTCCGAGGCGAGACACAGCCCTGCCTCATCTGTAAATCCGGTTTTGCCTCCCCGAATCTCACCTTTTCCTTTTCCCACAGTCCAGTCTTCCTGCAGTCTGAACATACTGCTCCGAAGCATAAGTCCTTCCGGATGACCGTCCGTGGGTGCGGCGAGATGTTCTCTGCTGCAGAAGATTTCTTCAAAGGTACTGTTCTGCAGTGCGTACTGCAGGAGCACCGCAAGGTCTTTCACTGTGGAATAATGATTTTCGTTCTGAAGGCCGGTCGCGTTCTCAAAATGCGTATTTTCCATGCCAACTTCCCGCGCCTTTTCATTCATCATCTCCACAAAGGCTTCTTCCGAGCCGGCCGCATACTCCGCCACCGCCATTGAGCACTCGCCTCCGGACGGAAGAATGATCCCGTACAGAAGATCGACGATCTTCACATGTTCCCCCGGAAGGAAACCTGCCATGGACGCACCTTCCTCATACAGCGCAGGAAATATCTCCTCCGGAAGGCGGATCTCACTTTCCAGATCGTCAATGGACTCGACCGCCACAATACACGTCATCATCTTTGTCATAGATGCCGGGTATATCCTTTTCTCCTGATTCATCTGCGCCAGGACCTGTCCGTCGCTGACCCGGAGCAGGATCGCGGCTTCACTGTTCAGACCGCTCAGTTCGATGTTCGGCTGCACCCGCTCCATGGCAAGAATTCTGTCTCCGTATCCGGACAAAAATGAGGAGTGCTCAGATCCTGCAAAACGGGATACGCCGTATAGCATCAGCACTGCAGCGAACACAGCCACAATTCCTGCTGCAGGAATATATCTCCATAGCCTCCGTCCGCTTCTTTTCCTTCCTTTTCTTTTCCAATCTTTGTACATCATAACTCTTTCTATAAAAAAATACTCCCTGTTTTCCCGTACGACGGGTTTTGTCTTACACGTGTAATATCATTATATTACACGTGTAAGATTTAAATGTCAAGGAATATTATAGAAAGAATATTGTGTCACAATAAACCGTTTCCCGGCAGAAAAATCGTTGTGGTAATGATTAAAGAAATAAGCTGATCCGGATGCTTCCGTTCCGTAATAACACACCTTTGCCAGTTCCCGGTTCCCCTCCAGTTTTGTGATCTGGTAAGTTCCGCTTCCCGGCCCCGGTTTTGACGGCTGAATACAAAACGCCGTGGCTGTTACATTTCCAAAAGTAACCGTAAACGGAGCTGTCAGGTAAGAACCAAGACCATAATCTGCATAATAATACCAATCTCCCTGCGTGATGGTTACGGATTGCAATGCCCTAGCAGCTCTCGCCATTGGAGCCTGCGCCATAAAGCTAACGCTCTCTCCATTTTTCAATCCCTGAATGTCAATTCCCTGATCCTCAGCCTGTAGAAGCACTTCCCCAAGCGTCAGACCACTTTCTTCATCCACAGTCTTTTGACCTTCGCTTTCCTTCAACGCCGCATCCAGATCCTCTTCCGACAATATCTCTGCCTCCTTCGGAAGTTCTGTCACATTCTCGGTTTCCAGTTCTGTCTGCGGCTGTTGCTCTGAATCTTCATCCTCACTTTCCGCTTCAGTACTCTCCTCACCGGTTCCACCACCGTCAAAAACGTGATAAAATGGATGACCACTGACCGGCTCCACAAAGTACACTGCTTTATAAGTGTCCGCATGGTTCCCATCATAGTTCTGCCCCGCTTCATTCTTCGCTTCGTGGAATGTTACCCGTACTTTTTCATCATTGATTTCCAAACCAGAGAAATCAGATTCCACATCAAAGCCGCTTCCTGCTTCTACTTCATAATCTTCCGCAGTTACCACTTCTTCCATATCCAGAAGTTCCCGCACTGTCTCCAGCGCAGGATACTGGGCTTCATAACCTGCCGGCTCTGCCGCATATGTAACGAACATTGGCTGGATTACAGAAGTCAGGATAGTCAGCAGTGAGAGTACACCTGAAAGCGCTCTTTTTGCTTTCCCTTTCATTAACGAAACCTCTCTTTCTTCATTTCTGTATCATAAAAGTTCCTGTGTTTTTATCTTTTCATGGTTTTCCATCCTCCTTTCCCAGATTTGCACTGATAACAGCACATGAATGCGGAAAAGCCCTGAAAGAACTTCCCCGCATGGCATCTGCTGTTATCCAGCCCGCATACTGCAGGCTGATAATGATTATTGAGCGTTATGCCTGTTCTCTTTCCAGACCCGTTCCTGCTCCGACTCACTTTCCGCAACGTTCTCTCCGGCAGGGTACGCAAACAGCACACTCACATACCGGGTATCCATCTGGACAGGCAATGAAATTGTCAAGGTTCGATGAAAGGGAAAAAATAAGAATGTATTTTAAAACTCTGCCCTCTCACTAATGGCAGGTTTCAGAGGGGAAAATATAGGTTGGAATAAAAAAATATTTAGAAATTTTTCCGATGTGGTATAATCAAACTAATCATTTTATATTTTTCCATAATTTGTTGATTTTAAAGGAGAAGATTTCCATGACCTGGAATAAAGAGGGAATACCACATAAAGGATGGCGTTGCATCGACGTTGAAGACTTGGCTGATCTGGTCGATGGCACAGAAGAGATACCATATGAGCAATGTGAAATGTGTGGAAATGAAAGAATTCGATTTGTACATCTCATGCAGCATCCGGACTATCCACATGAATTGCGTGTTGGATGTGTTTGTGCGGAAAAGATGTCTGATGATTATGTGAATCCACGAAAATCTGAGGAGGTTTTAAGGAAACGAGCTTCACGCAGGAAGAATTTTAACAATAAAGAATGGCGATTTAATCCAGAAAAACAGACCTACAGCAAAAAATATAAGGGCGAATACATTACCATTAAAAAAAGTCGTTATGGAAATTTTGGAATCTTTTTCGCCAATGAGCGTTTCTGGAATTATAATGGAAAAAAGTTCTATTCTTTTGAAAATGCTGAACGGGCAGCTTTTGAAATATTTGAAGAATTACATACCACACAGGCAGAACGAGAACACCAATACTGGCTTTCCCGGAGGAATTCTTATGGGAACTACTAATAAGATCTGCCCACGCTGCGGCAGGAAGATAAAATAGTAGTTCATTTACCATCAGAGCTACAAATGTGAAATTCTTAACTTCCTGTTACTTTTGACACTCAATCAAAAAAGTCTTGTAAATGCAGTGTTTTATGGAAATCCAAGAGCAAAATAATGAGGGTTAATTATGTCTCTATTATTAGCCCGCAATTTACGAAAATTCCTTGAAAAATCAAGCGCTATACAATTGAGTGTTAAAAATCAAGGAAGGTCAGAGAAATAATCTGGAAAACAAATGCTGGGCCTTTTAAGTGAACAAACTAATATGGTATTCTGTCTTCGCACAAACGAAGGTAGAGAACATGCAACGTAAAAATACTTGCCTTTCACTAAATCCATTTTTATTCCATACTTGAAAAACAATAGTTTGCTTAAGTAAGGAATAATGACCATGTATCAGTACACTCATAAAGTACGCGTAGAGTCCTAAAAGAAAATTATCAAAGCCTACAATCCATGTCCGGCAGGTCAGTCAACAAAAAAAATAAAAGAAAACGGAATCTTGGAGCAAAGTTACTATCATTGGCAGCGGAAGTTCAGAAAGCAGGCTTATAAGCAAATAAAAGGAGCGACTTTTGCTGTTTCTGCAGTGATAGAAAATTCATAGGTTTCTTTTTTGGAATTTCCTTACCAAAATTCATACAAAAAAGAGCAGGGATTCGAGGGAAGTCAATGAAGACTTGGGTGAGAAGATCATCGGACTTATGATGTTTTCGATTTTTGTTGTTTCGTACACTCGGAAAGTAATCAAATAAGATTCATCTTCGAAAAGTATTTTAAATTATAAAAGAAACTCTCAGTATTATTAAAAGAGATTGAGGAGGATATTGATATGAAAACAATTAATTATAAAATAAATCATATGAAGTATCATACCAGATGGCTTGAAGAACTTGTTAGTAAATTTTTTGATATACTCAATATAGGTGATTTGGTCCAGGAACAGGTACATCTTATAGAGCTGTGCGAATCTGATAAAGAACTATGGATCGGGAATTATAGAAAAACGGATGATTGTTTACAAAAAGATTTGAACGATTGGATCGTACAGGGAGAGCCTCAACATTTTCATGGGAAAACATACATTTTTTCTAATAAATTTAAATATGAAGGCTTTAAAGGTAATTTCATAGTTGCGCTTAAATATGATGATGCAATGTTTGAAAAGTTTATACAAACATACCTGAGTAATTTGATAAATCGTCTCCTTTGTGTAATAGAACAGACAAAAGTATCAAAATGGCATGCTCATGACGGCGCAAAAAATTTATCTAGCCTAATTTATTTATGGAGCAGGGAATTTGTACATGATAAAATATGCAGCAATACATTAATCTTGTCGCAGATTTCTCGCTATCTAGAATTAACAGCTATAGAAGCCATTGCTGATATGAAATATGAAAGTAATGATGTTTCAGGAAGATTTATTGCAGTATCATCATGTTCTAATAAATGCGAGATTAAATTGACTAATACAGAAACACCGATACAACTGAATGAAACGAAAAAGATAAGAAAGTTATTGGAGATTACATATCAGTCAGGTAATAAAGGCTTATATTTGTTTTATAATAGAAATTATGTAGAGGGATTTATTTCTCCCCAAAATCTTAAAGGGGAATATTATCTTATAGAATTTCTAGGTTCCGGCCGCTGGAGGTTTTGCAGCTCATCAGGAATCAATTCCAAACAGAAAATAGAGTTTGGGCATAATAATTGCAGTATTACTTCATCCCATGAGCGTTACAGTAAAAAGTTTATGGAGTGTTTTACGAATATTTTTGGACCAAATAACTCTTTAAATATTCCTTGTAAGATTTTTGACAAAGCTAGATGGCAAAAGCATGGGACGATGTTGGTTTTTCTTGAGGATGCCGATATAGAATGCAATAGATTAAAACAAGCGGGATTTTCTGTTGAGATTAAAGAAAAACCTGAGAAGTACATTGCTCAAATTACAGCTATTGATGGTGCTATATTGATAAATGATCAGGGCACGATTTTTGCAATCGGGACAATATTGGATGGTAAGATGCCTGAAGGAACAGGGGTTGATCTATCTAGAGGAGCGCGATATAATTCTGCCATTAAGTATTCTTACTCATATAAAAAGAAAAATCTGTGTGTCGTTATTTCGGAAGATGGTTATGTGAATTTTATCAGTAACGGTAAAGAGCTCTAGCTAACATTTATATTTTGTCAGGACATAATAATTCTTTCTTTACTGCAGAAGATGCCCGCGATCAAAAAACTATTGATAAATTAATTGAATGCATATGACTATAATGCTAGTATAACATCTTTTAAATAACTGGACTTTATATTCCGCTCATGATAGAATACTTACATCAAGTGGTGGAGGTATCTTATCTATGGGAAGAAAATCA
>CAJFQZ010000023.1 GCA_904419285.1 Lachnospiraceae bacterium UBA1818
AATTAGAAACTCATAATTTTACAGGTGTTTATCACACCTCATAGAACTTTAATAAAATCCTCCGAAAGCCTTGAAAACAAAGGATTTATCGCAATCAGTAAACCTTATTTCTTTATATGGTTTCACACAATGTTACCCTTGTTCAGCACAATCATAAGGGCAAAATCAAGGGCAAAAAAATCTCATAACAAGATATAACAGAGTGTGGCAATCGGAGAACTGTGACATATGTGCGAATATATTATACTGGAGGATTTATTATATGGACAAGTACATTTTTGATGAAGGCAATGGTTTATGGTATGAACTGCAAGGAGATTATTATATTCCTTGCCTTACTTTACCAAACAAAAAAGAGCAGCCTGTCGGTTTGTGGGGACAGCGGCACTTGCAGTATCTGAAAGAATTCCGCAAAAATACATATACAACGCTGCTTACAAGTGGTAAATTGAATGCTTACCTTGCTGACATTGACAGGCAAGCACAAGAGAGATTTGAAACACTTACAGAACAGATGAAACGAGTACAAGGTATTACGGAACAGCTAAAAGCGGAAAGTGTTTTAGAATGGACAGGACGAATGAATAACATTAGAACTTGCGTTATTGAGATTGTCAATGAGGAAATAGTATACAGTTAAAATAATGTAACGCATATAACCGTAAAATTGCGGCGGGTAGGGTTAATAACCTTACCCGTTTTGCTTTCTGCTTTGCGAGACATTTTATAGGGTATTTTCCCTGAAAAATTGTTACAAATCTTCTGTTTGCCTCAATCGCTTGACAAGGAAAAAGAAACGAGTATAATAAGAAACATAAGTTGCACAACGATAGTTTTTTATGGAGGGAGATAGATGCCACCTAAATTTAAGTTCACAAGAGAACAAATTGTAGCTGCCGCTTTAGAGGTTACGAGAAAGAATGGAATAACAGGATTAACTGCAAGAGGACTAGCAGCAGAACTTGGCTCATCAGCAAAGCCAATTTTTGGTTTGTTTCAAAATATGGAAGAAGTACAGAGAGAGGTTGTATCTGCTGCGAATACGCTATATCAGTCTTACATCAAAAAAGGTATGGCAGATAACAAATTCCCGCCCTATAAAGCAAGCGGTATCGCCTATATTCAGTTTGCAAAGGAAGAAAAAGAGTTATTCAAACTACTTTTTATGCGTGACAGAACAGATGAAAAGATAGAAGAAAACCGTGAAGAAATTCGTCCAATACTGGACCTCATTATGAAAAATTTAGGTATTGACGAAAATGAAGCGTACTTTTTTCATTTGGAACTGTGGCTGTATGTTCACGGTATTGCAACAATGATAGCAACAAATTATCTTGAATGGGACATTGAATTTATTGACAAGGCACTTACCGATGCCTATCAGGGATTAAAAAATCGTTATGTAACAAGGAGTACAGATAATGAATGAAAAAATTTATGAAAATCAAGGCATACGATTGAAATACTATGAATCCAGAAATAGTTTCCAGCCTTTGGTTTTAATTCACGCTCAAGGCGTAGACGGACAAAGTTATGCGAGTGTGGCAAAACAGCTTTCAAAAAAATTTCATATCTATTCGGTTGACTGCTACGGTCACGGCGGCAGTCTGCATAAGCCCGAAGAATATAATATAAAATCTATCGGAGCAGCCATAATAGATTTTATTGAGAATGAAATCGGTCAAAAGGTTTGGCTATTGGGACATTCTTCGGGAGGTCTGATTGCCGCTTATATTGCCGCCGAAACAGAACTCTGTGAAATGCTGATATTAGAAGACCCTCCTTTTTTCGCTTCTCAGGGAGAACGCAGAAAAAGCACATTCAACTATGTTGACTTTATATCACACAAGAAGAAAAAAGTGATTTTGTTCTTTACTACTTTTCTCATCAATATGCTTGGAACTTTTTCCCTGAACAATCAAGAGAGAAAGTGAAAGGGAAACTTATAAAAATGGCGGCAGCTTATCGCACAAAACACCCTGAAAAAGATTTGAAGGTGCTGTTTTGGCCGAAAGCTGCATTAGCAGGATTTCAGGGTATGAATCACTATGACCCTTTATTCGGAGAAGCGTTTTATACCGACAGTTTTCATTGTGGAACTTTGCACGAAGATATTTTGAGAAAAATCAGATGTAAAACAATTTTTATGAAAGCAAAAACAAATATCAACTCTGACGGAATACTGATGGCTGCACTGAATGACGATGATGTGAAAAGAGTTTCAGAGTTGATTGGGGATTGCAAAATCATTCATTTCGATTGCGGACACGGTATCCATATTGAAAAGCCAAAAGAATTTGTGAAATGCCTGTTAGACTTATAAAACGTAAAAGGCAAACATTGTGGAGGTGATGATATGAACACAACAGCGTGGGTATATTGTCCTGTCTGCGGTAATAAAACCCGCACTATGATACGGGAGGACACCGAGATGAAGAACTTCCCGCTCTACTGTCCGAAGTGCAAAAAAGAAACAATCATCAATGTCGAAGATATGGAAGTCACACTTGCAGAACACAAATAGGATTTCGTATGTATACCGCCGCTATGGGTAAAACCGTAACGGCGGTTTTCAATGCCTATCGGCTGTCTCTTTCAAAGGATTTTTTACGCTGCCTTTGTGGCGGTTTCTGCCTGTTTCGTTCCTGTATCTCCCGCAGATGTTTTAGCACGCTCTGCTTTTCGGGCGGTCGGTATTGTTCTTTGGCGGCTGTCGGTTTCCTGCTGACTTGGTATTCCCACTCGGCAAGGTCACGGTTATATTGCTCTACAACGCTTTCCATTTCTCCGAAAGTCCGCATAAAGACTTGCACATCGGGATAACCGTCCTCTTTGAGTGTATCGGGGATTTTATCCAGCCTGTCAGAAATCTCAGCTTCGGTTTCTTTGATTTTTACCTCCAACGCTTTTCGTTCTTTGCCTTTGAAAAGTCCCTTTGTATCGGCAATCTGCTGTTTCAACTGCGGCAAGACTTTATCCTGCAAATGTTTAATCTCCCTTGCCTTGTCCTGTACTTTTATCATCAGGCTTCGCATATGACGGAACTCTGCCATATCCATATCAAGCGTGGGCTTGGGCGGCATATCCTTTTCTCGGATAAGTTTTTGCAGGAAGTCTTTTGCCTTGCTTACAATATGGGTGTAATAAACTTGACACATAAAGAGTTTTCTGTTCGACTGCATATGCTGCGACCGACTGCTGTCGGGAGCTAAAATGTTTTCCTATATTTGAATGATCACAGTGTCTTAAAACATAGAAAAACACCGAGGGTATGGGGTGCGGAACCCCCCATCAAGAGCAAGACCACAAAGAATACAGAAAGCAGAAAATCTGCTTTTTGTATTACGGGGTGGATCTTGCTCTTTGAAGATATTACGCCCTATGTCTGTTGTGAATAAACAAAACCTATGGTTTGTTTTTTTTCTCTTTTTATTTCCGGCAGTTCGATATCCCCGGCCTGTAAGGTTACAATATCTCTATCCGAAATCCGGTCATAATCCTGGTCAAGCAGCCGCACGGCCTGGGCCATCTGTGCTTTTTCGATCACATTGCGGACGTATCTGCCGTTCCCGAAATTATCCTGAACAGTTGTTCCATTTTTTCGCAGGCACCTTCTGAAAGCTCTAATCCTTTTCTCTTTGCAATCAGGTGTGCGATATCGCAGAGTTCTTCCGTGCTGTAATCGGCAAATGGTACATGAAAAGCTATGCGAGAGCGAAGCCCGGGATTTTTCCGCAGAAAAGTCTTCATTTTATCAGGATATCCTGCGAAGATCACGACTACATTATCCCTGTGATTTTCCATTTCCTGAACAATGGTATTGATCGCTTCATCGCCGTAGGAACCGTCCCGGTCATCGACCAGGGAGTAGGCTTCATCAATAAATAATACGCCGCCTTCTGCCTGCTTAAACTTTTTCTGTATCATCGGCGCAGTCCAACCGACATATTTTCCTATGAGATCGCCGCGGCCGACTTCGATCAGGTTTCCTTTGGAAAGCAGGCGGTTTTCTCTCATGATCCGGGCAAAGAGCCGGGCAACCGTTGTCTTGGCTGTACCCGGATTCCCGGAAAATACCATATGCATGGACAGGTGACCGGCTGCCATGCCTTTTTTCGAGAAGAGCTTCTGTGCCTTGGCATAGGCAAGCGCCTGGCGGATGATCTTTTTTGCTTCAGCCAGTCCGATCATTTCCATCAGTTCTGTATAAGCCGAACCCTTTGGCGCAGATTTCAGGACAGTCTGATCCGTCGTTTTGACAGCGCAATACTGTGGGTAGACAGATGTTTTCAGTTTTTGGTCGTACCAGGTATCGAAGAGAGTATGCAGGTTCGGGGCCAGATAATTCTTATCCTCTTCCAGCATGGAAAAAAGTTTCTTATCACATCTGACGCCATAATTTCCCGCAAGTCCTTTCAGAAAATTCACCGCTGTGTCGCCACTCATAAAATCTTCTTTTAATTCAACAAAGCTGGTACTCCCGAGATTTTCATAAAAAATATCCTTTAGGCTCGTACACTCTCTTGGAAGTGCAAAGATGGTGAGAACCTGATTTCGGTATTTCTTCATAGTTTTACAAAGCTGTTCGATTATGTACCGGCCGCTTGAAGCATGGTCATCCTCGGTATCATCACCGGTGAGGTAACTGACGATCAAAGCGCCGCCGATGCAGCTTTGATAAAGACAGCCATAGGTGGAACTGGAAAACTGTTCGCCCGGACAGAAACGGACCAGACAGCAGCGCCGGCTTCTCAGCCTGCCGTTGGCATAGAGAGCCTGGAGCAGAAGGCGGCAGAGTTTCTGCCTTATGTCCGAGTCATCTGTCTGTACCATATAATGGACCGGGTGGCCGATCGCTTTCTTCATGGATTTCCCGGCATAGATTCGGTCAAGTTCCGGGCGGAGAGACTCTCCGGCAGAGAAGGTATCTGCCTCTCTATATACAGTGGATCTGGCAGCTTTATCTATAATTTTTTCATCGTAGGTCGATATAATCATGGCGGCAGGCTGTCTGGAGCATGGAATGGGCAGCGTTAAACGTAATTTCTTCCATATGGAGATCCTTTACAGAAAGATTCAGTGCTTTTAAATAAGCCTGTATCTGTTCCGGAAGTCCGGAAGATTCCTGACTGATGATCCCGGCATGAAAAATATTGTCGGATGCATCGGTTACATAGAAGCAGGACTGCCCCTTGAGCGTCTGATTAAAACTGGTGGTTTTCAGGCAGATTTTTCTCGCCCTTTCACGCAGGATATGTCTCTTATCATTTTCTTCTGTCCAGTCCGGGTTGGTTATAATTCCTTCAAATTTATAAAACTGCATCACAGTACCTCCGATCTGTTGTGTAATGCATATTCTTTACGAGTAAAAGATACCAGTACCCATGGCCCAAAAACAGGTCACGAAGAAAGAGCGCAGTGTGTCCTCATTTTGACTCATGTTATGAGTTATCCTGTAGAAAAGTAAGAGGAATTGTTATTTACTTTTAAGGGACACAATGCAATAATAAATGAAAGAAACAAGAGACAGAGGAGTTATTTATGTATGTAAAACAGCCCAAAAAACTGCTGATCCTGAATATCCTTGATATCCTGCGGAAGTATACGGATGAAGATCACCGTCTGAGCCAGAAGGAGATCGCTGAAATCCTGAAAAATGAATATGACATGAAGGCAGACCGATCTGTTGAATCTGATGGACTGCGGATACGAGATCGAGTACAGTGAAACGATCCGGAATGTTCCGGTGAAGGACAAGAAGACCGGAGAAGTCCTAAGAGACAAGGATACCGGAGAGCCTGTGATGGAGGAGAACGAACTCTGGTCGGATTTTTATCTGAAGAGACAGTTTACGGACGGGGAACTCAGACTTCTGATCGACAGCCTGCTTTTTTCCAGGCACATTCCCTACAGTCAGTGCAAAGATCTGGTGGAAAAGCTGGAAGATCTTTCCAATATATATTTTAAATCCAGAGTCCGCTATATTTCCACACTGCCGGAGGACAAGACGGATAATCGCCAGCTTTTTTATAATATCGAGATGCTGGATGAGGCCATCAGCAAAAACCGTAAGGTTTCCTTTCGATATGTGGAATATCAGACAGATAAAAAACTGCATGAAAAGAGACGGCCGGACGGGAGTATCCGGGAGTATGTGATCACACCTTATCAGATGGCAGCAAGGGAAGGGAAATATTATCTGATCTGCAATTATGATAAATACGATGATGTATCCAATTACCGGCTGGACCGCATCCGGGATATCCGGATACTGGATGAACCGGGAAAACCATTTTCAGAGCTGAAATGGTCCGGAAACCGGAAGCTGGATCTTGGCGAGTATATGAAAGAGCATGTGTATATGTATTCCAGTGAAAATGTTCATGTGAAGTTCCGGATCGTAAAGCCGATGATCACGGATGTGATTGATATGTTCGGAAAAGAGGTAGTATTTTCGGATGAAGATGAGACACATGTGACGGTTGCCGTAAAGACAAACGAGCGGGCGATGGAGCAGTTCGCAAAGAACTTTGCTCCGGATGTAGAAGTGCTTCAGCCGGAGAGTCTGAGGGAGAAACTGAAGGAAGAATTGAAAAGGGCAGTGGAAGTGTATAGGAGGTAAGAAGATGGAGAAATTTGACAGTAAGCAACAAGTGTTTGATTTTATTTTCGTGATGGCAATGCGGGATGCTGTCATGCAAAAAGCATATAAAGGATGAATGCATGTATGTTCGAAATGAAATCTGGAAATTTATTGATAATCAGATTTTGAGGGGGAAATTTGATCATCAGAAAAAACAGGAAGACTATGATAAGGAATTTTTACGATTAGCTATAGATATTTGTAACACGATAAACAAAGTGGAAAATTCTAAGGAGTTTACATTCGGAAATGCGCAGAAATTAATCAATATGATGTGCAAATATTTTTATATCTTGGTCTATAATGACGAAAGCTTGCGAAAACATTTTGTATGTTGTCATTGCCCAATGGACAGTATTATGTTGGATATCGTATGGAGAAAAAGAGTTAAAGACAGGAAAGATCAATACGGAATATTTGGAAAAGACTTTAAGGATAGTTGGGGAAATGAAGATTTTTTAGATAAGAATATACCAAAGCGATATGCTATTTTCCAAAAAGCTGTGCGTGATTTAATCGCTGATAAATCAGGTATTGAGAATGGGATAGAATTTGATTATAGTGAATAGGAATAGTATTAGAGGGGGTGCTGTGTTGAATTTTATAGGCATTTAGATATCTAATCAGTCTGTATAATCGAATAATCTGAAACTATATGTACCAACGATCAGTTTGGTGATTTTAGGAGAATAATGCAATGGAATACAATATCTCCAAATCTCGGTACTGTTCTGCCGTTCAGTGCCCGAAGATCTTATGGTTAAAAAAGAATATGCCGGAAGAGTTTGACTCATCCGTTGTGAATCAGGCGGTATTGGATGCGGGTTCGGCTGTCGGAGACCTTGCGATGGGATTGTTCGGCGACTTTGTGGAAGTTCCTTTTGGCAATCTGAGCGATATGGTTGCAAAGACGAAGCAGCTCATGGACTTGCAGACACCGGTTATTGCAGAAGCGTCCTTCTCTACGGATGGACTGTTCTGCAGTGTAGATATCCTGAAGGTTCTAAATGATACCGAAGTGGAATTATATGAAGTAAAAAGCTCCACTTCGGTGCATGATATTTATTATCACGATGCGGCATTTCAGTATTATGTGTTAAGTAAGCTTGGTTATAAGGTCCGGTCTTGCAACATCGTTCATATCAATAATCAATATGAACGGAACGGAGAGTTGGACATCCATGAGCTTTTTACCATCAAAGAGGTTACTGCTGACGTAATAGCTTTACAACATGAAGTGGAAGTGAATATCCGGATGCTTCGTGAATATATGAAACAGATAGAAGAACCGGAAGATGATATCGGGGAGCAATGTTTCTCACCTTATCCCTGCGGATTTTTCGCCTACTGCTCCAGACATTTGCCAACGCCGAATATTTTTCAGGTAGCCGGTGCCAGGACAACCACGAAACTGAAATGCTACCGCAAGGGGATAGTGTCTTTTGAAGATTTGAATACCTGTGATTTACTGTCTGGCGCTCAATATAAACAGATCGAACATGAATTATTTCATTATCCGCCTTACATAGACAAAGAAAGAATCGGGGAATTCATGCAAACAATCACGTATCCTCTGTACTTCCTTGATTTTGAATCTTTTCAGCCGGCAATTCCACTGTATGATCATTCTCATCCGTATGAGCAGATTGTTTTTCAATACTCCCTGCATTATATTGAGAGCGAGGGCGGGGAGTTAAAGCACAAAGAGTTTTTAGCATACCCCGGAGAAGATCCACGGCGTAAGCTGGCAGGACAGCTCTGTGCGGATATTCCTCTGGATGTATGCACTACAGCTTATAATATGGGCTTTGAAAAGGGAAGGATACGTGGGCTTGCGGCACTATTTCCTGACTTGAGAGAGCATCTTATGAATATACATGATCATATTGTGGATCTTATGATCCCGTTTCAGAAAAAATGGTATTACTGCAGGGCCATGCAAGGTTCTTATTCTATAAAGTATGTTTTGCCTGCTTTGTTTCCTGATGATCCTGCGTTGGATTACCATAATCTGGAAGGAATCCATAATGGCGGCGAGGCTTCGGATGCTTTTGCAAAAATGAAAGCGATGACAGAAGATGAGATTGAAATAACAAGAGAACATCTTCTGAAATACTGTGGCTTAGACACTTTTGCTATGGTAAAAGTGTGGGAAAAATTAAAGGAAGCTATTTAGTCCACAATATTTTTGAAATTTATTGATCGAAAAAGGAAAGATTTCTATGAAATGTTGTTTTACTGGGCACCGGTATTTCCCGTGGAGTTCTGATCCGGAATCTTCTGAATACCAGGTATTGATAGAACGATTAGATCGGGCAATCGACCAGGTGCTTGCTAAAGGTGTTATCCATTTTATTTGTGGTAATGCGATTGGCGTAGATACATGGGCCGCCGAGATTGTTTTGCAGAGAAAAAGCTAATAATCCGGAAATATTTCTTGAGATTGCCCTGCCCTTTTCCGACCATAACAGACACGAACCCGGTTGTCAGAATATTCAATCTAAAGCAGATCTTGTCCATGTCGTCAGCACGGAGAAATCCAGGATAGCCGCTTTCTGCAAGAGGGATACATACATGGTAGATCAGAGCAACATTCTGATTGCAGTATATGATAAAAACCGCTCTCACAGCGGTACAGCAAAAACCGTGGCTTATGCGAGAAAACAAGGACTGGAAATCATAGAAATCCAGCCGTAAACCGTTTCTTTTACTCATTGTCGTTCTCCATAATATCGAGGAACTCTTCAAAATCCATTCCTGCCGGGACTTTTGCGATTTGCATGGTAATAAAGAGCCCGTCTCCGTCATCATCTGCTTTAGTCTCTTCAGACACAGCAGGAGGGAGTAAAAGATCGTGATAGTCGTTTATGAGTTCTGCAAAATCCCACGGATCCAGAGCAATATTCTTCCCTTTTAAGAATTTGCTTATCAGGGGAAAAATCCGGTAACACTCAGACAGAGCCTCCACCGGATAATATTCGCAGTCTATCAGCTGTGGATAAAGATGGCATATCCTGTCCGGCCTGTTATCATACAGGAAAAATCCCCCGTCACAGCGCTGAGATTTTGTCTCTACAGCGATGAAGACACCGCCGCAGAACATTCCTTCCGGCATGTTTGGATTGTAGAGAATATCTCCGGAGCGAAAGGGCAGAGGAATATTTTTCCAAGTAGAAACTCTGCCTATATAATAGAGCACACCGGTATACAGAGCCCATTTGTCTTTGGACATATTACAGGCACACATGGATCCCGGACGCGCATCCATAAATGCAAGCCTTTGATCCGGGAGAAATCTGGCAGCCATCAGGAAATCCCCCTTGGAATTCTCTTTATAAATCGTGATATAGATGATATCTCCCTCATTTTTTGGAATCGCCTGCAAAGTTGATTCCAGAGTGGGGAAGCCTTCTTCGATACTGCGATGTTCTCGCCAGAAGAGTTTTCCTTTTGGAAGAATTTGATATTCTGCATGATAAACCGCAGGTTCATCGGCTTGATAAAATGCGGCTGTCAGTTCTTTCTGCTGTGCAATATATGCTTGCAGAAAAGCGTGTGTACTGTCTTTATACGATGTTTTTAGCCAAGCTGTACGGCTGTCAGTGGAACAATCCGGGAGAGTGTCGATAATCTCCTGCCAGGCGGTATATTTTTCTTCTAAACTGATCGTTTCGCACTGCCAGACGAGCCAGGCGGCTTCCAGAGCGGTTGGCTGATAGCGGATTTGTTGTAAATGATTACGGACGGCATTGGAATTGACAAATTTTGTAAAATCTATCATCGATGTGGCTCCTTTCTTTTTGTTTCAGACTGTGTTTTTACAGGAAATACGATATCATTTGCGGTGGCCTGATTTTGCCCCATGCGTTCTGTTATATTGATTGCACAGAAAGGGAAAAATATGAATGCAACAAAAAGGAGAGACGAAAGATGAATATTTTCCGTTTTATTAATTCAAAAGATATCCGCAGACATTTAAGAGAACTTCAGTACCAGTTTACGGTTCCTGAGGCGGCTTTTCTGATTTTTATGAGCAGAATTGTTCCCTTAAAAGAAAAGTTTGATGCATGGCAGGAAATCATCAACACCATGCCGGATTGTTCTCTGGAAGAGAGACCTAATATGAAGGCGCTCCCAAGTTTTCATCAGTTTCTGAAAGACTACATGGCACTGCAGAAGAAAATGCTGACCGGGTTTTATCAGCAGGAGAAAGCAGTATATACGATAGAATGTTACGAAATGGAACTGGGAAAAAATGATTGGGTTGATTTGGGTTTATATTTTCCGGATTACCAGACAGCAGTTTCAAATTTAACAGAGAACTGGCTGGAAGACGATGTAGAAAAGATCCGAATTACAAAACATTACTTTGCTGATGGAGCGGCAAAACAGAAAAAGGAACTGTGGATTGAGACAGATCGGCAATTAAATGTCCTTTCGCTGGGGGAATTACATTTGAGGGAATGTGGTTCCCTTTTCCCACACCGTTTCACAGGGGAGATATCCTGATTGATCAAAAGGCTCCCGACACTCCAATTGTCCTGCAGGATATATCCACGTGGGGACGGGAAGAACTCTTAAGAAATGGATTTTCAGGAGACGACTCATTTGTAAAAAATGCAGAAAAAAGACTGGAACATTACCAGAGACATGGCGACACCTCGGACATGAATTATTACGCATATTATCTGTCGGCTGACAGGACAGGGGAAGATCATCTTTATTCAGAAGTTTTTTGTTCCTATCTGGATCTGGAAAGATATGAGAAACCCCTGGAGGGAGAGACAAAGATCTTGTCTGTAGTTGCCGGAGGAATTCTGTCTGACCGTCAGAAGCGGGCAGATATAGAGCTTGTCTGTAATGCGGTTCGTCTCTTCATACAGGAGGAACAGTGCCGGAAGTTGAGAAAATGGATGGAAGAAATATATACCAAAGAGAGTCTGGAAGCATTGGGGATGGTAAAAAAATGTCTGGGAGACAAGAGATATGAAGATGGAGAAGGAAACATTTGATGTACTTGTAAAGAAGGTAAAGGATGCGGTTATAGAAGATCTGACTTTCATAGATCCGACCAGAACGATTTTGAAGGCACGTATCTGGTGCAGAGATGATGAGGATCAGTTTGATCTCTATTGCCTGTATGATTTCGGTCCATATATGGATATGCTTTTTCGTAGGTTTAAACCGGATGTTACAGAATGGATCCGGGAGCAATGTGAATGTCTGAAAGAACGTTTTATGGAAAAAGAGCGGACGGGAGTAGATATCAGGGAAACAAATCGTTATGCCTATCGATTGGAGACATACTCAGAAGAAGAAATATACCGCAAGTTTTATATTAGTGTTACAAAATATGTTGAAATTAATGGAAGAATGACAATCCTTTATAGTGCGGATTTTTCTTTGAAAGGGGAAGTTATTGCGATCGATGATCCGACAGGATATTATACAGGATTCCAATACGAAGGTTACGAACTGTCAAAATCAGAAAAAATCATTTCAGATAATCTGTCGTTGTTTTTTCGAGGGATAGCGGGAGTATTTTCTGAAGAACTGTATCAGAAAGGCGATATTCTGTATGTGGATGGCAGTCCCTATGAAAGTCCTTTCTATGCAGTGGACTGTGGAAAACGCCTTTTGTACATAGAAAATGCAGAAAGCGTGACCCGCTGCTTACAATATGATCTTGCCCCGCGATCTTATCCAAAACGAGAGATAGAACTAAGGTATCGAGATGCGATTCCGCTTTGCTATAAAGTGCGGATAGTAGAGGAATGCAGATACAAGTGTCTTACCGAAGCGAGCAGACTGATAAAATCAGGTTTGGATGAGGAAGAGGATATAAAAGAAAAGGTTGGAGGAATATTTTTGGAGGAATTCAGGTATACGCCGGTTAAAAGCGAATATCAGAGTGAAAGCCGGATAAAAGAAATAGCCGGGTTAATTACTGAACTGAGTGAAAAATATCCGGAAATGCCTTTTACAGCATTTTTTCGAGAATTTAAAGATTGGATGGAAGATACAAGAAAAATCAGTGATTGGAATCGGGCTGATATGGATGATAAATGGCTGCTTGCATTTCTTTCTGAATATAGCGGTCGGAATTTGAAGCTTTACAGATACCAGAGAGAAAAATTTAAGAGAAAATGTCAGGAGCGGAATCCCGTTTTTGAAGATATGTAACAGAGTAATTTTCACCATATATGACTACTTTAGAATATTTCTGGAGGATTAAGTGAAGGATGAAAATAAAGATTTTCAGCAGACGTCAAATCGAAGAATTGCTCCGGGAAGGTTTCCCGGAGAAAACAGCAGTCATCAGTTTCTATGATCCTGAGACATCACGCTTTATTGCTGAAGATTACAGACCGGTTGATTATAAAGAAAAAACAGACCGATTATTCCAAGTTTCCCTGCATGACATTGATCTGTCTGTTCTCCCGGAGTATGGTCTGACTTATGAGACATATTTTCCAGAGGCAGACGCATTGGCAGAATTTATCTATTCTGCGAAAGCGGATGGATATGATATTATCTGTCAGTGCGAGTACGGGGAAAGCAGAAGTTCCGGGTGTGCAGCTGCGATACTGGAGCATTTCTACAAAAATGGGATCTCAGTTTTTGCGGATTACAGATATTATCCGAATCAGGTCGTATATCATAAAGTGTTGGAGGCATTAGAGAAGTTCTATGAAACCAGTAAAAGGAGTTTTTTGGATCGTTGAGTGCAGTTGTATATATGAATCCGAATATTGGAGAAGACTACATAAAAGATATTATGGAGATTTATCGGCTTTCAGAGTATCCCTGCATAAAATTTGATTACAGCAGACATTATAAATGTTATCTTGATGCGGGATGGAAAGCTGAAGGAAGACGTTGACAGGATGAGAAAGATGAGTGTTTTTAAGAAAATACAGAATATCACACTGGAAGAATACCTTACTCTTCTTGAACAGATGAAACAGGCAGCTCTCAGTGATATGGATTCGTTTCCGGAAAAAGAAAAGTATATGGGAGATGTTCAGCCGGGTTCATTTTTAGGCGTAAGACTCCGATACCGGGATGATGAGGACTGTCTGTATGCCGATTGTTCCTCAGCGGGACCACGGCCTTTTGCGAGACTGCGTCCGTATCTCTGGCAATTTATGGAGGAAGAGTCGGAAGAACTGCTGGGTAATAAGGATTTTGATGAACCGGCAGAAAACAAATTCTACTGGGAAGTAACAAAATATTTTAGATGCAGGGATCGCTTTTATGAGCAGTACGCGGTAATATATTCCTTGAAACTGGAAATATTGGGCGTTGAGGGATATCCGTATGATTTTGAACGCAGGACATTTCGGGATTTAAATTATGAGGAATGTTTTACGGAGGAACAGAAGTTTATCCTGGGGCGTGCGAGGCAACTGAAAAATCCGATGAATGTTGTGCTGCCATATCATCCGGGAGATATCCTGTATGTGGATGCAAATCCGTTCGGGAAACCATTTTATGCAGTATATTGCGCAGAGACAGTATCGGACAGAGAGCATTTTGAATGGACGAAAAAGGAGTATGGATTTTATAAACGGGAGCATCCATGTCTTTATATTTCAGAAGACAGAAAGGGGCTGGACATTACGAATCTGTGCGGATGGTTTACGGATTATATACCGTTTCCTTATGCCCCGCTTGATCGGATTAAAGTGGTGGATACCTGTTGTGATCCGGCCCTTTTAAAAGCTGCGGAGATGCTAAAAGAGAATCCGGCCATTTTTTGGAAGTGGCTGGATTGGAGAGAAACCGGGCAATCGTTGGAAGAAAAAATCCTTGCTGTGAGAGGTGTAAGTATATGAAAATCTGGTTGGATGATATTCGGCCGGCACCGGATGGATATGTGTGGTGCCGGAGCGTTAATGAGGTAATAGGTGTTATAAGTAATACGAACGATAAAATAGAATTGATAGACTGCGATCACGATCTGGGCGAATATGCGAGAGATGGTGGAGACGGGATTAAGCTGCTTGATTGGTTGGCAGAACATGGACTTTTCTATAAAATACATTTACATACGATGAATCCTGTCGGGAAAGCAAAGGAACGATTGATCAGAAGATACTGGAAAGAATAAAAATAATGTTTACAGTCTTCAGGTAAAGAAAACCTGAGGACTTTTTTTATGTCCAAAATAATCAACACGTATTGTATAAATCTCTCTTTTCTGTATGAATAGTGAAGGGAAAAATATCCAATTGTCAGATGTGAGATTCTTTGAAAAGTCATTAAAATAAAATCCTTTTTATAATTTCACCCTGTAAAATTGACCGATTTCATTTCTATATATGAAGGGATAGGAATAATTCCCTTCAAAGACTGTTGCAAAGTGAAAGGAAGGGATAGGAGATGAATGTGTATGAAGCAGTCAAAAGCACAGTGACCACCAGGCAGGCGGCGGAATATTACGGGATCAAAGTGACAGGCAGGGGAATGGCACTCTGTCCGTTCCATCATGACCGGCATCCCAGCATGAAGCTGGATCAGAGATTTCATTGTTTCGGGTATCAGGCAGACGGGGATGTGCTTGATTTCGTGGCGGGATATTTTAGCCTGTCTGTCCGTGAAGTAGCCATGAAACTGGCAGAAGATTTCGGGATCCGGTATGAGAAGCAGCGGCCGCCAGACCGGGGAAAACGAAAAAAGAAGGTAAAAGCAGCGCCATTGGAACAGAACTATAAAAAACTGGAAAGACGGTGCTTTTCTATACTTGGGCAGTATTGGGAACATCTTTTGTTTTGGAAAAAACAGTATGCCCCGGGAGAACCGGATGCGGACTGGGATCTCAGGTTTTGTGAAGCGCTGGATCGGATTCCCAGAGTGGAGTATCTGATGGATATTCTGTTGTATGCTCCTCTGGAAGAACGGGTGGAACTTCTGCTGTCCGCCGGAAAGGAGATCCTCGGGTATGCAGGAAGACTTCAAGAGCCTGAAACCGGAACAGCTGGAAGCTCTGAAACAGTTGTTGGGTGAGGCATATAATGTACAGCTTCCTGATGCTTCGGACTGGTTTGACGGGAAGCAGATTGATGAGATCGCTTTCGGAGAGTACCTGCTACGGAAGAAAGAACGGAAATGTATCCACGGCAAACTTTATGATCTGGATGGAGAAATCAGTGATGAGGTGATTCGCAAAGAGATCCTGGATGAGATCCGGCCATATCAGAAAACCAATGTGGCAAAGATGGTGGATCTTAATGATCGGGATTCTCCTTCTCATATTTGCGGGGATCATTAAAGAGGGATTTTCCATGCAGAATGAATTGGATGAAGTACTGTAGGTGAGAGTATGGCGATTATATTACGATTGGATCGTGTAATGGCTGACCGAAAGATGTCGTTGAAGGAGCTTTCGGAAAAGGTCGGGGTTTCAAATGTTAATTTATCTAAGATCAAGACCGGGAAGATCAGCGCCATCCGGTTTTCTACGCTGGAGGCGATCTGCGAGACGCTGGACTGCCAGCCGGGCGATATCTTGGAGTACCGCCGGGATGAGAAGAGCAGGAATAAGAAGCAGGAACAGAAATAAGAAGCAGAAACGAAGGGGCAACAGGAATAAGAAGGAGTCCGGACAGTCATACTAATCATTGATCCCTGATGACAGAAAAGAAAACGGAGGACTCATCATGTGCACCTGCATCACCTATGACAACGGCAGTTTTTATTTCGGACGCAACCTGGATCTGGACGGTTCTTTCGGCGAGACGGTTACAGTCACTCCGAGAAATTTTACGCTGTATTTCCGCAGGGCAGGCAGGATGGAGCGCCACTATGCCATGATCGGCATGGCGGCGGAGCAGGACCGGTTCCCGCTCTATGCGGAGGCAGTCAATGAAAAGGGGCTGTGCATGGCAGGGCTGAACTTTCCCGGAAACGCATACTATCAGGAAGCGGGAACTGATGGGCTGGAGCTGGCGTCCTATGAGGTGATCCCGTGGCTGCTGGGAAAGTATGCGTCTGTTGCGGAAGCAGAGGAATCTCTGGAAAAGATGCGGATCGTGGATCTGGCATTTTCTAAGCAGATGCAGCCGGCGCCGCTTCACTGGATGCTGGCTGATCGGGAGAGGTGCGTTGTGCTGGAGGCGGTCAGAGAAGGGCTTAAGGTTTATGAGAATCCATTTGGGGTGCTGACGAACAATCCGCCTTTTGACTACCACAGGATGAATATGGATAATTATCTTAATCTGACGGCGGAGAGTCCGGAGAACCGTTTTTCGGACAGACTGGATCTGAAACCCCGCTCTCAGGGGATGGGAGCGGTCGGACTGCCGGGAGACGCATCGTCTGTTTCACGGTTTGTGAGAGCGGCTTTCCTGAAATGGAACTCGGCGGCTCCGGCGGATGAGGCGTCGAGTGTGTCACAGTTTTTCCATATTCTGGACGGCGTGACAATGGTGAGAGGAACTGTGATTACGGGGGAAGGGAAATATGATCTTACAACCTATTCCTGCTGTGTGAATGCGCAGACAGGAACTTACTATTATAAAACATATGATGACAGCCGGATACGGAAGGAGGTCCTGCAGGAGTATGATCTGGACGAAACTCGTCTGCTCCATGGAGCGTCAGAGTAAAAGTCGGCGGGAAGAGAAAATGTGCCGGCGGTAACTGTTCACACCTAATCGCGAATGGGAAAATGTTGACATTTTCGCTTTCGAGTGATAAAGTGTTACCAAACCAGTGAGAAAGAGCAAGTAACTTCAGCGATCCGTTACAGAGAGCTGCGGGCGGTGGAAACGCGGTATGAGAGGACTGGAGCGAATGGGCTTTTGAGGGCGAGTTGAAAGTACAGTAGGCGAGCCGGAGAATGAACTCCGTTATCAAAGAACGCATATGTCGGTATGCATGAGAGGATGCAGTACAGCATCAAGCCGGGTGGCACCGCAGGAGTATGGATAACAGCTCTTGTCCCTGCAATAGTTTAATTGCGCGGGACAGGAGCTTTTTTATGTTTGGGATGAGCAAAGTCCGGTCCTGTGCGGGATCTGGCGACCGGCTGTGATTATGAAAGCTGCTTTTTGGAACGATCGGTGAGAAATGACGTGCAGATGAAAGGAGATACAGAATATGAAACTTGAGAACTACGAAGTACACCTGCCGAATTATTCTATCGGGGATAAGATCTATGACAAGATCGGCCCGGTGTGTGAATCTTATGGGAGGAAGATCCTTGTGATCGGCGGAAGGAAAGCCCTTGCAGCCGCCTATGACAAGATTGAATCTTATGTAAAGCAGACCGGCCTTGAAATCATCGGAAAGGAGATTTACGGAGAAAACTGTACTTACGCGACAGTTGAGAAACTGCGCCGAATGCCGCTTTATCAGGAGGCGGACATGGTGTTCGGCGTAGGAGGAGGCAAAGCGCTGGATACGGTGAAGTGTCTCTGTATTACGGATGACAAGCCGGTCTTTGCCTTTCCGACGATCGCCTCCAACTGTTCTGCATGTACCTCTGTCTCGATTATGTACAATGAGGACGGAACATTCCTGAAGCCCCATTTCTTTGTGCGCCCGGTCATGCATTCGTTCATTGATACAGAGATCATTGCGAAGGCGCCGAGCCAGTATATGTGGGCAGGAATCGGGGATACTTATGCAAAATATTATGAGGCGACGATCTCGTCCAGGGATGAACGGCTGGAGCACTTTACCGCTCTGGGCGTGGCTGTCAGCCGCATGTGCAGGGATCCGCTGATCGAGTATGGACCGAAAGCATATGAAGATCATAAGAAGGGGCTCTGCACCTATGACGTGGAACAGGTCGTCCTTGCCATCGTCGTCACAACAGGGATCGCGTCGATCTTTCTGACAAAGGATTTTACTCCGGACTACAACAGCGGACTGGCCCATGCCGTCTTCTATGCCATGACCTCTTATCCGGTGATCGAGGAAAGGCATCTGCACGGCGAGGTGGTTGGATTCGGCGTCCTCCTGGCGCTTCTTGTGGATCAGCAGCATGAGGAGTTTGAGAAGATCTATGAGCTGAATAAAGCCATTGCGCTTCCGGTCTCCTTAAGTGATATCGAGATCACGGAGGAGCAGTGGGAGGAGTGCATGGACCGCATTCCGGATATGTCGGATGTGGCGCACTATCCGTACAAGGTGACAAGAGAGATGCTGGAAGACGCAATGAACAGGCTGAAGGAGAGAGTGAGAAAAGACGATGAAGAAAAATAAGACCGGCGCCGTCATACTCGGTGTGGCATTTGTGTGGTTTACGACTCATTTTGGGGGCGGCTTTGCCTCCGGAGCACAGATTTACAGTTATTTTGTGAGATACGGCATATGGTGTCTGATCATGCCGGTGCTGGCGATGCTGTACAATACTGTTTTCTTTGCATACAGTCTGCGTTTCGCGAGAAAGCATGAAGTGTATGATTACCGTTCCTATAATAATGCATTTTACGGAAGGTTCGCACCGGTCTTTTCAAACCTCTTCGAGGTGCTGTATATCTGCGTGATGTGTGTGGCGCCTGCCGTCGCTTTCGCCACAGGCGGGGCCACGCTGAGTGAACTGACAGGGCTTCCGTACCTGCTGTGCACCTTCCTGATCGGCGTGTTCATTTTTGTCGTGGCGATCTTCGGGACCGACCTGGTGCGGAAGGTGGCGTCTGTTCTGTCCATCTGTATCATTGCAGGACTGCTGATCGTCTATATCCCGAACATTGTCTCGAACTTTTCCGGGATCGCAGATGCAGTGGATAGTATGACAGCGGCGAAACTCCCGTTCGGTGATGCGCTGTACTCCGCGTTTCTGTACGGAACATTTCAGCTGTCCAACATTGCAGTGTTTGTCCAGCACGCCAGGTCTTTTGAAAAACCTGGTGATGCGGTGAAGAGCATGGGAGTCGGATTCGCAGTCAATTCTCTTATGATGGTCATGGTCGTGCTGGGATTGATGACGATCTATACAAGCCCGGATGCAGCTCAGCAGAGTATTCCGACACTGTTCATGGTGCAGAACGGTGTGGGCGCTTCCTTTATGACGCCGCTGATCTCAATCCTGATCATTCTTGGCGCGGTCTCGACAGCGGTCAATATGGTGGCCGCCATGGTAAAGCGCATCTGCAAGGAGTCAGGAAGAGAGACATCCGTGGAACAGAAGAAAGAGACGGATGCAGGCCGGAAGACAGCCGGAGAGAGCACGGCGGGCTTCAAAGTTACAAAGAAAGAGATCGCTGCGGCGCTCTTATGCTGTCTTGTGGATTTCGGGATCGCACAGTTCGGGCTGCTGACCCTGATCCAGAAGGCTTACAGCGGGATCGCATATCTGGCGATACCGGTGATCCTGATTCCATATATTGTACATATGATCGTGACAAGATTTGATACAAAGCCGGCAAAATAGAAAAAAACGGACTGCACAAAATTTCACTGCAGATTTTGTGCAGTTTTTCTATGCCCTTTTCGTTGACGGATCCTCTGAAAAAAGCTAAAGTTAAAGAACACAGAAAATAGTTCTGCAGAGGAAGGAACTGTTTGTCTCATGGAATTCTGTATTTCATGACCGCATATCTGTTTTGGATATGTCTCTTCTCTATCGATATCTTGAATCGGTCCCGTTTCGGGAAAGCTTCCGGATTGATACATGCAATAAAATAATATGGGATGCCGGGAATTGGTTTTCTGCTGCGCTGATCGGTTCCTTTACGCAGACGCCCGGCAGGAAAGGACAGTGTATGGAAAATGATTTGAACTACAGGGCGTTTTGTTCGCAGCTTGACACTTATTTCAGACGAAATGAAAACAGATTCCGCAAGAGTGTCAGGGAAGGCAAAGAAGAAGTCAGATACCGCTTTTTCCCGAAAGGATTTACCGCGGTGCGCAAGGGAGATGCAGAGTTTGTCCGCGATACGAATGTAAAGTATTATCATCTTGGAACGGACAGGCTGCAGGGAGATTTTGCGGTCCTGAAGAGCAGCGGAGGGGAGGACCTGCAGGCATACTGCCGTTTTTCTGTGGAAGAAATGTTCAGAGAATATCAGGAGTACGGCTGGAGCGGAGTCAGGGGATTCGTGGAAAGTAATCTCGCAGATACTTTGATGGATAAATGCTGTAACAGATAAATGCTGTAATGCAATAAATTGTTTTACATCCTCCTGGTTTTGTTATATACTGGACAGACAGCGGTATTGTTCCAAAGGTCAGAGAGCGCAGACAGACGCGCTGCTGTACAGAAGGGGAACTGCCGGTCATCAAAAGAAATGAGAGGATAAATATATGGCGATCTTTCGAGCTGTCTATAATATACTCTGGGGAGATATCATCAGCATCCCGCTGCCCGGCGGGAGCAGCCTCGGGCTTTCCCTCCTGGTGCTGATCCTGGTCCCGGCGGGGATCTACTTTACGATACGGACGAGGTTCCTTCCGTTCCGGATGTTCCCGGAGATGATCAAGGTGACACTGGAAAATAATAAGAAGACAGAGCGGGAGGGAATCTCCGGGGTGCAGGCGCTGATTGTCTCAACCGCCTGCCGCGTGGGCATGGGCAATCTGGTGGGCGTGGTCGCCGCGATCTCCGCCGGCGGCGCGGGAGCCGTGTTCTGGATGTGGGTGATCGCACTGGTCGGTTCCTCCACAGCTTTCATCGAAGCCACGCTGGCGCAGATCTATAAGGAGAAAGATCCGCTCTACGGCGGTTTCCGGGGAGGTCCGGCATACTATATCCACCATCTGTTCATCAAAAAGAACAGTCTGCGGAAGCACTCTGTTATAGCGGTGCTTTTTGCACTGTCCGGACTGATCTGCTGGTGCGGGATCAGCCAGGTAATCGGAAATTCGATCTCCTCATCCTTTGAGAACGCATTTCATGTGCCGCCGATCTATTCAACGGTCGTGCTGGTAGTGATCGCTGCAGTCATCGTTCTCAGAAAGAATGCCACGGTGAAAGTGCTGGATATTATGGTGCCGATCATGGCGGCGTGTTACTTTTTTATCACGATCTTTATCATTGTGAAGAATGCAGGACAGCTTCCGGCGGTCTTTGAGCGGATCTTTTCGGAGGCGTTCGGTTTCCGTCAGGTCGTGGGAGGCGGCATCGGAGCAGTGATCATGAACGGTGCGAAGAGAGGCCTCTTTTCCAATGAGGCAGGTTCAGGTTCCGCACCCTGCGCCGCGGCGGCAGCGGACATCAGCCATCCTGCAAAGGAAGGACTGCTCCAGGCGCTGGGCGTCTTTATCGACACGCTTGTGATCTGCAGCTGTTCTGCCATGATCATGCTGCTGACGCCGGAGAGCATGACAAAGGGGCTGGAAGGAATGGATCTTCTCCAGACCGCCATGCAGTACCATCTCGGGGAGTTCGGCGTGATATTCATTGCAGTGATCCTCTTTCTGTTCAGTTTCTCTACATTCCTGGGTATCCTGTTCTACGCAAGACCGAATGTGGCATACCTCTTCGGGGATAACTGGACATCCCAGACGCTGTATAAAGTGCTGGCTCTCGTTATGCTTTTTGTCGGAGGACTTGCCGCATATCAGTTTGTCTGGGATCTGGGAGATCTGGGCGTGGGACTGATGACAGTGTTCAATATGATCGCACTGATCCCGCTGGCGCCGAAAGCACTCGCGTCCTTGAAGGATTATGAGAAAAATGAGATGAAAAAAGGAAAATAGACTAGAAAAACGGTCCTGATGCCAGGGCCGTTTTTCTATGGCAGTGAGTCGCTGATCCATGGTGCGCTGTATCTGGTATGCAGTTCTCATTTTGAAGGCTTCAGATCCCTCTGCGGAACAGCCAGAAGGAATAGATACACGGAATCACAGCGCATAAGAGAATGATCCCGAACACAAGAATGAGGGAGCCTTCCTCTCCGAGAACGCCGCCGCTGAATCCGCCGAGGATCATCAGGATACCGCCGACGATAAAAAGCCTGCCGCCCAGCCGGTGTGTGCGGTTCCAGTTCTCTGTGCTGTTCAGCGTCCAGGGCATCTTTATGCCCACGGTATAGTTCTGCTGAAGGTTGGGCATATAATTGCCAAACACGATAAAAACGATTCCTATAAGGACAAAGCAGATCACGAATACGTCAATGTCCGCGCCCATGGCAGTGAGGTAGACAATCCCGTTTGTGACCAGAGACAGCACAGGGATAACAGAAAGTCAATAAGCGTTTAGAAAAATTTCTAAATTCTGCTCTGTTTTATTCCGACTGGATCTGAGCGCTTTTTCTGCATTCTTTCGGCGTACATCCAAAGCTTTCACGGAACAGCTTGGAAAAATAGCTGAGATGCCCGAATCCGCAGGCTGTCGCCGCCTCTGTCACACTGAGTCCGTCCTCCAGCAGCAGACGCCGGCTGACCTGGAGCCGGTACTGATTGAGGAAATCAATGGGAGTCTGCTGCAGACAGTCCCGGAAGATCCGGCAGCATTTGCTCCGGCTGACATGTCCTGCGGCGGCGATATCGTCCAGGGTGATCCTGACTGAATAATTCTGGAAGATATAGGAGACCATGGCACGCTGGGCAGCGCCGTCCGGATCCGGCCGGGAGAGTGGGGACGCCGGGTCTGCGGAAGGACAGAGAAGTCCGCGGGAGATGAGGCGCCCAAGAAGGAGATGCATGAGCCCGATGATCTCGAGTTCATAGCCGGGGCTTTGTCTCTCGCGGAGCCGGACCGCCTGTTCCAGCAGAGAGGAAATTTCGCCGGATATTTCCGCGCTGTCCTCCATACCGGCGTCTGCCGAAGCAGGAAAATAGAGAAAGCCGGCCTGTTCATTTTTAATAAAAGGGCGGATGTAACGGTCGTAAAGGGTTCGGTTAGCGGAAAAGAGCCGGGGATGAACAAGGATGCACAGGAAGCGGCATTCCTTTCTGTCCCAGGAGTACCCGTAGTGCATCTGGCGTGAGTTGACGATCAGGCAGTCGCCCTCCTTCAGAAGGACAGTCCGGCTGCCGATTTTGTAGTACATCTCACCCTCTCTGATGCGGATAAACTCCAGGTCATCATGCCAGTGGCAGAGGGCGCGCATTCCGGGATACTCGGAGAGGGCGTCAGATTTTACATAGAGCGGGATCCCCGCTGAGTCATAGTGGACGATCTCTGAGGCGTCCTTCATGAGATCATGCTTTGTCTTAGCCATGGTGCTGCCCCTTTCGTGAAATTCTATAAAGATTCTCTATAAAGATCCGCAGCGCGCAGGACAGACCGGGACGGCGTCCGGATCCGGGAACGCCGTGATCTGGGATAAAAATATGATAATTGATACGATTTTTATAATATATAGAGAAAATCGTGATAGAATTCTCTTTTTCAAAATACTATCATGTCATTATGTGCTTGGCAAGGTCGGAAAGTCGCTCAATTCGACAGTGGTCGCAGGGATCTTCTGCGCAGGAGGGGATACGAAGTTCGGCTTTTTCTGCGATACGGTCGTCATGTGGGCGGTGATCATCCCGGTGGGACTGACAGCGGCGTTTGTCCTTCGGCTGCCGGTCCTGACTGTATACTTTCTGCTGAACCTGGATGAGCTGATCAAGCTGCCGGCTGTGTACAGGCATTACAGGAAGCACAGATGGGTAAGGGATCTTACCAGATAGGAGCTGCGCCCTTGTGAGACAGGGAGCGGACGCCGTGGGGCGGCAGAGGCGCCCGATACAGAGAAAGTCTCTTGTAATCATATGACTGGGGAGATAAAATGATATTGGCAGAGGATCAGAGCCTCCGGGAATACAGGAGGCAGAGCTGAATTCTGCTTTATGGTATGAAAAACAGGAGGACAAGAGTATGGCGCTGATCCAGGTGAATTTTTTATCGGAGGCATTGATGAGGACCGTGCCGGTGCAGGTGATCCTGCCGGTAGATAAGATGGGAGTCCCCGGAAGTACGGTGCGGAAAGAGAAGCCTTTTAAGACGCTTTATCTTCTGCATGGTATTTTCGGCAATTATACGGACTGGGTATCAGGGACGAACATCCAGAGGTGGGCAGAAGAGCGGAGCCTGGCGGTAGTGATGCCGTCGGGGGACAATATGTTCTATGTGGACCAGAAGGAAGGACACAATTTCTATGGAGAGTACATCGGGAGAGAACTCGTGGAGATGACAAGAAGGATGTTCCCTCTCTCCAGAAAGCGGGAGGATACCTATATCGGCGGATTGTCCATGGGAGGATACGGGGCGCTTCGGAACGGACTGAAATACAGCGGGACATTCGGCTGCATTGCATCGTTGTCCGGAGCAATGCTCATAGACGATATTGCAGAGAGAACGGATGACACAGCATCTTTCATCGATTCCAGAACCTATGCGCAGAGTGTGTTCGGGAATCTGGAGCAGGCTGCGGAGAGCGACAAGAACCCGAAATGGCTTGTGAGGAGACTGAAGGAGGAAGGAAAAGACATCCCGAAGATCTATCTGACCTGCGGGAGACAGGACTCTCTTCTTGGTCCGAACCGCGAGTTTCGTGATTTCCTGAAGAAACAGGGTGTGGACGTTACTTATGTGGAAGGAGACGGCGGGCATGAGTGGGACTTCTGGAACCGCTCGATCCGGGAGGTGCTCGAATGGCTTCCGCTGGAGACGTGCGAAGCAGGGATAAACAGTGGAAATGTAGGACTGTAAGCAAGAGAAAAGGAGGAGAAAAGAATGAACAATATTGAAAGAAGAGACAGGGAGATGGCGTATATTTCTGATGATGCCGTGATGGAAGAACAGAAGGTCTGCCGCAGGATCCTTCAGCGGCTGAACACTGTGGACCGGTCGGATTTTGACGAGATCGGAAAGATCGTGAAGGAACTGCTGGGAAAATCTGAGGATGCATTTATCAATCCTCCGTTCTACTGCGATTATGGTTCGCACATTGAAGTTGGAAAGAATTTTTTTGCCAATTATAACTGCACCATCATTGATGTGGCGAAAGTGAAGATCGGAGACAACTGCCAGATGGCGCCAAATGTCGCGATCTATACAGCGGGACATCCGCTTCATCCGGTGGCGAGAAATTCGATGTATGAGTACGGGATCAGTGTTACCATAGGCGACAATGTTTGGATCGGAGGGAATACAGTGATCATGCCCGGAGTGCACATCGGGAGCAACACGGTGATCGGCGCGGGAAGCGTTGTGACAAAGGATATCCCGGACTGGTCGGTGGCGGTCGGCAATCCGTGCAGGGTCATTAAGAAGATCACGGAAGAGGATAAGAAGTATTACTATAAGGACAGAGAATTCGACAGCGAGGCGTGGGAAGTGATCTCAAAGCTGTAAGAGCGGCAGCGCAGATGCAGCGGCCGGAGGGACAGAGACAGCGGTTCTGACGATGGCAGCGGCGCTGTTTATCATTATCCGAATTACAGATGTGCAGACCGGAAGTCGGGGAATACGGCGCACGAACCGAAGGTGACCGGAGATCTGTTCAGAGTGGAGCGGCATATAAAATATATTTTACCCGGCTATGGACGTATGCTATAATCATACTTGTTGAAAATCAAAGACAATCTACAGACAGCAGGGTGATAAGAAGATGAGCATAAAAAATATTTTGTTTGATCTGGATGGGACGCTGCTTCCCATGGTCCAGGATGAATTTGTCAGATTCTACATGCCGCTTCTGGCAAAGGCCTATATCTTAGCCGGGATCAAGGTGGAGCCGAAATCATTCATCAGCTCAGTGTGGAAGGGCTATGAGGCGATGGTAAAGAACGACGGCAGCAGGACGAATCGGGAGGCGTTCTGGAGCTTTATGGAAGAGAGCCTTCCGACTTCGATTGAAGAGTCAGAGGCGCTGGCGGTAAGATTCTATGATACGGACTTCAACCAGGCGGTTCAGGCGACCAGCCCGTCGCCTTTTGCCGATGCGGCGGTCAAAGAAGCAAAGAATAGGGGGCTCGGCACATTTCTTGCCACGAACCCGGTGTTCCCGCGCTGTGCGACCATGAACCGGATCCGCTGGGCAGGACTTGACGCGGACGATTTCGGACTGATCACCACGTATGAGGATTACTCCTACTGCAAGCCGAACATTGAGTATTTCCGGACAGTTCTTGACGAGCTGTCACTGGACCCGGCAGAATGCCTGATGGTTGGAAATGACGTTGAGGAAGACCTGGTCGTCCGTGATCTTGGGGTAAAGACATATCTTGTGACAGATACGATGGAGAACAGGAAAGGTCTTCCGATCAGGACGGACTACATGGGAAGCCTGAAGGAACTGGTAGATTTTGTCCGGACGATTCCGGAGAGATAGAAAGGAAAGAGCGTATGGAAATTCGTGTGCTGAAATATTTCCTCGCAGTGGCCCGGGAGGAAAATATATCCAGGGCAGCGGAGGTGCTCCACATAACCCAGCCAACGCTGAGCCGACAGATCTCCCAGCTTGAGGAGGAGCTTGGGGTGCAGCTCTTTGTGAGAGGCCGGCATCTTATGCTCACGGACGCAGGGATCATGCTCCGCCGCCGGGCGGAAGAAGTCACAGAACTGGTGGACCGGATCGAGGCGGAATTCGCCGAGCCGGAAGAGGTTGGAGGAAAGATATCCATCGGCGAGGGGGCGCTCCGGTCTTCAGAGCTTCTCATGAATGCCATGGTCAGATTTCGCGGAAAGTATCCAAAGGTACAGTATGAGATCTATTCTAATACGTCAGATTTTATAAAGGAGCGTCTGGACAAAGGACTGTGCGACTTCGGCCTGCTGCTGGAACCCATCGATATCGAAAAGTATGATTTTATCCGTCTCCCGGTCAAGGAGCGATGGGGGCTGTTCATGGAGAAGGACCATCCTCTGGCGGAGAAGAACGTGATCGAGAGGGAGGATATAGGGAAGTTCCCCATTATCACAGCAAGCAGGAACTCGATGCAGAAAGAGATCGCCAACTGGCTGGGAGGGGATACAGAACAGCTGAATATATTTGCGACATGTAATATTATTACCAATGCCCAGATCATGGTGGATCCGGGGGAGATCTGCTTTATGACCGTTGAGGGCGCCATGGACAGCTTCCAGAAAGAAAATCTTGTATTTCGTCCCCTTTCACCGGCGCTGGAACTTTCATCCGTGCTCGTGTGGAAGAAGTTTCAGCCCTTTTCAAGGGCGGCTGGACGTTTCCTGGAAGAATTCAGATATATGCTCGAAGAGTATGAGGGCGCATAAAAGATAAGCATTGGACAGCAGAAGAAGGAAAACCTAGAATGAAAGTACAGAAGGGAAGCGGATGCTTCTCTGCCTGTACTTCTTTTTTTATCCGCAGATGTATGAGAAGGAAACAGGAAAGCAGAACTGGATTGCCGGGAACGGCAGGGAAGGAAAGAAAACATGACGATTAAGGAGATAGGAGAAAGATTCTGTATTCCGGCTGAGAAGCTGAGGCAGTATGAAGCCGAAGGGCTGATCACCGGGACAGGGCTGGGAGACGGCACGACAGACTTCAGTGAGGCAGAAGTCAGGGATCTGGGGATGATCTGCATTTTTACAAAGGCCGGCTTTACCTGTGAGGAGATCCGGCAGTATCTTGCACTTGACGGGACAAAAGACGGGGCGGAACGCCAGGTGCGGATGCTCAGGAAGAAGAGAGGAGAGCTGTTGGAAAGGATCCATTGCGAGCAGAAGCTGCTCGATAAGATAGACTATATCATCAGGGAGAAGAAAAACGGTGATTTTTGACATGTCTGTCTCTCTCTGCTAAAATACCTGTGGATGGCGAAGCCATATCAGTACAGGCAGTTCTGTACGATCTTCAGGGGCTGCCTGTTCTATGACAGGAGGAGATAACATGAAAAAGATCATATCACTTATCACAGCGTTCATGCTTACAGCAGCGCTTCTCGCAGGATGCGGCAGCACAGGAAACGGCACTGCGGATCAGACAGACAAGCAGGAGAACAGCGGGACGCAGACCCAGGCAGAACCTGTGGATGTCAATGTAATGGCGCTGAAAGGACCTACAGCCATGGGAATGGTAAAACTTATGGATGACGCGGACTCTGGAAATGTGGATACAGAGAACTATAGTTTTGAGATCGCGGCTTCCGCGGATGAAGTGACGCCGAAACTGATCCAGGGAGAAACGGACATCGCTGCGGTCCCGGCAAATCTGGCGTCGGTCCTTTATAATAAGACCGAGGGGCAGATCCAGGTGCTGGCAGTGAACACGCTGGGCGTGCTCTATATCGTGGAGAACGGGGATTCCATACATTCTGTCTCAGATCTTGCAGGCAGGACAATCTACGCCAGCGGAAAAGGGTCCACTCCGGAATATGCACTCAACTTTATTCTTGAAAAGAACGGACTTACACCCGGAACAGACGTGACGATCGAGTGGAAAAGCGAGCATTCTGAGTGTGTCAGCGCGCTTGCCCAGGATCCGGAGGGAATCGCAATGCTCCCGCAGCCCTTTGTGACGACTGCCCAGGCGAAGAATCCGAATCTTAAGGTGGCTCTTGACCTGACAGAAGAGTGGGACAAAGTGATGGAAAATGAGGAGACGAAGAGCAGCCTGCTGACAGGCGTGGTCGTTGTGAGAAAGGAGTTCGCAGAGGAGAATCCGGAGGCTGTGGAGGACTTCATGGACCGGTATGCGGATTCTGTGAAGTATGTCAATGACAATGTGGAAGAAGCAGCAAAGCTGGTAGGAAACTATGACATCGTTACCGAGGATGTGGCGGTCAAGGCGATACCGGAGTGCAACATCGTCTGCATAACAGGAGAGGATATGAAGGAACAGCTTTCCGGTTATCTTGCGGTCCTGAAGGACGCAAATCCGGAATCAATAGGAGGAGAACTGCCGGGTGATGACTTCTACTATATCCAGTAACAGAAAAAAATCAAACATCAAGCTCTGGGCTGCCGCGGTCTGGCTGATCGTCTGGCAGGCCGCGAGCATGTGGATCGGACAGGAGATACTGCTTGTATCTCCTGTTGCTGTAATCAGGAGACTTTTCGAGCTGGTGCAGACTGCGCCTTTCTGGCAGTCTCTTGCCTGTTCCTTCCTGAGGATCCTGTCAGGATTCCTGCTGGGGATGATCAGCGGCGTGCTGCTGGCCGCGGCTGCCGCGGCGTCCCGGCGGATCGACGAACTTCTGGAACCCTTCGTACAGACGATCAAGTCAGTCCCGGTAGCATCTTTTATCATTCTTGTGCTGATCTGGGTTTCGCCGGAGAACCTGTCGGTGATCATCTCTTTGCTGATGGTGTTCCCTGTGATCTATACAAATGTAAAGGACGGCATCCGCAGCATGGATCGGAACCTGACGGAGATGGCGGATCTGTTTGCAGTGCCGATTACTCTCAGGATCCGGTATATTTACGCTTCCCAGATCCTGCCCTTTTTCCGCGCGGGATGCTCGCTGGCTCTGGGACTGTGCTGGAAATCCGGCATCGCGGCGGAGGTGATCGGGCTTCCGGAAAATATGATCGGAGAGAATCTGTACAATGCCAAGATCTACCTGAATACACCGGATTTGTTTGCGTGGACGCTTGTGATCGTCGTGGTCAGCGTTCTCTTTGAACGAATTTTTTTAAGACTGATCGACCTCGGTGTGAGGCGCGTGGAAAGGATGAGATAAGATGGAGATAAGGATCAGCGGACTGCAGAAATCTTATGGAGAGCACAGAGTGCTGGATGATTTCCATGCGGTCATCCCGTGGGGAAAGACCACCTGTATCATGGGGCCTTCCGGCTGCGGGAAGACAACGCTCCTGCGGATCCTGATGGGTCTGGAGAAGGCGGACGGCGGCAGCGTGGAAGGAATACCGGAAAAGAAGAGCGCAGTGTTTCAGGAGGACAGGCTCTGCTTCAGCCTGAGCGCGAAGACGAATATCCGTCTCGTTTGTCCCAGGCGGGATGTGGCTGAGATCGAAGAGGGTCTGAGGAAGCTTGGCCTGTATGAATGTATGGACCAGCCGGTGCGGGAATACTCCGGGGGAATGCGCCGGAGAACGGCTGTGCTCCGGGCGCTCTGTGCTGACTGGGATATCCTGTTCCTTGATGAGCCGCTGAAAGGGCTGGATGATGAGATGAAAGCAGTGACAGCCGGATATATCCGGACACAGGCGGCAGGAAAGACCGTGGTCTGCGTGACACATGACCGGGAGGATATCGAACTTCTGGGAGCCGGTCAGGTAATACAGATGAACTATAGAAAATAAGCATATGTATCTATAAAAGACAGGTATTTGTGGTTCCTCCACTGAGGTGATAAAGTAGGATCTGAAAAAAGAGGATGGAGAACAGAAAATGGAAGAGAACGAGAAGGGGATTGCCGAACGGATCAGCAGGGATAAGGAAATGACGCGCGAAGAAAAACTGTCTGTCGTGTGGCAGCTCAGTGTCCCGGCGATCCTTGCGCAGATCTCGTCCATCATCATGCAGTATATCGATGCGGCTATGGTGGGCGGTCTCGGAGCACTGGCTTCAGCTTCGATCGGCGTGGTATCGACAAGCACCTGGCTCCTGAGCGGCCTGTGCAGTGCGCTGTCCGTCGGTTTCTCAGTGCAGACGGCACATCAGATCGGTGCGGGAAATGAAAGACAGGCGAGAAAAATTGTGAAAAGCGGTCTCCTCGCTGCAGTACTCTTTTCTCTGCTCCTTCTTTGTGCGGGAATCGCGGTAAGCGGGCGACTTCCGGGCTGGCTGGGAGCGGAGAGCGCGATCCGCAGGGACGCCTCAGCATACTTTTTTATCTACGCGTGTTCACTTCCGGCAGTGCAGCTGAGCAGTCTTGCAGGGTCTATGCTCCAGTGCAGCGGAGATATGAAGACGCCGGGACTGCTGAACGCCTGTATGTGCGGGGAAGATGTGGTCTTCAATATGATCTTCATCAGCCGGTATGGAGTTGCCGGAGCAGCCATCGGAACCGCGCTCGCACAGGTATTGACTGCAGTTCTGATGTTATGGAGGCTGTGCATCTGTTCACCGGCGCTGAAAATGCGAAGAGGAGAATCCTGGATGCCTGAGAAACAGATCTTCGTGCGCGCTGTGAAGATCGGACTGCCTATGAGCTTTGAGCACATCGCCCTCTGCGGCGCCCAGATCGCATCAACAAAGATCATTGCACCGCTGGGCTCTGTGGCAATCGCAGCCAATTCCTTTGCAGTCACCGCGGAGAGCCTCTGCTATATGCCGGGATACGGGATCGGGACGGCTGCCACAACACTGGTGGGCCAGAGCATGGGAGCGGGAAAAAAGAGGCTGGCGAAGAATTTCGCAGATCTTTCTGTACTTCTGGGATGTCTTGTCATGACAGCGTGCGGGATCGTGATGTACTTCCTGTGTCCGGCGGTATTCGCCATGCTGACCCCGGATCCCCAGGTGAGGGAGCTGGGCGTGCGTGTTCTCCGGATCGAGCTGTTCGCAGAACCCTTTTACGCGGCGTCTATCGTGTCTTCGGGAGCACTGAGAGGCGCGGGCGATACTCTTATTCCAAGCATACTGAATCTGATCAGCATGTGGGGCGTAAGGCTGACGATATCTGTGATCCTGGTGGGAAGGATCGGTCTTGCCGGAGCATGGATCGCCATGGCGGTCGAGCTGTGCGTGAGGGGAATCCTTCTGTTCCTTCGTCTTCAGAGAGGAAAATGGTTAGGAGGAAAATAGAATGGAATACAGAAAACTGCCGAAGGGCGGTGAACAGATCAGTATCCTGGGGCTCGGAAACAGCTCCATGGGCGCATCCGGTGAGAAGGAAGCGGAAGCGGCCGTCACGATGGCGGTGGAAAACGGGATCAATTATTTTGACATGGCGGCTGCAGATGCAGTGCCTTTTGCTCCGTTCGGAAGAGCGGTTGAGGGCTGCAGGGACAAGGTGTATTTTCAGGTGCATTTCGGGGCTGAGTACAGAACCGGGACCTACGGCTGGACGCTGAACCTGGAGAAGATAAAGAGATCGGTGGACTGGCAGCTTGAGATGCTGAAGACGGACTATATTGATTTTGGTTTCATCCACTGTATCGATGAGGCGGCGGACCTTGAGAAAGTGATCTCAGGCGGAACGCTGGATTATATGAAAGAACTGAAAGCGGACGGTGTGATCCGGCACATCGGCCTTTCCTCCCACACGCCGGAGATCGTGGAAAAGGTGCTCGATATGGGACTGATCGACATGCTCATGTTCAGTATCAATCCGGCGTATGACTACCGTCATGGAGAATATGCCATCGGAAGCGTGGATGAGAGAACCGCGCTTTACCGCAGATGTGAGGCTGAAGGTGTGGGAATCTCCGTTATGAAAGCGTTCAGTGCCGGCCAGCTGTTAAATGCGAAAACCTCACCCTTTAAGCAGGCGCTGACAGAATACCAGTGTATCCAGTATGCCCTGGATAAACCGGGAGTTGTGACCGTACTGCCGGGCGTCCGGGGGCGGGAAGATTTAAAGCGTATCCTGGGATTCCTTGATGCAGCGCCGGAGGAAAAGGACTATTCAGTCCTCGGGACTTTTGCGCCGCAGGATGCAGAAGGAATCTGTGTCTACTGCAATCACTGCCAGCCATGTCCTGCCGGGCTGGACGTGGGACTGATCAATAAATACTATGATCTGGCGCAGGCAGGGGATGTGCTGGCGAAGGATCATTATATGAACCTGGAGAAGACTGCGTCGGACTGTATCGCCTGCGGACACTGCGATTCGCGATGTCCGTTCCATGTGGAGCAGGTGAAGCGGATGGAGGAGATCCGGGGATATTTTGGAAAGTGACATGGCGTTCGCCATGCGGCAGCTCGAATCCGCTGCTGCGCAGCTTCTTCTCGCTGTATGGCGTTCGCCATATGTTGAAAAGCCCATCAACCGCTTTATGCAAGCCAGCTTGCAGTGGAAATTGATGGCCTTTTCACTGCAGAAACAGAGGGAGACAGTTCCCCATGCGGCAGCTCGAATCCGCTGCTGCGCAGCTTCTTCTCGCTGTATGGCGTTCGCCATATGATGAAAAGATCACCAACCGCCTTATGCAAGCCAGCTTGCAACGGCTATTGATGATCTTTTCACCGCATGGGGAATTGTTCGGCAAAGAATACAAGGAAATCTCTAGGCAAATTTTTTTTGACATGATATCATTAGGGATAGGGAAAATAGGCATCAGAGGGTATGGCAAGAGTGAAATTATGTGAATCATGGAGGGAAGAATTTTGAGGTACGCAGACGCTAATGTTATCAAGATCAAACATGCAGTGTTAGAGGAAGTAGCGCGGCTGGCTTTCGCCGGAGAGCTGGAGGAGCGTAAGGATGAGATCCCGATGAAACTGATCCCGGGACCGACTGCTCAGTTCCGCTGCTGTATTTACAAGGAGAGAGAGATCATCAGACAGCGTGTCCGTCTGGCAGAGGGAAAGGCTCCGGGGCTTAAGGATGACGGCAATGTGATCCAGGTCATCAGCTCCGCATGTGAGGACTGTCCGATCTCCAGCTATACAGTGACGGAGAACTGCCAGAACTGTATTGGTAAGGCATGTATCAATGCATGTAAGTTCGGCGCGATTGAGGCAGGACGCACCCGCTCACATATCGATCCTTCAAAATGTAAAGAATGCGGAAAATGTGCAGAGGCCTGTCCGTACAATGCCATCGCACATCTTCAGAGACCGTGTAAGTTCAGCTGCCCGGTGGACGCGATTTCTTACGACGAGTACGGCATCTCTGTGATCGATGAAGAGAAATGTATCCGCTGCGGAAAATGTATCCACAGCTGTCCGTTCGGCGCGATCGGCTCTAAGACATGGATCGTGGACGTTATCAATGCGATCAAGTCCGGAAAGCATGTCTATGCGATGCTTGCTCCGGCGACAGAAGGACAGTTTGGACCGGATATCACAATGGCAAGCTGGAGAAAGGCAATGAAAGAGCTGGGATTCACAGAGTTTGTGGAAGTAGGACTTGGCGGAGACCTGACTGCGAAGAGCGAGGCAGAAGAGTGGCGTGAGGCATACGCTGAGGGCAAGAAGAAAGTGACGTCCTGCTGTCCGGGATTTGTCAATATGGTAAGGAAACACTATCCTGAGCTCAGCGATGCGATCTCTACAACTGTTTCTCCGATGTGCGGTGTGTCACGTCTGATCAAGGCAAAGGATCCGGAAGCAGTGACTGTATTTATCGGTCCATGTATTGCGAAGAAATCCGAGGTTGTAGACCAGAAGATCGAAGGAAATGCAGATTATGCCATGACATACAGCGAGATCCGTGCAATGATGAGAGCAAAAGGAGTTGCGCTTGAGCCGGTGGAGAATACTTATCAGGAATCTTCAGTATTCGGCAAGAGATTCGGCAATTCCGGCGGAGTCGCAGCGGCTGTTCAGGAAAGCCTGAAAGAGTCCGGAAATGACATTGACATCAAAGTCTGCAAGGCAAACGGAGCGGATGAGTGTAAGAAAGCGCTTCTGCTCATGAAGGTCGGAAGACTTCCGGAAGACTTCATCGAAGGTATGGCGTGCGACGGAGGATGCGTCGGAGGACCGAGCTCCTTCAAGGATCAGAAGCTGGCGAAGAAGTCAAGAGACGCACTGATCAAGGAAGCAGACGACAGAGGAATCTATTCGAACCTGAGCAACTACGATGAGGATTCCTTCTCAATGCACAGATAGAAAGAAAAAGAACAGATAATACATAAGAGGGCGGGGAGCATGACGAAAGATCTTGCTCCCCGCTCTGTATTTCGAGAAGGCGGCAAGTTCCTCCGGAAAGAACGGAGAGAACAATATGCCGGTGAAAACAATAAGGAGGTGCTGCATATGGACTTCAGCAGGCTGGAGAAGAATATCAGTGACGTGATCAAAGAACAGCAGGCCAAGCTCGGCTATATGAGGGAAAAAGTACGGCTGTACTATCCGCTGAATTCACTGAATCATTTTTTCGGTACTGAGGCGGATGAGAATGAGATGAACAGGATACTGGAAGGATTTCCCGTCGCTGTCCGGGACAGGCTGGGCGAGGTTAAGATTTCCAATATGGGGGACAGGTTCTGCTTTCTGATCCCGGAACAGGGCGCAGAGTACGTCCGAAGCGTGACAGGAGAACATGAATTTATCAGCGAACTGATCGAACTGGTCAGAAGACACGGGTGCACGATCGATCAGATCCGGGAACTGTTCAGCAGATACTCGGATAAAGTTTATTTTGAGAAGGTGCATAACGGAGAATTTGATTATCTCCTCAGATTTGAGGGGGATGCAGCGGATCAGTATATCTATTGTTTCAAAGAAGAAGGATGCCATATTACTTATCACCGGTTTCTTCCGGAAGATTATAAAGAGTTGATGGCGTGATATTTCACCGTGTATGGGGTTAAAAACAGACGGAGATCAGTCAGACAAAATCATTATCTTACATGGATTTAATTTTTCTCTAATGGTTTTACTATATTTCTGTGCTACATTATCGTTAATGCGAATAAAATTTCAGAAAATAGCAAGATGGGAGCGCAGAAGTATGAGAAAAGAAAGAAGAAAAGTGAAACATATCAAAATGGATCTTGCACGCAGCTATTCCGGGATGGAAGCAAAGGTGGACGCCAGGGCAAAGGAAGTCTTTAAGAGAAAGCCGTATACGGTTGTCCATTCATAACCTGAGCTTTCGGAATCTCAGAGAGATCCACCTGTTGTGAAAACAGAAAAAATCATCTATACTTCTCCTTAGAGGATTGACATTATACCCTGTATAACCTTTATAAAAAGAGTATAAGAACATAGATCAGATGGGCGGCGGCTCCCGTCTCTGCAGGCGGTGGGCAGCAAATCAGCATCTGTGTGAGGGGAAAGGAGAAGGATAGGGCTTATGGGAATCAAGGAAGCAGAAGAGGCAACGGGCATAAGCAGACAGAATATCCGTTTCTATGAGAGACAGGGACTGCTGCATCCTGCGAGAAATAAAAATAATTCTTACAGAGAATATACAGAAGAAGATATCCTGAGGCTGAAAGAAATCCGCCTTCTGAGGAAACTGGGGATGCCGGTGGAAGAGATCCGCCGTCTCCTGGACGGGGAGACGCAGCTTCAGCCGGCGCTTGCCGAACAGGAGCGGCGGCTGGAAGCAGAGGCCGAGAAACTGAAAGCGTGCTGCAGGTTCTGCAGAAAGATACATGAATCCAGCTTAAAAGAGATGGATGTCGATCAGTATCTCAATCAGATGGAAGAGGAAGAGAAGAAAGGCGCTGTATTTGCGAAATTTATAGAGGACTATAAAAATGTTACGATTTCGGAGGCGCGGAGGTCTTTCGACTTTAAGCCGGATACGATGTGTATGACGCCGGAGGAGTTTACGATGGAGCTCTGTAAATATGCAGAGCAGAATCATCTTGACCTGGTGATCACAAAGGAGGGGCTTCTTCCGGAATTCACCATATACGGCATCGAATATACGGCATCCAGATCCTTCGGGAGATTCGGGGCTACTGTGCACTGTGTGATGAAGCATCCGGAGGATTATATGCCGCCGGAGATGTCAGAGAAGCGGTATAAGCGGATCCGCAGGATCTGCCAGATATGCAATCTGTGCCTTCTGCCAGTCATTTTCATATGCATGATACTGGCAGGGGAGGGAATCTGGCTGCCTCTGGTCCTGTGCCTTCCTGCAGCAGTGGTCTATATAGGAGTTCAGATCTGGTGGGTCCAGAAGAAAAACGATAAATACAGGGACAGCTGATTTTCCAGCTGCCCCATATTATTTTCAGTTATCCTCAGTTCAGAATTTCCGCAAGGTCCTTCTCCGGCGTTGTGACCGGCCGGATACCGTAATTCTCCACGAGAAACTTCAGTACGCCCGGCGATACGAACGCAGGAAGCGTCGGTCCGAGATAAATATTGCGGATGCCCAGATGAAGCAGAGTGAGGAGGATGCAGACGGCCTTCTGTTCGTACCAGGAAAGGACCAGAGTCAGAGGAAGGTCGTTGATCCCACAGCCGAACGCATCAGCAAGTGCAGCGGCGGCTTTGATCGCGCTGTACGCGTCGTTGCACTGTCCCATGTCCATGATCCGCGGGAGTCCTCCGACAGTACCAAGATCGAGGTCGTTAAACCGGTACTTTCCGCAGGCGAGGGTGAGGACTGCAGTATCTGCCGGGGTCTGTTTTACAAATTCGGTATAGTAGCTGCGTCCTCTGCGGGCGCCGTCGCATCCGCCCACGAGGAAGATATGCTTTAGCGCACCGGCTTTGACGGCTTCAATGATCGTATCAGCCACGGACAGTACAGTATTATGTGCAAATCCCGTGGTGACGGATGTCCCGCCGTTGATGCCTGTGAATTCTCTGTCTTCCTGATATCCGCCCAGTTCCAGCGCTTTTTCTATGACCGGGGTAAAATTCTTATCCTCTCCGATATGGGTGACTCCGGGATAAGAGACAACTTCTGTCGTGAATACACGGTCCGCGTAGCTGCTCTTCGGCGGCATCAGGCAGTTGGTCGTGAACAGGACCGGCGCCGGGATGTCCGCGAATTCTTTCTGCTGGTTATGCCATGCGGTCCCGAAATTCCCTTTCAGATGCGGATAAGCCTTTAATTTAGGATAAGCGTGTGCGGGTAGCATCTCGCCGTTGGTGTAGATGTTGATCCCTTTTCCCTCGGTCTGTTCCAGAAGAAGCTGAAGATCCTTCAGATCATGACCGCTGATCACGATGAAGGGACCCTTTTCAACAGTGAGCGGAACAGTGACAGGTTCGGGACTGCCGTAGGTCTCTGTGTTTGCCCGGTCCAGGAGCGCCATACATTTCAGATTGATCTCTCCGACTTTCAGGACAACGGGCAGCAGCTGCTCCATAGTCCATTCTTCGCCGACAGCGCAGAGCCCTTCGTAAAAGAAGGCGTTTACCTCTTCATCAGAATATCCCAGCACCATCGCATGGAAGGCATACGCTGCCATGCCACGCAGTCCGAACAGGATGAGGGATTTCAGAGAGCGGGTATCCTCGTCTGCATTCCAGAGAAGGTCCATGTCATAATCTTCGTTCCCTGTACATGGCTGACTGCCGTCTCCGAACCCGGCGGTAAGAACATTCTTTTCTTTTTTTACATTTTCAATCTGTTCCCGGATTCTTTCTTCATCAAAGCTGACATTTGTGATGGTCGTAAAAAGTCCCTCTATCATTGCGCGGCGGGAGCTTTCCGAGGGAGTTTTCCCGCGGGATGACCGGGCAAGCCCGATCAGCGCGCCTGTGAGCTGATCCTGGAGTTTCGCTGTATCTGCAGTTTTTCCGCAGACTCCGGCGCTGCCTGTGCATCCGGCGCACCCTGCGGTCTGTTCACACTGAAAACAAAACATCTTATCTGACATATTCGTCTCCTCCTGATATGATTGATTTTTATTATCTACTTGATTTTTCGTGTTAAGAATAATACGATATTTAAAACAAATCAGTTGTAAATACAACGGAAAGGTGAATATGGAAACAGATATTACTCTTTTAAAAAATTCAAAATTATTCCAGGGGATCAGTGAAACAGAGATTTTTCCCATGCTGGAATGCCTTCTGGCAGTTACAAAGACCTATCAGAAAGGCGAAGCTGTGTTCCGGCGGGGGGAGCGCATCGAAAACGTGGCAATGCTGCTGGAGGGGAGCGTTCATATCCAGAAGGAAGACTACTGGGGCAATCTGAGTATCCTGAGCGAGATTTCGGCTGGTGAGATGTTCGGCGAGGTATATGCCTGTCTTGGCAGTGATGAGATTCTGAATGATGCTGTCGCGGTGAAGCAGAGCAGAGTGCTTTTTCTTAACATGAAGCGGATCCTGATCATGTGCCCGTCAGCCTGTCAGTTCCATGGCCGGCTGATCCGGAATCTGCTCTCCGTGCTGGCGGTGAAGAATAAGGTGCTCACACAGAAGCTGGAGCATATGTCGAAGCGGACGACAAGGGAAAAGCTTTTGTCCTATCTGTCAGAACAGTCTCAGAGGGCGGGAAGCCCGGAGTTTGATATTCCGTTTAACCGGCAGCAGATGGCAGATTATCTGTCAGTGGACCGGAGCGCCATGTCCGCGGAGCTTGGAAGGATGAGAGACGAGGGGCTGCTGGCGTTTGAGCGGAATCATTTCAGACTGCGGTGATCCTTCAGATCCAATAGAGGAGAGTAGCTTAATACGGCGGCGGAGATTCATTCTCCGCTGCCGTATTCTTTGCACAAATTGATGAAGGCGTTCATACTGTTCGTCAGATACTTGCTTTTATGATAGATAATGTTGAGTTTTCGTGTCAGGGGCAGGGTAAATGGAATCATTTTTACAGCGTGTTCCTCGATGCTTTTTTTGACCAGAAGGCAGGGGAGGACTGCCACGCCCAGTCCCTCGGCAACGCCTCGGACGATGGCCTGCGTACTGGAGCTCTCCCAGAGAGGACGCACAGCAATCTGCCGGAGAGCAAAGCAGGCGTCCAGGATCTCCCGGCCTGCACTCCCTTTCTCGCGCATGAGAAACGGATATTCGGCAAGCTGCTCCAGAGTGATCTCGCTGCATTCTGCAAGCGGATGGTCCGGGGCGACGATCGCCTGCAGAAAGTCTTCCATGAACGGAAGCGCGATGATGTCAGGATGCTCCGGCTGATTTTCTATCAGACCGATATCAATGTCGTTATCAAGGATATGGTGTTCGACTGCTGCGGATTTCTTGATCATAACCTCTGTCCGCAGGTCAGGATAGTCAGACTGGTATCTTTTGAGAAGCGGAGGGAGTATGTGGGTTCCGATGGTAATGCTGGCGCCGATCCGGATCGTCCCGATAGCGTCCCAGTTGCGTATCTTTTTCTCCATTTCATCGAACATGGACACAATGTGCAGTGCATATCCGAAAAATTCTTTCCCGGTCTCTGTCGGAGTAATCCGTTTTCCGATACGTTCAAACAGGCGGATGCCGTAATAATCTTCCAGCTCTTTGATGGCAAAGCTGACAGAGGGCTGGGCGAGATGAAGTTCATCGGCTGCCCGAGTCACATTGCTGTGGCGGAATACAGATACGAAAATTTTCATGTGCCGAAGAGTCATATGAGTGCGCCTCCTATATAAGAAAAATATTATATATTTAATAGAATAATAGTATTTCCGCTATAAATCAAGAAGCAATATACTTGAGGAAAAGGAGGAAAGAACAATGCAGAAAAAAAGAAAAGTCCTATTGAAGATTTTTGTATCAACACTTTATCTGAGCGCTTTTACATTCGGCGGCGGATATGTGATCGTGACTCTGATGAAGAAGAAGTTCGTGGATGAGTACCACTGGATCGAGGAGGACGAGATGCTGGATCTGATCGCCATCGCACAGTCCGCTCCTGGAGCAATCGCGGTCAACGGGGCAATCGTGGTGGGATACAAGCTGGCGGGGATGATCGGTGCCCTGACGGCGATCATTGCGACGATTATTCCGCCGTTTCTAATCATTTCACTGATCTCTGTTTTTTACAGTGCTTTCCGCAGCAATTATATCGTAAGTGAGATGCTGGAGGGAATGCAGGCAGGAGTAGGAGCGGTGATTGCGGCTGTCGTATTTGAGATGGCGGGCGGGATCGTCCACGGGAGAAGCCCGATATCTATTACGATCATGATTCTTGCATTTATTGCGACATGTTTTTGCGGAGTAAATGTGATCTATGTTGTCCTTGTCTGTGGTGCGATCGGAGCGGTGAGGACATTGATTGGGAAAAGGAGGGAGAAGAAATGATCTATCTTGAATTATTCTGGAGTTTCCTTCAGATCGGGCTGTTCAGCTTCGGCGGAGGATATGCGGCGATGCCGCTGATCCAGGGACAGGTGGTGACGGATCACGGCTGGCTGAGCATGACGGAATTTACGGATCTGATCACGATTTCGCAGATGACACCCGGTCCTATTGCGATCAATTCGGCGACATTTGTGGGGATCAAGATCGCAGGCATACCGGGAGCGCTGGTGGCAACGATCGGCTGCATCCTTCCATCCTGCATTATTGTAACGCTGGTTGCAAAGCTGTATCTGAAGTACAGGAACATGGCGGTGCTTCAGGGGATCCTGAATTCACTCAGACCGGCAGTGGTGGCGATGATCGCCTCGGCAGGGATTTCAATCCTGATTACAGCGTTCTGGGGAAACGAAGCGGCAGTCATTCTGTCACAGACGAACTGGGTTATGGTGCTTATATTTGCCGGCTGTATCGTTCTGCTGCAGAAGTTCAGGATGAATCCAATCTGGGTAATGATCCTGGCAGGAGTAGTTAATACGGCTGTATCATTGATTGGAGGGTGAGAAGGATGAGATTTACAGTAAAATATGAGATAAACCAGTACAGAATATTTGATGAAGACAGGAAGCCGGCGGGTGTGCTGCGGAGGAGTCTGACCTCCGGGAACAGTCTGGAGATATTTGATGCATCAGGACAAAGAATCGGCCGCGCGGTCCGCGGCAGCGGCGAGATCATAGTAGAAGAGACCGGGAATGAAGATCTGCACTGTGTCCTTGAATATCCGTCTGATGCGGAGGGGCATATCATCCAGGAAGCCTATACAAGACCGCCGATGCCGCAGCGGACAGTCATCGGACTGCCTGGGAAACAGATAGAATTATGCCAGACAAGGCGTCGGGAGTTCCAGATTCGGACGGACGGCAGAGAGATCGGAAGGATGACGCATATGCAGTCTGCCGGGAAAAAAATGACGCTTCCGGACGGGTTCCCGGAGAAATACTGCGGGGTGGTCTTCGCGGTAGGCTTTCTGATGCTGCATGATGATGATATTGAGATCGTCTAAGTCAGCTCTTTTTGCATCCAGATATGAGGACAGTCCTCATCAAAATCCGGCTCCCCGTAAACAGAATATCCCTGCTTTTCGTAGAATGGCCTCGCCTGCTGCTGGGCGTGGAGAATCACCTTTCTTCCGCCCAGCATGCGGATCTCCGACTCTGCAGCGGCGAGCACCCGGGAGCCGAGGCTGTGCCCGCGGTATTCTTTACGTACGGCGATCCGCCCGACGATATATTCCCCCTGCGGCTGCCCCGAGAAAAAGCGGCATGTCGCGGCGGGGATATTTTCTATATATAAGACAATGTGTGAGGCAGTCTGATCCGTCTCGTCAAATTCATCATGAAATCCCTGTTCTTTCATAAAGACCTCTTCCCGGATCGTGACCGCGTCTCCGGGGAGCGTGTGATAAACTCTGATATTCATTTCTTAAGATCCTTTCGTTAGAAAATCGTTTTTATTCAGATGAGATTAACTTATCACCCTGGCGCGGCGGCGTCAAGTGTTTTGAACCGTTACATTCCATGTCCATAAGTATGGTGCGGACAGTAGCTTCTCGACGAAGGAAATACTGATATAATATACAATAACGGGTTAGCTTTATGTATTGACAAACCCTCTTGCTTCCAATAAACTTAACTAGGTTATACTTTTAGAAGATACATGGTAAGGAGTGAGACCATGAGTGAGAATATCATTGAGTTGAAAAATATCAAGAAAGTCTTCGACGATACAGTCGTTGTGGAGGACTTCAATCTGACCGTGAAAAAGGGCGAGTTCGTTACCTTTCTCGGTCCGTCCGGCTGCGGCAAGACGACCACGCTGCGAATGATCGCCGGTTTTGAATTTCCGACCGAGGGTGAGATCCTTCTGAACGGGGAAGATATCAGCCATATCCCGCCGAACTTAAGGCCGATCAACACGGTGTTCCAGCGGTATGCGCTCTTCCCCCATCTGAACGTCTACGAGAATGTTGCGTTCGGACTGAACCTGAAGAAGCTGCCCAAGTCTGTTATTCGTGAGAAGGTCAGAAGGGTGCTGGAGGTAGTGGATCTGGAGGGATTCGAGAAGCGTAAGATATCCACCCTGTCCGGCGGGCAGCAGCAGAGGATCGCCATTGCCCGCGCGATCGTAAATGAGCCGGATATCCTGCTCCTCGATGAGCCGTTAGGAGCGCTGGACCTGAAGATGCGCCAGGAGATGCAGCTTGAGCTGAAGTCTATGCATGAGCAGCTTGGAATCACATTTATCTATGTGACCCACGACCAGGAAGAAGCGCTGACCATGTCCGATAAGGTAGTCGTCATGTCGGACGGAATGATCCAGCAGATCGGAACACCGGAGGAGATCTACAATGAACCGAAGAACGCCTTTGTCGCCGACTTCATCGGCGAGAGCAATATCTTCGAGGGGAGAATGACAGCTTCCATGACAGTGGAGTTCTGTCAGACCCAGTTTCCCTGTGTGGACAATGTCCCGAAGGATACCCGGGTGGATGTGGTGGTAAGGCCGGAGGATGTGCTGATCACCAGACCGGAGGACGGTCAGCTGAAAGGAATCGTGGATTCTGTTGTATTCAAGGGTATGTACTATGAGATCACTGCTCTGTGCGGGGAGAATGAGATCGTGATCCAGAGCACGAGAAGTGCTCAGCCGGGCACTGAGATCGGGATGCGCATCGATCCTGACGGGATCCATGTCATGCCGGCGGGCGTCATGATGAATGTGTTCGACGGAGTGATCACAAAGGAAGGAAGGGCGGCATTTGCCGGCGGCTCTTATGCCTGCGATCTCACCCAGCTCTATGAAGGATCCCGCAGAAGCGGCGACTGCACTGTGATCACCGCTGACGGAGAAGAGATCAGCCTGGCAGGAATGGAAGTAACCGTGGAGGTGCCTGTCAAGGCGGTCTCCATGAGCGATGAACCGAAGGAATACCGGGCTCACGGACATATCATTTCTTTCATATATAAAGGAAGCCACTATAACTATACGGTGCGTACAGAGGATGAGGAAGACTTCGTTCTGGATGAGGATGATCTGTGGAACGAGGGCGACCATGTCAGTCTGATGATACCGGAGGACCAGATTCTATTAAAAAGAAAGCAGGGTGTGATATGATGAACATTCGATTCAGCAGGAAGCAGCTGTGCATCCCATATGCTCTGTTCCTGATCTGCTTTGTCATCCTTCCGCTTGCGGTCATCGTGTACTATGCGTTCACTGACGGGAGCGGCAGATTCACACTGGAGAACCTGCTCAGCTTCTTTACAAACGGAAATACGATCGGGACACTCTGTTACAGTCTTGTGATCGCGGCAGTCGTGACTGCAGTCTGTCTTCTGGTCGCCTATCCGGCTGCCTATGTGCTGGCGAGGAGCGGCCTGAAGCGGGGACCGGTGATCCTGATGCTCTTTATCCTGCCGATGTGGATCAATTTTACGCTGAGGATCACAGCTCTGAAAGAGATCCTGACCGTGCTGGAGGGCAATCTGTCGCTTCACCCGTTCCTGAACACGGTGATCGGTATGACTTATGATTATCTGCCGTTCATGATCCTGCCGCTGTACACCACACTCCTTCAGCTGGACGAGAGTCTGCTGGAGGCGGCGAGTGATCTGGGGGCCGGTCCGGCAGCGGTCTTTATGCGCGTTACACTGCCGCTGTCCATGCCCGGCATCGTGAGCGGGGTCACGATGACGTTTCTTCCGGCGATGACGAACTACGTTATCCTGGATATGATGTACAACAGTACCTATATCATGGGTTCCCTGATCGGAAGTTATTTCAATATTTACGACTGGAACAACGGATCCATGATCTCACTGATCCTGTTTGCGGTGATCTGTATCATTACATTGTTTACCGGAAGAGAGGATCAGAATAATGCGGAGAACAGGGGGGCTGTGCTGTAATGAAAAAGATAGTTTCTTATTCCTGGCTTGCCCTTGTGGCGCTGTTTATGTATGTGCCGGTACTGATCCTGGCATTTTACAGCTTTACAGATTCAACGACGATCGGAGCTGTCAGGGGATTTTCCCTGCACAATTACGTGACGCTGTTCACGACAGAAGAACTCAGGAACATGATCATCGGGACAGTGCTTCTCGCGCTGGGCGCGGCCCTGATCGCGTCGATCCTGGGAACGGCTGGGGCTGTCGGAGTCTTCTATTCCAGACCGGCCGTGAGAACGGCTGTGGAGACGGCGAATCAGGTGCCGGTAGTTAATGCCGACGTTGTGACGGCGTTTTCCATATGCATCCTGCTCATTGTCGTGTTCGGGATCGAGAAGAATACATTTGTTCCGCTGGTGATCGGACATGTAGTGCTCTGTGCGCCGTTCGTATATCTTGCGGTCATGCCGAGACTTAAGCAGATGGACAGCGGGCTTTATGAGGCGGCGCTGGATCTGGGGGCGACACCCTTCCAGGCGCTGTATAAGATCGTGCTCCCGCAGATCGTTCCGGGGATCGTCTCCGGATTTATGCTCTCGGTCACGCTGTCCCTGGATGACTATTTCATTTCGACTTACACGAAGCCGGCAACATTCGATACGATCAGCACTTATGTGGTAAATGCCACAAGAGGCGCTCAGACAGAGATCAAGACTGCGCTGTGGGCGCTGTCCACGGTGATCTTTCTTGTCGTGATCCTTGTGGTGGTCCTCATGAACCTGGCGTCATCGAAGACGGCAAAAAGGCAGGAGGTGAATGCGTATGACAGCAGAGAAAAAGACTGATCAGCTCTCCTGCGGAAAAGGCGGAAGACGTCACAGAAGACTCCGGCTTCTTGCCGGGACTGCGGCGCTTCTGGCAGTCTCCGCATCCTGTCTGCAGGGCGGAGTGCTCAGAGTATCAGCGGCTCCGGCTTCCGGACAGACGGATGAGAGCAGCGGAAAGGTTACGCTTAGGATCGCCAACTGGGAAGAGTACATTGATGAGGGAGACTGGGACGAGGAGGAAGCGATCGATCTGGATGACCGGGAAGGCACGGTGATCCTTGGTGAGAACTCGATGGTGGAGGATTTTGAAGAGTGGTACAGGGAAACATATGGCATAGAGGTAGATGTGGAGTATTCTACTTTCGGCACCAACGAGGATCTCTATAATCAGCTCACTCTTGGAAATGACTTTGACCTTGTCTGTCCCTCTGAGTATATGTTCATGAAGCTGATCGCCGAGGATCGGCTCCAGCCCCTGTCAGAGGAGTTCTTTGACACAGAGAATGAGAAAAATTACTATGTCCGGGGCGTCTCGGATTATATAAGAAATATATTTGATACAAATACCATTCACGGTGAGCCGTGGAGTAAATATGCCGCCGGGTACATGTGGGGAACAACAGGCATCGTCTACAATCCGGAAGAGATTTCCAAAGAGGATGCTTCCCACTGGTTGATCCTGGCGGATCCGCGCTATAAGGGTCAGGTGACGATCAAGGACAATGTCCGGGACAGCTACTTTGCCGCTCTGGGGATCCTGAACGAAGAAGAACTTCTGCAGCCGGATTTCATCAATTCACCGGACCGCCTGGAGCGGATCGCCGAGCTGATGAATCGGACGGACGAGGATACAGTGAACGCTGCTGAAGAGATCCTCAAGCAGATGAAAGAGAACGCCTACTCCTTTGAATCCGACAGCGGCAAGGCGGATATGGTGACCGGCAAAGTGCTGGCGAATTATCAGTGGTCCGGAGATGCGGTCTATACGCTGGATCAGGCGGAGATCGATGACTACTATCTCGCCTATGCGGTGCCGGAGGAGTGTACGAACGTCTGGTTTGACGGCTGGGTCATGCTGAAAGACGGCATCGGCGGCGATGCGGCGAAACAGCAGGCCGCAGAAGCGTTCATCAACTTTATGTCGCGGCCGGATAACGTAGTTCGCAATATGTATTACATCGGATATACTTCGGTCATTGCGGGCGGAGACAGCGATATCATCTACGCCTATGCAGACTGGTGCTACGGCGCGGAGGACAGCGCAGAAGATACAATAGAGTATCCTGTGGGATTCTTCTTCAGCGGAGACAATTCCGATCCGGACTATGTGATCACAGCCGAGGCTGATCAGGCAGACCGGCAGCTCTATGCACAGTATCCGCCGCAGGACGTCCTGGAGAGAGCTGTGGTCATGCAGTACTTTGACCAGGAGAATAACCAGAGGATCAATCAGATGTGGGTGAATGTCCGGTGCTTCAACCTGGCGTCTCTCACCTGGCAGGATTGGGCGAAGATCGGGGCCGGCGTGATCGTGGTGATCGCTGCCGTGTTGATCTTCCTCAAGAGGGATGATATCTTCCGCAGACGGGAGCGGTGAGAAAAAACAGACATTTCCGGGGTTCAGATGAGAACTGAAACGAGAAGAATGAAAAGAGGCCGGCAGACTTCCTTGCTTTGGAAGCCTGCCGGCCTCTTTTCTGCGATGGAGCCGACTCCACAGAATGTACAGCGGAAGCTCGCATCAGGTACAGTGCCGGAAGGATCTGTCCGTGATAATGCGGGCGCAGATCAGTCCGAGCGGCAGCATCATGATGATCAGCAGTGCGGAGACGAACCAGTTGGCTGATACAGACAGCGACATCTCGCCCATGTTGTAGACCGCACGGAACAGATAGAGCCCCGGTACCATGATCACGATGGAAGGAACTGTGACGGAGATCCTGGGATATCCCAGACGCTTCATCAGGAAGGAGGCAAGCAGCCCGGCTGTCAGTGCTCCGAGAAATGCAGCAACTGCTGACGGGCATCCTGCCAGGTCCACAAGCTCCAGCCGGAAGGTGTTCGCAACTGCCCCGATCACCGCAGCGGCGGATGCAATAGCCGGCGGGCTGTTGAACATGATGGAGAATCCAAAGACTCCAACAAAGCTTGCCGCAAGCCTGAACAGCAGATGGAGCATCGGAGGGATGGATAATTCTGCAAAGTTCGCCGGATGTACTCCCAGGATGGAAGACATGATCCAGCCGGTGATCGTTGCGGCCACAACGATGATCACTGCGTAGGCAAGCCGTTCCAGTCCGGAGCGCATATCCAGCTTCGCCAGGTCAATGCCGCTGGTGATGAACGGGAAGCCGGGAATAATGAAAAGCATGGCGCAGATATATCCGGCCTCGTGGTTCCCCGGCAGCGTAAAGATCATGTCGAACAGCCGCAGCGACAGGACATACGACAGACAGGCGAGCGCCACAGAAGAGATCACGCACAGATATAAGGTAAAGTGCCGTTTGATCAGGTGACAGCGAAGGAAGTTCCCCACGCCGGCGCCGATGAATGCGCAGAGCATCTCGATCGGCCCGCCGCCCAGAAGAAAAGTGAAGGCGGAGCAGGCAAATGCCGCAGCAAGCCCGAGCTGAAACGGGGTGTACAGCCCCCGGATCTGTTCAATCTCGTCCAGCCTGTTGTGGAGCTGCTCGCCGGACATATGTACTCCCTCTTTGGGAAAGTTCTTTACAAAACGTTCCAGCTGGTTCAGCTTGGAAGTGTTCACCCCGGTATTGTTCAGGGCGAGAGAATTCGTAAATGTCTTATGTCCGTCGAAGCAGGTGTAGACGATGGTCATCAGCCCGATGCTGGCGGTACATGTGACGCCGAGCTGCTCGGAGAGCGCGTTCATGGAGCTCCTTACCCGCCATGCTCCGGTCCCGCAGGAGAGGAGCATCAGCCCGACTCTTCCGATCAGAGCCGCCTTCACCGGAACGCTGGCCTCTGTGATCGGCTTGTCCTTGACATGGCCGGTATAGTCATGCCAGTAAATGTTCATGTGATTTGGGATGATATTATCTTTTACCATAATGATTCCTTTCGATAACATTTCCAGCTCTGCTGGATGTACTGTATCAATTATATATTTTTTTCTCATAAGAGTACAGTGGGAAATTGTTAAATAGTCAAGAAAAAGTCCTGTATCGGGACGCTGTCCGGACCGGAAAACGACATTGAAAATATTTTTTTGCCATGATACTATAATTGAGGGAAAATTTCTATATATTAGAAGATTCATCACATACTATTTACAATAAGACAGCAGTGCCCGGAAGCGGGCTGCCGGAGAAAGGAGATGATGCAGATGAGCAGGTATGATGTGATCATAATCGGAGCAGGCCCGGGAGGAATCTTTGCGGCATATGAGCTGATGAAGAAAGCGCCGGAGCTGAAGGTGGCGGTGTTTGAGGCGGGAAATCCGCTTGAGAAGAGAAAGTGCCCGATCGATGGGAAGAAGATAAAGAGCTGCATTAACTGCAGGACATGTGCGATCATGAGCGGGTTCGGCGGAGCAGGAGCGTTCTCTGACGGAAAATATAATATCACCAATGATTTCGGAGGAACACTTTACGAGTATATCGGGAAAGAGACGGCGACCAGTCTGATGCATTACGTGGATGAGATCAATGTCTCCCATGGCGGGGAAGGCACAAAAATGTATTCCACTGCGGGCACCAGGTTCAAGAAGCTGTGCATGCAGAACAGGCTGAAGCTTCTGGATGCTTCAGTGCGGCATCTGGGAACGGATATCAACTATGTGGTGCTGGAGAATCTGTTTAAAGAACTGAAAGATAAAGTGGAATTCCGGTTTAACTGCCATGTGGACGATCTTGAGATCACAGAGGGCGGCTATCGGGTGATCTCCGGGGACCAGGCCGATGAGTGTGGGAAATGTATCGTGTCCGTGGGAAGGAGCGGGAGCAAGTGGATGGAAAAGATCTGTGAGAGACTTGCGATCCCCACCAAATCCAACCGAGTGGATATCGGCGTCAGGGTGGAGCTTCCGGCAGTGATCTTCTCCCACCTGACGGATGAGCTCTACGAGAGCAAGATCGTATACCGGACAGAGAAGTTCGAGGACAAGGTCAGGACCTTCTGTATGAATCCATGCGGGATCGTGGTAAATGAAAATACAAACGGGATCGTGACCGTAAACGGGCACAGCTATGAGGATCCGGAAAAGCAGACCGAGAATACGAATTTCGCCCTTCTCGTGGAAAAGCATTTTTCCGAACCATTCAAGGACAGCAACGGGTATGGCGAGAGCATTGCACGTCTCTCCAATATGCTCGGGGGAGGAGTCCTTGTCCAGAGATTCGGAGACCTGATCCGCGGAAGGAGGAGCACGCCGGAGCGAATCGAAGAAGGATTCGTCCGTCCGACACTGTCCGCTGCGCCGGGAGACTTAAGTCTTGTACTTCCAAAGCGTATTCTGGACGGCATTATCGAGATGGTGTACGCTCTGGATAAGATCGCGCCTGGTACGGCGAACGATGATACCCTCCTCTACGGTGTGGAGGTGAAGTTCTACAATATGGAAGTGAAGCTGGACGAGCATCTGGAGACCATTCACAAAGGGCTGTATGTGATCGGGGACGGCAGCGGAGTGACCCATTCACTCTCCCATGCCTCGGCCAGCGGGATCTACGTCGCCAGAGAGATTGCAGAAAATGAATAAGGGCTCCGAGAATATGATATAGATATATAGACAGATAAAAGGGCGCGGCAGCAGCGGAAGATTCCGGTGCTGCCGCGTTACTATTCACAGAAAAGACTGAGCGAATATATCTCTTGACAAAATGTCCGTATAGCGCTAATATTTAGTCGTAAATATTTTAAAAATAAATTATTTAACGAGGCGAAAGATGAATTACGCACTGGATACGCTGCTGTACGGAATGCAGTTCAGGAAATTGATGGAAAAAGAAATGCAGCCGATCGAGACTGAGTACGGACTGTACAAGATCGATGTACAGATCCTGCTCTATCTGAAGCGCGCGGGAGAGCAGAATACGTCCAAGGATATCATGCAGATGAATATGTTTACAAGAGGGCATATCTCCCAGTCGCTGAGCCGCCTTCAGAAGAAAGGCCTGGTCAGGATGGAACAGGATCAGGAAGACAGAAGATGTACGCACAACTATCTTACAGAGGATGCTTCTGCCGTCATCAGAAAGATCGAGAAGATCTCAAAGAAGATCAGAGAGATCATTCTCGACGGGGTGACACAGGAAGAGCAGAAGGTGTTTGCATCCGTGGCTCAGAAGATGACGCATAATATAGAGAAAGTTCTATAGAAAGCTTTCTTTGACGAAGGTGTCCCGGAGCAGATGATCCGGACACCTTCATTTCTGACAAATGATTTAAAAGTAAAATATTGATGAATATAATAAAGAAAGGAGAAAAACGGATGGATCGAACAGGTTGAATTCTGTGCCGGGAAACGCGGCATACTGAGCTTGATAGAAGCGAAAAACAATGTAAAATAAGAAGGAGGCATAATATATATGGAAAAACTAATCCTGTTTTACGATGATACGAAGCCGAGCTGCTGCAGGTGCATCAGCAGTTTCCAGAAGCATGAAAATGTAGAATGCAGAAAGATGTCTGATAATCAGGACAAAACGCTTATTTTTGCGACCGGGGCAAAGATCGGTCTTGTGTTCGAGAGTGAGAACGGAAAGGTTCCGTATACAGTGTCACATATTATATGGCGTGTTGTGGCAGATAAGAATCAGGAACACATGATCCTTGTGACCGGCGGAAAGCGCGAGCTGAAAGCAATCGAGACTGCCCAGAAAGATATGGACAAGAGGGGGTATCATACAGGGCATATTTATTTCAGATATCTGCTTGAAAAATATAAAGTGAAAGGGGAAGAAGCCACTGACAGGATCCTGAAAGATATGGAGACGAATGAGATCAGGGACCATGTCCGGGAAAAATATGGAAGTATGACCAGGAGGGAAGTAGTGAAAAGCCTGCGGAAGGAATTTCGGACTTACAAAAAATATCAGAAGGCTCATTGAACATGATGATCGGCAGTCGGGGTGGCAGAATATGAATTCAGCGAAGAAAAATGGAAATATCATTCTTGATTTTTCCCATATTTATCCGGAAAACATAGAAAAAGAGATCAAAGGGCTCAGCAGGATCGACCTGAGCGATATCAGCGGTACGGATATGTACTGCTCTGAGGAGGCGGAAACAGAGATACGCAGAAGACTGGAACCTTACGGTCCCTGCGGGATACATTTTCTCGACAGTGGAAATTACCACTATGTCACGAAGTTTTTTACGGAGAAGGTAACAGAGCCGTTTTCTCTTGTGCTCTATGATCACCACAGCGATATGCAGACGCCGATGCTTCCCCGGATGACAAGCTGCGGCAGCTGGGCGGCGGATGTGATGCGCACTAATCCGTATCTGACACAGATGATCCTTATAGGTCCGGAACAGAAAAGTGTGGATGAGATCCCGCAGGATCTGAGAGAGAAGCTGGTCTGCATCAGCAGAGAGGAAGTCGAGGACGGGAAGATTGACGGAAAGCTCCGTCTTATCCGAATGGATCTTCCGATCTATATTTCTATAGACAAAGATGTCCTTGACCGCGGCGAGGCGAGAACAAACTGGAACCAGGGGGACATGCCTCTGTCTATACTGGAGAGACTCCTTCTGGAGGTATTTGAACATCAGAGGGTGATCGGAGTGGATATCTGCGGAGAATGCAGTATGGAGGAGCCGCTGCCGGAACTGATGGAGGATCAGAGGATCAATCGGGAGACGAATGAAAGTCTGTACCGCTTTCTCACAAGACTGTTTCATACTTTTTATGGAGAAAGACATTGATATCAGGGAGGATTTTCAGTATACTGAAACATTATGGCGGCAGTTCACAGTACCCGATGTACGGACAAATGCAGAATCAGACTGCCGCAGAGGGAGAACAGATATGGACTTTCAGACAATTTTCAGATCACGCTGCCTGGTCACAGACGGCGCAATGGGAACATATTACAGAGAAAAGTACGCAGAAGGAGCAGGAGCGCCCGAACTGGACAATCTGACAGATCCGGAGAAGATCGCGTCGATCCACCGGGAATATATCGAAGCCGGAGCCGATATCATACGGACCAACAGCTTTTCATCCAATATCCATACGCTCTGTCAGGACACATCCGGGCAGACAAGAGAGGAACAGCTGCGAACAGTCTATGAGAATACAGCCGCCGCCTGCCGGATCGCGCAGTCCGCGGCAGCAGACAAAGCAGAGGAGGGCGAAGGTTCTGCAGTGTGCCCGGATGCGTCGGAGAAGACGGGAGACAAGACAGGGACCGGAACAGTGCCGGGGGATAGGCGGAGAGAGATCTATATCGCCGGCGATATCGGACCGGTGCCGGAGACAGGAGCCTCTGACGAGCGGGAGAAAGAGATCATAGAAGAATATAAGACGATCGCCAGGGCGCACCTGGATTCCGGGATCCGTCTGATCTGGTTTGAGACGTTTTCTGATTTTGACAGGATCCTGCCTGTGGCAGAGTGGATACGGTCCGTCAGCGATGCATTTATCATGGCAAGCTTTTCTGTCAATATGTTCGGATATACAAAGACCGGAATAGGGATGAGAGAACTGCTGAAGACCGCCAGGGAGAGCAGCCTGATCGACGGGATTGGCTTTAACTGCGGGATCGGGCCGTCCCATCTGGGCAGGCTTTTAAAGCGCTGTGACCTGGGGAATATGATTGTATCCGCAGTGCCTAATGCCGGGTATGCGGACCGGATCGAGAACAGAATGGTCTATCGGGACAACTCTGCATACTTCTGTGAGGCAATGGAAGAAATCGCCGGTCTTGGAGTCAATATCATCGGCGGATGCTGCGGAACGACACCGTCCTATACGAGAAAGCTGGCGGCTGCCGCCGGGAACAGGCCTGTTGCAAAACGTCCTTCGGACCGTCCGGAGGAGCGGAAGGAGTCAGAGATCCGGTACGATAACAATCTGTTCATCCGGCGTCTTTATTCCGGAGAAAAGGTTGTTATCGCGGAGCTGGACCCGCCTTTTGACGGGAACGACAAAAAGATGACCGAGGCGGCAGCTGTCCTGAAGCGAGCAGGCGTAGAGATGATCACGTTTTCTGATTCCCCGATGGGAAAGATGCGGGCGTCCTCCGTACTGTCGGCGGTCAAGATCGCGGACCGGATCCAGATCGACACGATGCCGCACATTGCGTGCCGTGACAGGAATGCGATCGGGATCGGCTCGGAAATACTGGGCGCTTATATGAACGGTATCCGGAATTTCCTTTTCGTGACAGGAGATCCGGTACCGTCAGGAGACAGAGGAAGCATCACATCTGTCTATGACTATCATTCGGTCACCCTGATGAACTATGTGAAGCAGCTGAACACGGAACATTTTTCAGATGATCCGATCGCGTACGGCGGAGCGCTGAATTACGGAAGGGCGAATATTGATGCGGAGATCAGGAGGATGCAGAAAAAATGCGAGGCAGGAGCCTCCTTCTTCCTGACCCAGCCCATTTATTCTGACGAGGATATCGAGAGGGTCCGATACATAAAGAGCAGGATCGACACGAAGATCATCTGCGGGATCATGCCCCTGGTGAGCTACCGCAATGCACTGTTCATGAAGAACGAGATCACGGGAATCCATGTGCCGGATGAGATCATTGCACAGTATGACAAAGACATGAGCAGAGAGGAAGCGCAGGCAGTGGGAGTACGGATCGCAGCGGAGATCGCGGAGAAACTCAGAGGAGCTGCCGATGGATATTACTTTATGGTGCCGTTCAACCGGGCTGAGATGATCGCAGAGATTCTGGAGTCGCCTGCGCTTTGAGGGGAAACTGTATTTCGTCACCAGCAGCCAGAAACAGGTATAGTAAGAATAAAAATGTAATTTACAGAAAGAACTCCTGTGACCGACTATAATCAAGACAGTCGAAGTCGGAACAGGGGTTCTTTTATTGTCATATTTATAGAAGCAAATCTTCCGACCCCAATAAATCCTTTGGGCATCCACAGCATATCTGCTTGCACTGGCTGTGGCGATTCCGGCAATCGGATGGGCAGAAGAAAAATTTTCTCAAAGAAATGGCTTGGGGAAGAACCGAAAGAGAAGAAATCCACTGCCATGGGATTTTTCCAGGCGGTATATGCAATAGGAATGACTACGTTTCGGATGTTTACCGGAAGCATTGTCTCAGCGGGAGGTATGGAGTCCGGCTATCTGGTCCTGGCCGGGATTGCGATTCTGGGGATCATAATCGCAAAAGTATATTATACACAGGAAACCTGCAGAGGTATTTGAGATGCCTGTACAACTTGAAAGAGAATTAAACATAAAAGATACCATGTCTGAGAATATTCAGTATGGTATCTTTTTGCAACGGCGACCGCTTGCAATCCCGGAATGTGCCTTTGGGCACTTCCGGTGATTTAATAATTCAGAAATGTTTTAGAATAAAATCAGAAACAAAAGCATCCTAGAATACAGTCATCAAGTGGAAAACACATAAAGGAGGCTTTTATAATGAAAAAGAAAAATTTTGTATCAATGATAATGGGAACTGTTGGTGGAATCCTTTTTGCCATCGGCATGTGTATGTGCCTGCTCCCCCAGTGGAATGCCTTTAACCAGGGAATTGTGATGGGAGCGGCAGGGGCGGTTATCCTGCTTGCCATGTTGATCGTACGCCGCAGGATGGAAGGAAAACCGGCGGTCAAACTGAACGGGAAAGCAGTCGGAACGATTCTTTTCGGCATCGTCGGAGCTCTGGCACTTGGCGTTGGCATGTGCATGGTCATGGTATGGAACATGTTGATTCAGGGAATCCTGGTCGGTCTTGTGGGAATTGTCCTGCTGCTTTGCCTGATTCCGATTGTAAAAGGGTTAGAGTAAGTGACTGTAATAAAATCATTGAGGAGGAAATGAAAAATGGCAAAATCAAAATTAGTAAAGGCAAATGAAAAAATCGCGGAAAACGTCGTAGGAGGATACAAGAAAATTGAGGAAGGCGTTGTTGGCGGTTATAAGAAAATCGAAAACGGTGTTGTAGGAGGATACCGGAAATATCACAGCCCGGTCATATCAGCGGCAAGGAAAGTCAGCCTTGCCGCTGCGTTAGTTTCCATGCTCTCACTGGAAACTGCCATGCTGATTTCGTCAGCTTATGACAGAATCTACAGGAGCAGGCATCTGCGCCATTATTGTCGGAATGGGCATTTTTATGATAATTCACTCTACACGACGGTTAAAGTAAAATGAAAAGAAATATTGCGGTTATTATGGTCATCGCAGCTGCGGGCAGAGGCTTTTTGGAAGATCCACAGGTGCTGAATAAAAGATACTCGGATAAGTTTTACTTATAATCTTGATAGGAAAACAGAATTGCTGATTTTGTGAAAACATCTAAAATAATAAGAAAAAGGAGGAAGTTACAATGAGCAAAACATTGATCGTTTATTATTCAAGAAAGGGTGAGAACTACTGGAACGGAAGCATACGGAATCTTACGAAAGGAAACACAGAGATCGTAGCTGAGTTGATCTCGGATATAACAGGCGGGGATCTGTTTGAGGTGGATACCGTGAAGACATATCCGGCGGATTATTACGCATGCATAGATGAGGCGAAGGAAGAACTTCTCAGGAAAGACCGTCCGGAAGTGAAAGTGTATAAGGATGATCTGGAGGAATACGACACGATCTATGTAGGTTACCCTAACTGGTGGGGAACCATGCCGATGGTAATGTTCACTTTTCTGGAGCACTACGATCTGACAGGAAAGAAGATCATCCCGTTCTGCACGAATGAAGGAAGCGGAATGGGCGGAAGTGAGAGAGACCTGAAGAAGATCTGCAAAGGCGCAGATGTGAAGAGCGGGCTCTCCATCCATGGCGCTGAGGCGGCGCAGTCACGGTCCAAAGTTGAGGCATGGGTCAGAAAGATAAAGAAAGAGGTGTATTCATTATGAAAAAAGATGTAATGATTTTAACAGGCGCGGGGCAGATCAGTATGGCGATCGCCCGCCGTATGGGATATGGCAAGAAAATCGTGATCGGAGACAAGAAACCGGAGAATGCTCAGACAATCGCAAAGATCATGAATGACGCAGGATTTGATGTGGAGGCCATGGAGATGGATCTTTCCTCCAGGGAGTCTGTCAAAAATCTGATCGCAAAAGCTCAGGAGTATGGAGATATCTCCATGCTGGTAAATGCGGCAGGCGTTTCCCCGAGTCAGGCGCCCATAGAGGCAATCCTGAAAGTAGACCTGTACGGCACAGCCGTACTTCTTGAAGAGGTCGGCAGGGTGATAAAAGAAGGCGGAGTCGGCGTGACGATCTCAAGCCAGTCAGGGCACAGAATGCCGGCACTTACTCCTGAGGAGGATGAGCAGCTTGCGTGCACACCTACAGAAGAGCTTCTGAACCTGGATATCCTTCAGCCGGAAAATATCAAAGATACGCTGCACGCTTATCAGATGGCAAAACGCTGCAATGAGAAGCGTGTGATGGCGGAGTCCGTGAAGTGGGGTGAGAAAGGCGCCCGGATCAATTCTATCTCTCCGGGAATTATTGTGACGCCCCTGGCAATCGATGAATTTAACGGACCGCGCGGCGACTTCTATAAAAATATGTTTGCAAAGTGTCCGGCAGGACGTCCGGGGACAGCGGATGAAGTCGCAAACGTGGCAGAACTTCTTATGAGCGATAAAGGAGCATTTATCACCGGGGCGGATTTCCTGATCGACGGAGGTGCGACAGCGTCTTATTTTTACGGATCGCTGAAACCGGAGAAATAATTAACTGTCAGAAATAAAAAAATAATCATTATGTGAAGAATATGGTCAATGCCGGGCTGCCATCCGTGTTTTAGTATACGGAAAAAGTATGATTTCCCATAGCAGACAGGTATTAGACATTGAGAGGAAAACGTAAGATAATAAAGAAAGAGAATTGGGACGATCCAGAATTACAGTGAAGGGTCACGGCTCAATTACTCTGTTACCGGGAGAAAGAAATGAAATAATAGTTTGCTATGAACCATGGGGCTTTTTATAGTTTCATGGTTTTGACTTTTGAGGAGGCAGCGTTATGGCAGGAAAAGTAAAATTGAATAACGGGATTGAAATGCCGATGGAAGGATTCGGTGTTTTTCAGATCCCGGAAGAAGAATGTGAAGAGGTCGTGAGAAACGCTATCGGAGAAGGATACCGGCTGATCGATACGGCAAGCTCGTATCAGAATGAAGAAGCGGTGGGGAGAGCGGTCCGTGACTGCGGCGTTCCAAGGGAAGAACTGTTTATTACTACGAAAGCGTATATCCAGCAGATGGGTTACGAAAATACGAAAGCAGCCTTTGAAGAATCACTGAAAAAAATGGGGCTTGAATATCTGGATCTTTATCTTGTACATATGCCGTTCGGAGATTATTACGGCTCCTGGAGGGCAATGGAAGAGCTGTATAAAGAAGGAAGGATCCGCGCGATCGGCGTGTGCAACTTCTGTCCGGACCGACTGCTGGATCTGTGCTATAATGTGGAGATCACACCGCAGATCAATCAGATCGAGCGGCACCCCCATTATCAGAGGAAAGAAGACCTTGAGATCATGAATGAACTGGGAGTGCAGCCCCAGGCATGGGCGCCTTTCGCGGAAGGGCTGAAAGGCATGTTTGACGAGCCGGTACTGAAGGAGATCGCAGAAAAATATGGGAAGACTCCGGCGCAGATCATCCTGAGATGGAATGTGCAGCAGGGAGTGATCGTTATTCCCAAAACTGTTCATAAGGAACGCATGAGAGAAAATCTTAATATCTGGGATTTTGAACTGGATGAGACAGATATGATGCAGATCGCCGGCCTGGACAAAGACTGCCCGTCTATGCTGGATACCCGTAAAATAAGCGAGGTCAGACGGGTCTATGATTATTTAAATAACCCTGTTCTGACAAGTTTATAAGATGACGGAGGGAAAATAAAAACTGACACTTACAGATGAAGAATATTATTCTATTCAAAATATGTATGCTGAATGATAAGGGACAGATATTAGACTTAGTAATGGCTCTGTCTTACAATATATATTCAAATAAAATGTGAAGAAGGGACTGGTGAATATGGAGTACGCAAAATTAGGAAACACGGACATTGAGGTGTCTAAGCTCTGTGTAGGCTGCATGAGTTTCGGGAAACCCGGAACGATGCATGACTGGACGCTGGATGAAACCAGGACAGAGGAAATCGTAAAGCATGCTCTTGACCTGGGGATTAACTTTTTTGATACTGCAAACGGATATTCGGATGGAACCAGTGAAGAATATCTTGGAAACGCACTCAGAAAAAATGTTTCAAGAGACAAAGTTGTGATCGCGTCCAAAGTCTATTTTAACCCAGGAAGGCTTTCTTCCGAAGCGATCCATCGGGAAATCGAAGGCAGTCTGAAACGACTTGGCACAGACTATCTGGACCTGTATATTATTCATCGTTTTGACTATGATACGCCGATCGAAGAGACGATGGAGGCGCTGAATGATCTGGTGGTATCCGGAAAAGTACGGGCGATCGGAGCGTCAGCTATGTACGGATACCAGTTCTATAATATGCAGCTTGCCGCCCGGGATAACGGGTGGGCACAATTTGTGGCTATGGAGAATCATTACAATCTTCTTTACCGGGAAGACGAGCGTGAGCTGATCCCAATCTGCCGTCAGATGAATGTAGCCCTCATGCCCTACAGTCCTCTCGCGGCCGGACACCTGACCCGGCCGGAATGGAATTCGGATTCTATCCGCAGCAGAACAGACCGGGCGGCTATGGGAAAATATGACCGGACTCAGGAGCAGGATATGGAAATAGTCCGCAGGGTTTATCTTCTGGCAGAAAAATATGGCGTAAAAATGCAGCAGATCGCATTGGCATGGGAATGGGCCAAAGGAGTGACGGCGCCGATCATCGGGGCGACGAAAGCATCCCATTTTGATGATGCCGCCGGAGCGTTTTCGGTGAAATTAACAGAGGAAGACATCGCATTTCTGGAAGAACCATATATGCCTCACAGAATCGTAGGAGCGATAGACTGTAATCCGCCGGAAGGGACTAAGCTGCTGGATGTGAAGAAATAATGCAGAGAAAACCGCAGAATTGTGACTGATTGAAAAGCAGCACAGTCCTGCGGTTTTCAGGTATTATAGTCGGTTTATCCAGTACAGCGCGGCAGCAATATCCCCGTCTGCTCCAATGGAGCGGTCTGCAATCTCATTCGGAATATAGATTTCCCCTTTATTGAATGTGATATAGGCGGAATGGGGCTCTGCAGCGGTAAGCTGCATCAGGGGTTCCTTGATCATGCGGTTGCGCCAGCCGACTCCAAACTCCAGGATGACCAGTTTCTTTCCGTGGTATTTCCGGATGAAATTGTAATAGTCCTGCATTTTCTTCCGGAATTGTCCTGTAAGCATCGTTGACTTCCTTTTTTATGGGTGTTATTATTAAAATTACATGGTGCATTATAGCATGTTAATTTATAAATTACAAGCGGCGAAGAAAATTTTTAAGATGAGGTGCAGCAATGAAATATTCGACGAAACTGAGCGACACGATCCATCTTCTTGTCTTTCTTTATCTGGCAGAGGGGGACAGGATAACAAGCGCAAAGATTGCGGAGAGTGTAAAGACAAATCCCGCCTATATCCGTCAGCTGATGTCTGCGTTAAAAAAGGGAGGGCTTATTACCTCGGACCGGGGGCAGGCGAATGCTGCTCTGACGAGAAACGTGGACCGGATCACTATGCTGGATATCTACCGTGCGGTGGAAGGGGAAAAGCCACTTCTTCATCTGGATATACACACAAATCCGGAGTGCGGCGTGGGAGTCAATATCCAGCTGGCCATCGGTGATTTTTATCGGGAAGTACAGGATGCGGCAGAACAGAAGATGAGGAAGATCACACTTAAGGATATCATTGAGCGTTACTATGAGAAGGCAGAGACCGCAGAACAGGAATTCGTGGACCTGACTGCCGTGATGACAAATCAGACAGCATGGAAATGAACAGGAGGAGATCAGAATGGAGAAACAGAAGAAAATCGGGCTGGTAGTAGAAGGAGGCGGAATGAAATGCGCTTACAATGCAGGAATTCTGGATGCCTTTCTTGACCGTAAGATCACCTTTGACTACTGTATCGGTGTGTCGGGCGGATCGGGAAATGTAGCGTCTTATATAGCAGGGCAGAGAGGAAGGAATCTCCGGTTTTTTACAGACCATATTCATTCGCCGAAGTATTTCGGACTGAAAAGCCTGCTAAGGACGGGAAATTTGTTCGGGCTTGACTACATTTATTCCGAACTGACTAATTCCACGGGGGAGGATCCGCTGGATTTTGCGGCGATCATGAAGAATCCCACGGAATATGAAGTTGTAGCGACCAATGCCCTGACCGGAGAGGCTGAGTACTTTGGAAAAGAAGATATGAAACAGGATGATTATAAGCCAATCATGGCGTCCAGTGCGATCCCTGCGGCCTGCCGTCCAGTTGAGATTGACGGTATACCTTATTATGACGGCGGCATCGCTGACGCCATTCCGGTGCGCCATGCGTTAGAAAAGGAATGTGACCGTCTGGTGGTCATTCTGTCCAAACGGCGGGATTATGTAAGAAAGCCTCAGGGAATGCGGTTCCTGTATTCCACAATCTGCCGGAAATATCCGAAGATCATAGAGGCGATCGACCAGAGACATATTACATATACAAAAAATCAGAAAGAAGTTTATCATTTTCTACACCTATAAACTGGGACCCGCTGTAAATAGCGTCCCTTACCATGTCTTGTGAGGGAAATCCACCTTTATTTCCATCAGGCAGGAAATCCTTTTCGCCAAGGACTGCGCACATCACATTGTAAAATGATATGATTTTTTCAAAATCGCACATTGAAGCTTGCTTAATCTTCATTATTTTCTTACCTCGTACACAGATTTTAAGATAGTCTATCACAGAAATCTAAAGATTTCCACTTAATACAAAACGTATCCGTTTTACCATCAGGAATCCTGTTTTTCATGATTAATGACTCATTCCCCGAAAATTGAACAGGTCAGCGGCCGGCTGTCACCAACCTGCACCTCTGACCTGTTTTAAACGTCTTGCCTGTCTGTTATGGATCGGCTCGATTTATGCAATTTTTGTAACTTTGTAATCCTGATCCTCCACGGCTTTTTTGAGTGCATCGTCGCTGACGTCAGCATCCA
>CAJFQZ010000024.1 GCA_904419285.1 Lachnospiraceae bacterium UBA1818
AAAGCATACTCATTATTAAATGAAACAACGATAGTTGCTTTAAACATAGGCCCACCTTCTCTTAAATAATGTCTTTTATGGATAACTACGAATTATCTTCAATTTACATGAAGAAATTGACATTATCCTTTTATTAGCAATTCGATTAATATAAAAACAAAACAGGTAATAAACTCATGGCAATTCTTAAATAGCCTAGTCATTACCTGTTCACAATGTTCACCACATAATAATTATATCACAATCTTTTTATTATTCAATAAATCATATGTCGATGATGAAGAATATTTCTGTTTTACACAAAATACACTTTTATCTCTTTCTGTAATCCATGTTTATTTTCTCTCAATTTATAAACAATATCAACACAAAACACATCGTTTTATCTTGGTATTATTTATGGCCAGCAGATGTCCGATCCCGTTCTTCTGATACAGTTTTTTCATCTCGTCATCCAGGCCGTTCTTGTCTCCCAGAAGGACAGCGCTCATTGTATTCCCGTAGTATTCTCCCAGATGCCCTGTCAGGAACGTCTTCCATCTGCTGCGGAGCGCAGACAAAAATTCCTTCACCCGGTCCGCTTCGGAGGAGAGGACCGAAAAGTCGTCTGCCCAGACCAGCACATGGATCCCCTGTCTCTGATAGTATGCCTTCTGGTCAAAATTTCCCGGATTGCGGGCAGGATCAAAAGGAGAGACCTCCCCTGACACCTGTATGATATTTCCTGTTTTTATTTCTGCTGTTGAATTCTGTTCGATATAAACGAGAAGTTTGGATTCATTGATATGCTGTCCCCGAACAGAGACAGTGTTGTCTTTCAGAAAGACAGCCGTAACCTTTTCCTTTTCTTCTATTCTGTCAACCGTACCGGCCAGAGTGAGCCGCGTCCCCTCGGACGCAGCCCTCTCCAGGGCCGACGGCTGCAGATCAGCCGCACTTTTCAGGCCGAATACCCGCACAGCCTGTACGGCAAGAAACAAAAGGCACGCCATACACAGTGGTCTTTTTATCATTCATTTTCATCGACTGCGACCCAATCCATGTTTTTTGAAAGAGGCTGGGATAAATCCACAGTCTCCATATATTTCGCGTTCGATTCTCCGTTGATCGTGATCTGCACCTGAAAGGCATCCGTGCCCTCAACAAGTGAATTGACAAGAGAATAGACCGTGATCTCCGGAAGTACATCGTACACGCTGGTCAGAAATGTATTGTCAAAATTGACATAACAGATGCCGTCCTTTATCGTGACGCTGAGCAGGTTCGCATCCGGATTGATCGTAGGATATGCCCCTGTGCCTTTCGGTCCCTGCAGAAGCTTCTCAACGATCAGCTTTTCTTTTGAAATGTTGCTGCTGTACCTGACATCGACCTGCTGGCTGACCAGCTTGTCACCGGTACTGTTTGCAAAATACAGTGTCAGAGTGTCCGTCTGATAGGAACTCGGAGAGGATCCCGTATTCTCTACAAAATCATCCTCATTCATCAGTCCGATGATATAGCCGTCCCCGTCCTTCAGCGGATTTCCGTCCACTGTAAACGTGACGCCGTCAATGCCGTCGATCCGGAGCAGCGACTGTACAACAGCAGCTCTCACAAGCTTTTCCTCCAGATTTTCTATCTCAAGATAAGCACTGCTGAAATCCACGTCAAGTATGCTTCCCTTCAGATCACAGCTCTGAACTTCTACATTTTCAGGGATGGCTGCCGTATACTCGATCTCCTCCGGCGACTTTTTCAGCTCCTCGAGCACTTTCTCGGCCGCTGCCTCCGTATCCTCCTGAGAGATATCGAAGGCAACCTTGACCAGTCCGGTGCGTTCTGTATTCAGCCCATAGATATAGGAATCTCCTTCCCCTACGTCTGTCCGTCCTCCGCACGCGGTAAGAGACAGGAGCATGCAGAAAACGAGCACAAAGGAAACGGTTCTTATTCTTTTCATCTTCTTCTGCCTCCCTTTTTACGACGCCGCATAGATCAAAGGTATCCTCACTGTGAACGTTGTCCCTTCCCCTTCTGTGCTGTGGACCTTGATGGAACCTCTGTGTACGATCACAGCATTTCTTGCAATGGCAAGTCCAAGGCCTGTACCGCCGATCTCCCGCGAATGCGACTTGTCCACACGGTAAAACCTCTCAAAAATATGCGCCTGGTCTTCCTCCGGGATTCCGATTCCCGAATCTTCTACTTTGATATAACAGAACTTGTGATCTGCATTCAGGGATACATGCACCCATCCGTTATCGTGATTATATTTGATCGCATTCTCAACCAGATTTGAGATGGCAAGAGAAAATTTCGTCTCATCGATCTCCGCCGTAACCGGCCGGAAGCTTTCCATCACCATCTCTACATTCTTTTTCTCAGCGATCGGCTTCAGCCTCTTCAGGATCTGTTCCAGAAGATCATTGATATTGACGGAACGGATATTGATATTCGGTCCTGTCTTATCCATCTTGACAAGAGAGAGGAGATCTGTGATGATCTGATTCTCTCTGTCAATCTCTTTCGCAATGTCCCCCATGAATTCCTGATACATCTCAACCGGGACATTGTCCTGCTCCAGCAGAGAATCCGCCAGCACCTTCATGGAAGTCATGGGTGTCTTCAGTTCGTGTGACACATTGGATACAAACTCCTCCCTGGATTCGTCAAGCAGTTTCAGTCTTCCCAGCATCTTGTTGAACGCCTCGCTCATCTGCTTTGTCTCAGTAAAAGTATCTACATGGAGCACGTCGTCACTGTATCCTTCCGTAACGCTCTCGATGGCGGCCGTGATCCTGTGGAGAGGATGCACCACTCTGTCCGCCAGAAAAATACTGAGTATTGCAAGAAGGATCATGACAATTCCGATCATGGATCCTCCTACAGTATAGACCACATTCACGGTATCCTCGATACTGTCTGTAGACACAGTAGCCAGCATGACGCCCGTAATTTTTCCCGCAGCCGAATCACTGATCGGAGAGGCCACCTCAATATAACGGTTTCCGCGGTCAAAATAACTGCTGCTTTCTCCTTTCATGCAGCGGACTACATTTTCCGAGACATCCGTCTTCCCCTCGTCGAGACTGTATGTATCCTTGACGACTCTTAAATTCTCGTCGATCACCATCACACGCCCGTTGTAAATCGTCGCCATCTGAGTCAGGTTGGCATTGATCACATTCGACGAGGTATCCTCGAGATAATGATAGGTATTCAGCTGATTGCATAGGATTGTGCACTGATTCTGGATCTCCGCAGTCTGGAGATCCACCGCATGGGATTCATAGAACTTTGCGACCCCGAAAAGCACTGCAGCGCAGGGCAGAAGCCCTGCGAGCATCATAAACAGGATAATGCGGAACCGCAGATTTTTGAAGATTTTATCTTTAAACTTGAATTGAGTCTTAACCCTGGAAATAATAACCCACTCCCCACTTTGTATGTACATATTTCGGTTCGCTCGGGTTCATCTCGATCTTCTCCCGCAGGCGGCGGATATGTACGTCAACTGTCCTCGCATCCCCCGGATAATCATATCCCCAGATCAGGTTCAGAAGGTTTTCTCTGCTGTAAACTTTGTTCGGATTCATGGCAAGCAGTTCGAGCACATCGAACTCCTTCGCCGTCAGGTTGATCTCCCGTTCTCCGATAAACACTCTTCTGCTCTCGCAGTCGATCTTCATGTTGCCTTTGACAAGTACCGGGCTTCCCGCCGGTTCTTTTCTCTTGGATGTCCGGCGCATGATCGCTTTGATCCTCGCCTTGACCTCAAGGATATTAAATGGCTTTGTGATATAATCATCGGCTCCGTATTCCAGGCCGAGGATCTTGTCCATGTCCTCACTCTTTGCGGTCAGCATAACGATCGGCATATCTGAAAATTCACGTATCTGCTGGCAGACCTGAAACCCGTCAATCTTCGGAAGCATGACATCGAGAAGGACCAGGTCATATTCACAGTTCTTCGCATATTCCAGCGCTTCCTCGCCGTCATAGGCACAATCCACTTCCATCCCTTCCTGCTCCAGGCTGAAGCGGATTCCCTTCACTATCAGTTTTTCATCGTCCACTACTAATATCTTTTTGCTCATACTCCTCTTTTCCTGACTTCCTGCTGCTATCGCTATATTGTAATGTCATCCTTTATTTTATTAAACACGCCTTCTTTGATACCCTCAATCTGCATCAGCTCTTCAATGCTCTGAAAACTCCCATGCTCTTCCCTGTATCTGAGGATGCTCTCCGCTTTCGCCTCGCCGATCCCCGTCAGTTCCATGAGTTCATCTTTACCGGCTGTATTAATATTGATCTTTCCGCTGCCCTCCACAGCGCCGGCCGCTTCTGTTCCCGAAACCGCCGCGCCGTTACCGTATGCATCCGCCTCATCGCGGCTCGGCACATAGATCCGTTCTCCGTCTGTCACGAGCCTTGCCTGGTTGATCCATTCAGGAGCCGCTTCCCCGGTGACTCCTCCGGCAAGTCCGATCGCCTCAAACACACGCCCGTCACTGTCTAATTGATATACTCCCGGAGAGTTCACCGCTCCGCACACATAGACAAAAACCGTATCTTTCCCGCTCTCTGTCTGACTGTCGGCAGGAGATTCCTCCGACTCATGGGCTTTCTCTCCGTCTTCCGCGCCCTCTGTTCCAGGTTCTTCTGTCTGCTGAACTTCTTCTGAACCGCCCGTGATCTCCTTAAGACCGTCGTCTTTCCCACGGGTACAGCCCGCCAGGAGAAAGAACGCTGCTGCAAGGACACAGATCTTTCTTACTTTCTTTTTACTGTCTTGCATATAACTCCTCACAGTCCGCAGGCTGTGAAAATACCCCTTTATGCCGGACAGTATTATTGTAACGAATTTTTATCAGAATTACAATAGACATTTACATCTTTGTTACATATTTAACGTTTTGTTACGGTATTATTACAGTTTATTCCCACTGAAAAATCGCAATGCCGATGACCGCCAGAACAAGTCCTCCCAGTTTTCTCCAGTCCAGAGGCACCTTATCCATCCCGAAAAGTCCGAACAGTTCGATCAGATACGAAACGGCGAGCTGTGCGATGACGATCAGAAGCGCCGACTTTGCCGGGCCCAGAGCATCCACACTCTTGATCACCGTCCATGTGATCCCCGCGCCGATCACGCCGCCCAGGAGCATGTATTTTGGCTCCACCCGGGCGATCGCCGCCACACTGTCCCGTCCTGTAAAGAACCAGACCGCCAGACATACGGCAAATGCAGAAAACTGTACCCAGCCATTGCTCACCCATACCCCTGTCGTCTTCGTGACCTGGGTATTGAATACTCCCTGAACGCTCATCAGCGCCCCGGATAAAAGTGCAATTAAAAAACCAAACATCTTCCTTACCTCCATGCAGTTAATGCCTGCTTTTCAGATAGTATGTCCGATGAATGGTTTCTTATTCGTTCTCTGATCTTCTGCCCTTTTCAGCTGTACATCCGTGTTATGCCAGCGCTCTTCTGAGCTTTTCTATCATTTCATCAATGTGCTTTTCCTCGACGATCAGCGGCGGCACGAAACGAAGTACATTTCCATGTGCCTGGATCACCAGCAGTCCTTCCTCAATGGCACGGCTGTTCACTTCCGCGACCGGTTTTGTCAGAGCGATTCCCTGCATCAGCCCGGTTCCTTTGCGCTCTGCCACGCAGTCCACATCCTGAACAAGTTCATCCAGACGTTTCGTCAGATATGGCGACACTTTGTTTACATGTCCCACGATATCCTCACGCTCAAAGATCTCGATGACTTTTTTCACCGCTGTGCATGCAAGCGGGTTTCCGCCGTAGGTTGCGCCGTGATCCCCCGGCTTCAGGGAATATTCTGCCACCGCTTCGGTCATCGCAAATGCCCCCACCGGAATTCCATTTCCGATCGCTTTTGCCATTGTGAGGATATCCGGCTTCACACCGAAGCCCTGCCATGCGAACATGCTGCCGGTCCTTCCCATACCGCACTGCACCTCGTCGCAGATCATGAGGATATCATTTTCATCACAGATACGGCGGATGCCTTCCATAAACTCCCTGGTCGCCAGATTGATACCGCCCTCGCCCTGGAGCGGCTCCAGGATAATAGCGCAGGTTTTATCGCTGACCAGTGCCTTCACACTGTCCAGATTGTTTAATTCTGCGAATTTTACGCCCGGCACAAGAGGCTCAAACGGCTCTCTGTATGCATCATGGCCTGTCACGGATACTGCCCCGAAGCTTCTGCCGTGAAAGGAGTGCTCCATCGCGATGAACTCATATCTTCCGCTCTTCTTTGTGTAAGCGTATCTCCTCGCCGCCTTAAGGGCGCCTTCATTTGCCTCGCTGCCGCTGTTGGTAAAAAAGACCCTGTCCATCCCCGAGATCCGGTTCAGCGCTGCCGCCGCTTCGCCGCAGCTCTCGTGATAATACAAATTGGATGTATGATACAGTTTATCGATCTGCGCTTTCAAAGCGTCATTCAGTTCCTTGTTGTCATAGCCCAGTCCGCACACCGCAAACCCTGCTGCAAAGTCCAGATATTTCTTGCCTTCTGTGTCATACAGATACATTCCTTCTCCATGATCCAGCGCGATTGGAAAACGATTGTATACGTGTATCAGATTTTTTTCAGCTTCCTGTATTTTACTGTTCACCATGATAATACCTGCTTTCTTTATTATTCAGTATTGCTGTTCCGATTCCTCTGTTTGTAAAGATCTCAAGCAGGAGACAATGAGGGATCCTTCCGTCCAGGATATGTACGCGGGACACGCCGTTCTCAATCGCATCGATACAGTTCTGAAGCTTCGGGAGCATACCGCCGCCGATGTATCCTTCCTTCATCAGCTCCTGCGCCTCGTCTACGCGGAGCTCTGAGATCAGAGTGTCCGGATCTTTTGGATCCTTGTACACACCTTCGATATCGGTGAGGAATGCAAGTTTCTCCGCCTTTACCGCACGGGCAATGGCGCACGCTGCATCGTCTGCGTTAATATTATATGTATTGTAATCGTCGTCCAGACCTACCGGACATACGATCGGAAGGAAATCTTTTTCCAGAAGGTCAAAAAGAATCTGACCGTTTACTTCTTTGATCTCTCCCACATAGCCGATATCCTGTCCGTCCGAGTACTTCTTATCCACCTTCAGGAGAGCCCCGTCTTTTCCGCTGATGCCGATGGCGCGCACGCCCAGCTCCTCCACAAGCTGTACCAGGCTTTTGTTGACCCTGCCCAGCACCATCTCGGCGATCTCCATTGTATCCGCATCGGTCACCCTGAGTCCGTTGATAAACTTCGGCTCCATTCCGACCTTGCCGACCCATTTGCTGATCTCTTTGCCGCCTCCGTGTACGATGATCGGCTTGAATCCGACGAGCTTGAGCAGTGTGACGTCCTCGATCACACGCTTTTTCAGATTCTCATCCACCATGGCGCTGCCGCCGTATTTCACCACGATGATCTTGCGGTTAAAGCGCTGGATGTACGGCAGAGCCTCGATCAGCACCTGCGCTTTGTCCAGATACTGCTGCATGTTCTTGTTCATAATTACCTCCTTCGGGGACGTAGTAAAATTCAATTTCACTACGTCCCCGATTGAAGTTCAGTGTGTCCCGAATTGAATCTTGCCCTGTCCCTTTTTGAACATTTCTTTTTTAATATTTTGCTGAAATTCTTTGTACTCAGCTGCGATAATCTGCATTGATATCAATATAGCCATGTGTCAGGTCGCAGCCCCATGCCGCAGCCTCTTCACTTCCCTCTTTGATATCGGCAATGGCAGTGACCTCCGGCTGGGAAAGGATTTCTGTTGCTTTTTCTTCGCTGTAGTCCACTGCGGTTCCATTTTCTATGATCTTCAGTTTTCCCGCTGTGCTCTCAAAATACAGATCTACTTTTTCCGGATCGAATTCAGCTCCTGAATATCCCATTGCACAGAGGATCCTGCCCCAGTTGGCATCATGGCCAGCGATCGCCGCCTTTGTAAGATTTGAGCAGACGATCGATTTCGCCAGGACTTTCGCCTGTTCCTTTGTGCGCGCGCCGATGATCTTCGCCTCGAATAAAGCTGTTGCTCCTTCCCCGTCACCTGCCATTTTCTTTGCAAGTGTTTCATTTATATAATGGAGTGCCTCTTTAAACACCTCAAATTCCGGTGTGCCGAGTTTGATCTTTTCGTTTCCAGCCATGCCATTTGCCAGGACCAGCACCGTATCGTTTGTAGATGTATCGCCGTCTACGGAAATCATGTTGTAAGTATCTTCCACATCACTGCTCAGCGCTGTCTGCAGTGCTTTTTTTGAAATCTTAGCGTCCGTAGTGATAAACGAAAGCATGGTGCACATATTCGGATGAATCATTCCTGAGCCTTTTGCCATTCCGCCGATGGTCACCTTTTTCCCGCCGATCTGGAAACAGACGGCTGCTTCCTTTTTTCTCGTATCCGTAGTCATGATCGCTTTCGCAGCTTCTGTACCACTATTGAGATCGCTGTTTCTTGCAGCTGCAAGTTTTACGATTCCCGCCTTGATCCTGTCCATTGGAAGCTGCATACCAATCACACCGGTGGACCCGATCAGCACTCCTTTTTCATCAATTCCGAGTACCCTGGCTGCTTCCTGCGCTGTCTCACGGCAGTAGCGCATTCCTTCCTCGCCCGTGCAGGCATTTGCAATACCCGAATTCACCACTACCGCCTGGGATTTCACCTTGCTTTCCACTACAGCTCTGTCCCATTTTACCGGCGCAGCCTTCACCACGTTCGTGGTAAATGTTCCTGCTGTTTTGCATGGCTTTTCACTATAAATAAGCGCCATATCCGTACGTCCTTGATATTTGATCTCCGCTGCCGCGGCCGCTGCCTCAAACCCTTTGGCCGCTGTCACACCGCCTTTGATAATTTCCATTTTCATCCTGTCCTTTCCTGTACAGCACGCAGATCCCCGTCCGGAGATCTTATTGTAAGGCATAATGTTGTATGAATGCCTACTGTTCATTAAATGCCGTGATATTTTCTTCATTTAAAGTAAAATCATAATAATTCAGATCGAGCCGTTCCGTCCAGCCTATCGTATTCCAAAATGCATTTCCGATATCATTCTTTGTAAACGCGATCAAAGAAACTTTGTTGATATGCTCATCCTTAAGCGCCTTCATCGCATGGACAACCATATCCTTTCCAATTCCTCTGCGGCGGTACTGTTCATCCACACACACATGGTACAGACATCCTCTTCTTCCATCGTGTCCGCAGAGAATGCTTCCAACGATTCTTCCATCTTCCTCTGCGACCACGCTGGTGGTTGGATTCCTCTTGAGGAAACGCTCCACCCCGTCTCTAGAATCATCTATGCTGCGAATGCCAAAACCCTTTATTTTTTTCCACAGCGCATATACTTCTTCATAATCATCGATCGTCATAACTCGTATCATAATGTATTGTCTCCGTCCTGCCGCCTGTTCCTGCAGCAATTATTTTCAATTCAGGGACACCCCGTCCTTCATTTCGGGACACAGTGAACCGCAATTAGGGACACAGTGAATCGCAATTGGGGACGTAGTGAAACTGAACTTTACTACGTCCCCGATTATGGAAACATAGGTACTAAATCCAGTCCCTCGCTCTCTTCAAGCCCGAACATCAGATTCATGTTCTGCACCGCCTGCCCTGCAGCGCCTTTCACCAGGTTGTCGATGGCGCCCATCATGATGATCCGGTTCGTCCTCGGATCGATCTTGAATCCGATATCCACGTAGTTGCTTCCTTCCACCCATTTTGTTTCCGGGCAGACATCCTGGTCGAGCACACGCACGAACTTCTCTGAAGCGTAATATTTATCGTAAACAGCCTTAACGTCCTCCCAGCTTACGTCCTTTGTCAGCTTTGCATACTCTGTCGCAAGGATTCCTCTGTTCATCGGTACCAGGTGGGGAGTGAAATTCAGAACGACTTTCTCTCCTGCGGCATATCCGAGCTGTTCTTCGATCTCCGGCGTATGCCTGTGGGTCGCGACACCGTATGCCTTGATATTCTCGTTCACTTCGCAGAACAGATTCGGAAGCTTTGCGCCGCGTCCTGCTCCGGAGGTTCCTGATTTTGCATCGATGATCAATGTGCTCATGTCAATGAGCCCCTCTTTTGCCAGCGGGTATGCCGTCAGGATCGAACAGGTCGTATAGCATCCGGGATTGGCAACCAGCCTCGCCTTTCTGACGTCCTCTCTGTTGATCTCGCAAAGGCCGTAAACCGCTTCTTCTATAAACTGAGGCGCCTTGTGCTGGATCTTATACCACTCTTCATAAACTTTCACATCCTTGAGACGAAAATCCGCGCTCAGATCAATGATCTTCGTCTTTGAGAGGATTTCTTCATTTACAAGAGAAGCACACAGTCCCTGAGGTGTCGCCGTAAAGATAACATCAACCTGGGAGGCCAGCTCTTCCATGTTGTCATCCATGCATACCGCGTCCACGATCTGAAACATATTCTGGTACACTTCTGCATATTTTCTATCGATATAACTTCTCGACCCATACCATTTTATCTCTGCATCTTTATGCCCTGTCAATATCCGGACGAGCTCGCCGCCTGCATAGCCGGTAGCCCCGATAATTCCAGCTTTTATCATCTATCTTCCATTCCTTTCCAAATATATGTAAGCATTACATCTGATAATCATATACCACATCCTATGAGAAGTAAAGACTTTATCATAAATATTGCTTGCATAATAATACAACTTTTATGTATATTATGCAATAAAAATTTATATTTTTTCGCAAAAGGTTTGGAAACGGTCAGGCCGAAGGCACTCTCTGCGCCGCAGCAAAGCCGTACCCTCTGCTGATAGATAAGGACAGTAAAACAGATAAGGACTCCTGAAGGGCAGAGAGAAATCGCCCCTTGAATTCCAGTATTTTCAGGTGTATACTTCTATTAAATATTTATTAATTAAGGAGTTAATAAAATGAGCGATGAATTGAGAGAACAGTTTTTTACATCCATCCTTCATTTCCGGAAGCTGGAGTCCGCCCTTGCCAGTGAATGTGAAATGCAGATGAACGAGATGGTGATCCTTCACACGATTGCCGGGACCTGCTGCCGGGAATGTCCGTGCATGAATCTCGACGTCCCGAAGATCCAGAAAAAACTGCACATCTCCAAACCCGCTGTCTCCTACATACTGAATGCGCTTGAGAAAAAGAATTATATCACCCGCGAGATCGATTCAAAAGACCGCAGAAAGGTTTCCATAAGCGCCACCCCCGAGGGAAGGGAGGCGGCCGAGAGATCCATGGCACATTACAATGAAATCTGGTCAGAGATCCTTGCGCAGTTTGGAGAGGATAATATGCGTCAGCTCATCGAACTGCTCCACTGCCTTGATGAGCTCTATGATTCAGCACAAAAAAAGCTGTCCACAGAAAATTGATCCTGAACCGCTTCCCCTACAGGACTTTTCTATCTCATCCTTGTCCCCTATGGGAAGCGTCCGGTCATTCTGTGGACAGCTTATTCATTTTCTATTTTTCAATTTCCGGGCTGACTATTTCAGCCCGGTATCAGACTTTCCCGGCCGGCTATTTCTATTTCTTTCAGACATGACCAGGGTTCCAGCCACATCATCCTGCCGGATCACGCCAGTGACGGTTCTTCTTTCCTCTCCTCCTTCCTCCTGACTTTCACCTGAACCTTTTCCTCGCTGCCGGTCACGATCAGCTCATCCTGGTCCGACGGACTCTCCGCGAGTATCTCATCCGCGACGGCGTTCTGCAGCATGGACTGAATCGTTCTCTTAAGCGGTCTGGCGCCAAATGCCGGATCATAGCCTTTCTCTGCCATAAGCTCTACCGCACTGTCCTCCACGTTCAGCCGGATTCCCTGCTTCCGCATTCTGGCCGTCAGTTTTTCGACCTGAAGATATGCGATCCTGCGCACATCTTCCTGCTTCAGCGGATGGAATACAATGACCTCATCCAAGCGGTTGATAAACTCCGGACGGAAGGTCATTTTTACAGCTTCCATCACACGGTTCTTTATATTCTGTTCCCGGCGTTCTTCCTCACTCTCTTCATTTCTTGCAAATCCGAGGGAGCTTTTTCCGGTGATCTCCCGCGCTCCGATGTTGGATGTCATAACGATGATGGTATTTTTAAAGCTCACTGTCCGTCCCTGGGCGTCTGTGAGATGTCCGTCATCCAGGATCTGAAGGAGTGTATTCCATACATCCGGATGCGCTTTCTCGATCTCATCAAAGAGGATAATGCTGTATGGTTTTCTCCTCACCATCTCCGTGAGCTGTCCGCCTTCGTCATAGCCTACATATCCCGGTGGGGATCCGATCAGCTTGGAGACGGTATACTGCTCCATATATTCAGACATATCAAGACGGATCATGGCATTCTCGTCGTTGAACATCACATATGCCATCGCTCTGCAGAGTTCCGTCTTTCCCACTCCCGTAGGGCCGAGGAACAGGAAGGAGCCGATGGGCCGGTCCGGATCCGCAACGCCGGTACGTCCTCTCCGGATCGCCCTTGCCACTGCTGACACTGCGTCATCCTGGCCGATCACACGCCTGTGCAGTTCTTCCTCCAGAGTGCGCAGCCGTTTATTCTCATCCTCCGTGAGCATGGTAACCGGAATTTTTGTCCATGCAGAGACTACTTCCGCAATATCTTCCGCATTTACAGCGCTGCACTGTTCTTTCTTCCACTTCTCCTGCTCCTCGGCAAGTTCTGTCTTCAGCTCATTCTGCCTGTCCCGTAAGACAGCTGCCTTCTCATACTCCTGAGTATCTGCCGCCTTCTTCTTTTCTTTCTCGATCTCCTGGATCTCATTCTCCATTCGAAGAAGATAAGGCGGCGTGCTCATACCTCTCGTCTTGATCCTGGAGGCCGCTTCATCCATCAGATCCACTGCCTTATCCGGAAGAAAACGGTCCTGAATATACCGGTCGGACAGTTCTACTGCCGCCCTTACCGCCTCATCCGTGATCGTAAGTCCATGGAACTCTTCATATCTTCCCTTAAGTCCCATCAGAATGCTGACTGCATCCTCCCTGTCAGGTTCTTCCACTGTCACGGGCTGGAATCTCCGTTCAAATGCCGCATCCTTCTCAATGTATCTCCGATACTCCTTGAGCGTTGTCGCTCCGATCACCTGCAGACCTCCTCTTGCAAGGACAGGCTTCAGAATATTGGCGGCATCCATTGTCTCACTCGCACCTGCGCCGGCGCCCATGATCATATGAAGCTCATCGATAAACAGGATCACATTCCCTTCCTTCTCCGCCTCTTCCAGGAAATCCTTCATCCTTTCCTCAAAGTCGCCGCGGAATCTTGCTCCTGAAAGCATTCCTACCAGGTCGAGAGAAACGATCCTTCTGTTTTTCAGGCTGGCGGGAACTCGGCCTTCAGCGATCCTCTGTGCCAGGCCTTCCACAACCGCAGTCTTTCCCACTCCCGGCTCACCAGTAAGCACCGGATTATTCTTGGTCCTCCTGGAAAGGATCTGGATCAGCCGTTCGATCACATCTTCCCGTCCGATCATCGGATCATAAACTCCTTCCCTCGCCTTCTCAGTCACATCTGTACCGAACTTTTCCAGTACCTTTTCCTCTTCTTCCTCCTCGTCCTGCGCCTCTGCCGATTCCGGAAGCACCGGGGCAGCCCCGCTGCCCAGATCACGGCGGATCTCTTCCGGATCAGCCTTCAGAGACAGGAGCAGCTGAGATGCCGCGCAGTCCCCGGAATCCAGGATTCCCCTGAGCAGATCCTCAGGCTCCAGGTTCTCATGTCCCTGAGCCTTGGAACGGCTTTCCGCAAGGTGAAGGACTTCCTCCACCTCCCGGGAAACCTGGATCCCGTGATAATCTCCTCCGGCACTGGCGTCAAAATCATATTGGCGCAGATACTCTTCGATCAGTTCCCTGCTCAGTCCGTTTCTCCTAAGCGCGCGTCCTGCCGCGCCCTGATCCTGGGAGAGCGCCCAGAGCAGATGCTCACTGCCGATAAAGCTGTGCCCCATATAGGAGACAAAGCGGAGCGCCGACTGATAAACTTTCATCATTCGTTTTCCAAACAGATTCAGATTAATTTCCATGGGTGCATACCTCCTTCTCTATTGTTGCGATATCATCCCTGATCTTTGCCGCCTCCTCGTAGTTTTCCCTCTCTGCCGCCTCTGCAAGGCGCACCCGGAGGGCGGCCAGCTTTCTCCTTTTCACCAGCCCGTCAACCGCAGTCTCCGGAAACGCACGGTCTCCGAGTCTCCGCGGTTCTCTCTTGCCCGGCCACCACCCGGTATACTTTTTAAAAGCCTCCGCCTGCCCGGATGATACTGCTCTCTGCCACATCTTCTGCAGGCATTCATTACAAACTGGAATCTGATAGACAGTTCCCATCCAGTTTATATAAAACACTTTGTCCGTTTTATCTTTGTTACAGAACTGACACGTCATGATCAATCACCTCTCATATACTATAATATCGCCGGACACAGCCCGACGTTATTCAAAAGCTTAATAGTTAAGTTTTTAATAATATAGAACAAAATTGTTCAAATGTCAATATTTTGAGGATTTTTCACATCGCTTTCACAAAATATTGAAAAAAGCGGTATGCCGAAACATCCTGCCTCCTGCAGTGTTCCGGCATACCGCCGTCTTTTCTCACTTTATTCTTTTTCAGTTACAGGAAACCAGTTCCACGGTTACCGCTCCGCTGCTTTTTCCCTGACAAATCGCAGAGGCATCCTGCCGTTGCTTCTATTTTCTGATCTGACCGTTTCCGAAAATGATATATTTCGTCGTGGTCAGAGCCTCAAGCCCCATCGGACCTCTGGCATGGAGCTTCTGTGTGCTGATTCCGATCTCCGCGCCGAATCCGAACTCGAATCCGTCGGTAAATCTTGTTGATGCGTTCACATACACTGCTGCCGCATCGATCTCATCCTGGAACTTCAGGGCATTATTATAGTCCCTCGTAATGATCGACTCAGAGTGTCCTGTATTATATTTATTGATATGGGCGATCGCCTCATCGATCGAGTCTACGATCTTCACGGAGATGATGGCATCCAGATATTCTGTTCCCCAGTCTTCCTCCGTCGCAGGTACGATCTCCGTACTGATGGCGCGGGCGCGCTCATCACCCCGGATTTCTACGTTATGTGCTTTCAGCTTGGTCACGATGCGCGGAAGAGCCTCAGGAGCCGCCTCCGAATGGATGACAAGAGACTCGCACGCATTGCACACACCCATGCGCTGCGTCTTGGCATTCTCAACGATATCCGCCGCCATCGCCACATCGGCGGATGCGTCCACATAGACGTGACAGTTTCCTGTTCCGGTCTCGATCACAGGCACTGTACTGTTCTGGACCACATTTGCGATCAGCCCCGCTCCTCCTCTGGGGATCAGGACATCGATCAGCCCGTGCATTTTCATCATCTCATTGACAACCTCCCGGCTCGTATCCTCCACCAGAAGGATCAGATCCTGGGAAAGCTTCTCTTTCCTGAGGCCCGCTTTCACTGCGCGCACGATCGCCTGATTAGAATGGATCGCATCGCTGCCGCCTCGCAGGATCGACGCATTTCCCGTCTTAAAGCAGAGTCCGAAGGCATCGGCGGTGACGTTCGGACGTGATTCGTAGATAATGCCTACCACGCCCAGAGGAACTCTCTTCTTGCCGATCCGAAGGCCATTGGGACGTGTCTTCATATAAAGTACCTCACCGATCGGGTCATCCAGAGCGGCAATCTGCCTGAGTCCCTCCGCCATATCCGCGATCCTCTTCTCCGAAAGTGCAAGCCGGTCGATCAGAGACTGCTTCGTCCCCTTCGTCTGTGCGGCCTCCACATCCTTTCTGTTTTCCTCAAGGATCATCTCCTGCTGTGCAAGCAGCTCGTCAGCGACTGCGAGCAGGCCTCTGTTCTTCGCCTCAGTCCCAAGCTTCGCCGCATCCGTTGAAGCATTCTTTGCAAGTCTTGCAAGCATTTCCATATAACTTTCCATGTTGTGAACTCCTTTCCCGATCCGTCATATATTTATTTTCCTGATATTCTCACAGGATATTAGCCTCTGCCTTATCTTGCTGTACTGTTTCCGGATTCGCTGTCACCTATTATATCATTATTTTGTGAAATCTTCATTATCAGATGACTCATCTTACATATACAATATAATCATCTTTCCGCGGCTTTGCCGCCGGCGCCTCTCCATCCGGATATCCCAGGATACAGTGTCCCACGCCTCTATAATCTCCTTCGATCCCCCATTTATGCAGAAGCTCTGCAGAACTCTCCCAGCGGGTCATTCGTCTTGCGCGTCTGCAGGAACTGCTCCCGCAGGCTGCTGTCATGAAGCGCCTTATTCTGGATCTCATCCAGCATCTCTACCGTATTCTTCATCACACTGCCCCTTTCAACCGAATCCTCTTTTCAAGTCACACAATGTCAATCTGACAGGATTTCATCGCCTCCAGCGCCCTCTCATGGCTCTCCGGTGTCACTCCGGCGCAGCAGGAGGCATCCACATGAATCTCAGCCTCCGGGAGATTTGCCTTCAGAAGAAGCGCATTGGAGATCACGCAGATATCTGTACAGACGCCGATGAGGGTAATCTCCTCCACACCCGCCTCATCATCCAGCTCCTTCACATACGATCCGAGCTCCACGCTCCCGAACGTCGGCTTGTCGATCCTGACAGCCGCTTTTTCATCCAGCAGCGCATCGATCTCTCTGCGGATCTTCCATCCTTCTGTACCTTTCACGCAATGGATCACCGGAAGATGTCTTCCTTCCTCTGTATTCAGGTAATCCTCCGAGTGGGTGTCTCTCGTCGCGATGACCCTTCCTTCAAAGCTGCGGATTCTCTCCATAACCGCCGGTACGACCGCCTCCGCTTCCGCCGTCCCGAGAGATCCGTCGATAAAATCATTCTGCATATCAACAACTACCAGAACCTTCATTTTCTTCCTCCCTTCAGGTCATAGTAAAATATGTACTGCTGCATTACTCCCGCACATCCTCGATACTGTTCGAACGGGAATCCGTCTCGGTAATGTTCATCCAGCACCTTCTGTATATGCGTGTCGACAGGGAAAGCATCCATCTGATGCAGTGCAAAAAGACAGATGCAGTCCGCGACCTTCCTTCCGATCCCGGGAAGTTTCATAAGCTCTTCCCGTGCCCTGCCATATTCCATCTCCGGCAGCTCTGCAAGAGAAATGTCTCCGGCTGCGATCATCCGGGCACTTCCGCAGATATATCTGCTCCGATAACCGAGCTTCAGCTCCCGCAGTTCTTCCTCCGCAGCAGATGCGAGGGCATTTACATCCGGGAATGCATAATATGCCGTTCCGTCCGGCTTCCGGCACTCCCGGCCGTACCGCTCGCTCAGGGCCCGGATCAGCCCTTTGATCCGGCGGATATTATTCTGCTGGGACAGAATGAACGTGATGATCATCTCCCATGTATCCTGCTTCAAAATACGAATTCCGCTCCCGAACTCTGCCGCTTCAGCGAGATACTGATCTTCTCTGCTGATCTGTTTCAGATAGCTGTCATAATCTGTCCCCAGATCAAAATAATCCTGCCAGAAATCCTTATATTCCTCTTCCGAACAGGAAAGGACTGTCTCCTTCTTTCCAGCCTCTATCCCCAGCCAGCGGTCCCCGGCGACCAGCTCATAAGTATTCCCGCCCGCCTGATCGAGTCGGAAACACTGCCCTGATTCGCAGATCTGAGGAATCGAAAACCGGCAGTTCTCTATTGTAACCATAAGCTGCTCCTGTCATCTGTATTCAGCTCCGGTCTGCAGCATCTTCCTGCTTTCCGGAGATACGACTCATTATAACACTTTTTCATCTTCACCTACAAGCCTGCTCAGTCTCTTCGAAGGTCACCCCTCCAGCGTCTGCTGAATGATGCTCCGCATGATTTCTTCCGTCATCTGTCCGGGCACATACCCATAGATAAAGCCTTCCTTATCGATCATAAAAGTCGTCGGGAATGCAGTAATGCCGTACCAGTTGAACATATCATATCCCGTATCCATCAGGACAGGATAAGTATACCCGTTCTCTTCCAGGAACTGTGCGATCTCCTCCGCACTTCCTTCCTGTCCCATTCCAGGTGCCGCGGCGCCGAGGATAACGACCTCTGCCGCATCTCCCTGCGCGGAATACTCCTCATAAAGCTTCTGGATATCCGGCAGTTCCGCCCTGCACGGGCCGCACCATGTCGCCCAGAAATTAAGAAATACAACCTTCCCCCTGTATTCTGAGAGAGTATGTGTGTTTCCATACTGGTCTGTCAGTTCAAAGTCATATGCTGCCGTTTTCCTGTCTGTGCTCCCGCTGTCCTCTTTCCCTTCAGACGGCTGAGCGGCATCTGCATTCCCGGCTGTGCTGCCATCCTGCCCCTTATCTGAATCCGTTTTCGAACCTTCATCCGAATCCGTATTCTGCCCGCGGTCCGGATCTCCGGGCGCACCTTCTTCTGTATCTGTCTGAGCAGGAGCATTTTCCTGTACTGACGACAGGTATCCCGTAATATTGTTCATCGTACCGGTGAACATGAGAATCCCCATAAATACCATGAGGACGCCGCCCGCTTTGACAGTATACCTGACCGCGGTCCTGTGTCTTCTGAAGAATCCCAGAAGTTTTGCCGTGAAGATCCCCGCTGCCAGAAAAGGCAGGATAAATCCCAGAGTATATACGCCGATCAGCAGAAATCCCTTTGCGCTCGTCTGCGCGCTCCCGGCCATCAGAAGAACGCTGGCAAGAGCCGGTCCCACGCACGGTGTCCATGCGAAACTGAACGTAAATCCCATGATCAGTGCAGTCACCGGGGACATTGTCATCCGCTCGAGATGCAGCGGGATCCTGTGTTCCTCGCTGAGCAGGCGTGTCCTGCCGAAGAGTCCGAGCTGATACAGTCCGAAAAGGATCACGATGATCCCGCCGATCCGCGCGATCAGATCCCTCTGTTCTTTCAAAAATGTACCCGCCGCCGAAGCTCCAAGCCCGAGAATAAAGAACGCGGCACTGATGCCCAGAGCAAAAAACAGAACGCGGAGAAACAGACGGACTCCTCCGCCTTTCTTCGCGTCATTTTCTGCAGTATCGCTGCCGGATGCACTCTCCGCGCCCAGCCCTCCGGAAAGATATCCCAGGTATAAGGGCACCAACGGAAGGACGCATGGAGAGAAAAAGCTCAGTATCCCCTGCAGGAATACTGTCAAAGCCGAAATCCCGGTTTCAATCGTAAATCCCATATCAATAAATGTCTCCTGTCGATTTTGAGCCAGTATATCATACTTTTCCGAAACAGAACAGCCGGAATTTTAAAAAGGCTGCAGACAGGCCATCACGATCACACTCTTTCCAGCAGCCAGCGTATCCCCGCCGCCGTACGTTTTTCCGCATCCTGATAGTGGTTCCCGGGATTCATCTGAAGGATCGTATCGATCCCTTTCTCGCTGTAATACTTTTCCATCTTCTCTGTATTCTCCTGCACGGTTTTCATAAGAGGACTGCGTGTTTTCGCCTCTCTGCTTCCCAGCGAAAAATACAGATGATCCGGTATCCGTTTCATGGTATGCGAGGAAATATATTCTGTGATCCCGGGGTACCACAGGGAACCGGACATGCTGGCGGCTCTCGAAAAAAGGTCTGTCTGATACAGAGAATACAGGGAAAAGAGTCCTGCAAGGGAGTATCCTGCTATACCGCGCCACAGCACGGTTCCCCTGATCTCTTTTTCCGCCTCCGGTATGATCCTGCCAATTAAAAAATTCAGATAATCGTCTGCTCCTCCCGTACACGGTTCTGCATTCTTGAAAACCGGAGGGATCTTCCAAGGCGACATATCATGGTTCCACTTCAGGCCGCTGACAGATACGAGCGTAAACGGCGGACAGCCTTCATCCCTGAGAATGCGCAGCACCTGCTCCCCTTCTCCATCGAAAGTATTGAGATAGATCACCGGACGGTCCGGTTCATCGCACGGATAGACGGAGATCTGTTTTTCTTTTATCTTAAACTGAGTCATATTTGTCTTCCCGCCTCCCTTATAACAGTTTCTATAATAATGATTATAGAACACCGGAGTCAGAAATCAAATGCTTTTCGCCCTGTCAAAGATCACTCGGTGTATCCCTTTCTACTTCCAGATTCCCCGTTTCTTTCGGATCGTATAGTACATGCTGTTCTCCATCGCCAGTACTTTCTCCATCGGAACACTCTTGAATACCGGCATTTTCATCTTATATTTGATCCAGAAGAAGGAATACACTGCCAGGATCAGGAAAGTGATCCCGGTCACCAGCCAGATCATGTTCCTCTCCGCCGGATCGGTTGAAATATTCAGGATCATATATGCCGTCCCGGCAATACCGATCAGCGGGAACAGTGGTCCGCATGGCACTTTGAAAGACCGCGGCGCCTTCGGCAGGCGTCTTCTCAAGATCAGCACGTCAATATGGGCTAAGATATAGGATATCATCCAGAACACTGATCCGACCAGTATGAGGAATGAGATCGCGTCTGCCGATCCGTCGCTGAGCGCGGCGAACACAAAGATAAATACACTGACAAAGATCACACCGAAGTACGGAACATTATGTCGGTTTGTCTTTGCAAATATTCTTGGCATCATATTCATCTTCGCCATTCCCTGGCAGATCCCGGACAGTCCGTTGACTGTAGAATTCTGCGTACTCACTACGGCCAGCGCTGAAACCAGGGTCATCCAGATCCGCCCTGCCGATCCCAGGAGATTTTCCCCGTAAAGGAGATGAGGAGCTGCTGAATCTGCAAGTTCTCCCCAGGGCGTATAGTTATGAAATCCCAGCACCATGACCGACTGCACCACGCAGATCAAACCCAGTCCGATCATCATTCCCAGAGGGACATTTCTTTTGGCATTTCTGACGTTTTTCGACACAGGGATCACGTACTCCGCTCCGATAAACAGCCAGAAGGCCACTGCGATCATTGAGACAACTCCTTTAAAATCGGAGGCCATATTATAGGGCTGCACTACTTCCTGTCCGGTTCCAAGGCCGAGCATGCCGATGATTCCGAGGACTAACATGGATCCTACCAGCAGAAAGGCTACAACATCCTGAATTTTTGCAAACATATCCACACCATAAAGGTTTGCGATCATGACGATCACTGTCATGATCAGTGTGTAGGCAAGGCTCGGGATGGGAAGTTTGATCGTCGTTGCCATTGCATAGGAAAAAATGGAGGCTTCTACGCCGCAGGACATTATATTGCAGATAAGATATCCTCCCACCATGGAGATCAGCGTAGGAAATGGTCCCATAGACGTCAGTGTATACTGCGCCAGGCCCCCTGTCGTATTCGGCATCAGAGCGTTCAGCTCAGACAGGGAAGCCACTGTGGTCATATTCAAAAGACATGCGATCACCATCGCTCCGATAAAAGTGACTCCGATGGCTCCTGCGCCCTGCCCGAGGGACACAAGACAGCTTGTTGCTATGACCAGTCCTACCGATATAGAGATCACGCTCCGGAGTCCAAGTGTTTTTTCTTTCTCATTCATGAGCTCTCATCCTTTCTTTCCGCAAATAAAATAGAAACGCCGGCATATCAGGCCCACCTCGTTGTGAGATCTGATATGCCAGCCTTATGTGACTCTGCATTTTAAAGAGCATCTATTCCTTCGTCCCCGGTGCGGACCCGGATCACGTTCGTAATGTCGTAAATAAAGATCTTGCCGTCGCCGATATGACCGGTATAAAGTTCCTGTTTGATAAGTTCTACGATCTTCGGTACCTTCTCCTTTTCCACTACGATCGCGATCTGCTGTTTCGGAAGGAGCTCCATCTCATAGTTTTCATCAACCTCGTACTCTTTCGTCCCCTTCTCGATCCCGCAGCCGAGTACCTGCGTCACTGTCATTCCTCTTACTCCCGCCCTGCTCAGGGCAGCCTTAAGCCCGTTGAACTTAGACATCCCGGTAATAATCTCAATTCTCGCCAATTCCATAACTGTCAACCTCTCTTTCGTCACAATTGATCTGTTCTGCTTTTCTGCTGATAAGTTTTCTATATTTTTCCGGCGTTGTTCCCGCAAACATCCTGAAATCCTTCATCATGTGGGACTGATCATAATATCCGCAGCTCAGGGCAGCTTCCTGGCTTCCGCCTTTTCCTGCATTTTCTCCGATCCTGTTCAGAAGTGCCTGAAACCGGATGAAGCGCTCGAATTCTTTCGGCGAGATCCCATGGATCTGCCGGAAAACTCTTCGGATGTAGCACTCGGAATATCCTGTCTCCCGGCTGAGCATCTGGATGGTAATGCTGCCGCTGGTCGCATAGATCCTCTTTCTCATATACTCTTCCAGTTTGGAAAGCGTATCTTTGATCCGGCTTTTTCTGTTTCCTATCACTGTCCCTGACCGCGCTCTCCACGGTATCGCATATTTCAATATTCTTAATCTGAGGCAGCTTCTCTCTCACAAATGCGGTAAAGGAATCCATCGACTTTTTTCCGCGCCCCTTAATCTTCACTGTATCCAGATTCGGGCACACGCTGACGAATGCCTCGAGAGAGGTCTTTCCCATCACACCAGGTCCGATGATTGCAGCCACTTTGGAGTCTTTCCTTGCAAGATATTTAGCCCCTACCCCCGGGATACCGCCCGTACGGTATGCACTCAGAAGATTGGCTGACATAAGCGCGAGCGGCGCGCCGGTATCTTTGTCATTGAGCATCATCATCAGGATGGACCGCGGAAGCCCTTTTTTCTTATTTTCTACATTTGAGCCGTACCACTTCATCCCCGCCATCTGATACCGCCCGCCAAGATAGGCCGGCATCGCCATGAAACGGCGGTCATCCGCGTTTTTCGGCATTCCCGGGAATTTAGGATCATCCGGGAATGTGATCATACATCCGTGGGAATTGTGATTCTCCCCGCCCATCACATAGTCTCCTTTATACAGAGTGATCAGCAGATCTTCCATCACATCCACACATTCTTTCATATCCTCTACTCCGGCTTTGATCATATCCGGCTCACTTAAGTACAAAAAATCCATACCTTTCCTCTCCTTTCAGTATACCATGCTGCTTTCCTTTTTTACTTCGTCATTTGTCACAAAATTTTATCAGATTACCGCGCGAAAGCGGTCATAATGAAAAGCTGAAATATCCAGCGTCGTTTTCTCTTCCCTTGCAGCTTCCGACAGGAGCTTCCCTACGATCGGGGATATCCCGAATCCATGCCCTGTAAAGGCACATGCCAGGATCAGCCCCGGGACCTCTTCCACATTTCCGATCACCGGAACCCCGTCAATACATACATCTTCATACCCTGCCCATGTCCTTACGATCTTGGCTTCCGCAAGCCTTGGAATGTATTTCATGATTCCCCGGCAGATGCAGGAGGCAGTGATACTTGAAGTCTGGCTGCGTCCATCGCCCAGCGCAGTCTTCTCAAATCCGGACTCGCCTCCGAACACAAAGGATCCGTGCTCAGTCTGGTGTCCGTAAAAATCTGCATCCGCCGTCCCGAGCATCTGAGGGAACATTTCCGGCTCTGCCTCCGTAACGAGCGCTTCGATCAATTCATTCGTCATGGGGATATCGATCCCGACCGTTCTCGTGATCCTCCGGGTGGCATATCCTGCCGCCACAATGACTTTCTCACCTTCAAAAACATTTTTCTGTGTGATCACCTTCCGAAGCTTTCCTTTTACCTTCCGCAGCTCCTTTACGGACTCTCCTGTATAGAACTGCACCCCCAGCCTTCGCGCGGCTCTATAATATCCGAGAGTCGTTATAAGAGGATTGGCATGTCCGTCGGTCGGGCACCAGCTTGCGCCGATCACTTCCTCGCTGAGATATGGATTGATCTCCCTCACCTCGTTTCCGTCGATCATGTGCACTTCAAGGCCGCATGCGGCCGCCCGGTCTGTCAGGCCTTGGAGGATCTCCAGATGCCGGTCCGTCTTGCCGAGCCTTAAGTTGCCTTCCTTGTGATACTCCACATTGACCCCCAGTTCATCGGAAAGATGAGGCCACATCTTCTCGACTGCGTACATGGCAAGAGGAAGCTCCCGTGGATCACGTCCCGACTGGCGCACACCACCGCCATTCCTTCCGGAACCTCCGTTCCCTATGCTTTCGTCCTGCTCAAGAACGATGACAGAGGTTCCCTTTTTCGCCAGATAATAGGCTGCCGCGCATCCGATCACACCGCCGCCTACAATGATCACATCAGCTGTATTATTCATGATCTGCTCCCTCCTTTGCATAGATCCTCATCTCAAGCGGCCTCATGGGCGCCCTTGACGTTGCCGGTTCCAGGACATCCGGCGGGACCTGAAGTTCCTTTGCTACGATCCTCTTTACCAGTCTGGCGCAGGTCTGCCCCTGGCACAGCCCCATTCCGCACCTTAAATATCTTCTGATCTCGGCAATTGTGTACATCCCGTCGTGTACTGCCTTTCGGATCTCTCCTTTCGTCACCTCTTCACACCTGCAGATGATCCTGTCGTCATCCGGTTCAGGTATGTATGCTCCGAGCTGATCGCTTCTGTCGTATATATTTTCCATAATGTCATCCCTCACCTTTCACTGAAGATCTATGCCTTAAAAAATCGAGCCTTCATCGCCATATCCGCCGGGACCTTGATGGTCAGAAGATTCGTATGGTCAAACGCTTTCGACGTTCTGACAGAGATCACTTCTGCCTCACATACCTTTCTGCCGTCGCGCCCAAATCCATATCCCCTGTCCCCTTTTTCCGGAAGAGGCAGAAATTCATACGGAATCGTAACAGCCGCATATCCGGGCTCGTAAGTCTCATCCACCAGAAAGACTGCCTGGCCGGAACAGGAGGCTACGCACATACCGCATCCGATACACACCGCATCTGCATCGACAGCCGGGAGCGCCGTGATATGATCTCCGATCTTAATGCAGTGCTTCGGGCAGGCGTCCTGACACGGATTACAGGGGATATTCTGAGTACACTCCATGACCGGATGGACTCCGACTCTGTGGACGACTCCCGGGAATCTTTCAATCTCTTCGTCGGACAGATACCCTTTCGTCAGAAGCGTCTCTGATACGGGTATTCCTTCTTCTGTTTTCTCAATCCGTTTTCCTCTGTTCTGAGGTGCGAACATTCCCTGCCGCAGGCCCTCCAGAGCAGCCTCATTTGCACCTGTCTCACGCTCCAGCTCTTCTTTTCCGATAAATCCCAGATAGTCTGCAGCGGCAATTCCGGCGATCCTTCCTTCGATCATAGCCGAGCTTGCCTCCTCGATGCCGGATACATCCCCCGCCACGAAGATTCCCGGTACAGAAGTCTGGCCATATTCGTCCACAATCGGCACCTGTCCGCCTTTTCTCGGGTTATCCTCCATCCGGCACCCTGCCATCTTGAGCAGCTGAGACATCGGAGAAAGCCCGACGGCAAGACAGATCGTATCCACATCAAAATGTTTTTCCGTTCCCGGGATAAACTGAAAGCGCTCATCCACTTCCGCGATCGTCACACCGGTCACATGATCTGTTCCGTCTGCCTTTACGATCGTATGAGACAGGTAGAATGGAATTCCCATTCTTGCCAGCTTGGCAGCATGCACGCCGTATCCTCCGATCCGCGGCGCGGCATCCACAAGAGCCTCCACATGACATCCGCACTGTGCCAGCTGGAAGCTGACCACAAGTCCCACGTTTCCGGTTCCGAGCATCAGGATCCTGTCGCCGGGCTTCACTCCGTGAAGATTCATCAAGGTCTGAGCCGCTCCTGCACCGATCACCCCCGGCATCGTCCAGCCTTCGAATGTAACCATATTTTCAGACGCCCCTGTCGCAATAATGATCGAATCTCCCTTATAATGAAAGATCTCATCCTGCTTTTTTACAACGATCTCTTTATTCTGATACAGACCGATCACCGTGGAGCTCAGCTCAGTCCTGACTCCTGCCTCAGCCGCCTCCTGCAGGAGTTCCTGTCCGATCACGATCCCCCTGGTCTTTGCCCTGTGTTCCTTTGACCCGAAAAACTTATGGATCTGTTTGAACAGCTGTCCTCCAGGTTTCGCATTCTCATCAAACACGATCACTTTCATTCCCCGTTTTGCCGCTTCAACCGCTGCCGACAGACCTGACGGTCCTGCTCCGACAACGATAAGATCATATCTCTCCATCTCATCCGTCCCCTTTCTCTGATTTACTGCTCTGCCGTATCCGCATGTCAATAAGTCTGTTCTGCAGATACTCCATACTGGGTCTGTACTTTCATTCCTTCTCTCAGAGGAGTCACACAGGTTCTGACATTCGGCACTCCGTCCACTACCATAACACAGTCCGTGCATCTTCCGATGGCACAGAAGATGCCTCTCGGCTCATGCCTTTTCTTTGTATAGCGATGGACCATGACGCCTGCCGCCTTCAATGCCGCGGCGATCGGCTCGCCTTCATACCCCTGCAGTTTTTTCCCATCGTATGTAAAACTTACGAGCTTTCCTTTCTCTATCTCTCCAAGGATCGGATGCTCTAAAATACGTGTGCCCATACCTGATACCTTCTTTCTCTGATTTCTCTCCAGAGACCCTGCCAGAATATAAAAAAAGGGTGTCTGCTGGCAGTTTGCAGACACCCTTGGCTGACTTAATAATTTGTCTCTGTTGATTTATCTGGTATGATATTCTCTTTTTCCGAAAATGTATTGTAAAAAACGATACTAATCGTTTTTCTCCCCTCTGTCAGTCTGTCCATGGGCGGCGCTTCACTGTTCAGGCACGGATCTGTCAGCCGTTCCGGACTGAATTTCCAGCAATTCGCCCGCAGGCTTGCCTTGAAATCCGGATTCCTGTAAAATACAGTTATGTGCATTTTCAGTGTATCTCCACGTCCTGTAAATGCAGATCCATGCATCCCCGGACATGATGAAAGGAGCCTGCTTATGATTGAAATCCATTTATTTGAACAGCTTGCAGCTTTCGCCTCCTGCGGCACCCTGTCTGCCGAAGCGGAACAGCTCCATATATCCCAGCCGGCCTTAAGCCGCTCCATGAAGCGTCTGGAAGACGAACTGGGTGTAAAACTCTTTGACCGGCAGAAGAGCCGGCTCACTCTCAATGAAAACGGCGAGCTTACAGTAAGGTACGCCCGGAACCTGCTCATGCAGGAGAGGACCATGATCGAACAGATCCGGGAATTTGACCGGAAGAAGCGAACCATCTCCGTAGGATCCTGCACCCCGGTCCTGATCCCTGATTTTGTCTCCCTTCTCTCCAGCCTTTATGAGGGAATGACCATCTCCACGGAAGTGACCGGAGACCCGCATCTGGAGGAGCAGATCAGGGAAAATAAATATCAGATCGCCATCCTGCACGAGGAACCGGATACAGATGACTTCTATTCACTGCCCATTGAGAGCGAGCACCTCTACGTCTCACTGCCGCCGGTCCATCCGCTGGCTGACGCTGCCGGACTGTACTTAAAGGATCTGGACGGCCAGACCTTTCTGCTCTACTCCCAGATCGGATTCTGGGACGGACTGTGCCGCCGTAAGATGCCGTCCTCCCGTTTTCTCCTGCAGCAGGAAATGGACGTCCTGGGAGAACTTGTGGAGAACTCCGCATTCCCCGCGTTCACCACAGATTACGTCATGAAGCGCTCCCGGCAGGAAACTGACCGCGTGATCATCCCGATTCTGGATGAAGAGGCAAATGTCACATATTACTGCACATGCCTGAAATCTGAAAAAGCAAGATTTATGCCCGTGTTCCGTCATTTTCGCTGACTGTCTCCCCGGATCAGTTCTGGTGTGCTCACTGCAAAAGCGGACATCATAATCTTCTGCTCTGTCCTGCATCCAAAAAAAGAGCCGGAGGAAGACTTTTTCGTCGCCATCCTCCGGCGGTCATATCAATGATCATTCAGCATATTATCTGCCGCAATTTTAATCCATCTGTTTACTCATGTATTTTCATGCCGTGAAGCATCTTTACAAACGACGGATCATCATGATCTACGATCTCGCTGTGACCAAGATCCAGCTTTGCGATCTCCGCCATATCATCTGCACTGAGCTCGAAATCCCAGATGTCCATGTTCTGCTCTATACGGTCTTTGTGCACAGACTTCGGAATAACGACTACATTTCTCTGGACATTCCATCTCAGAGCGACCTGTGCAGCGCTCTTTCCATATTTCTCACCGATCTTTGTCAGCACCGGGTGGGTAAAGATGCCATGACTGCCCTCTGCGAACGGTCCCCACGCTTCCGGAACAACTCCGTACTCCTTCATAAGCGCAAGTGCATTCTCCTGCTGAAAGAACGGATGAAGTTCAACCTGGTTTACTGCCGGCTTTACTTCCACAGTCTCACAGAAGTCTGCAAGACGTGCCGGATAGAAGTTGCATACGCCGATGGCACGGAGCTTTCCTTCCTTATAAGCCTCCTCCATCGCGCGGTATGCTCCGATGTAATCTCCCATCGGCTGATGGATCAGATACAGATCCAGATAGTCCAGCCCAAGATTGTCAAGAGATCTCCTGATCGCTTTCCCAGCTTCCTCATAGCCTGCATCCTGTATCCAGAGCTTTGTAGTGATGAACAGCTCCCCGCGGGGAACACCGCACTTCTTCACTGCCTCGCCGACTGCTTTTTCATTCATATATGCTGCCGCTGTATCGATCAGACGATATCCGCTCGCTATGGCATCCAGAACGGCCTGCTCGCACTGCGCCGGGTCCGGCACCTGGAATACTCCGAATCCTTCCATAGGCATTTTTAATCCGTTATTTAATGTTACATATTCCATGCTTGATTCCTCCTTGAATATCCGTTGAGACATCTTTCTCTTTACATCTTATATTGTAGATTGCTCCTTCCGAAAAGTACAATGCCGATTCGGCAGAACACTATAACGTAAACGCATACTATATTGGAAAAAGAGGACTTCTGCCGCGATATATGCGGTCAGTTTTCCTGTATGATTTTCATTGTAATCCTGTTCCACGCATAGTATAATCTGAGTCGTACCGCATACAGAGAAATGGAGGATAAAAATGCAATATATACTATTATGCACTGCGATCATACTTGAAATCATCGCAACTACATTGTTAAAGACTTCCGAGGGCTTCACGAAACTGCTGCCGGCATTCGGCTGCATCGTCTTATACATCTGCTGCTTCTATGCATTCTCAAAAGCGCTCCTGCGCATCGACCTGGGCGTGGCGTACGCTACGTGGTGCGCCGGAGGCATCGTGGCGACAACGATCATATCCGCCCTTGTATTCGGCCAGAAGATCAACACGATTGGAGTCATCGCGATCGTCCTGATCATCGCCGGCTGCGTGATCCTGAATCTCTTCGGTACTTCGGGAAACTGACAGATTGATAAGAGTATAGTCCCTCTGATACCGGAAAAGCACCAGAACGGGCAGGCGGTCTGTCCCCGGTTCTGGTGCTTTTTATGTAAAATCTCTGTTGCTCTTTTACTTCAATGCCGCTCCGTCTTTGAAAGCATTTCCTACTCTCTCACCACGTTTGGCTTTTCTATATTTTTCAGCGTTTTCTTGAACTGGACCGCAAACAGGACCGCCGTAAATGTCACTGCAAGAAAGTCCGCGATCGGTTCCGCCATATATACAGCGATCGTCTGGTCGGAACGGATAATATGGGGCATGATATAGATCAGCGGGATCAGCAGGATGAACTTTCTCATGACAGCGACTATGATAGATTCTGCCGCTTTTCCCAGCGCGTTAAAGGTCATCTGGCACGCCATCTGTATGCCAAAGAGGAACATAGAGCCCATATAAATCCTCAGCGCTGTCTTCGTGTATTCCATCAGCCGGGCATCAGATGTAAACATCGCCGCAAATCCTCCCGGCAGCAGCATGACAAGCAGCCACAGGAACACCGAATAGCACAGGCTGACTTTGAGCAGAAGCTTGAATGCCGCTTTTACTCTCCCGGAATCTCCGGCTCCGTAACAGTAACTGATGATCGGCTGTGCTCCCTGCCCAAGCCCCTGAAGGGGCAGCATTGCGAACTGCATGACACTCGTCAGGATCGTCATAGCTCCGACTGCAATATCTCCGCCGTAATTCTGAAGAGAACTGTTAAAACATACGGAGATCACACTCTCGCTGGCCTGCATGATAAACGTAGCGACTCCAAGCGCCAGACAGGGAAGTATGATTTGGGGTGTGAATCCGAGATTCTTTCTCTTGATCTTCAGGAACGTCTTTTTCCCGCACAGGAAGCTGACCACCCAGATACAGGAAAGCGCCTGTGATATGATCGTTGCGAGAGCTGCTCCCCGCACATCCATGTCGAATCCAAAAATGAAGATCGGATCCAGGATGATATTTGCAACCGCGCCGATCAGGACGGAAAGCATTCCTGTCTTTGCAAATCCCTGCGCTGTGATAAAAGCGTTCATGCCGAGCGTGATCTCTACAAAGATCGTTCCCAGGGCATAAATGTTCATGTAGCTGACGCCGTACTCGATCGTGTTCTCACTGGCTCCGAATGCCATAAGGAAATCCCTGTTCCAGATCAGCAGCGCGGCTGTAAGAATGATTGAAATAATGATCTGGAGCATGAAACAGTTTCCAAGCGTCTTCTCCGCTGATTCCTTATCCTTTTTTCCCATGAAGATCGACGCTCTCGGCGCGCCGCCGTACCCCACCAGAGCCGCAAAAGCGGAAACGATCATGATCAGCGGCATACAGACTCCCACACCTGTCAGAGCGGTCGCTCCGATATCCGGAATATGCCCGATATAGATCCTGTCGACGATATTATAAAGCATGTTGATCAGCTGAGCCGCCACTGTCGGCAGTGCCAGCTTGAGGAGCAGCTTTCCCAGCGGTTCTGTCCGAAGGAATTCTTTATCCTCACTTCCACCTGCGGCTGTCTGTGCTTCTTTTCGGTCCTGTTGTCTCTGGTCCTGTTCTTTCTGTCTCATGACCATTCCCTTCCTTCCATTGCTTTTTTCGTATTATCAAACAGCTTTTTTAAAAACCGGTCCTGTGTCTCCAGTTCTTCCTTCGTAAAGCCGTCCAAAACTGTTTCCAGAAATTCATCCCGCACTTCATTGACCGTCTCCGTCACCGGCCCTGCCTGGGGCTTCAGCCTCAGATGGATCTTTCTCCTGTCCTCTGTATCGGGGATCCGTTCCAGAAGGGACTTCTGTATGAGAGATTCTACACCTTTCGATACAGCTCCTTTGGAGAGCAGCCGCAGCTCAACAATATCAGCCGCCGTATCTTTCCCGGGATTGTTCTGCAGGAAGCTGATGATATCAGCCTCTATCATCGTAAGATCATGTTCCATACATACTTTTTTCAATAACTTATCATACAGGCGGAACAGACTCCGCATTCCGATAAATATTTCTGTAGTCCTCTTCATCTCGCTGCCCCCTTTTTAGTTTCACTGTAAACAGTTTCTTTATAAACCTTTTTCCAATAAAACATTATAGCTCAGCATTTCGCTTTGTCAATAGACGTCAAGTTAAAAAAGCCCGCCGCATGTAATGCGGCAGACTCTTCTCTCTGCGCCTGCCGGGCAGAGCCTTTCATACTCTCCGCTCCTCGGCAGCCGCTCTTTTTTATTCTTAACTTATGATGCAAAATTACCTGTATACAGCTGATAATACTTGCCTTTCGCAGCGATCAGCTCATCGTGGGTTCCTCTCTCGATGATACGTCCCTGCTCCATAACCATGATACAGTCAGAGTTCTTGACTGTAGACAGACGGTGGGCGATAACAAATGTAGTACGTCCCTTCATCAGTGCGTCCATGCCTGCCTGAACCAGTTTCTCGGTACGCGTATCAATGGAGGACGTCGCCTCGTCGAGGATCAGCGCCGGCGGATCTGCAACTGCCGCACGAGCAATGGCAAGAAGCTGTCTCTGGCCCTGACTTAAGTTTGCTCCGTCTCCCGTGAGCATCGTGTCGTATCCGTCCGGCAGACGGCGGATAAATCCGTCCGCGTTGGCCAGTTTCGCAGCTTTGATGCAGTCCTCATCGGTTGCGTCCAGCTTGCCGTAACGGATATTGTCCATCACAGTTCCGGTAAACAGGTGGGTATCCTGGAGCACCATGCCCAGAGATTTCCTCAGATCCGGCTTCTTGATCTTGTTGATATTGATACCGTCGTAACGGATCTTGCCGTCTGCGATATCATAGAAGCGGTTGATCAGGTTGGTGATCGTCGTCTTTCCTGCTCCTGTTGCCCCGACAAAGGCAATCTTCTGTCCCGGTTTCGCATACAGACTGATATTGTGAAGCACGATCTTATTCTCGTCATAACCGAAGTCTACGTCGTCAAGGACAACTGCGCCTTCCTGTTTTGTATAGGTTACAGTTCCTTCTGCCTTGTGGGGATGTTTCCATGCCCAGATATTCGTCCTGACCGGTGACTCCGTCAGGTTGCCGTTCTCGTCTTCCACGGCATTGACAAGCTCTACATATCCTTCGTCTTTTTCCGGTTCCTGATCCATCAGATCGAAGACACGCTGTGCGCCGGCTGCGGCGTTGACAACGAAGTTGATCTGCTGGCTGACCTGAGTGATCGGGTTCGTAAAGCTCTTATTCAGTCCGACAAATGTGACAACCGTACCGATAGTCACTCCTGCCAGACCGTTGATTCCCAGGATCGCTCCCACGATCGCGACCAGCGCGTAACTGATCCAGCCGATATTGGCATTGATCGGCATCAGCAGGTTCGCATAACGGTTCGCCTTGTTCGTACTGTTTCTCAGCTTCTCATTCACTTCGTGGAAATCTCTCAT
>CAJFQZ010000025.1 GCA_904419285.1 Lachnospiraceae bacterium UBA1818
AGTGAGAAAAGAGAAAAATGAGCGGCGGAAAAGGCATCTGAAAGGATGCCTTTTCTGTTGCAGAGAATAAGGAAAAGAATTATACTAGACAAAGTAAAATACCGCAGACAGGAGGCGTTCGCTTCTGTTAAGTGCATGGCATAAGGTTGACAGGAGATGGCTTTGGTAGTATCCTGAATCTTACAAGCGTAAGATGCTGTGCAATGAAGACAGAAGGAAGGGCAATATTGAAATATGAAAAAGAAAATACTGTTAAGTGCGGCAGGATTTCTGGCAGCGATGTTTCTTACGGCGGGATTCAGAGAGGTCGTCTGGTACCGTTTTGAGATGCGTCCTGTGGTAGGAGAGACGATCACCGGCAGTACCGATGATCTGGAGGGGATGAGCCGAAGATGGTTTTCCGAGTACTATGATCAGTTTAAGGGGTGGAGCGTGCCCTATGATTACCGGATCACAGATGCAGCTATTGACAGGATAGAAGTACTCACAGATCTGGAGACGCCCTATGTGGAGATTGACTATACGGTCCATGTGGCGAGCGCGAATGACCGGATCGTACAGAATCTTGAGCTGACCGGAACGGACAGCCGCAGAGTATATACCGGTCAGATGGTGATACGCTGGGAGAAAAGCGGAGACAGTACATATACGATAGCAGAGAAGCTCCGGCCGGTACAGTATCAGATCAGGACCCCTGAATTTCAGGAAGAGCGGAATACGCCTCAGACGGAGCATTTCCAGATGAGGACGGACGAGCAGATGACATATTATATTGAGAACGAGGTGCTCTATGTCACCTATGACGGAGGAGAAAATTTTGTGGAGGTGCCGGACGGATACGAGAAGGTCTGTACCATGGCAAACGGATCGTACAACGAGCTTCTGCCCTATAATAGTTATCTGGTCACGGAAGAATTTACCGCCTTTGTGACGCACAATTCACTGCTATATAGTACAGACAAGGGAGAAACATGGAAGGAGAGCCAGATTTACGCAGGGGCATATCGGGCGAATGTATATGTATCTATGACAGATAACGGCTGTTATGTCACACTGGCGGTTGACCGTTCCCTGGGAAGTGATTATTATCAGACCTTCTGCTCCCAGGATCTGGAGACATGGACGGCTGTGCAGAGTCCGGAGACCGGATGGTCCAATCTGACCTGTTCGTTCTGGACAAAGGACGGAAGAGGCTACTATGCAAAAGGCGATTCCCTGAGCATGACGGCGGACAACGGAGCGACCTTCCGGGAGATTGAGATCCCGGAGGCAGTGGAGGTCACATCTGAACTGGGATTCAATCCCTTCGATACAGTGGACAAGATGTATGAGAAAGACGGGGTTCTCTATGCGGTTGTCGGACAGGGAGATGACGGAGACTATGTAAAAGACGGAAAACTGGCAGAGGCACTGTATCAGTCACAGGATGGAGTGACCTTTACCTTTGTGGAAGAAATCGCGGATGACACGCCGGAGCAGGCAGGGTAGGAGGAAAAGCGGATGAGAAGAAAATTCTGGATTATAATAAGTATATTGTCAGCACTGATTTCGGGAATGTTTCTCTATGAGGGCGGCAGGCTTTTCTTCTGGTTCCATGACAGACGGGGCGGATTTGTTGTTCTGATATCGGGAATAGCCGTATTTGTTCTGTTTGTCCGGGGCGTGTGGAGGAGCATACAGCTGGATCAGGAGCGCATTTCCCACGAGGAAACTGACACGAATACAGCAGAACTGGGATTCTATGATGATATGGCTGCCACAGAGGCGAAAGAATCGGGTATGATCAGTTTTCTGATCTCAGATCTGTCGCTGGGCTGCGGCGCTGCGGGGATCGTGCTGTATCTTACAAGGTTCTGGCCTGTGCTCCTGAACTTTACGGCGGCGGGAGTCATGCTGGGAGCGGCATTCCTTGTGGCGGTCACTGCGGCTCTTATAAAGTCATAGAGAGCCAAGTCCTAAAGAGGCAGACGTTTTGATGTCAGAAAAAGGAACAGGAGGGCAGGAAGCTGTGGACGAAAAGAGACTTGAAGCTTTTGAGAAGATGCTGGAAAATATTCAGAGACAGTATGACAGTATCCAGAGACAGATGGATGATCTGAAGGATCAGGGAAAGACAAAGTCAGCTACGTACAGACAGCTTATGGGAAGGAAAATGACCTATCAGAGTATGCTGAGCATGTATGAAGTGTACGGACTGACAGAGAAAGGCGGAAAATGATAAGATTACTTGCAGTTGATATGGATGGTACCTGCCTGGACAGCAGGAGCCGCATCACGGACAGGACGCTCGGAGCACTGCGAAGGGCAGCGGCAGCAGGAATCGAGATCGTGCCTGCTACGGGGCGGAGTATGGCGTGTATTCCTCACAGGCTTGCCGTCGGTACGATACGCAGGGAAGGACTGTATGCGGGAGAAACTTATTCGGCAGAGAGGCATACAGAGGAGCCGCATATGAGGAGGCTGCATACGCGGGAAATTCGCATGACTGAGAGGCGTATACCATATCTCGGAAAATCCAGGGCGGCGGAGGATGCGCGGAAGAACCGAGACCTGTTCCGCTATGTCATTACGTCCAACGGAGCACAGGTGACGGATATTGAGGAGCGCAGAGCGATTTTCCGCGAAATGATTCCAAAGGGAACGGCGCTGTCGCTCCTTGACGCGTGTCGGGATATTCCGGTCGGGGTCACTTCTCATATAAACCATGAGTATCTGCTCCAGGGCAGGATTCTCGTCCTTCTGGGACATCTGATCTACGGGAAAGATGCCGGCGGTGTCCGCTGGGTGAAGGATATGAAGAAGACAGTCTGGGAGAGCAGGTATGAGGTGGAGGAGCTTCAATTCTATTTTCTGTCGCCATCGGCGCGCAGAAATGTACAGGAAGTCCTGCAGAGCTTTCCGGAACTTGAAGCAGCGTATACCGGGCTGTATGTAGAAGTATTTGCGAAAGGCGCGTCAAAAGGAAACGCACTCTCCGCGCTGGCTTCCCATCTGGGAATCCGGAAGGAGGAAATCGCCTGTATCGGAGACGGGGAGAATGACCTGTCCATGTTCCAGGCAGCGGGTATGAAGATTGCGATGGACAATGCCGTACCGGAAGTAAAGGAGAAGGCAGATTTAGTGACAGCGTCGAATAACCGGGACGGCGTGGCGGAGGCTGTAGAGAAAATACTTCGGGGACGTAGTAAAATTGAAGTTGACTACGTCCCCGATTAATACCAGCCCCGTCCCTTTTTGAATTTTACTGTGTCCCTCCTGAAAATATGCATAATTTTCTGGTTTATATTTTGATGATTTCAAAATGAAATTGTATATTTTGTCTAAAGGGGACAGGGCTCTTTTCAAAAAGGGACAGGGCAGCCTGCAATCCGGGACGTAGTGAAATTCAATTTCACTACGTCCCGGATTGATTTAAAGAATAGATTTTACGTGGTCGATCTCTGCCTGTGTCGCTTTAGCAGCGGGCACGTAATAGCTCTTCGCCCTGGCCGCTTCATACAGTTTTTCCTGTGACATCTCGCACTGATTGCGGATCTGTTTCAGGCACTGTTTCAATTCTTTATTCTCTGTCTGCGGGATCATATCTCCGAACATTTTCAGTTCTCCGTTGACGCCGACGAGCGCGTCGGCCACCATTGCTTTTTCTTCCATATTATCACCTCATTGATTGGTCTGTTTTGTGTCTGCTCGTTCAGGGACCGGTCTGAGAACTGCCCTGATCAAAGGAATTTCATCAGTTCCTGCTTGTTCTTCATTGCGGAATCCGCGGCATCCTGAAACAGCTTTTTGATCTCAGGATCCTGCGCCTGGGATGCGTACTCTGTCATCTTGCAGTGGGTCGTGTTGTAGCCGCCGATGAGATGGCGAAGATTCTGCAGGTCAAGAATGGATATTTCTGACATGGTTAAACTCCTCCTTTATTTGAAATAATAAGTGAAACAATGTTCAGGAGGTAGTATGTCCGCTTTTTCCACCTGTTATGAGCGAGTGGAAGATAAATTCATGAAAAAGATTCCGCATTTCCGGAGAGCGCCGATACATGCATTCCGGATGCCACTGGACTCCGACGGCGAAAGGGTGCCCCTTTAGCTCAATGGCTTCGATGGTCCCGTCCTGTGCACGGGCGCTTACTGCGACTTCTTTTCCGGGGGCGTTGACCGCCTGGTGATGGAAACTGTTTACATAGAGGCAGGTTCCGGCATATTCACGGAGGAGCGTTCCACGCTCTGTGCGTATCCGGTGGCTGACCTCGCCGCGGGAGGCAGACTGCTGCATATGGTCGAGGACGCGGCCGGGAATGAGGGACATGTCCTGCCAGATCGTGCCCCCGCAGGCCACGTTTAGCACCTGCATGCCGCGGCAGATCGCGAATACAGGTTTCCCGGATGAAAGAATCCTTTTCATGAGGCGGATCTGAAAGAGATCCACAGTGATGCATGTCTTTCCATTCCCGTTTTTCGGTTCTTCGCCGAAGAGGAGCGGGGTAATGTCACCGCCTCCGCAGAAGAGAAATCCGTCGCAGAGCTCCACGTACTGTGCGAGAACGCGGTCGCTGCGGACCAGAGGAAGGACGATGGGAAGGCCGTGGGAATACCGGACAGACTGAATATAAGGATTGGTGACAAACTGCCGGTCTCCGGTAAAGCCGCAGATGACGATTCCGATTTTAGGTTCCATAGGATGCTCCTTTCCGTAATGTATGATAGAATATGTAAGAAAATGGAATTTTATTCATATCATAGAGAAGAAGAAAATCAATAAGAAAACGAGGAGAGGTCTTATGGGCTGGATTGATATGCACTGTGATACACTCAGCCGGATCATGAAGGCAGAGGGCAGCGCACAGCAGGAAGAAAAAACAGGAGCGCAGGGGACTCTGATGAGAAATCTGCTGTGCGTAGATATTGAGCGGCTGGAGAAAGCGGGAGCGGAGGCACAGTTTTTTGCGTCCTTTGTGGATGCTGCGCCGTGCACTGATCGAAAAGAGGAGGAAGCAGAGAAGGGGGACCGGATCCTTCTGGGAGAAAAAATATGGGATAGGGCTTATATGGATGTTCTGCGAATGCTCGATCATGCCCGGAAGGAGGAGTGCGGAAGATTTCGCATCGCGCGGTCGGCAGAAGATCTGGAGGCAGCAAAAGGAACAGATGACGCCGGAAAGGATCATCCTGTTATCGGGATACTGACCGTGGAGGAGGGCGGCGTTCTGAATGGAAAAGCAGAACGGCTGGGAGAGCTTTATGACAGAGGCGTGCGCCTGCTCACTCTGACATGGAATTATGAAAATGGACTTGGAAGTCCGAACAGCAGAGACAGAGAGGTGATGGCGAGAGGTCTGACAGCTTTTGGAAAAGAAGTGGTGGAGAGGATGAATGAATTTGGAATGCTGATCGATGTGTCACATCTGTCGGACGGTGGATTCTGGGACTGTATGCGCTGCAGCAGGATGCCGGTTGTGGCATCCCATTCGAACTGCCGTACACTCTGTGATCATCCCAGGAATCTGACGGACGAGATGCTGCGCGCGCTGGGGGAGAAGGGCGGCGTCGTGGGACTGAACTTCTACTCCGCCTTTCTCTGCAGGAGAGGGAGAGCCCGGCCGGAGGATATCGCCCGCCATGCACGGCATATAATCGACAAGGGTGGGGAAGATGCAGCCGCACTGGGAACAGATTTTGACGGGTTCGAGCCGGAGGCGCTCCCTGAGGGAATCCGTGGTGTGCAGGATATGGAAAAGATTTGGGAGGCAATGCGCGGAGCCGGGATCACACCACGGCAGATCGATAAGATCGCATCGGAGAATCTGAGACGTATGCTGGAAATTCCTTTCCCGACACCAGAGCAGGGGGAAATTTTCAGAAGAAGAATATCCAGATTAGAGAAAAGAACAAAGAACTGATCAGGGAAAAGAACAAAGACCTGATCAGGAAGATGAGACAGGGAAGGTATCTTACGGAGTACCTTCCCTGTCTGCGTATCTGATAGAGAAGATCAGGCAGTCATAGGGCTCCAGCATGATCTCCAGCAGATGCTTTTCCGGATCTGGCCCGCTGCTGAGGACGTGAAAGGTACTGCCGGGATCATCCACTGTACCTCCGAAACATTTCTGACCACTGTGCAGAAGAAGCTTAAGCTCACTGAAGAGCGGCAGGGATACGCGGTAGGGTGCCGCCGGATCGCAGTCAAAGTGCAGGATGGCGAGAAGTTCTCCATCTGCGGTCTTTCTGCGGATCGAGAATACGGCGCGTCCGCTCGTGTTTAAGTCTGCCCACTCAAAGTTCCCGAACCCGTAGTCGTAGTGAAGCTGCGGGACCTGAAGGTACAGGTGGTTCAAGGCGCGGATATAGTCATGAAACTGCCGGTGCGCCGGATAGGAGAGAAGCTCCCAGTCCTCCTGTTCCTTTTCAGACCACTCGCGGAACTGGCCGATCTCATTTCCCATAAAATTCAGCTTTTTCCCGGGATGTACATACATATAAGTGTAGAGCACTCTCGCCTGGGGAAATTTTGTCTCATATGCGCCGTTCATTTTCTGCAGGATCGTCGCCTTGCCGTGTACCACCTCATCGTGAGACAAAGGAAGGAGGAAGCGTTCGCTCTGGAAGTACCACATGGAGAAGCTCAGTTTGTTGGCAGAAGGACTCCGGAAACAGGGATCCATCTGCATGTATTCCAGCGTATCATGCATCCATCCCATATCCCATTTGTAGTCAAAGCCAAGTCCGCCATTCTCCGGGCGTTCTGTCACATGTGGAAATTCGGTGGAGTCTTCGGCGGCGGTGAGGATATCCGGGTGGCGGGATTTGAGACCCTGGTTCATAAGCCGCAGAAACTCGACGCCGTTCTGATTGACGCCGCGGCTCCGGTCGCCCTGCCAGTAGAGAATATTGCTCACAGAGTCGACCCGCAGCCCGTCGAAGTGAAAACGGTCGATCCAGTAGTTCGCAGCGGAAAAGAGAAAGCTGCGAACATCGTTCCTGCTGAGGTTGAAGTTCAGGCTGCCCCATTCATTGTACTGGACGTCAGGAAAAGGATATTCATAGACGCAGGTTCCGTCGTAGCATTTCAGGCCGAAGGAGTCCACGGCAAAATGTCCCGGAACGATGTCCAGGATGACTCCGATCCCGTTCTGGTGAAAACGGTCCACCATCTGCATCAGTTCCTCTGCTGATCCATAGCGGGAAGTGGGACTGTAGAAACAGGACGCCTGATAGCCCCAGGATTCATCGCAGGGATATTCCGTGAGAGGAAGAAATTCTACATAATTATATCCACATTCCTTCACATAGGGGATCAGGGTGTCAGCCAGATAGAGGTAGGAGGTGTGCCCGGAGCTGTCCTTCTTCCAGGAGCCCGCATGGACCTCATAGATGTTGAGCGGCCGCTCCCTGCAGTCTGTCCTGTTCTGCATCCAGTTCCAGTCGTTAAAATGATAGCTGTCCAGATCACGTATGATCGAGGCGTAGAACGGCCGGTATTCCATTCCGGCGCCATAGGGGTCACAGTGTTCGTACATGTTTCCTTTTTTATCATAGATACGGTATGTATATTTCATGCCGGGAAAGGCGCCCGGTATGAAAACTTCATAGACGCCGCAGTCGTGCACCTTCATCAGTTCTACGATGTCCCAGCCGCTGAAGTCCCCGCAGACGCCGGCCTTCCATGCATTTGGCGCATAGGTGCGGAACACGGTGCCGCCGTTCTGAGGGTGGGCGCCGAAATATTCGTATGCATTAAATGATCTTCCGTCTAAAAATTCCTGTATATCCATAGTCAAAGTCTCCAATCTGTGCTCTCCGCCGGAAAATAAGAAAGGCGGGGGCAGACCCCCGGCCGTCGAAGAACATGAGACAAGTATAAGCTCATTTTGCGATTTTTTCAAGCGGCGGGTTCCGACTCCTCAGATGCGGCGGCAGGAGAAAACTGTCATATTTTCAGGGAAAACAGTTTTCAGAAGAAGAGTTATGGAAATCTTAAGGATTTGTTTAAAGAATTCCAACAGATCAGGTTATAAAATCTTTCTATAACAAAGGAGGCGTATGGAAATGTCACATTGGCAGGAACAGTATCCCTATAGAGGGAATCGGAAAAAGAAGAAAAGAAAACGGTTCAGGAGATTCCTGAAGCTGACGGCAGGAGTGATTGTGTCAGTCTTTTTTCTGATAAATGCGGTGAATTTTGCCGGGGAGCATTTTGTCCTGACAGAGGATGGGCTCGCGTGGAGTGATGACGCCGGCATGCCAGGCGGAGGAAGAGGCGAATATGTCACCGGCGCGGATGCGCGCCGCAGGCTTGAGAAGATGGCAGAGGACAATGAGAAGGTAAGGACGATCCTGGACAATGCGGACCAGTATCCGGAAGACCTGCTTGAGCTGCTTGCAAATAATGAGGAGACGGCAGACTTCGTGCTGGATTATCCGCAGAAGAAGGACCTGGCTCCGGCAGAGAGCATCGGTGATATGTCCGGAGGAATACCTCTTCTCCTTCAGTGGGACGAGAGGTGGGGGTACGCGATCTATGGAGACAATATGATCGCGATAAACGGCTGCGGTCCCACAGCGCTTGCCATGGTGGCGGCAGGACTTACAGGAGATGCCGGCATTACGCCGGACAGAGTCGCACGGTATGCGGCAGAACAGGGGTACTATGAGGGTGACGCGGGGACAAGCTGGACTCTGATGACAGAGGGAGCCGCAGCATTCGGTGTCATCGGGCAGGAGATCGGGCTGAGCAGGGAACAGGTCTTTGCCGAACTGGAGAGCGGGCATCCGGTCATCTGCAGCATGCGGCCGGGAGATTTTACGTCCACTGGGCATTTCATTGTCCTTGTGGGAATAGAGGACGGAAAGATCCGGGTGAATGACCCCAACAGCAGGGCGCGCAGCCAGGTGTTGTGGGAGTATGACAGGCTGGAATCTCAGATCAATAACCTGTGGTCATATACAGCGGGATGAGTATGGATCTATGTCCGCCTGATATAGAAACCATCCAGTCACTGCAGTATTCTGATATTATTGTTCAGAGCAGAGTGGGAAACAGTGCAGCGCTGAGAAAGATGGTTTGGTATAAGGGGGAACCGGCAGTTACCGGAGAGACGTCTGATTAACTGCCGGTTAATTTTCTGCCAGTGATCCATGAGAACGGCTCAGTTGTGGGAAAATCCTCATAAATGCTATAATGTAAGGACAGAAATAGCAGATAAGAACAGGCTTTTTATTGCAGAATGAATAAATGAGCAGAAGACCTGAAGACAGACCTGCCCGGCAGGACATTCTGTGAGCAAGAGAAGCTGGCGGCGGCAGTGAGGAGGAGATGGACATGACAATTGGTGAAGTAATACGAGAAAAAAGAAAAGAACTGGAGCTGACCCAGGAACAGGTGGCACAGCGCCTCGGGATATCTGCTCCCGCGGTCAACAAGTGGGAGCGGGGCAGCACATACCCTGACATTACGATACTTCCTGCTCTGGCAAGGCTTTTAAATACGGATATCAATACGCTTCTGTGTTTTCAGGAGGAAGTCTCAGATGAGGAAGCAGCCCGGATCTGCTCTGAGATCGTAGAGATCATGGAAGCGGATGGCGCGGATGCAGCATTCAGGGCAGCAGAACAAAAACTGAGAGAGTATCCGAACTGCGGGAAACTGATCTACAGGGTGGCAGTAACGATGCAGGGACTGACTATGATATCCGGCGACTGGAGCATCTCAGAGGAAACATATCGGACGAAGATCTATTCCTGGTATGAACGTGTGCTGGAATGTATCGGGGATGAGCGCCTGAAAGATTCCGCTGCCTATATGCTCGCAGGTAACTATATACAGAATAATGAGTATGAAAAGGCACAGGAGATGCTCAATTCCCTTCCGGAGCAGGGAACTGACAAGAGGATGCTTAAAGCAAGACTCCTTCTGAAACAGGAGAAAAACGATGAGGCTGCAGTACTTTTGGAGAGGATGCTGATGGAGCTGACCAGCGTGGGACTTTATCCGATTCTTTCCATGCTCCTGGAGATCGCCTGCAGAGAAGATGATCTGGAGCGAGCAGAAAAAATTGCATCCATCGGCAGACAGAGCGCCGTCTTGTTTGAACAGTGGGGATACAGCCCTCTGATCCTGCCTATGGAGCTGGCGGTAAAGAGGAAGGATGCTGAAAAGAGCATTGAATATATCCGGGAAATGCTGAAAATGCTGACCGAACCCCCGCATATGTCACAGTCTGTGCTTTTCTGCCATATTTACAGCAGAAAAGAGAGGGCGAAGTATGATCAAGCACTGAAAGCCTATGCGGAAAAGATCCTGCCCGCACTGGTGACGGAGATGAAGTCAAATGAAGAATATTCGTTTCTGTGGGAGAATGAGGAGTTCCAGAGGATGACAGAGAAGGTTTCGGAGCATTTTGGGACACAGTGAAATGCAATTGGGGACGTAGTCAAATTGAATTTGACTACGTCCCCAATTGATTATTTCTGATTCTCTTTTGCCAGTTCCTGCATCTTCATCGCGCGGACTTTCAGCGGCAGTCCGAACAGTGTGATGAAACCGTCTGCATCGTGGTGGTCGTACATATCGCCTGTTGTGAAGCTTGCCAGAGACTCGCTGTACAGTGAGTACGGGGAAGTCTCGCCGGCTTTAATGATGTTGCCTTTATACAGCTTGAACTTCACTTCGCCTGTCACATATTCCTGTGTAACGTCAACAAATGCGCGGATCGCCTCGCAGAGCGGTGTGAACCATTTGCCCTCGTATACGACCTGAGCAAGCTTGTTGCCCATCTCTTTTTTCACTTCATAAGTTGCGCGGTCGAGGATCAGTTCCTCGAGCTGCTGATGAGCAGCCATCAGAATCGTTCCGCCCGGTGTCTCATATACACCGCGGGACTTCATGCCGACAACACGGTTTTCTACGATATCGATGATGCCGATGCCGTGCTTGCCGCCGAGTTTATTCAGCTCTGAGATGATGTCGGCAACCTTCATAGCTTTGCCGTTGATGGTTTTCGGGATTCCGGCTTCAAATGTCATTGTTACATATTCCGGCTCGTCAGGAGCTTTCTCCGGCGGAACAGTGAGGACGAGCAGGTCGTCGTAATTCGGCTCTACGGACGGATCCTCCAGTTCCAGACCTTCGTGGCTGATGTGCCACAGGTTACGGTCGCGGCTGTAGCTGTGTTTTGTATCGAAAGGAAGATCAATGCCATGCTTCTTGCAGTACTCGATCTCATCTTCGCGGGACTGCATTGTCCAGAGATCTGTCATACGCCATGGAGCGATGATCTTGATATCCGGAGCAAGAGCCTTGATTCCGAGCTCGAAACGGATCTGATCGTTTCCTTTTCCTGTTGCGCCGTGGCAGATTGCGACAGCGCCTTCCTTGCGCGCGATCTCAACCAGTTTCTTTGCGATTGCCGGACGCGCCATGGAAGTTCCGAGCAGGTACTGATTCTCATATACAGCGCCGGCCTTTACACACGGCATGATAAAATCTTCTGCAAATTCATCAACGATATTTTCGATATATAACTTGGAAGCGCCGGAGAGCTTTGCCCTCTCATCGAGACCATCCAGCTCTTCACCCTGACCGCAGTCGATACAGCAGCAGATCACGTCATATCCAAAGGTCTCTTTCAGCCACGGAATGATTGCTGTTGTGTCAAGTCCGCCTGAATATGCTAAAACAACTTTTTCTTTACTCATTTTATAAAGCCTCCTGAATGTATTTTTATTCGCGTTTCCGCCAGCCGGAAGCAGGCGGTTTTACAGCGATTTTTCTGTACTCGTCTGAGCTACAACATACTATACACTACATTTTATAATTATGCAAGAGAAAATTTATAAAAATTCAAATTATGCATATATTGCATAAAAAATGCATAAAATGTGCATATTAATGCGTAAATATGCAAGAACGTGATAAGATGAAAGGACTGGATATGCCGGCGGCAGTCCGTGAAGTACGTGTCAAGATGCTGTGCCGCCTGTATCAGCGGCATTCTGAGTTCCAAAATCATCCCCTGCCCCATAGGATAATAGGAAAGGAGATGAGAATATGATCACTCTCAGTCTGTGTATGATCGTGAGGGATGAAGAAGATGTACTGGGCAGATGCCTGGACAGTGTGAAAGATGCGGTGGATGAGATCATTATTATCGATACAGGATCTGAGGACCGAACGAAAGAGACCGCACTGAAATATACCCAAAATGTCTATGATTTTCCCTGGAGGGATGACTTTTCCGCAGCGAGAAACTTTGCTTTGGAGCATGGGACGATGGATTATCTGATGTGGATGGACGCAGACGACGTGCTCCCGGCGGAGAGCAGAAGAAAACTGATCAGGCTCAAGGAGACTCTTGGGGCGGATGTGGATATGGTCATGATGCCCTACGCAGCTGCGTTTGAGCCGTCCGGGAAGACTGCCTTTTCCTACTATAGAGAAAGGATCGTGAAAAATCGAAGGGGATTCCGGTTCTTCGGAAGAGTGCATGAAGTGATTCCGCCGTCCGGCAGGATCTGTTATGAGGAGATCCTGGTGGAGCACAGAAAGCTGAAAGAGGGGGACAGTGAAAGGAATCTGAGAATTTATCAGGACATGGAGAAGGCTGGAGAAATGTTTGACAGCCGGGCTCTTTACTATTATGGAAGAGAACTGTATTTTCACGGAAAATACAGAAAGGGGCGAGAAGTCCTGGAGCAGTTTCTGGAACGGCCGGACGGGTGGGTGGAAAACAAGATTGATGCGACGAGGCAGCTCGCGGGATGTCTGTACGGAATCGGAGATGACATGGGAGCGCTGAAGGCGCTCCTGCAGGCTCTGGAGTATGATGTGCCAAGAGGGGAGACCTGTTGTGATCTTGGAAGGCATTTTCAGGACAGAGAGCAGTATGAGCAGGCTGTCTACTGGTACAGAAAGGCGTTTGGGGCGAAGAAAGACCTGACATCAGGAGCATTTATCTCAGAAGAGTGTTACGGTTTTCTTCCGGCAATTTCCTTGTGTGTGTGTTATGACCGGCTGGGTGACAGAAAGAAGGCGGAACAGTATAATGAACTGGCAGGAAGCTACAGGCCGGATTCTCGATATTATCTGAAAAATAAGGAATATTTCGCAGCGCAGAGAATGAAAAAAGGTCTCTGAGGCGGCAGGACAGAAAGACAGCGCAGTGGAAAAACAGGCAAAAAAAGGATTGTGTCATATAGTAATAGAGAAAACAGAAATAAGGAGATACAGATATGCTGTGGTTTAAAGAAAGAAAAGAACCGGAAGAGCATAAATCTGAGATCCAGGCGCAGTCATTGAGCTGCCCGGGCTGTCCGCAGCCATGCGGACAGAGAGGACCGAGGGGAAAGATGGGGCCGATGGGCCCGGCCGGCCCGACCGGTCCCACGGGTCCCACGGGACCCTCCGGAGGCCCAGCGGGTCCGACAGGTGCAACGGGTCCGACAGGTCCAGCGGGTCCGACAGGTCCAACAGGACCGACCGGACCAACGGGTTCGACAGGTGCAGCGGGTCCCACAGGTCCGGCGGGTCCGACAGGTGCAACGGGTCCGACAGGTCCGACGGGTCCGACCGGTCCAACTGGCCCGACAGGTCCGACAGGTCCGACGGGTCCGACAGGTCTAACTGGCCCGACAGGTCCGACGGGTCTGACAGGCCTGACAGGTCCAACAGGACCGACCGGACCAACGGGTTCGACAGGTGCAGCGGGTCCGACAGGTGCAGCGGGTTCGACAGGTGCAGCGGGTTCGACGGGTCCGACAGGCCCAACTGGTCCAACCGGCCCGACGGGGCCGACCGGTACAGACGGAGAAGATGGAGCGGCAGGAGAAGCGGCCACACTGCGGGTCGGTTCAGTGACAACCGGAAATCCGGATGAAGCCGCACAGGTGACAAACAGCGGAGATGAAAATAATGCGATTTTTGATTTTGTGATACCGCAGGGGCATACCGGGACAGACGGAACACGGGGGCCGACAGGTGCGACCGGTCCGACCGGAGCAGCAGGCCCGGCCGGCCCGACAGGAGCGCCAGGTATGAGGGGAGCAACGGGGCCGACAGGTCCGAAAGGAAGCACTGGCCCGACAGGTGCGACCGGACCCAGAGGAACTACCGGAGCGACAGGTGCGACCGGCCCGAGGGGAGCTACCGGCGCGACAGGCGCAACAGGCGGAACCTCTTCCCCGGAACTGCTGTCAGCTTACTCTACGCCCCCGCAGACCGGAACAGCCGGAGGAGCACTGGTCTTTGACCGGAATGCCGTCGTAAACGGGACGGCGGTCAGCCATGCGCAGAACAGTGCGTCCATTGTGATCCAGCAGACGGGCTTTTACCAGGTTTCCTTCCATGGGACAATCGGTCCGACAAGCGGTGCAGACTTCCCGATGACTGTGTCCATGTATCTGGAACAGCAGGGAACAGAAGTGCCTGGGACTGCGGTACAGCATACCTTCCACACGACAGCGGATACAAGCAATGTAGCATTTACACAGATCATTCAGGCCGCCACTGTGCCGACAACGATCGAGGTGATCGGACAGGGGAAGAATTACTTTTACGGTCCGGTATCGCTGGTGGTAAACAGACTGGGAAATCTTAACTGATGAGACGAAAACAGGCCGCCCCGGAAAGAGGCGGCCTGTATTTCTGACATTACCTGCGGTCAGGATAGATTTTCCCGAAAAGCCAGTGTGTAAACGGCGCGGCTGCGAACATGTTCCAGAAGAACGCCATCGGAAAGTTCTTCAGCAGAGTGCCGATCCAGATCGCGGGAAGCTGTGCGAGCGGCGCTCCCGCCAGGATAACGTTGAATAGAATGGAAGCTGCAAGGCTCATCGTCGGACACATTATGGCGACTGTCCCGGCCTGACGCAGCAGCTGGCATATGTAAGGATTGTCTTTTTCAGGATCGCAGTGTCTTGCAGCAAAGGCTGCACCGATCCGATTTCCCCAGAGATTGGAGAAAATAAAAACGAAAACCCCCATGTAGAGTGCTTCGATCAATGCGTCCCGGAATACGATATTCGTCATGTTGCTGAATCCGCCTGCAGCTAGATCCACCCCCTCCTTGATCGCGATATTGTAGACCTCCATGCCGTACGCCATGGCATAGGACATGATGATCCCGAAAATAATTCCCTGTGTTTTGTTTTTTGGCATTTTATCTGCTCCTTCCCCTTTGCGAGGAGGCCGGACCGGAAATATTTCGGCTGCGGCATCCTCCTTTCTTACAATAAAAAAAGTGCGGCCTTCAACTGGATTTACGCAGTAAAATGCCACACGTCAGATGATATTTTATCCGATTTTTCAGGATTATTTCAAAGGTAATTCTGCACAAATAATAAAAAACTTTCTTGCGACATGGATTTATTGTAAACAATGTTACAGAAGAAAATCCGGAAATCCGATAGAATAGTCAGGAACAGCGAACCCGGACGGCATAGCGACTGCCGCCGGGGGAATTCTGTGTGAAGAGATACAGCAGGTTACACAGCTTGACAAAGGAACTGTTGTAGTCCTGATGTGCGCTCTCGTACAGAAGAAGATTAATATAGGAGGCATACCAGTCCAGCGTGCTCAGCATGAGCCGGCTGTTTTCAGAGAGCATCTCAAGGAAAGCCGCGCCGGTGAAACAGAGTGTTTCCATATCTGTGACTGCCTTGGTGGCAATGGACTGTTCGATCTTGAAAACAGACCGGTGAAAGCCTGGGAAAACAGTTCCTTCTCCGTGAAAAGAAGAGATCTTGCGCGAGCCGTTTTCGTGCTCCAGAGTGGTCATGGCAGCGCCGGATATGATATAGTAAATATGAGTTATGGGGTCACCGTAATTCCACAGATACTCATCTTTGCGGAAGATTTTTACAGTGTGCGGCTGAGTGAGGAAATATTCATAGAAATCCCTGTAGTCATTGGAAAAATAGTAGCGGGGAATCAGCATAAGCGGCACCTTCTTTCATTGGGATGTTTTCATCATAGCATAGAAAAAGAGAGACTACAATCAGGCGGAAAGGAGCAGCATCTGTATGAAAAAATGTAAGATAACGGTATTGAAAACAACACTTGACAAAGAACTTGCTGAGGAATACGGTGTTCCGGGGCTGGGTGCCTGTCCCATGATGCGGGAAGGGCAGGTGTTCTACGCGGATTATGCGAAGCCGGAAGGCTTCTGCGATGAGGCGTGGAAAGCAGTCTATCAGTATGTATTTGCACTTTCTCACGGCGCGGGAGAGGGACTTTTTTACTACGGCGACTGGATCAGAAAGCCGGGAACTGCGATATGCAGCTGCAATGACGGTTTACGGCCGGTGATCTTTAAGATTGAAGTCACGGAGGAAGAGGCGAAGATGGATTATACACCGGTGAGATAGGCGGAAAACAGCAGTAATGAGCGTATGCGGGTATCGGGACGTGAAGCGTCCTGATACCCGTTTTCTGCGTCGGCTTTGGTTTGGCTTGTTTTCCTAATCTCCATATGCTATTCTGTAAACATCTCAGGCGGACCGTGTTCATGCGATATCTTACCGCGGGATGACGACCGATCATGCTCATTTTCTGAGCAGATTTCCGATTCAGAAGAAAGGCAGGTGATCTTGTGCTGTTCAGACAGATGAAATATTTTACGGCAGTTGTGGACTGCGGCAGTTTTACGGAGGCGGCGGAGCAGTGCTATATTTCCCAGTCAGCCATATCCCAGCAGATCCGGGCGCTGGAAAAAGACATGGGAGTGGAACTGATCCATCGGGAAAACCGCAGGTTTTCGCTTACGTCGGCGGGAGAGTATTTTTATGGTCAGAGCAAAGGAATATTAGATGAGATAGAAAATATACGGCGAGAGACGATCAGGATCGGGCAGGATGACGAGCGCCAGATCAGGATCGGATACCTGCGGTGCTACAGCGGCCAGGAGCTCCACCAGGCGGTTGCGGAGTTCGCGCAGATCTATCCGGACGTCGCGATCAGTATCGTCAACGGGACTCACGAAGAACTCTATGATCTGCTCCGTTTCGGGGGTGTGGACCTTGTATTGACGGATCAGCGGAGGGCGTTTTCTGATAAATATGCAAACTATGAGCTGCTCAGATGCGGGTGCTGGGCTGAACTGTCGGTGAGAAACCATCTTGCCGGTCAGGAATCCGTGGAGCTGGATGAACTGAAGCGTACGCCCTGCATCCTGATCTCATCCAGAGAACAGCAGGAGCCGGAGGAAGATTATTATAGAAATACGCTGGGATTCGGGAGCAGATTTTTGTTCGCGGAAAGTCTGGAGGAGGGCAGGCTGATGGTGGCCGGAAACAGAGGATTCCTGCCTGTGGACGACGTGGGGACTCTTCCGCCGGCAGGCTCTGCTGTATGCCGCATTCCTATTATGCAGAATGGAAAGCAGATTCAGAGGAATTACTGTCTGTTCTGGGTGAAGGAGCGGACCGGCTATTATATTGAAGAGTTTGCAGACCTGCTCCGGAAGCTGCTGTGCAGTGAGAAGCAAAAGAAAGATGTCTGATGAGAGGAGACAGTGGGAATGGCCCAAAGGAGGCGCCCCTTCGGAGTTCGGATCATGGAGAATATGAAACAGGCGAAAAAGATCTTCGGGAAATAGACGGCAGACGGAGAGCGGTTTCAGAAGTGTTCAGAAAGCGGCGTACAGGTTTCAAAAACGGTGTATGGCGCAGATGACGTGCAGGCGGCGTACATACGCAGTATCTATACAGAATAAGCATAGCGTGCAATGGTTCAGAAGCATTAGACACCGGCACAGAGAAGGTCTATAATAAAGATCGAAAAGAAATTAAAACGGAGGGAGACTGATATTATGAGCAGGACACTTGTAGCATATTTTTCAGCCAGCGGGACAACAGCGGGAACTGCAGAGAGGCTTGCAGAGGCGGCGGGAGCCGACCTGTACGAGATCAGGCCTGCCGTGCCTTATACACAGGCGGATCTGAACTGGATGGATAAGAAATCCCGCAGTTCTGTGGAGATGAATGATCCGTCTTACCGCCCGGAACTGGCGGACAAAGATGCGGATATCGCATCCTATGACAGGATCTATCTGGGATTCCCGATCTGGTGGTATGTGGCTCCGACGATCATCAATACATTTCTTGAGAGCTATGATTTTACAGGAAAGGAGATCATCCTTTTTGCAACTTCCGGAGGGAGCGGCTTAGGAAAGACGCTTCAGGCGCTTGCGCCGAGCTGCCCGGGCGCTGTGATCCGGGAAGGAAAGCTCCTTAATGGAAATCCGTCTGTGGACGAACTGAAAAAATGGACGGAGAGTCTCTGATGACTGGCTGCGATTCCTGTGACATAAGGATCGAGCCGGATGTGAAATAGAGAAGATGAAGAAAACAGAAAAGCGCCGCGCCAGGGCAGGGGATCATCTGTACGACGCGGCATGAAAGAATACCTGGTTATAGGTTCAGCCTATAACCAGGTATTCTTTTTGCATATTAGCAAAAATAAGGCTGCTGTGATAGGATGATTGCAGAAATCAGACAGAGTAAAAGGCGGAGGAAGCCCGGCGCAGATGTCTGCGGCATATCGTACTGACAGAAAAAGGAGGAATTTATCATGACAGATATAAGAAATTCAGCAAACTGGAGCTTTGAGACAAAGCAGCTGCATATCGGACAGGAAAAGGCCGATCCGGCGACGGGAGCCCGGGCAGTACCGATCTATGCGTCGACCTCTTTTGTGTTTGATGACTGCCGTCATGCGGAGGATCTGTTTGCACTTCGGGATACGGGAAATATCTATGGAAGAATGACGAATCCCACGGAGGATGTGTTTGAGCGCAGGATCGCTGCGCTGGAAGGAGGCACCGCGGCGCTTGCGACTGCATCCGGTGCGGCTGCCATCACCTATACCTTTCAGGCGCTGGCAGCGGCAGGGGAGCACATCGTTGCGGCGAAGACGATCTACGGGGGAACCTACAATCTGCTCGCGCACACACTTCCGCTGACAAGCGGCATCACAGCGACATTTGTGGATCCGGAGGAAGAGGGAGCGTTTGAGACGGCGATCCGGGAGAACACGAAGGCGGTCTTTGTTGAGACTCTGGGAAACCCGAATTCCAACGTGGCGGATCTGGAGAAGCTAGCACAGACTGCGCACAGACATGGAATCCCGCTTGTCGTGGACTCTACGTTTGCAACGCCGTATCTCGTCCGTCCGATCGAGTACGGCGCCGACATCGTCGTGCATTCTGCAACGAAATTCATCGGCGGGCACGGCACAGCGCTTGGGGGAGTCATCGTAGACAGCGGAAGATTCGACTGGAAGGCGTCAGGAAAATACCCCTGGATCTCTGAACCGAATCCGAGTTATCACGGCGTTTCCTTTGCCGAGGCTGCGCCTGGGTCTGCTTTTGTGACTTATGTGCGCGCTGTCCTTCTGAGGGATACAGGAGCCACATTGTCCCCGTTCCATTCATTCCTTCTGCTCCAGGGTCTGGAGACGCTCTCTCTGAGGGTGGAGCGGCATGTGGAAAACGCGCTGAAGATCGCAGCCTGGCTGGCGGCGCACCCGCAGGTGGAGGCAGTGCATCATCCTTCCCTGGAGAGTGAACCGACCCATGCGCTTTATGAGAAATACCTGCCCCGGGGAGGCGGTTCCATATTTACGTTTGAGATCAAAGGAGATGCTCAGACAGCGAAAGAGTTTATTGATAATCTCCCTATTTTCTCTCTGCTGGCGAATGTTGCGGATGTAAAATCGTTGGTGATCCATCCGGCCACAACCACTCACAGCCAGTGTACAAAGGAGGAACTTGAAGAACAGGGAATCCGACCGAATACGATCCGTCTCTCGATCGGAATCGAGAAGGCGGAGGATCTGATCGCAGCGCTTGAGACAGCCTTTGAGGCGGTGAAATGATACAGCGAGGGAAAAGAAGCAGGATAAAAAGATAAATTTGACTTGACAGGATAATACTATTAAAACAATGACATGATACGGAGGGCAGAAATGGCGGGATATTATAAAACAATGACAGAACTGATCGGAAACACGCCTTTGGCGGAAGCTTCCAACATTGAGAGGGAACTGGATCTTCAGGCGGCTGTGCTGGTGAAGCTGGAATATTTTAATCCGACGGGAAGTGTAAAGGACCGCGCCGCAAAGGCCATGATAGAAGACGCGGAACAAAAAGGACTCTTAAAAGAAGGATCAGTGATCATAGAACCGACATCGGGAAATACGGGAATCGGCCTTGCCTCGATCGCCGCGGCAAAAGGATACCGGATTATCCTCACCATGCCGGAGACTATGAGCGTGGAGCGGAGGAATATTTTGAAAGCATATGGAGCAGAGCTGGTACTGACCGACGGCGCCAGAGGGATGAAAGGCGCCATTGCCAGAGCAGAGGAACTGGCTGCTGAGATTCCGGGCAGTTTTATCCCCGGGCAGTTTACCAATCCTGCAAATCCGGCGGCGCACAGAGCGTCTACGGGACCGGAGATCTGGAAAGATACGAATGGAAAGATCGATATTCTGGTGGCGGGAGTCGGAACCGGCGGCACGCTCACCGGAGTGGGAGAATACCTGAAGGAGAAGAATCCTAAGATCCGGGTGACTGCTGTGGAGCCGGCAGGCTCGCCGGTTCTGTCCGAGGGAACGGCGGGAGCGCATAAGATCCAGGGGATTGGCGCTGGGTTCGTACCAGAGGTTTTGAACACGGAAATCTATGACGAAGTCATTCAAGTGAAGGACGAGGATGCATTTGAGGCGGCAAAACTTTTCGCGAGGACGGAAGGGATCCTGACAGGGATTTCTTCCGGGGCGGCGCTGTACGGGGCGCTTGATGTCGCCAGGAGACCGGAAAATAAAGGAAAAGTGATCGTGGCGATCCTGCCGGATTCGGGTGACAGATATTATTCGACTCCTTTGTTCGGCTGATGAATTTCTTTCCGTCTGTGGTCTGATGAGACTGCAGGCGGAATTTTTTTCTGATGAAACGGATACGATTTTACAAAAATCTTTCAAAATTTTAACCGGCGTGTGATATCATCTGCAGTTCCACAGTGGTAGGATTATCTTGACAAAATTAGAATCAGACTTACTGTGAAGGAGGAAAAGCAGAATGGAAAATGGACGTGTGCACGGATTGCTCAGACGCCTGCTTGTGACGGGCATCTGCGCTTCGATCGCGGCCGGGTATCTTCCGGCTGCCAGCGTACATGCAGAGGAAGCCCAGGCGGACAACGCTGCGGATGTAGTTGCGGACTGGAAATTCAGTGAGAACGGGGTAAAGAGCGGAACGATAGCCGGCGGTGACCTGGTCATTGCTGATCAGAGCGGAAATGGAAATGACCTGCGGATGCAGTTATATACCGGAAAACAGCCTACAGAGGATCCGGAGGCGGCTGACTGGACAGAGTATCTCTCGTTTTCAGACGACAGCATGACTGGAAGTGACGGCAGCATAGTCTTTAACGGGGACAGCAGCAATGCGGGAGCTGATTTTATCACTGTGGACGGAGCAGAGATTAATTCAGAGACCTTTGACAACGGGTATACGATGGAATTTATCTATTATTTTCCGACGGACTGGACGACGGCGGACTCATGGATGAGCCTGATCGCGCGCCAGGGAAGAGCAGACTCTGTGTCAGAATGGCAGCAGGGCACCATGTTCACGTCTATATCCAACTGTAAGGAAATTCAGTATGTTGCGGCCAACAGGGACGACAGTCATATGATGTCTTCGGCGGCATGGTCCGTCAGCATGGACAAGGGAGGCGTGTGGTACCATATTGCAGTGACCTCCGACGGACATGAGATCAGCACCTATGTAAACGGATGCGAGGCGTTCAGAGACTATGTCTCCGATGAGATGACGGGCCTGTACGCGGATCCTGAGGACGGACGCTTCCGGATCGGGTCCAGCTGGTGGAACGAAGGTGGGCAGACACTGGATAAGTTCCTGCAGGGGAGCCTTCAGGAGGTAAGGATCTCTTCCGGATGTCTGGACGAAAGTCAGTGGCTGGTAGAAGATCCGGAACAGTATCTCGGCGAATACGGAAGCAACGAGAGCTATGAGCTGAGAGATGAGGACAACTACAATATCGTTTTGATCCCGGATACCCAGAACACCGTGGAGTACTGCGGAGACGTCATGAACGCAGCGGTCCGGGGACTGATCGATACTGCTGACGAACTGAACGTCAGGGGAGTGATCCATCTCGGCGACGTGGTGGATGACAACAATGACGACGCACAGTATGTCACTGCGCGCGATGTGTTCTATCAGCTGCCGGACGCAGGGATCAAATTCCTCGTGCAGATGGGAAATCATGACGGCTGGTCCAGCGGAATACATAACTATTACAACAGCTTTTCCGGAAAGAGTACCAGCTTCCTGCGGAGAGCGTCCTGGTATCTGACGAATTCACCGAATGGAGACGGCAACAGCTCCTATATGTTCGTGCAGGGCGGAAGCTACAATTATCTTGTGATCTCACTGTCATGTACGGGAAGCGGATCAGGACAGAACAACAATACCTCCTGGGACAGCAGAGATGAGGAATGGCTCAGGAGCGTGCTTGAGGAATATCCGAACTGTCCGACGATCGTGACGACTCACGACCTTCAGAACTGTTCTGCAACTGAGCCCAGCTCCATACAGCTGAGCTCCCAGGGCACGAGACTGTGGAATATTGTGAAGGACTACGATCAGGTATTCATGATGGTCGGCGGACACAGCCACGGTTCCGGAATGGAGATGCTGGAAAATACAAACGGAAAGCCCGTGATCAGCATTCTGACGGATTATCAGTTCGCGTACAACGGAGGAAACGGATTCTTCCGCTATCTGGAATTTGACGAGAATGCGGATAAGATCTACTACTCAACATATTCACCGTATGCGGCAGCGCTTCCGGATGAGGAAAAGAGCTTCTTTGATGTGAATTTTATGACCGGCGAAGGCAATGAAGGGGAGATCGATCTTGACTTCTCATCACGCTTCCCGGGAATGGAGATACAGGATAATACTGCGGCGGACGGCGGCAGATATATGGAAGGGGAATATCACACACATACAGGACAGTCCAAAGATGCGACTTCTTCCTACATGTCTCTTGACAATGTGCTTGGCGCAGCATTCCGCAATGAGTCTGTACTGAACAGCGCAGACCCGGCTGCAAAGCTTTCTGGTCTGAAGGACGATGGAGAATTCGATTTCCTTGGTCTGGCAGATCATCTCCGCGCTTCCTATAATGGGACAGACGGAAAAGGAAACGGCCAGTATAATACAGCGTTCTATGTTGCACTGCAGACACAGATGCGTGAGATTGAGAAGATGAAGGTGAAAGGCCTCTACACTGACAAGATTATCTCAAATGGTTTCGAGTGGGATATGCCGGGACTGGATCATGCTTCAGTTGGGATCCTGAATGAAAACGGCCAGACCGTTTTAAGCGGTATTCACGAGTTCGAATGGAAATATGCAGGCACCGGAGATGATCCGGATTCTCTCTTCACACTGGATGATAAGGCGGATGATATGGACGAGCAGAGCGTGTGGGGAGACCGCCAGGGCGGCAGCGGAGATCCGCAGACTGCTTATGATGCGGCTGCATGGCTGCAGGAGAATTATCCGGACAGCTACCTTCTGCCGAATCATCCGTCCCGTCATAACGGCGGCAGCGGAGAAGTGACGATCGAGAATCTGAGGCGGCTGAATGATGCGGCTCCGGGTGTTGTATTCGGATTTGAAGGCATGCCGGGCAATCAGATGTCAGGCAGCGGACGCGCGGAACTCCCGGCGGGAGATATCCGCAACGGAGCGGACGAGATGATCGCCGTGACCGGAGGCGTGTGGGATTCACTTCTCTCAGAAGGAAGAAAGATATACAACTTTGCAAACTCAGATTTCCACTTTAAGGTAAGTGCGGACGAGCAGTACTCCAGCGGATACTGGGCGAGCGAATATTCGGCAAACCACGTATATGTGGAGCCGGGCGAAGACGGGATCTATGACTACGGCGATGTTGTGGACGGCCTCCGCTCAGGAAACAGTTATTCTACATACGGTAATCTGATTTCAGATCTGACCTTTACGGCGGAGACGGACAAGGGAAGTGCCACAATGGGTGGCGAGCTTGCGGCAGAAAAGGGAGATCAGGTGACGATCACAGTGAAATTCCGGGTACCCGAGAACAATAATTATGAGACACTTTATGGAACAGACACCGGAATCGACGTGAACGATAAACCAGAGCTTGACCATGTAGATCTGATCTCCGGAAGTGTGACCGGTAAAGTGAGCGAGGATCAGTATGGAGAGGTCAGGAGCGATGCGAAGATCGTAAAAACCTTTACAAAAGAAGAACTTGAAGCAGCAAAGGGAGAAGACGGATATTATACTCTGACTTTTGAGGCGGATGCAGAGCAGAACTGTTATTATCGTCTGCGTGGAACAACCGTATCTGAGGTGGATGAGAATGGGGATCCGCTTCCTGACCCGGATTACTCCGGCATTGCGGATAATATTACACGGTTTGACACAATCAACGATTATAATTACAACAGTCTGTGCTTCTATGCAAATCCGATCTGGGTCAATGTCAGTGAAAAGGCCATGACGCTTGATACCCAGGTTCTGGAGAGTGCTCTGGAACTTGCGGCGGAGGCGGATACAGAAGGCGTGATCCCTTCAGTGGCAGAGCGGTTCGGGCAGATCTATGCCAGCGCGCAGTCAGTTCTGGAAAGAGCCCAGGCAGGGGATTCGGAGATCACACAGGCGATGGTGGACCAGAGCTGGCACGATCTGATCAATATCATGCAGTATCTCTCCTTTAAGCAGGGGAACAAGACGAATCTCGAGAAAGTGATCGAGGTGGCGGACGGTATTGATCTTGACAAGTATTTAAGCACTGGAAAAGATGAATTTACCGCAGCGCTTGAAGCGGCGAGAACAGTAATGGACGATGCAGACGCTATGCAGGCGGAAGTGGACACTGCATGGGAGAATCTTCTGAAGGCTATAGCGGACCTCAGGCTCAAACCGAGCAAAGAACTGCTGGAAGCGCTGATCCAGACTGCAGAGGGGATGAGTCTTGAGAATGTAGAAACCGGGGTGGCAGATACATTTACCGCAGCGCTGGCTCAGGCGAAGTCTGTATATGCAGACAGCGACGCAGGGGAGAAAGAAGTATCCGCCGCAGTGGAAAATCTCCAGAATGCGATCGCAGCTGTCGAGGAGAATCTGGCAGGTAACAGCGGCGGCCAGGGAGAAACTACGGATGATCCGGACAGCCAGGGCGGCCAGAACAGCGGAAATGGCGGGAACAGTGGAAATGACCAGAACAGCGAAAACGTTCAGACCAATGGAAACAGCCAGAACATAGTCGCCGGTCAGAATGGCGCCGCTGGACAGAATACTTCCGGTAATCAGAATTCCGCTGGAAAGAAAGCGGTAAAGACCGGAGACACAGACTCCATCCTCCTCTGGGCTGTAATGCTCGGAATGTCAGGAGCAGCGGCTGTGCTCTTAAAGAAAAAGAGAGAAATGCAATAATTCCAGATCATAAAAAGTAAACTGCCGGTCTGCGCGGAATGATCCCACAGGCCGGCAGAAGTCTGATGCAGACTGAATGCCGAAGACAGATCTGTGACCGGCAGCCGCCTGCCGTTTATGCCTGGTGTCTCATGTATTCATTACCCGCCAGCCCTCTGTCATCTCTTGACGAAAGCGTAAGAAGAGAGTAAGATATGCAATGCAAAAATTTGAGTGGAGGGGTAAAATTGAAAAAAAGTAAATATGAGATAGATATGTGCAATGGATCGATCATGGATAAGCTGATCTCTTTTTCGCTTCCTCTGATGCTCTCCAGCATCCTTCAGCTGATGTTCAATGCAGTGGATATCATTGTCGTCGGAAGATTCAGCGGAAGCCAGGCGCTTGCGGCAGTGGGATCGACGACTGCCCTGATCAATATTTTCACAAATCTGTTCATCGGAATTTCCCTCGGCGCCAATGTCCTGGCGGCGAGGTATTTTGCGGCAGGACGCGAGAAAGAAATGTCGGAGTCAGTACATACGGCGATCACGCTGGCGCTGATCAGCGGAGTCATCATGGCGTTCGTCGGAGTGGCGGCCTCCAGGCTGGCGCTGCAGCTCATGGATACGCCGGCTGATGTGATCGACCTGTCGACAGTCTATATGAGGATCTATTTTTGTGGAATGCCGTTTTTCATGCTCTATAACTATGGGGCTGCTATATTAAGAGCGGTCGGAGACACGAAGCGGCCGCTGATATTCCTTGCGGCGGCGGGAATGGCGAACGTGGTGCTGGATCTGCTCCTGGTCATCGTGATTCCTCTGGGCGTAGCCGGCGTGGCGATCGGAACCGTGACTTCCCAGCTGATCTCCTCAGTCCTGGTACTCTGGTGCCTCCATCGGTCAGAGGGAAGTTATCAGCTCCGTTTTTCAAAGCTGACGATAAAATGGATCTATCTGAAGAGGATCTTTCAGGTTGGAATACCGGCCGGGATCCAGAGCACAGTGATCAATTTCTCCAACGCGCTTCTGCAGTCATCCGTGAATTCCTTCGGCTCAACTGCAATGGCGGGCTACACGGCGGCGAATAATATTCTGGGCTTCCTGTATGTAGCGGTGAACGCAGTCACACAGGCATGCATGAGCTTTACGAGTCAGAATTACAGTGTGGGGAAGCAGAAGCGCATGGACCGGGTACTTCTGGACTGCATGATCCTGTCGGCAGGTGTGGCGGCAGTGCTGGGAGTAGGGGCCTACGTGTTCGGATCGCAGCTCCTTGGGATCTATACATCGGACAGCGAGGTGATCCGATGCGGGCTTGAGATCCTGTCGATCACCACAGTGCCGTATTTCCTCTGCGGGATCATGGATCTGATACCGGGAGCGCTGCGCGGAATGGGACATTCGGCAGTGCCCATGGTCCTGTCCATTATCGGGACAGTGGGCACAAGGATCCTTTGGATCTATGTGTTCTTCCCGCAGCACAGGTCTCTGTATTTCCTCTTTATCTCTTATCCTGGATCATGGATCTTTACGATCATCATGCAGGCAGTCTGCTTCTACTTTGTGCGGAAGCAGTGCGCGCGCCAGCTGAAGGCGCGCGCCGTTCCTTGAAGACCTTTCGAACAATGTACAGGACATCTGGTCGTATGCTTTCACTGGAATTATGAACAATGCGATCGAACATTCTGGCGGTGATAAGATCATTTTTTCTTTGCAGAAGGATCCGCTGTATACTGAAATTTCAATTGTGGACAATGGAGTGGGGATTTTTCGCAATATACAGAAGTATGCGGACGAAAAGTATGGTCTTGCGCTTGATCGGCGGCAGGCCGCACTGGAACTCTATAAGGGAAGGCTGACGACAGATCCGAGCAGGCATTCCGGGGAAGGAATCTTTTTTGTATCGAAAATGCTCACCGAGTTCGCCATCTGGTCTGAGAATATAGTGTATTCTTACCGCTGCGGCGACAGGGATCGGTTTGTACAGTCACATCTGATTTCTTACTATACAAAAATGGAGGGGATGGGAACCATGGCTGTGATGAAGCTGGAGAATGAAGCAGTGCGGACGTCAGCAGAAGTGTTCGATGAATTCGCACCATTGGAGGAAGGATTTGTAAAGACTCTGATTCCCATGAGGGATATGTGCCCTCTGGGGAATCCGGTGGCACGTTCTCAGGCAAGGAGAATCCTGCGAAGGCTGGAAGAGTTCCGGGAGATTATATTCGACTTCCGCGAGATCGGATTTATGGGGCAGGGGTTTGCCGATGAAGTGTTTCGCGTATTCCAGAACATGCATCCTGAGATCAAACTGACCGTGGTCAATGCAAATGCAGCGGTGGAAGGGATGATCCGGCATGTGAGGAGAAAAAGGAGCGCTGAGTAAAAGGATTTCTTATTGACCAGAATACCGTCCTGCGAAGGAGTTATCTCCGCCAGGGCGGTATTCGTGTCTTGCGTATCACATATCCTGTGACTGAATACTTTTTTTGTATTCAATCCCCCATTGTTCCATCGCGTCAAGGATCGGACCCATGGATTGCCCCAGCGGTGTCAGGGAATATTCCACCCTGGGCGGCACCTCCGGAAAGACTGTGCGGTTGACGATCCCGTCCTCTTCCATGGCGCGGAGGCTGTCTGTAAGCACCTTCTGGCTGATTCCCTCCAGATCCCTGCGCAGTTCATTGAAGCGCCACGGGCGCATCCGGAGATTCCTCAGTATCAGGAGCTTCCATTTACTCCCGATCAGCTGTACTGTAGTCGCCACCGGACATGCCGGCATCTCTTCTTTCGTCAGCATTTTATCACCTCATCTTACATAGAGTGAATTTTATTCCAATAGTTCGAAAAGGAATGTTACATTCAGATTATAGTGCAGGATTCAAAATGAATCAACAGAGATTTCAGCATGATCCTTTCTGGTAACCAGGTAATAAAAAAGTGCGTACTTCATCTCCCCACGTGATTTTATTATAATGGTATCATAAAAAAAGAATGACTGACGGCAGGCGGAAGCTGTATGAATCCGCGTCCGCCGTCTGCGGGCTGAAGGAGGAGTTCCATGTTTGCAAATATATTTACAAGGAAAAATGCAGAGACATATTCTGAAAAGATCAGGCGGCTGAGAGAAGCGCTGGATGATGCCGACGCGGTCATCATTGGAGCCGGCGCAGGGCTTTCCACATCGGCAGGATTTACCTATGACGGTGAGCGGTTTGAAAAATATTTCTCAGACTTCGAGAGAAAATATGGATTTGGCGATATGTATTCAGGCGGATTTTATCCTTATGATACGCTGGAAGAGCACTGGGCGTACTGGAGCCGTAATATCTGGATCAACCGGTATATGGATGCTCCGAAGCCGGTGTATGAGGAATTATTCGCGCTTGTGAAGGACAGGGATTATTTTGTCCTGACGACAAATGTGGATCACTGCTTCCAGAAAGCAGGGTTCGACAAGAAGAGACTGTTCTATACCCAGGGGGATTACGGGCTGTTCCAGTGCTCTGAGCCGTGCTGCCAGGAGACGTGGGACAATGAGGAGACAGTCCGCAGGATGATGGAAGAGCAGAAGGACATGCGCATCCCGTCAGAGCTGATCCCGCGCTGTCCCCACTGCGGGAAGCCTCTGACCATGAATCTCCGGGCAGACGATACCTTCGTTCAGGATAAGGGCTGGTATAAGGCGTCAGAGCGGTATCTGTCGTTCTCGGAAAAGCATCAGGGAAAGAAGATCCTCTATCTGGAACTGGGAGTAGGATATAACACTCCGGGAATCATCAAGTATCCCTTCTGGCAGCTGACCGCCCGCGATGAAAATGCCGTCTATGCCTGTGTCAATGCAGGACAGGCGGCGTGTCCCCAGGAGATTGCGAAGAGGTCGATCTGCATCGACGGGGATATCGGGGAAGTATTAAAAAAATTAAAATGAAAACCAGCAGATTCATTGGCTATTCGTTACAGGGATACATTTTTTATCTTGCCATGATGTATGAAGAAGTCTTTTTGGGGGAACTCTTTACGAAAGGGGACAGGTCTATTGCTTTTTTGTCCTGAATTATATATAATAAACGGGACAAAAAGGAGGTGATACGCATGGCATACGGTTATGCGAAAGCGATTCAAAACCGCATTGGTGCGGCTCCTGACGGTACGATTTTTATTGTTTCCGATTTTTCGGATGTAGCGGACAGCGAGACCATACGAAGAAACCTGAAC
>CAJFQZ010000026.1 GCA_904419285.1 Lachnospiraceae bacterium UBA1818
GATGATGTTCAGCGCGGAAGTACGGAGCATCTGGTACTCCTTGTCGCCCAGCGTCTGGGACGGAGCCACAACGATGGAATCTCCTGTGTGCACGCCCACAGGGTCGATGTTCTCCATATTACAAACTGTGATGCAGTTGCCTGCGCCATCACGCATCACCTCGTACTCGATCTCTTTCCATCCCGCGATGCAGCGCTCTACAAGGACCTGTCCCACACGGGAAAGCCTCAGGCCGTTCTCCAGGATCTCCACCAGCTGATGGGAATCATGGGCGATACCGCCGCCGCTTCCTCCCAGCGTGTACGCCGGACGGAGCACTACCGGGTAGCCGATCTTGTTCGCAAATGCAAGGCCGTCCTCCACATTTTCCACGACAAGGGACGCTGCCACCGGCTCGCCGATCTTCTCCATAGTCGCCTTGAACTCCAGACGGTCCTCCGCCTTCTTGATGGTCTCAGATGTGGTTCCGATGAGACGCACGCCGTTTGCCTTCAGGAAGCCTGCCTCCTCCAGCTCCATGGCAAGGTTCAGTCCTGCCTGTCCTCCCAGTGTGGGGAGTACGCTGTCCGGCTTCTCCTTCAGGATGAGCTGCTCTACCACCTCAACCGTCAGCGGCTCGATATAGACGCGGTCCGCGATGTCCTTATCCGTCATGATGGTCGCCGGGTTGGAGTTCAGCAGAACGACCTCAAGCCCTTCCTCCTTCAGGGAACGGCACGCCTGTGTTCCCGCGTAGTCGAACTCTGCTGCCTGTCCGATAACGATCGGACCGGAACCGATGACCAGTACTTTCTTTATACTTAAATCTCTTGGCATTATTTCGCTCCTCCCATCATCTCAATAAATCTATCGAACAGGTATCCTGAATCCTGCGGTCCCGGGCATGCCTCCGGATGGAACTGCACGGTGAAAATGTTCTTTCCCACATAGGCAAGTCCTTCGTTTGTCCCATCGTTTACATTCTTAAACGCGGGTACAGCCACTGCCGGATCGATGCTCTCCTCGTCCACCACATAGCCATGGTTCTGGGATGAGATATACACCCTGCCGGTCTTCAAGTCCTTGACCGGATGGTTTCCGCCGCGGTGTCCGTATTTCAGCTTGTGCGTGGACGCACCTGTCGCAAGCGCCATGAGCTGATGTCCGAGACAGATGGCGAAGATCGGAATGTCTGTGTTGTAGAGTTTTCTGATTTCTTCGATAATGGATGTGCAGTCCGCCGGATCCCCAGGTCCGTTGGAGAGCATGATACCGTCGGGGTTTGATGAAATGATTTCTTCCGCGGTTGTGTGGGCCGGATACACAGTCACTTCGCAGCCACGTTTATTTAAAGATTCTGCAATGTTATTCTTTGCGCCAAGGTCAAGAAGTGCGACTTTCTTCCCTGTTCCTTCGAGAACATATTTCTCCTGACATGTCACCTTGGAGACAACATCTCCCACTGTGTATGCCTTCAGCTTCGGCAGGATCTCGTCCAGATCATAATTCTCATTCGTCGTGATCATGCCGTTCATGGTTCCCTTCTCCCTCAGGATCTTGGTAAGAGCACGGGTATCGATCCCCGCGATCCCCGGGATATCCTGCTCTTTAAGGAAATCCTGGATCGTGCCTTCACAGCGGAAATTGCTCGGCATTCTGGACAGCTCCCTCACGATATAACCGTCCGGCCACGCCTTCTTTGACTCCATGTCCGGTGTGATCCCGTAGTTGCCGATCAAAGGATAGGTCATTACGACCGCCTGGCCCGCATAGGACGGGTCCGTCAGCACCTCCAGATAACCTGTCATAGAAGTATTAAAAACAATCTCGCTGATACAGTCACGCGTCGAGCCGATACTCGTCCCTGTAAATACTGTACCGCGTACAAATCAATAGCAGCTAATCTGAAAACCGCCCTGTCCCGGCCGCGCCGTTACATAGCAAAGGCACTCTTGGAGTCTTTTCACCCAGAGCGCCCACTTTCTCAAATTGTAAAGATTATACTACAACTTAAGCCATATTTCAACAGTAAGTTTGCTTATAAATATTCATTTCTATTTATAAATATTCATTCGTTTTCCTCATAATTCCAGAACACGGTCAGCTTGCTGTGCTCCCGGTCCTCTGCATAAGTATACCTCACGCTGCCCAGCCCATAGTAGGCGGCAAGGTTCTGCGCCGCCCGCGGAAGGAGGTCGTCGACGATCGTGCCGATGGCAGCATCATAGAGCCCGGTGTCCGCGAACTTGCAGACAAACGTATCCGAACCGCTGTAAATACTGTCGTTCATCCTGCCCAGCAGTTCCTCCTGATCGAACGCCTCGTAATACATTCCGTTCATCCTGTAATAATTCAGATCGTCGGAACTGCACGCCGGATACTCCACGAAATCATCCTGCTCGTGGTCAATGGCAATCTCCGCATCCGTGCAGCAGAGATAGTCATAGTTGATGCTGCTGCCCGGAAGGCTCTCCCCACTCTCTTCCTCCAGGAAAACGGGATCCCCGAAAGTAGTGTCCATCTGATAGTATTTCCCGCCGCACTGCACGATATTCCACGCGTGAGCGCCCTGTCCGGCAATGTTCCCGATGACATAGATGCACTGGATCCCCATGTTCTTGAGCAGGTACTGGGCTGCCCTGGAATATCCCGCACAGACGGAACGCCTGAGGGCAAGCGCGCTGTAGATATTCTGATTGTCCGGCGCATTCTCGTCATAGTCCACAGTGCTCACGATATACTCGTAGACATAGCGGATCCTGTCATAGTCTGAGGCGTCCGCCCCGATCCCCGCCATGCATTCCTCCGCGGCAGCATCGATCTGCGCCTGCCTTTGCTCCTTCTCAGCGGCAGTACAGGTATATCCCGGCGACATTTCCGTATAGTCCTCATAGATGGTCATCCGTGTGGTCCCGTCACACCAGAAGAGCTCCGGCCGGTCATAGAGCAGATATTCATAGATCTTTCCCGCATCGTCACCCTTGCCGGCATGGATCCGGATCGTCTCCTCCATGCCGTTCACACCCTGCAGCATCTCCCGGTACACTGTCTGCTCCGCCTCGGAGAGCTGCTGATAATAGAAGTCGCCTGCCACTTCTTCCACGGTGACTGTCAGTTCCGGAAACTCCACCTGCTGCTCTCCCGTCAGGCTCACTGTCTCCGCGGCCTTCATCCGCTCCTGCAGAAAATGCCCTCCCGCCGCTGTCAGGATCCCGATCAGCGCCAGAATGCAGACTGCCCCTGCGATTTTCGGAACGATTCTTCTGCGTCTCCTTCTTCTCCTTCTCGCCATACTTCTCCTCTCTGCCGTCCGGTACAGCGGACCGCTGTAATACCCATAATATAATATCTGCCGTTTTCTCTTTCTATTCCATCCTCAGGATTTTGATATCAGCTGAAGCTGATCCGAATCCCGTGCCAGGACCCGCGGGCGGGTCCTGAACAGTTATGTCAGCTCTGCGATCCTGGACACTCCCACATAGATCTCGGAAATCTTATACCACGTCCTGTAGTCCACCGTCCCCGTCACAGGAAGCCCGAACACGGACTGGAACTCTCTCACCGCATTCTCCGTGGCCGGCCCGTAGATCCCGTCTGCGGTAATCTTCGGGAGCGCCGGATAAGCGCCTGCGATCACATTCAGCTCCTCCTGCATCTGGCGCACCTTGTCTCCGCTGGATCCCTGCTCCAGCGTGTAGCCCGGCCAGGATGCGGGAATGCCCGATATCTCCTGGGCGGTGTTGATGTACATATCGTCCCCGTAGAAATACCGCAGGATCTCGATCGCAGAGTACCCCTGGTCACCCAGCTCCTTGGCTCCCCACTGGGTCATCCAGTTGGGGCAGGTCACTCTTCTGCCGTCGCAGTACTGGGTCAGGATGGGCTGACGCACATTCGGCCTGGAAAGATAATTTGCGAACAGCTCATCCACGATCACAGATATTGTATCATAAACATTCCGTTCCGGGATCCATTTCTGGTCAAATGCTGTCGAAGAAGTGATCGTAAAGTCATATCCGCGGTTCCTGTACCACTCTGTGTAGACCCGGTTCAGGGTGAAGGACATGATCGCCAGCACATTTGCCCGTATGGAATTCGCCGGCCAGGTGGCATAGATCTCGCTGGACGCAACATTTTTAATATAATCTTTGTATTTCACATAATAATTCGTGGCTGTAGTATCCCGCGGGGAGCCGTCGTGCACCACAATGTACTCCGGCACGACCACCCTGCTCAGGACGATCTCCCCCGACTCGTTCGTCGGCTTGATCTCATCCTCTGCGATCTTGGGCGGATACTCCCCATATAAAGTATGGGCAGGGATGACGAATACTTCTTCCTCTTCCCTGCCCACATCGCTCGGTCTCATCCTCACGTTCTGGATCGCCCGGACATTGGCAAGTATCTCCGTCCCGGCGATGCTCACCGGCTCGAATCCCGGAGCGCTTATGTCCAGCGTGTACTCTGAATAGGGCTGTCTCTCGTTCGTCGGATCCAGGCTCCATTCCTCCGGCGGGGCTTCCAATTCCAGCACCTCCGTCTGACCGGAGGAATCTGTCCCCACCCTCTCCAGCATACTCTCGGGAACTCCGGTATAAGAGATCGCTATGCTCGCATCCTCAATGGGGCGTCCGCCCGCGGTGGACGTCACATTGATCTGGAGTTCCCCTTTGTCCGTGGCTTCCTGCATTGCTCTTATATGTGCCATCTGCGTCTCCTGCATCTGTCTCTTATCTTTTTCATTATATCAAATAGAAATAGAATTTAGAACTCAGCCATGCAGCACGCACTCTATATGGTCATATTTACCAAAATTTTAAAACATATCTTCCTTCTTCATCCTCCGGCATGATTTTTCTGTATCTGCTGCTATTAAAGAAAAAAGGCCTGCCCGCGCAGACCTTTTTCTACCCTATCCCCCATATTCTGTCTCAGAACAATTTCACGATATCATTAAACATGACGACCACCATCAGCACCATCAGCACCGCGAACCCCGCAAAGTGTACCATGCCTTCCTTCTCAGGCGGGACGCGCTTTCTCCGCACCGCCTCGATGATGAGGAACATGAGCCTTCCTCCGTCCAGCGCCGGGATCGGAAGAAGGTTCATGATCCCCAAGTTCGCCGTCACCAGGACGCCCAGGTTCAGCATGTTCAGGACAACCGCTGCGATCCCCGACGGAGCCGCCGCCTGGTAGACGCTGTCCACCGCGGATACGATACCCACCGGACCGGACATATCCTTGATTCCAAGCTGTCCCGTGACAAGCATGCGGAGGCTGTCAAATGTATAGTTGATCCAGTACTTTACTGTGTAAGCCCCATATTGGAAAGCGCCCAGGAGCCCTGGCTTTACCACCTCGCCTGACGTTACGCCGAGCTTCGGAGTGGTGTCTCCCTCAAGCTGCCGCGGTTCGATCACCGCCGTGTACTCCTCACCGTCTCTCTCATAGACGACCTCAAGGGACGTCTCATTCGGGTGCGTCAGTGTATAGAGGCTCACGTCATCCCAGATGTGGACGTTCCTGCCGTTGATCTCCTTGATCACATCGCCTGCCTGCATGCCCTGCTCAGCGGCAGAGTATCCCTCGCTCACGCCGCTGATCTCTGGGGAGCGGTATCCGACGGAAAGGATGATGATCACGCAGAAGATCCATGCCAGGATCAGATTGAACGCAGGACCTGCCGCGATGACGGAGATCCTCGCCCACACGGACTTGCTGTTGAAGCTTCCCTCCGACATATCGTCCGCGTCGTCCTCCCCCATCATGCAGGCTCCGCCGAAGGGGAGCAGCTTGATGCAGAACTTTGTTCCTCCGATCTTCTTCCCGATCAGCGTCGGCCCGAGACCTAAGGAGAACTCATCCACCCGGATCCCGTTTGCCTTTGCCAGGAGAAAATGTCCCAGCTCATGAAAGATAATGATAAAACTGAATAGTAGGATTGCGATTATAATGCCCATTGATTACCACCTGTTTTTAATAAATTGATATGTTTCCTGCTCTGTCTTTAGTATCTCTTCCACTGTGGGATTCTCAATATTTTTATGGTTCTCCATACATGCCTGTATGATCTCCGGGATCTGCAGATAGCCGATCTTCCGGTCAAGGAACATGGCCACTGCCCTCTCGTTTGCCGCATTCAGGACCGTTGGCAGGGAACCTCCCCTGCGCCCCGCCTCATATGCCAGCTTCAGCCCGTAGAACGTCTCCATATCCGGCTTTTCAAATGTGATCTGCTGAAGCGCTGCGAAGTCCAGCCTGTCCCCCGGCAGATACCGTCTCTCCGGATAATACAGGGCATACTGGATCGGGAGCTTCATATCCGGCGTCCCGAGCTGCGCGATGACCGCGCCATCCTCGTACTCCACCATAGAGTGGATGATGCTCTGGGGCTGTACGACCACCTGGATCTGGTCCACGGTGACGCCGAACAGCCATTTCGCCTCGATCACTTCCAGGCCCTTGTTCACCATGGTGGACGAGTCGATGGTGATCTTTCTTCCCATCTCCCAGTTTGGATGCTTCAGGGCGTCCTCCACCTGGATATTCTTAAGCTCTTCTCTCTTCTTCCCGCGGAAGGGACCGCCGGATGCAGTCAGCAGGATCTTGTGCAGCGCCTTTCTCTGTCCGCCCTGAAGTGACTGGAAGATGGCGCTGTGCTCGCTGTCCACCGGGAGGATGGACACGCCCCGCTCTTTCGCAAGGGGCATGATGATATGCCCTGCTGTGACAAGCGTCTCTTTGTTTGCCAGCGCGATATCTTTTCCTGCCTTGATCGCCTCGATGGTGGGAAGGATGCCGATCATCCCCACGATCGCCGTGACCAGGATCTCTGACTCCGGCACAGCCGCCACTGAGAGCAGCCCGTCCATGCCTGATACGATCTCGATATCCATATCGCGCACGCGGCTCTTAAGCTCCGTCGCCCGCTCTTCCTTCCACACAGCCGCCAGCTTCGGCCGGAACTCCCGGATCTGCTGCTCCAGCAGGTCGATGTTATTTCCCGCCGCCAGGGCGGTCACTTCCAGATCCCCGTTGGTCCTGACGATCTCCAGTGTCTGGGTGCCGATGGAACCGGTGGAACCCAGGATTGCAATTTTCTTCATTTCTTCTGTACCTCCCTGCGTGACCCATCAGAGGAACAGCGCCAGATAATAGATAATGGGCGCCGTAAAAATCACGCTGTCAAACCGGTCAAGGATCCCGCCGTGTCCCGGGATCAGTTTTCCGTAGTCTTTGATATTGTGATAGCGCTTGATGGCGGACGCCGCAAGGTCTCCCACCTGGGAGATCGCCCCGCCTGCCGCGCCGATGATCGCATAGGAGAGGATGTCCGCTCCCGCATTTCCCCAGTGGTTGATCGCCAAGCCGTAGAGTACACCGATCAGCGCAGCTCCGAGGATTCCGCCGATCCCGCCCTCAACAGACTTCTTCGGGCTCAGGACAGGCGCCATCTTATGCTTTCCGATGAGCATTCCCACGCAGTACGCACAGGTGTCGCATCCCCAGGAGCAGACAAACACGAGCCATACCGTGTACACTCCGCCGGGAAGGATCCTTGTCTGATAGATATAGGACAGCATCATCGCCACATAGAACACGCCGAAGAATGCCGCCATGATCTGCTGGGTATTGTATTTCGGATAGGCGAACACCAGCACCGCCATCTGGCAGATCAGGTGCGCCATGAAAAGCATCATGAACCAGTTGAGCTTCTCTCCCGGGAGAAGCGGCTCAAAATACAGAAGTGCATAATAGAGCACCGCAAATACATATCCCACGATCCCCGGCGCCTTTTTCTCGATCACGAACACCTTGTACAACTCCGTCATCCCAATCAGGCTGATGGCAAGCAGCACAAGGAACAGAAGATTTCCTCCCGTGATCACTGTGATAAGGGCAATGATCACCAATAGTATTCCGCTTAACAGCCTCGTCTTAAACATTCTTTTATTCCTCCTCCACTCTGCCGAACCGTCTGTGCCTGTGATTGTATTCTTCCACTGCTTTCACGAGCTCATCCTTCGTAAAGTCCGGCCACGGCACATCCGTAAAATAGAATTCCGAATACGCGAGCTGCCATAGCAGATAATTGGAAAGTCTCTGTTCCCCGCTCGTGCGGATCATCAGATCCGGGTCCGGTATGCCGTGTGTATCCAGATAGGACTCAAACACCGACTCATCGATCATCTCCGGATCCAGCTTTCCTGCCACGCAGTCCTGCGCCATCCGTTTCGCTGCCCGGGTCATCTCATCGCGGCTGCCATAGTTCAGGGCGATCGTGAAGTTCAGCCCTCCGTTATCCACTGTCGCCGCCTCGAGCTCGCTGATCCGCTTCTTGATATCCTCGTCGAGCGGCTCGATATCCCCGATCACACGGACCTTCATGTCATTCTTCGCCGCTGTCTTGAGACAGGTCTTCATATAATTGCGGAGCAGCTTCATCAGCGCGTCCACCTCGTCCTTCGGGCGGTTCCAGTTCTCCGTCGAAAAGGCATAGACTGTCAGGTACTTGATCCCCATCCGCCACGCTTCCTCGCAGATCCGCTCTACATTTTTGCTGCCCTGGGCGTGTCCGTAGTTTCTCGGCATTCCTTTGGCTTTGGCCCATCTTCCGTTTCCGTCCAGAATAATTGCCACATGCTGCGGTACTTTCATCCTCTTCTCTCCCTCTCTCTTTTTTTGCCGCTCACAGAAACAGAGGGAGCCTTAAAACCATAAGCCTCCCTCTGTTCCTGCCCGGTAATCTGATCTAAACTGTCATGATCTCTTTTGACTTAGCCTCGACCATCTTGTCGATCTTCTCGATATATTTGTCTGTGATCTTCTGAAGTTCATCCTCAAGATCCTTGATCCCGTCCTCTGAGATCTCCGTTCCTTTCAGCTTCTTGAATGCAACATTGCCGTCGCGGCGGATGTTGCGGACAGCTACCTTCGCAGCCTCGCCCTTCTTCTTGACGTCCTTCGCCAGCTCTTTTCTGCGCTCCTCTGTAAGCTCAGGGAACACAAGACGGATCACGCTTCCGTCGTTCGTCGGGTTGATGCCGATGTCGGACGTGAGGATCGCCTTCTCGATTCCCTTCAGAAGGCTCTTCTCCCAGGGCTGGATCTGGATCATCCGTGCCTCCGGAACAGATACGTTCGCCACCTGCTGGATCGGTGTCGGCGCACCATAATAATCTACCGTCAGCTTGTCCAGCACATGAGGATTGGCGCGTCCCGCGCGGATCGTCGCCAGCTCGCCGTCCAGATTGTTGATCGTCTTTGTCATCTTGCTGTCATATGTTTTAATCTTTTCATTCATGTCCTGAATCCTCCTAAACTGTCACTTTTGTTCCCGTAAATCTGCCGCTCATCGTCTCTACGATGCTGTTCTCTTCATTCAGTCCGAACACAAGCATGGGCATCTTGTTCTCCAGGCAGAGGATGGATGCTGTGAGATCCACCGCCGCCAGCTGTTTATCGATCACTTCCTGAATGGAAACTTCATCATATTTCACTGCGTTCGGATTTTTCTTCGGATCGCTGTCATAGATACCGTCGATCGCCTTTGCCAGGAGCATGGCGTCCGCCTCGATCTCGATCGCCCGGAGCACTGCTCCGGTGTCCGTGGAGAAGTAGGGATGGCCTGTGCCTCCTGCAAAGAAAATGACCTTTCCCGCCTCAAGCGCCTCTACCGCCGCATCCTTGGAAAAAAGGGAGGTAAAGGATCCGCACACGAAGGGTGTGAACACCTCTGTCTTCATTCCCACATAGCGGAAGATATCCGACACGTAGATGCAGTTCATCACCGTCGCCAGCATCCCGATCTGATCCGCCTTGGTCCTGTCGATCGTCTCGCTCGTCCTTCCCCGCCAGAAGTTGCCGCCTCCGGTCACGATCGCGACCTGGATCCCGTCGTCCACGAGCTGCTTGACCTGCTTTGCCACGCCGATGCAGGTAGCCTCGTCAAATCCGGTCTTCTTCTCTCCCGCAAGCGCCTCTCCGCTCAGCTTCAATAATATTCTCTTCATACTGTGTGACTCCTTTGACCGCCGCAGCCCGGGCTTTTTGTTTCAGCAGAACTGCAGCCTTTGTTTTACTAAATTGAAGTATAACATAAGTTTTCTAATTTGTCATGTATATATCCGGCATCTCTCTCATCTGTCATCACGGTCAGCTTATCTCCCGCCATCAGCTCTGTCTTTCCCCGTGGGATACGCTCTTTTCCGTCCCGCTCGAGGGACACGAGCAGACAGTTGTCCGGCCAGTCGATGTCCATCACCTTCTGCCCTTCCAGCGGCGAGCCGCCCATGACGACGAACTCGCTCAGCACCTTCTGTCCGCCCCCGGACGCTGCCTTTCTGCCGCCCTGTCCTTCCAGGATCCTGCCCAGCAGGCTCTCATAGATCGGCTCTGATCTCAGGAGCGTCGCCGTGATATACGCCGCCACGGACACAATGGCAAGGGAGAGCATCTGGCTGACCGATCCCGACATCTCGAAGAGCAGGATGATGCCCGTGATGGGCGCCCGCACGATGGCGGTAAAGTATCCCGCCATGGCGAGAAGGACGAAATTGTTGATATAGACCGGATCCAGCCCGAAAAGCGCCACGCCTGTCATGGAGAATGCGCCTCCGATCAGAGCACCCAGGATCAGGAGCGGGAAGAAGATGCCTCCCGGCGCACCGGATCCGAAGCTGACCGCCGAGAAGACCAGCTTCGCCGCAAATGTGATGAGCACCAGCTTCAGCCCCATCTCTCCTTCTGTCAGAGAGACGATCAGATTATTTCCACTTCCCAGCACAGAGGGCATGACAAGCGCCGCGATCCCGGCCGCCAGGAATGCGATCACCAGCCGCCCTGTCTCATTTAAGAACGCCGGCTTCTTGTAGAGTTCCTGGGCTTTAAGCATCATCCAGTTGTAGAACGCGCCCAGGACTCCCAGGATCACGCCCAGCAGGATCAGCATCCAGTAATAATTCTGAGGCAGCACATGCTCCAGACGGAACTGGAACACCGGGTCCAGCCCGATGATATGGGATGAGATGTAGTCCGCTGTCACGGACGCTGTCATCACGGAGATGAGGATGCTCACAGAAAAACCCTTGTGGATCTCTTCCAATGCAAACATCATTCCTGCCAGGGGTGCATGGAACGCCGCTGCCAGCCCTGCGCTTGCCCCGCATGTCATCAGATATTTCTCTTCTGTCTTTCCTCTGTCCAGCAGCCGGGAGACGCCCTGTCCGGTCATCGCTCCGAGCTGGATGGACGGGCCCTCTCTTCCCAGTGACAGTCCGCCCAGAAGACAGAGGAAGCCTCCCAGGAACTTTGCAGGCAGGACCCTCTTCCATTTTTCACTGAGTTTTCCCTGGATCTCGCCCTCCACCTGGGGGATGCCGCTTCCCGATATCATGGGTTCCCACCTTACCAGCTTTCCCACGATCAGAGCCAGCAGCACGAGCACGGCAAACCATCCCGCAGTCCGCAGCGGATCACCTTCGATCAATGCGAGCAGCCTGTTCAGCGCGTCCCCTGCAAATGTCAGTGCCAGCCGGTACAGCAGGACGACCAGTCCGCCGGCAGCTCCTACAAGAAGTCCCTCGCCGATCAGAATGACCGGCAGCCTGCGCGCTCTTTTTATTGTATAAGATGTATTCTTCTTCATCCCTGTCCCCTTCTTTATTTCCTCTTCAACAATACCATAGGTTCGGGACCGCTCATGAGTCCCCGATTCTTATAATACCAGCATGGAGAACAGCACGGTAATGATCCCGCAGATCCCGATGGCAAGTCCGCTCATCGCTCCTTCTACCTCTCCGATCTCAATCGCCTTGGAAGTGCCCACCGCATGGCTGGAGGCGCCGATCGCCAGTCCCGCCGCCACCGGATCTGAGATCCTGAAAATACGGATCAGGTACGGCGCGAGAATGCTGCCCAGGATTCCGGTGCCGATCACCGCGACCACTGTGACAGGCACAACGCCTCCTGCAGGCTCTGCAATGCTTACCGCGATCGGCGTTGTCACGGACTTGGGGATCAGGGAGACCGTCAGGCTGTCGTCAAGTCCGAACAGTCTGCACATTCCGTAGACGCTTCCCATGGACGCGGCTGATCCAGCAGCACATCCCACAAGGATCGGGAGCCAGTATTTTTTCAGTATATTGATCCGTGTATAGATCGCCGCCGCCAGACACGCCGTTGCGGGAGCCAGGAACATATTGATGATCTCTCCGCCTACATTATAGGAATCATAGGGAATGTCAAAAACCAGAAGCACTCCCGAAACGATCACGATGGCGACGATCAGCGGATTACAGACCGGCGTCTTCAGCTTCCGGTTCAGTTTGACTCCGATCCCGAATGCGGCGACACTTAAGCCCACTCCAAAATAAGGTGAAGTAAACAGCTCACTCATTCTTGTTCTCCCCCTTTCTCCGGTTCAGCAGCCGGATCGTAAACATCACGCTGTATGCTGTCACAGCAAAGGTTACCACCGTAGAGACAACACAGATTACGATAAGCTGGATCACTGAATTTTTCAGCACATCAAAATAATTGATAATGCTCACACCTGCCGGGATAAAGAAAAAGGCCATATTCTCCAGCAGGAAATCCGCCTTTTCCTGGATATGCTCCATCTTCAGGATTCCGGTCAGCAGACAGACAAGGAGCAGGATCATACCGATCACACTTGCCGGGAAAGTAAACGGGAGCAGCTTCTCGATCGCCAGGCTCACCCAGCACACGCAGAAGACGATCCCGATCTGTTTGATGATCTTCATAGTTTCATTTCCTCCGATTCATTTATTCCCGCAGGCAGCGAGCCAGGCGGACATGCAGGCATGTCCATCCGGCGGCTGCTGCGAGGGGCAAAGACCTTAATGCAGGCATCAGGATCTTTGACTCGGCATGCAGAAGATTTTGCTGCTGTTCCACAGTAACGATTTTTATCATCTTCTGCACAACAGACAATAAAATACCACCCTGCCTGCAAAACTGTCAACAGAAATGAATTTTCTATGATAAATTATTGACAATATTCCCGGAATGATTTATGATACATATGTTTTCACACTTTAAACAACTAAAATTTTACAGTGTGAAGTTATTATTGATAATTTTATCATTTTAATTTACGAATACCGGAGGACTTAAAAAGATGATTATTGTATTAAAACCCCACACTACTGAAGAAAATATATCACGTGTAGAAAACCTTGTAAAGAACCGCGGACTGGATACACACGTAGTACGCGGAACCGAGATGACGATCATCGGCTGTATCGGCGACACGACTCTGATCGATCCGCGCCTGTTCGAGGTGGACAGCAGCGTCGATAAGGTCATGCATGTCCAGGAGCCGTACAAGCTCGCCAACCGGGCGTTCCACCCGGAGGATTCTGTGATCGACGTGTCCGGAGTAAAGATCGGCGGCGGACATCTCGGACTGATCGCAGGTCCCTGCTCTGTAGAGTCTTTCGAGCAGGTACTGGAAGTGGCAAAGGCAGCCAAGGCGTCCGGAGCCAACCTTCTGCGCGGCGGCGCCTTCAAGCCGAGGACCAGCCCCTACTCTTTCCAGGGACTTGGACTGGAAGGCCTTGACATTCTCTGTGCCGTAAGGGAAGAGGTGGGTCTTCCGATCGTGACAGAGCTCATGTCCCCGCAGTACCTGGACGTATTCAATGAGAAGGTGGATCTGATCCAGATCGGTGCCCGCAACATGCAGAACTTTGACCTGCTCAAGCAGCTCGGCCAGGTGGACCGTCCGATCCTCTTAAAGCGCGGCCTGAACGCGACCTATGAAGAGTGGATCATGTCCGCAGAGTACATCATGGCAGCCGGAAATGAAAACGTGATCCTGTGCGAGCGCGGAATCCGCACCTTCGAGACTTATACGAGAAATACACTGGATCTTCAGAGCATCCCTGTCCTCCACAAGAAGACCCATCTCCCGGTGATCGTGGACCCGAGCCACGCCGGCGGAAAATGGTGGCTGGTGGAGCCGATGGCAAAGGCAGCCGTTGCAGCCGGGGCCGACGGTCTGATGGTGGAAGTACACAACAATCCGGAGTGCGCGCTCTGCGACGGCGCTCAGTCACTGAAGCCGGAGAAATACGACAGCCTGCTTAAGCAGGTGCGCCAGATTGCCGAAGTCGTCGGCAAGATCCTGTAAAGCATATTTAATCGGAGTTTCCTATAAAATAAAAAAGGTGTCAGGTACAGTTCCTGACACTTTTTCCGTACTTTGCGGACAGTAGCTTTCATATAAAGGAGGTTTATCTCATGAAACTAACAGTCAATCTCGGCGAAAACAGTTATCCTATCTATATAGAAAACGGAATTCTAACAAAGGCGGGCTCATATATCTCCAAGCTCTTCACAGGAAAGCGGATCATGGTCATCTCCGACGACCACGTTTTCCCACTGTACGGACAGCAGCTGCTCGATTCATTAAAGGATTATGAATGCCATCCCCTTGTCCTGCCCCACGGCGAACCGACAAAGAGCTTCGAGACACTGCCCCGGATCTATGCGGCGCTCCTTGACGCCAGGCTGACCCGGAGCGATCTTGTCATCGCCCTCGGGGGCGGAGTCATCGGCGACCTGGCAGGCTTCGCCGCGGCAAGCTATCTTCGCGGGGTCAAACTAGTGCAGATCCCCACTTCCCTGCTCGCTCAGGTAGATTCTTCCGTGGGCGGCAAGGTAGCGGTAGATCTTCCACAGGGGAAGAATCTGGTCGGCGCATTCTATCACCCGAAGCTGGTGCTCATTGATCCCCTGGCGCTGGAATCCCTTCCGCCTCACTTTATCAGCGACGGCATGGGAGAGGTCATCAAATACGGCTGCATCAAGGATGCCGCCCTCTTCCGCACACTCTGCTCCCACCGCTCGTTCGAGGATCTGAAGCCCGAGCTTCCCTCTGTCATCGCCCGCTGTGTAGATATCAAGCGCACCGTTGTGGAAGCCGATCAGTTCGATACCGGAGAGCGGATGCTCCTGAATTTCGGCCACACCCTCGCCCATACCATCGAGCAGCATTACTGCTATGAGAGGGAGAGCCACGGCGAGGCGGTAGGCATCGGGATGTACCAGATCACGAAAATGGCGGAGGAGAAAGGGCTGACCGAGCCGGGCTGTGCAGCGCAGATCCGTGAAGCCCTCGAGATCTATGGACTGCCCTCATCCTCGGGAATTCCCGTCTCTGCGCTGACGGAAACCATCTCACTGGATAAGAAAAACCTGAACGGACATCTCAACGTGGTCCTTCTCCACAAGATCGGAGACAGCTATGTATATCCCACCGATGTGTCCTTCTTCGGCTCCGCCGGTGAGATCTGATCACAGCACTTTCCAGGGATCTTCCTTCCCTGCCTCCCTGAGCAGGCAGCTCTCGATCGAATGTTTTACCATATCGCTCACAGCCTGATCTGTATAGAACGCCATATGGGGCGTCACTACCACGTTGGGGAAGCCCCGGAGGATGTACAGATCCCGCTTGCTCAGGGCATCTGATTTCAGGTCATAGTAGTACAGCCCGAACTCATCCTCGATCACATCCAGGCCGGCGGCTCCAACTTTGCCCGACTCGATGCCTTCGATCAGCGCCTTCGTGTCGATCAGCCCTCCGCGGGCGGTATTCACAATGACAACACCATCCTTCATCTTCTCCAGCGCCTGCCGGTCAATGAGATGGAAGTTCTCCTCCTCCAGCGGCATGTGCAGCGTGATCAGATCGCATTCTCTGAATATCGTGTCCAGATCCGCATACTGCGCATGCTCTTTCACGGAGTCATTCTCATATTTATCATAAGCATAGATCCTGCATCCGAACCCGGAGAGATCCCGGATGACCGCTCTTCCGATCCGCCCGGTCCCGAGTACGCCCACCGTAAAATTCGGCAGTTCTCTTCCCTGTATCCCCGGCAGCGAGAAATCATTGATCTCCGCTCTCTGCATGATACGCTTCATTTTCCGGACGGACATGAGAATGAGCATCACCGTATAGTCCGCCACGCATTCCGGCGAATAGGATACATTGCTCACACTGATGCCGAACTTCTTCGCTGCCTCCAGGTCCACATGGTCATATCCGATCGTCCTGGTAGAGATCATTTTCACTCCCAGCTCATGGAATCGTTCCATCAGCTCCGCGTCGATCTTTGACGTAAGGATGCTCACATACCCGTATCCTTCTGCCAGATGCGCATTTTCCATGGTCGGCGCCTCCGTGCTGATCCCCAGTTCCACGCCGTATTCCTTTGCAAATTTCTGAAAATATTCCGCTTCATCAAATTCTCTGTAGCTGTAAACAAAAAGCTTCATCTGCTGCCATCCTCTCTGTTATTGTTTCAAAATTCTCCGGGGAGTCTCCCCTATCTGATCAATCCGTAATGTCTCAGTGCATGGGCGATCCCGCCGTCTTCCACTGTCTTCGTCACATATTCTGTATACGGATCGAGAACCGGCGAGTGAACTCCCATGGCCACCGCATGGTCCGCATACTCGAACATCGCCAGGTCATTGCTGCTGTCGCCGAACACATACGCTCTCTCTTTCGGGATCCCCAGACGCTCCAGAATGAACTCACATGCCGTCGCCTTGGAATATCCTTTCTGGATCACCTCATACGTATCTCCTCCCCGGTCGATGGCCTCCATATCTTCCTCTATGAAATCGAGAAATGTCTTCAGATCGCTGCTGGTGTCGCTGTAAACGAAAAGCTTGTCATAAGTATATCCGCCCTTCTCCAGCGTCTGTCCCATCGCCAATCCTCTCGCCCGGAAATATCTTCTCGACTGCTCCAGGTTTTCAAAGCGGCTGAACCGTTCCGGGAAATATACATCTTCCCTGCCCTCGGCTACACAGTCAAGCCTGCACTCAGCTGCTTTCCGGATGATCTCCCTGCCCCGCTCCTCGGGGATCCCGTGATCAAACAGGAGCTCATCCCCATACAGAAGATATGTCCCGCAGCCGCACAGATATCCGTCAAACTTCAGCCTCCGTATCTCCGACGGAATGCTGCACACCGTACGCCCTGTATTGATAAAAAGGAGATGTCCCTCCGCCTGCGCCGCCTTCAGCGCCTCAATGGCATCCTTCGGGATCTCTCTTGTGATCTCGCTTAAGATCGTGCCGTCAATATCAAAAAATAAAACTGATCTTTCCATTTTCTCTTCTCCTGCAAAAGTTTTCCCTAACACTTTATCACTCTTTCCCAGAATTGTCCACAATGGTTACTGTTCACACCGTACTCAGGGATAGGGACTGCATTGGCATGCTTGCATGTAAGATGCAGTTTCCTATCTCTGAGTGCGAGTAGAACTCGTAACCGCCGCCCACATAAGCAGTCTTAGCACGAAGTGCGGGACTGGAGCGCGTCAGCGCGACGAGTGCGCATGCGGGTGGCGGTTAGGTGGGAACAGTAACCCACAATGGCATGACTGCACCTTCAGGCACATATACTGTAAAAAACAGGAAAGCCTTTCTACATCTCATGAAACACACTATGTTCAGGAAATCAGTTTCTTTTATAAGAAATCATATCCTTACGAAAAAAACCGCAAACATTCTTCTCTTATTTATCCTCGCCTACGCTCTGGGCGCTGCCGCAGGATCAGCGGAAAAGCATTTCAGAGCCGCCGGCGCCTCTTCTGAGTTTCCCACCGAAGAGTCCGCCCCTGTCTCCGCGGAGGGGAACTGGGGTTTAAGCTTCCAGGAGGAAGGACAGACTCCTGTGGGAAACGCTGATTTTGAGGAGCTGGCAAAGTATGACGCTTACTATGCGGACGACACGGATGAAAAGGTGCTGTATCTCACCTTTGATGCGGGCTATGAGAACGGAAATACAGAGCCTATTCTGGACGCTCTGAAGAAGCACGGCGTGAGCGCCACCTTCTTCGTCGTGGGTACATACATTGAGTCAGAGCCTGACCTGATCCGCCGGATGGTGGAAGAAGGACACACAGTCGGCAATCACACATGGCATCACCCGGACATGTCCCAGATCGCGACGAAGGATTCCTTCTGTCAGGAACTGGAAGCTGTGGAAGACGCCTACCGGGAGATCACGGGACAGGATATGACAAAGTACTACCGCCCTCCGCAGGGAAAATACAGCGAGAGCAATCTTCAGATGGCGCAGGAACTCGGCTATAAGACCTTCTTCTGGAGCCTTGCCTATGTAGACTGGTATCAAGATGACCAGCCGGCCAGAGAGGAGGCCTTTGACAAGCTGCTCGGCAGGATCCATCCCGGCGCCATCGTCCTGCTCCACAGCACCTCATCCACTAATGCGGAGATCATGGATGAACTGCTGACAAAATGGGAAGAGATGGGATATACGGTCAGGCCGCTCAAGGAACTTGCAGAATAGAAAAAGGGGAAGACACGGCTTTTGCCTGGCCGTATCTTCCCCTGAACAAAGCTGTCTTTTCTGTCAGCTCTTTTTCTATTATGATTTAATTCTGCTTTATTACAGCATCGTCTTCCTTAATTCTTCTCCGCTCTTCGCGCTCAGATAAGCCGGTGCGATATCGAACACTGTCCTGCATCCGGAAGCGCCTTCCTGAGACAGTCTGTAAGCTGCCCTTGCATATGCAGCGAGCACGCAGGAAGTGAATTCCGGGTTGGAGTCCAGCTTCAGGCTGTACTCGATAAGGTGGCTGTTCTCTCCGTTCCAGCCGGTCTTTCCGCTGCGGAGGACGAATCCGCCGTGAGGGATCCCGCTGTGGTCTCTCTTGAGCTCTTCCTCGCTGATGAAATGTACTGTCGTGTCATAGTCGGAGAAGTAGTTCGGCATCGTCTTGATCTCTTCCTCTACCTTTGCCGCATCAGCGCCTTCCTCCAGAACGACAAAGCACTCTCTTGTGTGCTTCTCCCTTGTGGTAAGGTCCGGATTCTCTCCGTTTCTGACTGCCTCAAGAGCAGACTCCACCGGAATCGTGTACTGCTTTGCATCCTTGACGCCCTCTACTCTGCGGATCGCGTCGGAGTGTCCCTGGCTTACACCCTTGCCCCAGAATGTATAGTCCTTTCCGTCCGGAAGGATCGCGTTGGCGTACAGCCTGTTCAGGGAGAACATTCCCGGATCCCAGCCCACGGAGATGATTCCGACCTTGCCGCCCTCTTTCGCCGCTGCGTCCACATTGGCAAAATGCTCCGGGATCCTTGCATGTGTGTCAAAGCTGTCGATCACATTGAACATCTTCGCGAACTCCGGAGTCTGCACCGGCAGGTCTGTCGCGCTTCCTCCGCAGAGGATCATGACATCGATCTTATCCTTCCAGTCTGCTGCGTCTGCAATACGGCAGACCGGAACCCCCTCTGTCAGGATCTGCACTGTCTCCGGATCCCTGCGGGTGAACACTGCCGCCAGTTCCATATCTTCATTCTGCTTCACAGCGCACTCTACGCCGCGGCCGAGATTTCCATAACCTAAAATACCGATTCTGATACTCATATTTTACGCTCCTTTTCCTGTTATCTCAAAGTTTCCTCTGTTATTATACAGGCGGAGGAGCAGGTTTTCAACGGATTTTCGATTATTTTTGCCGCTGTGGACAACAGCTTATTTTTCCCCGGACCGCGCCTGCCCGTAATAGGCGTCCTTCCCATGCTTCCGGAAATAATGCCTGTTCACCAGCGTTTCCGGCGCTGGCTCTGCGAAGGGGCTGATCTGCTCGGTCTGTGCCGCCAGCTTCGCGATCTCCTCTGCTGCCGCGGCGTTGTGCACCGCCTCCACAGCGTCCCGTCCCCATGCGAATACGCCGTGGCTGCGGCACAGGACCACCGGCACAGAGAGCGGATCCCTTCCTCTCTTTTCAAGCTCTTCTGCGATCACGAGCCCTGTATTTCTCTCATACTCTCCCTCGATCTCTTCCCCTGTCAGTCCTCTGACGCAGGGGATCTCCCCGAAGATATAGTCCGCGTGGGTCGTTCCATAGCACGGGATATCCCGCCCCGCCTGTGCCCAGCTCGTCGCCCAGGGCGAATGTGTGTGGACGACAGCGCCGATCTCGGGGAACCGTTCATACAGAACGGCGTGGGTAAGGGTATCTGAGGACGGCTCATACCCGTCCCCCTTCTTCCGCCCTTCCAGATCCGTCACCGCCATCTTCTCCGGAGTCAGGTCCTTATACTCCACTCCGCTGGGCTTGATCACGATCCGCCCCTGCTCCCGCGAGACAGCGCTCACATTTCCCCAGGTAAATATCACCAGACCGTATTCCGGCAGTAAAAGATTCGCCTCATAGACTTCTTGTTTCAGCTGCTCCAGCATATTGATCTCCTTTTCCGCTCACATCTGTTCAGACAGAAGAGCGATCATTTTTCCGCGCTGCGGTTTTTCTGTTAGTTTCCCCGTTTTCCGGAAAAATAAAGATCATTTACTGCTCCTTTTCATGGATCACACGGCGGCAGCACAGATAGGAAACAATAAAGTATCCTCCGTAAACCGCAATGATCATTCCCGCTGTCATCCCCAGCGTCATCCTGAGATCTGATTTTGAAAATGCTCCCATGGTCATCTGGTTGCACACCTGGATGCCGAAGACCGAGTGGATCACCGCCAGGATCAGGGGAAAGCCGAAGAAGATCCCCATCTGGATGAGCAGCGCCCGGTTCTGATCCTTCTCTCCGGCGCCCAGGCGGCGCAGCACTTCATACTTGTGCCTGCTGTCAATGGCGTCGGACATTTCCTTGAGGGCAAGGATCGCCGCGCCGCTGATGATGAAGACAAACCCAAGGTACAGCGCGATGAAGATGACCATGGCGCTGGAACCGATGCTGTCGTCAATGATATCGGACCGGGTGCTGATATACATTACCGGATCTTCTTCCGTCCCGCTCACCAGCGCCTCAAACTCTCCGTCGTCCATGTAGGCGCGGAATTCATCTGTATCATATCCTTCCGCGTAATCAGCGATCAGCAGGCTCGCATACTGCTCTTCCTCCGAGAATTCCACATCGTCCGGGACGATCACAAGACCCATGTTGGACTCGGAATAGCGCATCCGGATATAACCCTTCACGCACTCGCCGTAAGCCGCGGTCAGCGTCCTCCCCTTGACCTCTATGGTGTCGTTCACCTTCAGTCCTTCATTAAAAAATCCAACTGTATTCGAATAATCGCTGCTTATGGCATACTCGTTCTCCCCCAGGGATACCGGATCAAATCCATAGGCTGCTGCCGCCCGGTTATAGTCGCTGACATGGATGATCTCCATCGGATAGGCAGCATAGGACTCGTCGAATCCATCCTCCATCAGCTCATCCATATAACTGCCGAGCAGAGTGCCATGGGTCACCGTATCGGTCTTATAGGTGCAGAACTCTGCCTTGATCTCAAGAGCCGCCATGTCGAATCCCTTTTCTTCAAGCACATTCTCCGCTGTCTTCCCATCCGTCATTTCCCTGTCAAGACAGAGGGAGACCGGCGCAAGATAATCCATCCTGTCCTCCCTGTACTCCTTTAATGTAAATGCACTGGAGAGCGCGCAGATGGTCGCAAAGAGCAGCAGACAGATCACGGATCCTGCCACTACCGCTGTGTTGATCTGCGCTCCGGTCTCACTTAAAATGAAGGAATTCAGCCGCCGGTGATAGATCCCCGGCACTTTTTTGAGCATCGCCAGTGCGAATCCGGACACGGACCAGAAGATCAGAAAGGTCCCCGCGATCCCGAACAGGATCTGCAGTATCATGTCGAATTCACTGGTCAGATTTTCTGAATTGGCGGTCACATTGTAGTAGGCTGTCCCCAGCATAACGCATGCCGCCAGAAACAGAACGGCGCACAGCACCGGATTCTTAAGCCTCATCCGCTCCTGCATCCGGTCCGCGTGGAACAGATCGATCAGCTTCGCCCGGGCGATGATGAAGGTGTTCATTATGATCACGACTGCATAGATGATAGCAAAATACAGGATCGTTTTCAGGATCGCCTCCGGGGAAACGACAAACACGAAACGGCTCATATCCGCCTCAAACATGGATGCGACGAACAGGGACATAAACTGGGAGAGCAGGATGCCCGCCAGAAGTCCCACACCCAGGGAGATCACTCCGATCACCGCCGTCTCCGCCAGGAGGATCTTCGAGATATCCCCTTTCCTCATCCCCAGCGTAAGGTACACGCCGAACTCCTTCTTCCGCTTCCGGATCAGGAACCGGCTGGCGTAAACGATAAGAAATCCCAGGATAAAGGAGATCATCACGCTCATGGAAGAAAGGGCCGTGTTAAGCATATCGACGCTGTCGGATTTCGCCTTTGAGAGCTCGATCATCGCGGTCTGCGCCCCGATAGAGTTAAACAGATAAAAGATGCACACACCCAGGATCAGAGTAAAGAAATAGATCGAATAATCCCGGATGCTCTTCTTCAGATTCTTAAGAGAGAGACGGAACAGCATAGTTCAGGTCACCTCCCATCAGAGAAACCACATCCATGATCCGGTCGAAGAAGACGCGCCTGTCCTCTGCTCCTCTGCGGAGCTCATTGAACAGTTTTCCATCCTTCATAAACACCACTCTGGACGCATAGCTCGCCGAAAATGCATCGTGGGTCACCATCAGGATCGTCGCGTTCTCCCCTCTGTTGAGCAGCTCCATGCTCTCAAGGAGCATCCTTGAGCTTCTGGAGTCCAGCGCGCCGGTCGGCTCATCCGCCAGGATAAGTGCCGGCCGGGTAATGATCGCCCGCGCCGCCGCAACACGCTGCTTCTGTCCTCCTGACATCTGATAGGGGTATTTCTCCAGCACGTCGCTGATCCCCAGTTTCCCTGCCATTTCCTTCACACGCCCGGCGATCTCCTTCGGCGCGCACCGCTGGATCTGCAGGGCAAGCGCAATGTTGTCGAACGCAGTCAGTGTATCCAGCAGATTGAACTCCTGGAAGATAAATCCCAGTCTGTCCCTCCGGAAATCCGACAGGGCGTTCCTTTTCAGGTCCGAGGTACAGACGCCGTCGATGTAGATCTGTCCGCCTGTTGGCCGGTCGATGGTGGAAATACAGTTGAGAAGGGTCGTCTTGCCGGAACCGCTGGCGCCCATAATGGCTGTGAATTCTCCTTTCTCCACCATCAGGGAAATGTCGTTCAGCGCTTTCGTCAGACTTGATCTGCTGCCGTAATATTTTACAAGGTGCTCGATCTTTAAAAGTTCTGTCATAGAAATCATCCTTTCTTTCCTTCTGCACAGCGCCGCTTTTCTGAAAACTGTTTCAAAAAGCCTGCTGCTTCCATTCCGCGGGACTTAAATTTCCTTCTCCCCGGATGGTAAGCTTATTATAAGTGTACCGGCGCCGGTCCAGCCATCGATTCATATGACAGAACCTTACACATCTGTAAGAAAATCTATCCGAACTCGATCACGATCCTCGTATACTTTCCTTCCTCTGACTCCGCGGTGATCCGATGCCCCAGCTCGCCGCAGAGTTTCCGGCAGAGATACAGCCCCATCCCCGTGGCTGCCGTGGTCCTCCCATTCTTCCCCGTAAACGATTTCTCAAAAACCCTCGGCAGATCCTCTGCCGCGATCCCGATCCCGTTGTCCTCCACCGACAGCTTCACGCGCCCCTCTTCCTCCGAAGCCGTAAACCGGATCACCCGCTCTCCCCGGCAGGCATATTTCACTGTATTGCTGATGATCTGCCCGAGCATGAACACAAGCCACTTGCGGTCTGTCCTGACTTTCATCTCTCCGATGTCCACCTGCACCCGGAATCCGTTCAGGATCAGGCTGTCCCGGTTCTCCCGGACCGCACTCTCCGCCAGCTCCCGCAGCGGATAATTTCCGATGCTGTAGTCATTCTGAGGCACCTCGCTCCGGATATAGTAGAGCACCTGCTCCACATATGCTTCCACCTTTCCGATCTGTTCCTTCAATTTTCTGGAGGATTCCCCCGGATTGTTGTGCATGATCAGCTTGGCGCCCGCAATGGGGATCTTGATCTCGTGGACCCAGGTCTCCACATAAGATCGGAAGGCGCTGCTGATCCTCTCATGCCGCTCGATCTCATCATTCATGGACTTCAGGATATCCACATAGGACCGGTAAAGAATCCTGCCCTCGAGAAATCTCGGCTCCCGCAGCATCTCAATAACCAGATACTTCTCGTCAAGCTGTCCGAGCCGCTCTTTCAGTTCCTTATAAAATTCCCGCTTTCTTCCGTAATCATACCCCAGGATTCCCGCGCCCGCCCCCGCCCAGATGGCGAGAAGAAAGACCTGGAGCGCTCCGGTGCTTCCAAAAAGCAGCATCACTCCTTCCGACACGCCCATTGCGGCTGTCCAGAACAGGACCGGATACCGCCGGTCTCTAAGGTATTCTCTGAATCTCATCTCTCTGCTTTCCTCCTTGTTCATCCTTCTCCCAGGTCATTCTTCCCCGAAAATGATTCCAGCCGGATCTTAAGTCCGGCTGCACACAGGATTCATCTGTCACATCAGGATATACCCCTGTCTCCTCCTCGTCTCGATCACATCGCCCATACCGATGCCGGCAAGCCGTTTCCTGAGCCGGTTGATGTTCACTGTCAGCGTGTTGTCATCCACAAACTCGCTGTTGTCCCACAGGTAATCCATCAGTTCATCCCTGGACACGATCCTTCCCCTGTTCTTCACCAGACAGTGAAGTATGGTCATCTCATTATGAGAGAGCACATGTTCCTCTCCGTTATAGAAAATCGAGCTCCGAAGCAGATTCAGCCTCATCCCCCGGCAGGTCAGCTCTTCCTCCTTCTGCTGGCCGCCCGCTCTTCTTAAGACCGTCTCGATCCTGAGAAGGAGAAGGGTCGGGTTGTACGGCTTCGTCACATAGTCATCCGCGCCGCTGCTCCGGCTCACGATCTCGTCCACATCCTCATTCCTGCTCGTCAGCATAATGACCGGAACATCCGACTTCGCCCGGATCTCCCGCAGGATCATCTGGCCGTTCGCCCCCGGAAGGATAATATCCAGGAGCACAAGATCGGGCTTTACAGCCAGCACACGGTCCGCTGTATTCTCAAAATCCGTCACTTCCTCCGTCTCATATCCGTTTGCCCCAAGCAGGATCTTCAGTTCCCCACGCAGGACTTTGTCGTCCTCTATGATCAGTATTTTCTTCATTTCATATCCCTCTTAAATCCGACTCTGGTTCACTTAAGTCTGTATTTCTTCTTGTCCTCTTCTGTGATCTTCCGCATAACGCGGCACGGATTTCCCACCGCGATCACCCCGGCCGGTATATCTTTTGTGACGACACTTCCCGCGCCGATCACGGTGTCATCCCCGATCGTCACCCCGGGAAGAACAGTCACATTCACCCCGATCCACACATTGTTTCCCACTTTGATCGGCAGCGCGATCTCCAGACCGCGGCTTCGCTGTTCACTGTCCAGCGCGTGCCCCGCGGTAGACAGAACACAGTTCGGAGCTATGAACACATTATCTCCGATCTCTACTTTTGCTCCATCCAGGATCGTGCAGTTATGGTTCGTATAGAAGTTGTCGCCTACCGAGATATTGAACCCATAATCACAGTAAAACGGCGCCGTTATGACAGGGTCTTTCCCCATCTTTCCAAGGATCTGGCCCAGCAGCGCCCGCTGTCCTTCCGTGTCGGACGGCTTACAGCTGTTGAATTCATAGCAGAGATCCGCGCATCTTGTCCTCGCCTCCACGATCTCCTGATCATAATTCGCGTCATATAAGTAACCTGCCTGTGCTTTTTCCCATTCTGTCATTTCTGCTGTTTCCTCCTGTTCTGTTCTATGACATGCAGCGTCCCGCCTGCAGAGGCGGCAGTCATCTTCCATCTGATATAGCATATCGCAAAAGGCGCAGAAAAACAATCATGCAAGTTTCTTTTTCCTGACACTTTTTCCCGTCTCCTGTATCTCGCCGGCGGAATACATGACGATCTAGGATCCTGCGTGTTCTCCATACCATGTGTCCCATTCTTCGTCTGTCAGGCGCGGGGAATACCACACGAACTCCAGATCCTCATCCCAGCCGGATACATGGTTCGATACATACTGGAATCCTCCATTCTCCAGAGGCCGGACGACCAGTTCGCTCTGAACCGCGCAGTCCAGCCCTTTTCTCTCCCAGACTGCCTCTACGGTGAGCCGGACTGTGCCGTCGTCCAATTCTTCCCAGGCTGTCACTTCCGGGTACGGCCCGTAGGGCAGTTCCGCGTCATGCAGTCCTCTCGGCCGATACCGGTAAGTGCCGCTGTCAGGATGATAGACTGCCTTCTCCCGGATTGTCCGGCTGTCTATCTGGAAATAGGTCTGCAGCACCTCCTCGAACTCACCTCCCGGAATCTCATACTCCGCACCCTCATATGTTTCGTACGGGACTTCCTTCCCGTATTTCATTCGGTACAGGATCTCGTACAGATCATAGATATCCAGCCCGCCATAGTCCGCCTCATTCCAGTCTGTGATCAGAAGATTGTTCCTTGTATATCCGACCGGAAGGACATACTTCCGATTCAGCTCCCGGCATCTCTGATCCAGAGGTGTGATCCGGAATCCGATCCTGCCCGGCGGTCCGTCGTACCCCGCCGGCTGGTATTCCTCCACGAACAGATATCCCTTGTCAGTATACTCCCATGTGTGCGCTTCGAATTCATGGGTATAGAATACCTGCGGCACGCCATCCTTCCACTGCAGAGAATTCAGGACTACATTGATCCTCCCGTCCCTCGTCTCCATATCGTACCGGATCAGCTTTCCCTCATCCAGGACAGAAAAAAGCGTAAGCTCTGCAGCCTCTTTCTTCTGCGCTTTCCTGCAGAACTCTTCTGCCTGCTGGTAATTGACCATGTTGATCTGATCGTCTCTGTCCGACGCTGCGTATCCTTCCCCGCCGAGATAATCTACGACTGCCTGCTTCAGTTCCAGGGAATCTTCCCTGCCATCCTCCTCTGCCTCCTCATAAAGATCCCGGTACCCTTCCGCCAGCGCTTCCGTCTCTTCTGCCGTTCCGTCTTTCTTTTGCTCCTGCGCGTTCCCCGGGCTGCCCTCCACAGCCTCTCCGGGCTCCGCTGTACTTTCATCATATCCCGCGCTGCAGCCGGAGCAGAGAAGCAGTACGGTCATAAGCAGCAGTAAATTTCTTCTCTTCAAGAGTTCCGCCTCCTTTGTTTTGGTCTCCCGCTTTTAATATTACATTTGTAAGATTAAGAAGTCAAGAACATCCTGAATGATTCGGACCGAGAAGAGGATCAGGCTTTCCCTGCTATTCCTTCTCCCCAATCCCGAGGTACCGCTTCAGCGCTTCCACATACAATTCTCCCATCCTGCTCAGGATCGTATTCTTTCTGACGATGTATCCGATCTCCATGATACTGTTATGATTCACCTCATCGTCCTGGAACGGGACTGCAAGAAAATCGTTTCCGTTCAGCTCATCACAGATGATCCCCGAGCAAAGTGTATACCCGTTCAGACCAATCATCAGGTTCAGCATGGTCGCCCTGTCGTTGGCGCGGATGATCTTGGGATAATCATTGGTCGACAGGATCTCCTCTGCGAGATAGAAAGAACTGTCATCACCCTGTTCAAAGGCAAGGCAGGGGTAATCGGCAAGCTGCCGCAGAGAGATCGACGTTTCTCCTGCAAGAGGATGGCCTTTCCAGAGGTATACATACGCCTGGCAGTCGATCAGATGGCGGAACTCCAGCCCCGCCGACCGCAGCAGCTTCTCCAGGCTCTTCCGGTTAAAATCAGACAGATAGAGAACCCCGATCTCACTTCTCATCGTACCGACGTCGCTGATCACTTCCGCGGTCCTTGTCTCACGGATGGCAAATTCATATTTCGACATGTCAAATTCCTTCGCCATGTCCACGAACGCCTTGACCGCAAAGGAATAATGCTGGGTGGAGACTCCGAATTTCTTTTTGAGCGAACCGTTCTTCCCATACCTATCCATGATCCCTTCATACTGACTATAGAGCTGCCTTGCATACAGAAGGAACTCCGCTCCGTCGTTCGTCAGCGTCACTCCCCGTCCGCTGCGGTAGAACAGCGTGATCCCCAGCTCCTTTTCAAGCTCCTGGACCGCACTGGTCAGGGAGGGCTGAGACACGTAAAGTTTCTCAGCCGCCTTATTGATCGATTTCGTCTCTGCTATAGTAATGATATAGTTCAACTGGGTTAAAGTCATTTTTCTTTTTCCTTTAATATTTTTATATTTCTCCGGTATATTTTATGATTCTGTGGTTTTTTTGCAGACTGTCCTCAAAAGGCAGAAGCTCTCCGGCGCGTCTGAATCGCCGGAGAGCTTTCTACTGATTTCATTTGAAATCACACCTGTATGGACAAACGCCTTATTAGAATTTCCAATTACCTGGGCATGCTGGTTATATGCTTTAAACTCCAATCCAAATCATCCGCCCACGAATCCTATCAATCTCACTTTTCATCCCGGATATAGCGCTTGAGTTCTGCCAGCCTTCTGCGGAACATCTCTGCTTCTTTTTTCCTATCGCCAAATTCACTCATATCCATTTCACAAATCTGTCTCAGCCCAATCTTCCTCACAGCCTCAACTGCCGCTTCTCTCTGCGTCATTCTCTCAGGCAGTACGGTCTGACAATTTGCGCCGTCAAGATCATCATACGCCAGAAAGCACTGGTTGAAATCCATCACCGGATACAGCGATATATATCTGTTTGTATCATTATCGATAAGGAAGCCCCAGTTTTCCGGATGACGGTCTGTATTTCCCGTAAGATAATCCAATATATTCATACCATAATAAGTATCCGGATCAAGTGCTTTACATACTTCAACTGTATTCAGATCATGATTACATGCATAGACATCAAAAGCCATTTTTGAAACCATAGAATATCTTTTCGAAGTAACCAGATTGCTCTGAGTCACACGCTCTCCTTCAAAATAGTATTCCTCGTATTTAACCTGGCGTATATCAAAACACTGGCAGATCCGGCTTGCAAGCAGTTCTCTTTCAACCACATCTTCGTCCCCGTCTTTCAGCAGACGGAAACCTTCTTTATCTCTGATCCACGCTTTCGGGAAACATCCTTTCGTTGAAAGATCCGGGGCGAGTTCCTCATTAGTCACCGTCATCTGACGGCCTTTTAATGAAATCTCCACCACCGCCTCATTCAATGAATTGTCATACAGATTCAATTGCTGAAAAGTCACATTTTCTCCCCTTCTTTTTACCCAGAATACATCCGTGAGAGAAACGCAGTGGTAAGACAGAGAGATGTCTGCGCGATCCCTGTCAGTTACTGCCTGTGCTGCTCCGATGCTGTTTAATATCTCTTTCGCATACTTTCTGTCCAGTGACAAAACACGTGAAGCACACCAATGATAGAAATTATTCAGATTGTTCAGTCTTGTATCTATACTAAAATCTGCCTCTTCCTCATCTAAATACAGATCATATGGCATAAACTGTTCACTGATAATCTTTGCTTCACCGGTATCAGATATTTCCGCCACTGTTTTTTCCATATGCATGATTTGATAAACTATATAAGTACTTTTATCTGAAGAAGGGGTATTAGAGTCCAATTCAAATGTAAAATCAGTATTCAGCTGATCCGGATTCATATACATCTGCTCCTTTCCAATCACTTTTCGCTGAAGAGCGTATACTTCACGCTTCTGGATACCGTTCCCTCCAAATAAGCCCAGAAAATAAAATACAGATTCCTGCCGCTAATCGTAGCCACTTTGACAGGCTCTTTTACTCCCGCACCTGTATTCGCGAAATTAATGCATGTCAGCACAATTTCCCTATCATTCGTTTTCAGCTGTAAATCCTGTTCAACAGATTCATTTTCAATAAAATTCAATATAAGCGAAAAAGCAAAACCATTATCCGCTTGTATATCAATCCTCAAGTCTTTGTCTTTTGAAAAAAGAAAAGCCTGACCGCTGGCAACAATATCATAATTGCCAGAACTCAAAGAAACCAGCATCTGTCACACCCCTTATGTTTTCTCTGTTTTAACACTTAAATCCTATCATAAATCCCTTGATTTTGTAAAGCAGATGCTATTTATCCGCAGACTTCCGCTATCCGTCAGCATTTTTTATCCTCCATATAGAAAACCACGCAGGTGTTCTCACCTGCGTGGCATTCCATTCACGATAAAAATCAATGAACAATTTTCATTACATATTCATCTGTTTTGCAACTTTTTGTTTTCTCGGATTATCTCAAATTATTACAAATACTGAATCTCTAATGATTTTACATAATTATTTTTAGCTTATCCCCCATTTTTCTATTTGGAGAATATATGATTCTTTGTCTTCTGCAGAGTTGCTTCTCCAAAAATCTATTTGGGGGAATAGAATTTTGAATTTGGGGGATTTCTTTTCCCCCAAATGACTATGACTCTCCAGAACTATCTTTTAATATATTAGATACCAATCGTTCTAAATCTTCTCTGTTGGGTAAATATAACTCATACTTTGAAACAAACAGATTACTATCCATACCATAAGTCGCATATTCAACTAGCAATTCATCTTTATTTCTACTCATAATA
>CAJFQZ010000027.1 GCA_904419285.1 Lachnospiraceae bacterium UBA1818
AGATGTGAAGACAGGAAGCGTGATGGCAGGACAGATCGCAGGTATGGTCAAAGAGAAAATGTCATGTCATGACCTGATCCAGAAACTGGTGAAGGAGACAGACGACCTGATCGGAGGAAAAGGATTCTATGAGTAAGATCGCATTTATGTTCCCCGGACAGGGGGCACAGAAAGCCGGAATGGGCAAGGATTTTTATGAACAGAGTGAAACAGCACGCAGGGTCATCGACAAGGCGACCGAGCTGCTGGATATAGATATGAAAGCTTTATGCTTTGAGGAAAATGACAAGCTGGACCAGACAGAGTATACACAGGCAGCGCTTGTGACAGTATGTCTGGCGATGGAACATGTTTTACGGGAGCGGGGGCTGAAGGCTGACGTGACAGCGGGCTTAAGCCTCGGAGAGTACTGTGCGATCGCATCAGCAGGCGGGATGACAACGGAGGATGCCATCACGACAGTGAGAAAGCGCGGTATCCTCATGCAGAATGCAGTGCCGGGAGGAAAAGGCTCCATGGCGGCGGTCCTCGGTATGACAGGAGAGGCGATCGAGAAGGTCGTTGACGAGATCGACGGAGTGACCATTGCAAACTATAACTGCCCGGGACAGATCGTTATCACAGGCTGGAAAGAGAGTGTGGAGAAAGCTTCTGAGGCATTGAAGGAAGCTGGCGCGAAGAGAGTCATTCCGCTGAACGTGAGCGGACCGTTCCACTCACCGATGCTCACAGAGGCTGGAAAAGAGCTGGGACAGGTCCTTGAGAATGTAGAGCTCTCACCCCTTCAGATCCCCTATGTTACAAATGTGACAGCGGAGTATGTGACGGACATCAGCGAGACAAAAGCACTTCTCGCAAAGCAGGTAGCGTCTTCCGTGCGCTGGCAGCAGAGCGTGGAGAACATGATCGCAGACGGTGTAGACACCTTTGTGGAGATCGGACCGGGAAAAACTCTGGCAGGCTTTATGCGCAAGATCAACCGTGACGTGAAAGTATATAACGTCGGCACATGGGAAGACGTAGATAAGGTGGTAAGTGAATTATGTTAAATGGAAAAGTTGCCGTAGTGACAGGAGCTTCCCGCGGGATAGGCCGTGCGGTGGTGCTGAAGCTGGCGGGAGAGGGCGCGACCGTGATCGTGAATTACAACGGATCTAAGGAGCGTGCCGAGGAAGTGAAGAAAGAGATCGAGGCAGCCGGCGGAAAAGCGGAGATCAGACAGTGCAACGTATCTGATTTCAGCGCGTGTGAGGAGATGTTCAAGGAGATCATCTCCACGTTCGGAAGCGTTGATATTCTTGTGAATAATGCAGGAATCACAAGAGACGGACTTCTGATGAAGATGTCCGAGGAAGATTACGATGCGGTCCTGAACACGAACCTGAAAGGAACGTTCAACTGCATCCGTTTCGTTGCAAGACAGATGATCAAGCAGAGAGGCGGACGCATCATCAATATGGCTTCTGTTTCAGGCGTTCTTGGAAATGCAGGACAGGCTAATTATTCTGCATCAAAAGCAGGCGTCATCGGACTGACGAAGTCCGTTGCGAGAGAGCTCGCGAGCCGCGGAGTGACAGTGAACGCGGTGGCTCCGGGATTTGTTAACACAGAGATGACGGAAGTCCTCTCTGACAAGGTGAAAGAAGGCGCGACGGCCCAGATCCCGCTTGGAAAATTCGGTGAGCCGGAGGATATCGCCAATGCGGTGGCATTCCTTGCATCAGATGAGGCAGGATATATTACCGGACAGGTGCTTAATGTAGACGGCGGAATGGCCATGTGATTTAAGTGAGACCTTCATCGTGAGAAAGAAAAGCTCATGCAGGCTGACCTGCAGGTGGGCATTTCTTTCTCATGATATTGGGCGAACGCCCACAGCGAGATGAAGCAGAGTAAAATCGAGCTGGGCAGGTCGGAGTTCTGTCCGGCTGGACAGTCGTAAAGGGAAACTTAATCCTGACAGAAGGATGCTGCCGCTGGCAGGAAAGAGACAGGACAGGAATGGATGGAGCGGACAGAGTTCTGTTCCGGAAAGGGAATGATTGGAATTATGAAAAGAAGAGTTGTAGTGACCGGGCTTGGAGCTGTGACGCCGATCGGAAATACGGTGGATGAGTTCTGGGCAGGAATCAAGGAAGGTAAAGTCGGGATCGGACCGATCACAAAATTTGATGCGTCTGACTTCAAGGTTCAGATTGCAGCTGAGGTCAAGGGATTTGTCGCGAAAGAGCGTATGGACTTCAAGGCTGCGAAGAGGATGGAACCGTTTTCTCAGTATGCGGTTGCAGCAGCGAAAGAAGCATTTGAGGATGCGGGAATGGATATGACAAAGGAAGATCCGTTCAGGGTCGGAGTTATCGTCGGCTCCGGTATCGGAAGCCTTCAGTGTGTTGAGACGAACTACGAAAAGATCCTCACAAAGGGGCCGAACAAGGTAAACCCGCTGATGGTTCCGCTGATGATCTCCAATATGGCTGCAGGAAATATTTCCATCCAGCTTGGATTGAAAGGAAAATGTACCAACGTTGTCACAGCATGTGCTTCCGGCACGCACTGCATCGGCGATGCGCTCCGTGCGATCCAGTACGGCGACGCTGATGTAATGGTGGCAGGCGGAACAGAGGCGGCGATCTGCCCGACAGGCATCGCTGGTTTCACAGCTCTGACAGCCCTGTCCACGACAAATGATCCGCAGCATGCTTCCCGTCCGTTTGATAAAGACAGAGATGGTTTCGTTCTCGGAGAGGGAGCAGGAATCGTCGTTCTGGAAGAACTGGAGCATGCAAAAGCGAGAGGCGCGAAGATCTACGCAGAGCTTGTTGGATACGGCGCAACAGGAGACGCATATCATATCACTTCCCCGGCAGAGGACGGAGAAGGCGCAGGAATGGCCATGAAACTGGCTATGAAGGAAGCAGGCGTGGAGCCGGAGCAGATCGATTATATCAATGCGCACGGAACGAGCACGCACCACAACGATCTGTTTGAGACCAAAGCAATCAAGGTTGCCCTTGGCGATGCGGCAAAGAATGTTGCCATCAACTCTACAAAGTCTATGATCGGCCATCTGCTCGGCGCAGCGGGCGGCGTTGAGTTCGTTACATGTGTGAAGACCATTCAGGACGGATTCATCCATCAGACAATGGGAACGGAGAATGTGGATCCGGAGTGCGACCTGAACTATACAGTGGGAGCTCCGATCGAGAAGGATGTGAATTATGTGCTGACCAATTCCCTTGGATTCGGCGGGCATAATGCGACACTGTTGTTGAAGAAGTTTGAAGGGTAGAGGTGTGGAGATGAAAGTAGAACAGGTATTGCAGCTGATCCAGGCTGTTTCAGATTCTGAGCTTACAGAGTTCAAATATGAGGAGGACGGCGTTAAGCTCTCCCTTAAGAAGACAGGGGACAAGATCGTACAGGTGCAGGCGCCGGCGGTGGCTCCTGCGGTTGTACAGGCAGCTCCGGCAGTGATCCCGGCTCCTGCCCCGGTACCGGCGGCACCGGCACCGGCAGCGGAAGCTCCGGCAGCAGGCGGCGCAGCAGGAGCAGAGGAAGAGCTTCCGGCAGGAAATATCGTGAAGTCACCTCTTGTGGGAACCTTCTATGCAGCTCCGGCGGAGGACGCAGAGCCGTTTGTCAAAGTGGGAGACAGCGTAAAGGAAGGACAGGTCCTGGCAATCGTCGAGGCGATGAAGCTGATGAATGAGATTGAGAGTGATTTCACGGGAACCGTGAAAGAAATCCTTGTGGAGAACGGTCAGGCGGTAGAGTACGGACAGCCGCTCTTTGTAATAAGCTAGTCCGCACATGCGGCACAGACCAGGGCGCCCGTGCAGGCTGGCCTGCAGAGGACGGCCTGGTCTGTGCCATATAGCGGCAGCCATACAGCGAGAAGGAGCTGCGCAGCAGCGGAATCGAGCTGGAATGTGCGGACGAAAGTGCGGAGCACATGCGGGTTGCAAATGAACAGATAAAGAAAGGTGCGTTAGATATGAACAGTTTGAATGTGGAACAGATCCAGGAGATCATCCCCCACAGACATCCCTTTCTCCTCCTCGATAAGATCGAGGATTACGAGCCGGGACAGTATGCGGTCGGATATAAGGCAGTGACATACAGAGAGGACTTCTTCCGCGGACATTTTCCGCAGAAGGCAGTCATGCCGGGCGTGCTCATCCTTGAGGCGCTGGCACAGACAGGCGCGGTGGCGATTTTAAGCATGCCGGAGAACAAAGGAAAGATCGCGTTCTTCGGAGGCGTTCAGAAATGCCGTTTCAAGGGAATGGTATTTCCGGGAGATACACTGAAGCTGGAGACAAAGATCATCAAGAGCAAGGGACCGGTCGGAGTAGGACAGGCGACGGCATATGTTGATGGAAAGGTAGTTGTCAGTGCAGAGCTGACATTTATGGTAGGAGAGTAGCACAGAGATGATTGGAAAAGTATTGATCGCAAATCGGGGAGAGATCGCAGTCCGGATCATCCGGGCATGCCGTGAGATGGGGATCGAGACGGTCGCAGTTTATTCAGAGGCAGACAGAGAGGCTCTGCACACACAGCTTGCTGACGAGGCGATCTGTATCGGGCCGGCTCCGTCTTCTGAGAGCTATCTGAATATGCAGAATATCATCAGCGCCACACTGGTTTCCGGTGCTGACGCGATCCATCCGGGATTCGGGTTCCTCTCCGAGAACAGTAAGTTCGCAGAGCTGTGCGAGCAGTGTAATATCACATTTATCGGACCTGATTCTGAGGTCATCCGCAAGCTGGGAAACAAGTCCGAGGCAAGAAACACGATGATGAACGCAGGCGTTCCGGTCATTCCGGGAAGCAAGGACCCCATCTATGACGCCGAGGAAGGGGCGAAGATCGCAGCAGAGATCGGATATCCGGTCATCGTCAAGGCGGCTCTCGGCGGCGGCGGAAAGGGAATGCGCGTGGCTGAGACTCCGGAGGAGTTCGAGAATAGTTTTCAGACGGCGCAGAAGGAAGCTCAGATGGCATTCGGTGACAATACCATGTACATTGAGCATTTTGTTCAGCACCCGCGCCATATCGAGTTCCAGATCATGGCGGACAAGCACGGCAATGTGATCCATCTGGGAGAGCGTGACTGCTCGATCCAGAGAAATCACCAGAAGATGATCGAGGAATCGCCGTCGATCGCTCTGACTCCTGAGCTTCGTGCGAAGATGGGAGAGGCTGCGGTAAAGGCGGCCAAGGCGGCTCATTATACGAATGCGGGAACGATCGAGTTTTTGCTCGAGAAGAACGGGAACTTCTATTTCATGGAAATGAATACAAGAATCCAGGTGGAGCATCCGGTTACCGAATGGGTGACCGGGATCGATCTTGTAAAGGAGCAGATCCGCATTGCGGACGGAAGAGAACTGAGCTATAAGCAGGAGGATGTGAAGATCACCGGGCATGCCATTGAATGCCGAATCAATGCGGAGAATCCGGCGAAGAATTTCCGCCCTTCACCTGGAACCATCACGGACATGTATCTTCCGGGCGGAAAGGGAGTCCGCATTGACTCTGCAATCTACAGCGGATATACAGTGCCGCCGTATTATGACTCCATGCTTGCCAAGCTGATCGTACACGCGAAGAACAGGAACGAGGCGATCCGGAAGATGCAGAGCGCGCTGGGCGAGGTCATCATCGAGGGGATCGACACAAACGTGGACTATCAGTACGAGATACTGAACCATCCGGATTTCGTGGCAGGCAATATTGATATTGAGTTTATAGAGAACATGTAAATCAGTCCGCACAGGCCAGGAGGTAATCTCAGATGAAGTTACAGAATATGTTTAAAAAGACGAGCGTGCGCGCCCACTATATTTCACTCAAGAATGCCCGTCCGGAAGTGCCGGCAGGACTTCTTCGGAAATGTAATAAGTGCGGCGCGGCCATCATCGCCGAGGATGTAAAAAACGGATATTATATCTGTCCGAAATGCCACGGGTATTTCCGTGTCCATGCGTACAGGAGAGTGGAGATGCTGGCGGACGAAGGCTCCTTTGAAGAGTGGGATAAGGAGATGGAGTTTGTCAATCCTCTGGATTTCAAGGGGTATGAGGAGAAGGTCAGATCACTGAAAGAGCGCACAAAGCTGAATGAGGCAGTTGTCACCGGAAAGATCACGATCAACGGCAATCCGGCTGTGATCGGCGTGTGTGACGGAAGGTTCATGATGGCGAGCATGGGGCATATCGTCGGAGAGAAGATCACCCGTGCGGTGGAGCGCGCCACAAAGGAAAAACTTCCGGTGATCATCTTTACCTGTTCCGGCGGCGCCAGGATGCAGGAAGGGATCGTTTCCCTGATGCAGATGGCAAAGACGGCTGCCGCGCTGAAACGGCATAGTGATGCGGGACAGCTCTACATTTCAGTCCTGACGGATCCTACGACAGGCGGTGTCACGGCAAGCTTTGCAATGCTGGGAGATATTATCCTGGCGGAGCCCAAGGCTCTGATCGGATTTGCTGGACCGCGCGTGATCGAACAGACGATCGGCCAGAAGCTCCCGAAGGGATTTCAGAGGTCAGAATTCCTTCTTGACCACGGATTCGTAGACCGGATCGTGGAACGCGAGGAGATGAAGGATGTGCTGACAGAGATCCTGTCCATGCACAGAGAGAAGGGATTCAAGGATCATGACCTGAGGGCTGCTGCGGGAATTCATGAGAAAATGAGCGGAGATGAATCGCTCAGTGCATGGGACCGTGTACAGATCTCCAGAAAAAAAGACCGTCCGGTCGGAACGGATTATATCGACGCACTGTTCACCGATTTTATCGAGTTCCACGGAGACAGGTATTTTAAGGACGACCATGCGATCGTCGGCGGTGTGGCCCGTTTCCACGGCATGCCTGTGACCGTGATCGCGCAGGCAAAAGGCAAGACGACGAAAGAGAATCTGGACCGCAATTTCTCCATGCCTTCTCCGGACGGTTACCGGAAAGCGCTGCGCCTGATGAAGCAGGCAGAGAAGTTCGGACGCCCGGTCATCTGCTTTGTGGATACACCGGGAGCCTTCTGTGGTCTTGAGGCAGAGGAGAGAGGACAGGGCGAGGCCATTGCCAGAAATCTGTTCGAATTTTCCGGACTTAAGGTGCCGGTCCTCTCTGTCGTGATCGGTGAAGGCGGAAGCGGCGGTGCACTTGCCATGGCCGTTGCCGATGAAGTATGGATGCTGGAAAACTCGATCTACTCCGTGCTCTCTCCGGAAGGATTTGCAAGCATTCTCTGGAAGGACAGCAAGAGAGCCAGTGAAGCGGCAGAAGTCATGAAACTGACAGCGGCGGATCTGAAGCGTCTGGGTATCGTGGAACAGGTGATCGCTGAGCCGGAGGAGTTCAATGATAAGACGATGGAACCGGTATGCGTGGAACTGGAAGTACAGATCATGGATTTCCTCGAGAGATACACGAAGATGGATCCGGACGAACTGACGGAGAAGAGATATGAGAGATTCCGCCGTATATAGCGGCAGTCTGCATCAGAGAAGTAGGGAAGAAATATGAAAAATCTTAAGATCGGTGAAAAACTTACCAGAGTCCCCCTGATTCAGGGGGGAATGGGAGTCGGCGTCAGTCTTGGAAGACTGGCCGGCTCTGTTGCCCGCGAAGGCGGGATCGGAATCATATCCACTGCCCAGATCGGTTATCGCGACCCCGATTTTGACAGGAATCCGGAGGAGGCCAATCTGCGTGCCATCGAGAGCGAGATGAAGAAGGCGCGCGCGATTTCCCCGAATGGGATCATCGGATACAATGTGATGACAGCATTAAAAGAGCATGCCGCACATATTAAGGCGGCGGTCAAGGCAGGCGCCGATATCGTGATCTCCGGTGCCGGACTTCCGACAGAGCTCCCGGCGCTGACAGCGGGAAGCGCCACAAAGATCGCTCCCATTGTCTCCACGGACAAGTCGGCGAATGTGATCTTGAAGTACTGGGACAGAAAATACAAGAGGACTGCGGATCTTGTAGTGATCGAGGGACCGGAAGCGGGTGGACACCTCGGATTCAAGAAGGAAGAGCTCAGTGCATACACGAAGGAGTCCTATGATGAGGAGATCAGAAAGATCATAGCGACAGTGAAAAAATATGGTGAGAAGTACGGGATGGATATTCCCGTTGTAGTTGCAGGCGGCATCTATGACAGCAGTGATGTGAAGCATGTCATGGGGCTCGGAGCGGACGGCGTTCAGGTTGCTACGAGATTTGTGACAACGGAAGAATGCGATGCAGATATCCGGTATAAGCAGGCGTATATCGATGCGTCCAAAGAGGATATCCGGATCGTAAAGAGTCCGGTGGGAATGCCGGGAAGAGCGATCATGAATACGTTTATGGAGCATGTGATGGGAGGAGAGAAGATTCCCCACAGCCCCTGCCACAGATGTCTTACAAAATGCAGTCCGGCTGATATCCCGTACTGCATCACAGACGGTCTGATCGACGCGGTAAAAGGAAATGTTGAAAAAGGGCTGCTTTTCTGCGGAGCAAAAGCGTGGAAAGCCGACAGGATCGAAAAAGTCAGCGATGTAATCCAGGCACTGTTTGCCTGAAGGAAAGGAGGATCCCCGATGGATGCATATGAGACCATTAACGATACACTGGTCAGCCTGTTCAAGGACATACTGAAGCTGGAGGAAGAGGCAATCATTACCGGAGAATTCAGCGATATTACAAACAATGATATGCATATCATCGAGGCAATCGGCCTTACCGGGAAAAGTACGATGTCAGCAGTTGCAAAAAAACTTGGGATCACTGCAGGATCGCTCACTTCTGCCGTCAACAGTCTGGTGAATAAGAAGTACGTGGTCCGCAAGCGAAGCCAGGAGGACAGACGGGTTGTGTTCATCGGCCTGACACCGAAGGGTGTGAGGGCATACGACCATCACAAGGAGTATCACAGGCAGATGACCAATGCGGCGCTCGAAAGGCTGGATGAAGATGAAATTCCTGTTCTTTTAAAAACGCTCAAGGGATTGTCGGATTTTTTCAGAGGATATCAGGAATTAGAGAAAAAAATTTGACGTTTGCAGAAAAATGAGGTACAATCTCGTTGGAACTGTGAGATTATGGAATAGATTTCTAAGCGGCGCTGACCGTATTGAAGGCGGCCAGAGCTGAAAAATACTTGGTTGTATTATTTAGGAGGGAACAAGTATGGTAGCAAAGAAAACAACTTCAACAAAGGCGGCTGCTGAGAAAAAAGAGACAGTAAAGGCTGCAGAGGTGAAGGCTGCAGCACCGGCAGAAGATAAGACAGAGAAAAAAGAGACAGTGGCTGCAAAGGCAATCGAGACAAAGAAGGATACAACAAAGAAGATCGAGACAAAAGCAGGCGTTCTGGTAGATACACCGGAAGAGAAGACGGCTGAGAAGAAAGCTCCGGCTAAGAAGACAGCTGCCAAGAAAGCTCCGGCTAAGAAGGCTCCGGCCAAGAAAGCTGAGCTGAAGACAGAGATGTACCTTCAGTTCTACGGAAAAGAGTACTCAGATAAAGAGATCCTTCAGAAAGTGAAAGAGATCTGGACAAAGGTTCTGAAGAAGAAAGTCGGCGATATGAAAGATGTCAAGATCTATCTGAAGCCGGAAGAGTCCAAGGCATACTATGTGATCAACGGCGATACAACAGGTGAAGTTGATCTGTAATAAGCTGATACATATCCAGCCTCTGTACACGGGGAAGCCCCGCGTGCAGAGGTTTTTTTGTGCGATAAGCCCTGCAAGCGGCTGCCGTGCCTGCACGAGCAGGCATCTGCAGGGCAACGGACAGCGGCGCTGAAGGTCCAGTGGGCGTTCGCTCAGCGCGGACCGAAGCGGAGCGCAGACCGGCCTTGCTGTGGAGCTGCCCGTGGTATCGCGGGGGATAGAGAAAGGGAATCTTCCCCTATCCGATTTTTGCAGAATAAGAGTTACTGTGAACAGTGGCGAATAAGACCGCGAGGATAATTTCTTTATTTTTCCCGGCTGTCTCTTTGCGGTGTGAAGTGCTATAATGGAGGCAGGGTCCGTGGCTGAACCGGACCGAAAGGAGGTCTCAGCAGAGATGGGAAGAAACAGATCGGATGCGGCGGGAAGCTCAGAAGAGAGGGCCCGTCTTGAAAAGCAGATCCGGTTCATTGTTGAAGTGGATAAGGTGAAGAATATTTTTCGGCAGACATATCTTGCCGACGGAAAACGGAAGGAGAATGACGCGGAACACTCCTGGCATCTGGCGCTTATGGCAGTGCTTCTGAAAGAGCACATGAAGGAAGAGGCGGATCTTGAGAAAGTGATGATCATGGTACTGATCCATGATCTGGTGGAGATCGACGCGGGAGATACTTATGCCTATGATGAAAAAGGCGCTCAGACAAAGCGGGAGCGGGAGGTGAACGCGGCGGAGCGTATCTTCGGACTTCTTCCGGAAGACCAGGGCATATATTTCAGGGAGCTCTGGGAGGAATTTGAGGCGTATGAGACGGCGGAGGCAAAGTTCGCCCATCTGCTGGACAACTTTCAGCCGCTGCTGCTCAACGACGCGTCGGGCGGTAAGAGCTGGCAGGAGCACGGAGTGCACAGATCCCAGCCGATGAAGCGGAACGAGCGGATACCGGAGACATCAGAGATCGTCTGGGAGAAGATGCAGGAGATTTTCGACAGGCATGTTGAAAAAGGAACCCTTTTGGAAGATTGACGGAGGCGGAAAAGAATGTATGAGAAAGAGACAGAACAGCTTCAGAAGATCATAGACGACAGCAGCAGGATCGTTTTTTTCGGCGGCGCAGGAGTGTCGACGGAGAGTAATATTCCGGACTTCCGCAGTGCGGATGGAATCTATCATCAGAAGTATAAGTATTCTCCGGAGCAGGTGGTGAGCCACAGCTTCTTTATGCAGTACCCGGAGGCTTTTTACGAATTCTATAAAGAGAAGATGATGATACTGGATGCGAAGCCGAATCCGGCGCATCTGAAGCTGGCAGAGCTGGAGAAGGCGGGAAAGCTGACTGCGGTAGTGACCCAGAATATAGACGGCCTGCATCAGGCGGCGGGAAGTAAAAACGTATATGAGCTGCATGGGAGCATTCACAGGAATTACTGTATGGACTGCGGGAAATTCTACAGTGCGGAGTATGTGAAAAATTCAGATGGTGTCCCGCGGTGCGATTGCGGCGGGATCATCAAGCCGGATGTGGTCCTGTATGAGGAGGGACTGGACAGCCGTACTATTCAGGGAGCCGTGCAGGCGATCGCGGAGGCCGACACTCTGATCATCGGGGGAACCTCACTTGTGGTATACCCTGCGGCTGGATTTATAGACTATTTCCGAGGAAAGCATCTCGTGGTGATCAATAAGTCGGAGACCGGGAGGACTGTGCGCGCAGAACTTACGATCTCAGCGCCGATCGGGGAGATATTGGGCAGGATTGCTGTGAGGTGAACAGAGGGGCAGCAGGAGAGCGGCTTCGACAGAAGAGCGGGAGAGAATGATGAAGAAAGAAGAGGGAACACCGGATCTATAAGATCCGGTGCTCCCTCTTTTTGACAGCGGTTCTAAAAAATAATATAAGTGCAGATAATATCACACAAAAATATAAGTGCCAGAACTGCAGCCGTGGCATATACTGCTCTGTCGGAAAATTTAGAGCAGAGTCTTCGGAAGAGAGGCTGCAGCAAATAGAGAAATACCATTCCTCCGATGCCGAAGCGGATACTCGGATTCAGTGCGATACGTCCTTCGAAATTGAAAGCAAATCTTCGGTAGTCCCAAAGCCAGTCTCCGGCAGTGAACTCCATGATATAACTGCCGATCAGCTCTACAACGGTTGTGATCGCAACAATTCCGATGAATACCAGCAGCGGGGTGATCAGGAGCTTCCCGGCGTAGATACGGCGTTTCTGCAGCCAGGACAGCGACAGGATGAGAAGCAGCGCTCCGAAGCCGTATATAACGCAGTACGGACCGAACAGAACCCCTCTGTTGGAAAAACCCCATCGATAGACCACAACCTCCAGAAAGACTTCGTAAAGCCATCCGAGGACAGAGTACATCATAAAGTAGATAAAATATTCCGCGGCAGTGCGCAGTTTTTTCTGATTCATTTTCCCCCTCCATATTACAGCCGTTTTTGTCAGCGGGACCATCTTCCGGAAGCGCCGCAGGGGAGTACAAGACCGGATTCGGTCACAGGGAGACCGATCTCCTGAGAGTCCACGGTCCCGTTCCAGGGCTTCAGTTCTGTGGCGATCATATAGGTCAGCACCGCAGGTGCGAGCCCCGTCGTGTAAGAGTTGACGAGGAAGAACAGGGCGTCTTCCGACAGGATCTTCGTACAGAGCTTGATGAGCGGATGGATCATGTCCTCGATCTTCCAGATCTCACCCTTGGGGCCTCTGCCGTAGGACGGAGGATCCATGATGATGGCGTCGTATTTGTTGCCGCGGCGGATCTCACGCTCCACGAACTTCACACAGTCGTCCACAAGCCATCGGATCGGCGCGTCCTTGAGTCCGGAGGAGACGGCATTTTCTTTTGCCCAGCTGACCATTCCCTTGGAGGCGTCCACGTGGGTGACCTGCGCTCCGGCAGCCGCTGCCGCAAGGGTGGCGCCGCCTGTGTAGGCGAACAGGTTCAGTACCTTGACCGAACGTCCGGCGCGTCGGATCTTCTCTGAGAACCAGTCCCAGTTCGTGGCCTGTTCCGGGAAGAGCCCGGTGTGCTTGAAGCTGAACGGCTTTAGGTTGAAGGTGAGGGAGCCGTAATGGATCTGCCACTGCTTCGGAAGGCTGAAGAATTCCCACTCTCCGCCGCCCTTCTTACTCCGGTGATAATGTCCGTTCATATGTTTCCATCCCCGGGCCTTCCGAGGAGTATCCCAGATGACCTGGGGATCCGGGCGGACGAGGATGTAGTCTCCCCAGCGCTCCAGTTTCTCACCTTTTGAACAGTCTATGACTTCATAATCTTTCCAGTTATCTGCAATCCACATTCGATCTGATCCTTTCTAATGGCTGCGGAGACAGGTGATCCGCAGACGGTTTTCGTTCAACTGATTATAACACACAGAAGGAAAAAGAGGAATCAGAAGTTATCATTGATTCTTTTTCGGGATTTTGCTACCATGAAATAAGAGTGGCGGATCTTTCGGGAGAAGCCGCGATAAAGGTGTTCCAGCCGTAGAATGGAGAACAGGAGGCAGACAAAGTATGATCACAGTGAATGCAATGGGCGATGCGTGCCCGATCCCGGTAATCAAGACAAAGAAAGCACTGCAGGAGTTGTCCGGCTCAGGCGAGATCGAGGTTCTGGTGGATAATGAGACGGCAGTGCGCAACGTGACGAAGATGGCGGAGAGTTCAGGGGCTTCCGTGACACAGGAGAAGCTCGGCGAGGGACAGTACAGGGTCCTTCTCAAAGTCGGAGGCGGCAGTGAAGCTGGTGCGGAGACTACAGGCGGAGACAGCTGCGGCTGCGACGGCTGGTCCGGAGTGTATGGAGATACGATCGTAGTCGTGTCGTCCGACCGGATGGGAGAAGGGAACGATGAGCTGGGCCATGTCCTTATGAAAAGCTTTATCTTTGCAGTCACTCAGCTCGATGAGCTGCCGAAGAAAATGGTCTTCTACAATGGCGGCGCGAAGCTGACGGTGGAGGACTCCCCTGCACTGGAGGACCTGAAGAGCCTGGCGGAACAGGGTGTGGAGATCATGACCTGCGGGACCTGTCTGGATTACTACGGACTCAAAGACAAGCTTGCAGTCGGGACAGTGACGAACATGTACAGTATTGTGGAGACAATGCAGAAGGCGGGAAGGATCATCCGCCCGTAGGATGACGGAACCCGCGTGCTGATCGAAAGGAGGTGAGGACAGATGTACAAGGAGATCCATCTTACACAGATGACGAAGACAGCCGGGTGAGCGGCCAAAATAGGTCCTGAGACCCTTGCCCAGGTTCTGGGCAAGCTGCCTAAATTTACAGACGAGCGTCTGCTCGTCGGACTCGAGACATCAGATGATGCCGCGATTTATAAAATATCGGATGAGACTGCTGTCATTCAGACACTGGATTTCTTCACGCCGGTCGTGGATGATCCGTATCTGTTCGGCCAGATCGCAGCTGCCAATGCGCTGAGCGATGTCTACGCCATGGGCGGAGAGCCGAAGATCGCGCTCAATATCGTCTGTTTCCCGAACTGTCTGGATCCGGAGATCTTAGGTGAGATTCTCCGGGGCGGGGCGGACAAGGTGATGGAAGCCGGAGCCGTGCTGGTAGGCGGCCACTCTGTGCAGGACGATGAGCCCAAGTACGGTCTGTCCGTCACCGGATTTGTACACCCGGATCGGATCTATAAGAACTACGGATGTCAGCCCGGGGATGTGCTGATCCTCACGAAGCAGATCGGAAGCGGAGTGATCAACACTGCGGTGAAGGCGGAGATGGCTTCAGACAGTGCCGCTGCGGAAGCGGCGCAGGTCATGTCTTCTCTGAACCAGAAGGCAAAGAGGGCATCTGAAGGACATACGATCCATGCCTGTACGGACGTGACGGGGTTCGGCCTACTGGGGCACTGCACGGAGATGGCGAAAGCGAGTGATGTGACTCTGGAGATTCATGTAAGGGATGTGGCTTATATGGAAGCGGCTGCGGACTATGCGCGCATGGGACTTGTCCCGGGAGGCGCATACAGGGACCGGGAATTCGCAGAGCCCTGGCTGGACAGCGGCGGTGTGGAGGAAGTGTACCTGGATCTGCTCAGCGACCCGCAGACGTCAGGAGGGCTGCTGTTCAGCGTGCCTGAAGGAGAAGCGCGGAGTTTGATCGATGATATGCAGAAAGCCGGGATAGAGACGAAGGTTTCTGTGATCGGCAGAGTGCTTGAGAAGCAGGAGAGACTCATCCGGTTAGAAGGAGAGAGTCTGTTTGGAAAAGAATGACATCTACAGAATGATTCCCCGGGTGGACAGCCTCATGGCGGATCCGATGCTCGGGGAAATGATAGAGAACTATGGTTATGACTGCGCACTTCAAGGAGTGCGCAGTACTTTGGAAAAGGTGAGAAAGAGACTGGAGGCCTGCAGGTCGGCATCTGATGCAAAGGAGGAACTCGAAGGACTTCCTGAAAAGATCTGCAGGACGCTGGAACAGTGGATGCGGCCGGAGATGACCCGTGTCATCAACTGTACGGGGATCATCCTGCATACCGGTCTCGGACGCGCGCCGCTGGGGCGGGATGTTCTCCGGAGAGCAGCGGATCTGGCAGGGGGATATTCCAATCTGGAGTTTGATCTGGAGACCGGGAAACGGGGCGAGCGGAGCGCTCATTTTGAGAGGATCCTCTGTCAGCTTACCGGGGCAGAGGCGGCCATGGCAGTCAATAATAACGCCGGAGCGGTTCTGCTCATGCTGAGTGCGGTGGCGGACGGCGGAGAGGTCATTGTCTCAAGAGGAGAGCTGGTTGAGATCGGGGGAAAGTTCCGGGTGCCTGACATGATGGAGCTCAGCGGAGCAGAGCTGAGGGAGGTGGGGACCACGAACAGGACCCGGCTCTCGGATTACGAGAAAGCGGTATGCGAAGAGACGGGAGCTTTCCTGAAGGTTCATACAAGCAATTACAGGATCGTGGGATTTACGGAGGAGACTTCGATAAGAGAACTGGCAGACCTTAAGGCTCGGACCGGTATCCCGCTTCTGGAGGATCTGGGCAGCGGAGTGCTGATCGATCTGGAGAAGTACGGACTCTGCCATGAGCCTTCCGTCCAGGAAGTGCTTGCGCAGGGGGCTGATGTGGTCACCTTCAGCGGGGACAAGCTTCTGGGCGGACCGCAGGCCGGGATCATTGCAGGGAAAAAGGAGTATATTGAGAAAATGAAGCGGCATCCTCTTGCCCGTGTGCTGCGGATCGATAAATTTACGGCGTCGGCCCTGGAGTCTGTCCTTCTGGAATATCTGAATCCGGAGAAGGCGGTGGAGCGCATCCCGGCGCTCAGAATGCTGACTATGCCCGCGTCGTCTGTGCGCAGGTCGGCAGAGAAGCTGGCGGAACTGATGAGGAAAGCCATATGCTGTACGGATGGGGACGGGATTGTGCGTGAAGCCCCCGCTGTGATCACAGTGGAAGAATCGACTGCGCGGGCGGGAGGGGGCTCTCTTCCCATGGAGGATATCCCAAGCAGCAGCGTAGCTGTCGCGCCGAAGGAGATCTCTGCTTCGGAACTGGAACGCAGGCTCAGAGGACTTGCCATTCCTGTGATCGGCAGGATCGCGGAGGAGAAGCTTTTCCTGGATATGCGGACTGTATCGGAAGAAGATATCCCTTACCTTGCAGAACAGTTCAGAAACGGGGCGATTCTAAGGAAAGGCGGTGTGAGATGAGCCATGTGATCATTGGAACCGCAGGACATATCGATCATGGGAAGACAGCATTGATCCGCGCCCTGACCGGGAGAGATACGGACCGGCTGGAGGAAGAAAAACGCAGGGGTATCACCATTGATCTGGGCTTTACGTGGTTTGACCTGCCGGACGGGGAGCGGGCAGGGATCATCGACGTCCCGGGACATGAGAAGTTTATCCGGAATATGACTGCCGGCGTGGCAGGGATGGATCTGGTGCTCCTTGTGATCGCGGCGGACGAGGGAATCATGCCTCAGACCAGAGAGCATATGGATATCATGGAACTGCTGGGCGTGCGGCGCTATCTTATTGTGCTGAACAAGTGCGATCTTGTGGATGAGGAATGGCTCCGTATGGTAGAAGAGGAGATCCGCGGGGAGGTCCGCGGATCGATCCTGGAGGAGGCGCCGATTATAAGGGCTTCGGCGGTCACCGGAGAAGGGATCGACTCGCTGAAGGAACAAATCGCGGGGATGGCAGCAGGGATCCGCGACGGCCGGAAAGCGGAAGGTGCAGCGCGCCTTCCTGTAGACAGAGTGTTCTCGGCAGCAGGGTTCGGCACGATCGTGACAGGAACCCTGCTGGAAGGAACGATCCGGAGAGGAGATCAGCTCACTTTATATCCGAAAGGTATTTCCTGCCGTGTGCGCGGGATCCAGGTGTATAATGAGGCGGCAGAGCAGTGCTGCGCCGGGCAGCGGTCAGCACTCAACCTTGCGGGTGTCGAACGGGAAGAGATCCGCCGGGGCTGCGTGCTTGCCGCCCCGGACAGTGTCTGGTCCGGAAGAAACGTAGATGTAAGGCTGTCCCTTCTCAAGGGGGCCGGAAGAACGGTGCGGAATCAGACACGTCTTCACTTTTACAGCGGATCGGCAGAGATGCTCTGCCGTGCGGTCCTGCTGGATGCAGATTCCATCGCCCCGGGAGAGAACTGTCTTGCACAGCTTAGGATGGAATCTGACACAGCGCTGAAGCCGGGAGACCGGTTTGTCGTCCGCTTCTATTCTCCGGTGGAGACGATCGGCGGAGGAATTGTCCTGGAGCCGGATGCGGCCAGGGAGAGACGTTTTCGGCCGGATGTGCTGGAGAGGCTTCGGAAGCGTGAGAAGGGAGATCCGGCGGTGCTGCTGGAACTGCAGGCGGGAAAGCACAAAGAGACCATGGCGGCAGCGGCGGAACTGGCCGCTGAACTGGAGATGACGGAGAAAGAGGCGGAAGAATGGATCCGGGAGCTTGCAGACCGCGGCAGGATCCTTGTATTCACGGTGAACGGCAGGGAGTATATCTGGCATGTCCGGGATGAGGCTTCGGCAAGAGAAACGCTCCTGAGGAAGCTGAAAGAGTATCTGGAGGTACATCCGTACCGAACGGGAGCGCCGGCGGCGCTCCTGACTGGGGCTCTTCCGCGAATGAATAAAAAACTGGCATCCGAATATGTGGAGCATCTCTGCAGGAACGGGATCCTGGAGAGACGGGGGGAACTGCTGGCGCCGGCGGGATATGAGATAAGAAAAGACGAGATATTCTGCGGAGTACGTACAAAAGTCCTTGCTGCGCTCAACGACGCGGGGTATCAGTTCGCAAAGATCAGCGGAATGGAATTTTCGCGGAGGGAGGAAGAGCATCTGGAGGAACTGCTGCTTCTTCTGTCTGAGAATGGTGAGATCGTGAAGCTTTCCGACGACTGTTATACGCTCCCTTCTCATCTGGAAAAGGCATGCACGGTAATCAGGGACCGGTTTCGGGGAAAGGATCGTATAACAGTAGCGGAGGTGCGCGATCTTTTTGGCACAAGCAGGAAAAATGTCAGGATGATCCTGGATTATACGGACCGGATCGGAATGACACAAAAGACAGGCGGAGAGAGCGAGAGGGCTCTGCTGACAAGGTAACGGTTCAGCTCTTCCCTTATGGCTGAGCTGTTACAAAAATGTAAAGATTGAAAATGAAGAATTGACAATCTCTCCATTAAATGGTATCGTGAAAGCGATTTTACGAAAATTTAAAGAGAATTTAACAAAAGGAGTTGTCATGGACATATCATTTTCTTATTTTGCAGAAAATATGGCAGGAAATCCGATTCTGATCATCACGGTCCTGCTTACCCTGGGCGTTATCTTCGTCAACGGATGGACAGACGCCCCGAACGCGATCGCGACCTGTGTGACGACAAGATGCTTAAGTCCGCGCAGGGCGATCCTCATGAGTGCGGCGTTCAATTTCCTGGGTGTTTTTATCATGACGCAGATCAACAGTTCAGTTGCATCTACGATCAGTAACATGGTAGATTTCGGAGACAGCACTCACAGTGCGCTGATCGCACTGTGCGCGGCTCTTGTCTCTATCGTTGTCTACAGTGTGGCGGCATCTGTGTTCGGAATTCCCACAAGTGAAAGCCACAGCCTGATCGCCGGCCTGTCCGGAGCGGCGATCGCGATCCAGCACGGAATCGGCGGCATCAACGGGAGCGAATGGGTGAAAGTCATCTACGGCCTGGTGCTGAGCCTTCTGCTCGGATTTGTCACCGGATGGATCGTCTGTAAGCTCATCACGATCCTCTGCAGGGAGATGGACAGGAGAAAGACGAACCGTTTCTTCGCATGGGCGCAGATCGCGGGAGCTGCAGCGATGAGTTTTATGCACGGAGCTCAGGACGGTCAGAAGTTTATCGGTGTCCTGTTCCTGGGAATCGCTTTCGCGAATGGCCAGGGCTCTGTCACGGGGATGGAGATCCCGCTGTGGCTGATGCTTCTGTGCAGTATCGTGATGGGGCTTGGAACCAGCGTGGGCGGAGAGAAGATCATCAAATCCGTTGGAATGGATATGGTCAAGCTGGAACGCTATCAGGGCTTCGCGGCGGACCTGTCGGGAGCTCTCTGTCTTCTGTATTCCAGTCTGTTCGGAATACCGGTCTCCACGACTCACACGAAGACGAGCGCGATCATGGGTGTGGGAGCAGTGAAGAGACTGTCTGCCATTAACTTCGGAGTGGTAAAAGATATGATGCTTACCTGGATCTTTACATTTCCGGGATGCGGACTGATCAGTTTTGTAATGGCTAAGATTTTTATGTTCATATTTGGATAAGAGGAGGAACCCCAAATGTCGAAAAAACAGGATGCTTACTATTTTGATAATTTTGCTTCATGCGCGGAGTGTGCCTGCCGTGCCGCACATCTTCTGAAGGAGATCCTGAAGGATTTCAGACCGGAGGAGATCTCTGACAGGCTGGATGAGATCCATGAGATCGAGCGCTCTGCGGACGAGCGGCGCCATGATCTTACGGACAAACTGACGAAAGCATTTATCACACCGATCGAGAGAGAAGATATCGTGACGCTCAGCCATCATATCGATGAGGTCACAGATAAGCTGGAGGAAGTGCTGATCCGCATCTATATCAACAATGTTAAGACGATCCGTCCGGAGGCGCTCCGCATGCTTGACACTGTGATTGAGTGCTGCGACGAACTGAAGAACCTGCTGGATGAATTCTCTGATTTCAAGCGTTCGGAAAAATTAAAGCCGATCATTATCAGGATCAATTCACTGGAGGAAGAGGCAGATAAGCTGTACATTGACAATATGAGAAAACTCCATGTTGAAGAGAAGGATGTCCTCCAGATCATTGCCTGGAGAGAAATCTATACCTACCTTGAGAAATGCGCTGATACCTGTGAACATGCCGCTGATGTGGTAGGAAGCGTTGTCATGACAAATTCATGAACCTGAAGCAGCTGGAAGCATTTGCCCGCGTGGCTGAGGCGAAAAGTTTCTCTGAAGCGGCGAAGATACTTTATCTCACGCAGCCTACGGTGAGTGCGCATGTCGCCTCCCTGGAAAAAGAACTGGGAGTGTGTCTGCTGATGCGCAGCACGAAAGAGGTCAGTCTGACGGAAGAAGGGGAAATACTCTATGATTATGCCATGCAGATGCTGGAGCTGGAGCAGCAGATCAGAGAGCGTTTCGGCAGCAGAAAGAAGGAGGGGGCAGTACTGCGGATCGCTGCATCCACGCTCCCTTCGCAGTATCTTCTCCCGGAGATCATGGTTCGGTTCAGAGAAAGATATCCCGGCGTGCGTCTGAGAGTGATGGAGACAGACAGCGCGGGAGCTGTGGAGCAGATCCTCTCCAGAAGAGCGGATATTGGATTTGCGGGCACAGTGCTGGAGGAGAAGCAGTGTGTTTATATTCCCTTTTATCAGGATGAGCTTGTGGTGATAATTCCCGGAGAGGGACTGGAAGGGCCCGAAAGCGCCGCGGAGACTGCCGCGTGGATCAGGCGCATGCCGGTCATTCTTAGGGAAGAGGGCTCGGGTACAAGGAAAGAGGCGCAGAGGCTTCTGAGGCAGATGGGGATAGAATTATCAGAATTGAACATCGTTGCCAGTATTCAGAATCAGGAGACGATCAAGCGTTCGGTGAGAAATGGGATGGGGATTTCGATCCTGTCCCGTCTGGCTGCCGAGGATGAGATCAGAAGCGGGGTGCTTCGTGCTGTTCCCCTTGGAGAGACAGGGGGGAAGCGGAATATCAATCTCGTATTTGACAGGAGATCTCTTCACAGCACAGAAGCGGAGAAGCTTATAGATCTTGTGAAAGAGATGTATCCGGACAATGTCTGAGGATTTATGTCTGAAAAAGCGGGCTGGGCATTTATAGACGATATCTATAAATGTCCGGTTTTTTTATTGCTGTTTTCAATTAGACTGGCGGAGAGAAGAGGAATATACTTGTAATTGTAGGAGAAAGGGGGTGCCGGACCGTGATCTATTTGGACAATGCTGCAACTACGCTGCATAAGCCGGAGGCAGTGAAGAAAGCGGTGGCAGAGGCATTCGATGTGATGGGGAATGCGGGAAGGGGAGCTTCTGCTCCCGCGCTTGATGCGTCAAGGATCATCTACGGTACAAGAGAGAAGCTGGCGCGTTTCTTCCATGCGGAAAATGCAAACAGGATCGTCTTTACCGCAAATTCCACAGAGAGTCTTAATATCGCGGTAAAGGGGCTGATCTCCCCGGGAGATCATGTGATCACAACGGTGCTGGAACACAATTCGGTGCTGCGCCCTTTGTACGAATGCAGGGAGAACGGGGCAGAGATCACTGTTCTCGGCTGTGATGAGAAAGGGAATATCTCATATGAAGAAATGGAGTCGGCAGTCAGGGCGGATACAAAGGCGGTCATATGCACTCATGCGTCGAATCTTACGGGAAATATGATCGATCTGCGGCGCGTCGGCGCCATTGCCCGGGAAAAGGGGATTCTGTTCATTGTGGATGCGTCCCAGACAGCAGGAGTCTATCCCATCGATGTACAGCGGCTCGGGATCGATGTGCTCTGTTTCACCGGACATAAGAGTCTGCTGGGCCCGCAGGGTACGGGAGGAATGTATGTGAGGACCGGGGTAGAGATCCGGCCGCTTCTCTCGGGAGGCAGCGGCGTTGACACTTATAACCCGCACCATCCTGCCGTCATGCCGACTGCGCTCGAGGCGGGGACTTTGAACGGACACGGCATTGCCGGACTGGGGGCAGCGGTTTCCTATTTGGAAGAGACCGGGCTGGATGTGGTAAGAGAAAAGGAGCTCTCACTCATGTGGCGTTTCTATGAGGGCGTTTCCCGGATCCCGGCTGTAAAGATCTACGGAGACTTCGAGACCGGCAGGAGATGTCCGATCGTGTCTCTCAACATTGGGGATTATGACTCTTCGGAAGTCAGTGACGAGCTGAATATAGGATATGGTATTGTGACACGGCCGGGAGCACACTGTGCACCGCTTATGCACAGGGCGCTCGGGACAGTCTCGCAGGGAGCTGTGAGATTCAGCTTTTCTCACTTTAATACAGAAGAAGAGATCGATTTTGCTGTAAAAGCAGTAGAGGAACTGACGGATTAGGAGATGGCCTGTTATGAGAAAGAAAGAATTGAAGCTTGTCGTGACCTTCCATACAACAGCGGACGCGATGGCGATGGAGAAGGCCTGTCAGGAACTTCATGTTCCGGGCAGACTTATCCCTGTTCCGAGAGAAATCTCGGCGGGATGCGGCCTTGCCTGGTGTGCGCCTCTCGAAGCTCAGGCGCGGGTGGAGAGTATTATGAGAGAAAACGGCATTGAACAGGATGCTCTTCATGAGTGTATGGTATAATGGAAGCCGGTTGATTGCCGGCTTTACATTATAGTTCTGTTCTGATAGTATAGAAATATAGCACGACGGCGGCAGGAAAAGGCCGCCGTCTGCGGTTATGGGGGCAGAAAAGTGACTGGTGTGCTTCCGGGTCTTCAAAACCCGAGTGGGGCGTATAGGACGTCCCGGGTGGGTTCGATTCCCACATGTCCCCGCCAGAGAAAAACAGGAGGTGCGGAAAGATGAGCATGAATCAGACGCCGATGTCGGAGAGAGTACATATCGGCTTCTTCGGAAAGCGGAACGCCGGGAAGTCCAGCGTTATGAATGCAGTGACAGGCCAGGATATCGCAGTGGTCTCAGAGGTGAAAGGGACTACAACGGATCCGGTGTATAAGTCTATGGAACTCCTTCCCCTGGGGCCGGTGGTCATGATGGATACTCCGGGCATCGACGATGAGGGAGATCTGGGAGGCCTGAGGGTGAAAAAGAGCTATCAGGTCCTGAATAAGACGGATGCAGCGGTGCTGGTCATTGACGGTACAGAAGGAAGCTCGCCGGAAGATGAGGCGCTTCTGGAGCGGATCAGAAGAAAGAAGATCCCGTACCTCGTTGTGATGAATAAAAAGGATCTGACTACGGAAGAGGCAGAGAGGAAGCTGAGGGAACATCTCGGACTCTCGGAAGAAGAATTCCTCGCTGTGAGCGCTTCGGACGGCAGCGGAATCCGGGAATTGAAGGAAAGGATCGCCGCTGCGGCGGGCAGGGAAGAAGAGGAGAAGTATATCGTCAGAGATCTGGTATCCCCGTCGGATTTTGTCGTCCTGGTCGTTCCTGTAGACAAGGCGGCGCCCAAAGGACGCCTGATCCTTCCGCAGCAGCAGACGATCCGCGACCTTCTGGACGGAGACGCGGTGTCTGTTGTGGTGAAGGACAACGAGCTGAAGCGGACGCTGGAACAGCTGGGAAAGAAACCGAAGCTCGTTATAACAGACAGCCAGGCATTCTCGAAAGTCGCTGAAGATACGCCGGAAGATATCCTGCTCACATCATTTTCCATTCTCTTTGCCAGATACAAAGGAAATCTGGAAGGAGCGGTGAGAGGCGTCACGGCGCTGGACCGCGTGAAAGACGGAGATACGATCCTGATCAGTGAGGGGTGTACACACCACAGACAATGTGATGACATCGGTACTGTGAAAATCCCGCGATGGGTCAGAGAGTATACCGGAAAGGAACTGCACTTTGAGACCACCTCTGGGACAGAGTTCCCGGATGAACTCGGAAGATACAGTCTTATCGTCCACTGCGGAGGATGCATGCTCAATGAGCGGGAGATGAAGTATCGTCTCAGCTGTGCGCAGGACCAGAATGTGCCGATGACAAATTACGGGATCCTCATCGCATATGTGAAAGGAATCCTGAGGAGGAGTGTCGAAGTGTTTCCTGAGATTGCAGAGCTGCTCGACAGGTCCGGAGATGAATAAAAGCGGTGAACAGAGAAACGGTACCGCTGGCACAAATACGATATGAAAGAATGAAGTATACAAAAAGAGAGGAAGCGCCGCGTGGACGATGTCCGGTCCGCGGCGCTTCCTCTATAAGTACATGGAGGAATTCTCCTTGAAAAATCAGATAATGTGAAGAAGGTTCAGGATCATGAGGATCAGGATGATCGGCGAGCAGAGGCTGCTGATCGTGAAAAGTGCGAACTTGAATCCTTCCAGTTTCTGGAGCTTCTGATACTGCTCTTTGACCTGCTCGCTGTAATCGTGCAGCACATGAGTCGCCTCGCTCAGCTTCTGCAGTTCGTCATCGCAGGACTGCTTGATGCTGCCCTCGATCGATTTCGACAGCGCTTCTGTGAGGCGCAGCACTTCTTCATCGATCCTGGAGTCGAGAGAATCGCTGGTCTTTCTGATCTTTCTTGCGAGAGCCTTGATCGATTTCAGCTTTTCGTCCACAGCGGCGCTGTTCTCCTGGACCTGATTCTTTACCAGTTCTTCATACTGGGTGTAATGATCGCGGTAGCTGTCCATCAGGCGGACCAGTTCGGCAGATTCTGCCTTTGCAAGAGCAAGCTCGCTGTCAGCCTTCCTCAGCTCCGACAGATAGCGGAGATAGTTGCTCTGGTTGATCTTGGTCTCGGCGTCTCCTTCGGAAGCATCCAGATCTTCAGAAAACTCATCTGTCAGCGGATCTTCAGGCGCCTCATCATTGGAAATACGTTTTGTGAAATCCTGGTTCCGGTCGATCTGCTGTGTATTATTCAGATCGATGATCGAACTGTCATTTCTGTACAGGATCGTGTTTGTGTTTGTTCCGGTCATTGTTATGCCCCTTTCCTTATTTTACTCCTTATTAATTAAGAATCCGTCAATATTCGACAAACCTGTAATTTGTCTCTATTATAATGAGAGAGTGAGGCTTTCGTCAATATAAAAAACGGTTATCAAGAAAAACTGCCCCGTTTATACTGCGGGGCAGCGTCTGTTACAGGATAATATACTTCAGCAGGAACAGAAGCGCCAGTATATACATCAGCGGCGCGATGTTTCTGCGCTTTCCTGTAACAAAATTGATGATGACGTAAGAGATGATCCCCAGCGAAATGCCCTCGGAGATAGAGTACATAAAAGGCATTGCGAAGATCGTAATGAATCCTGGGATCGCCTCGGTCAGGTCCGTGAACTCGATCTTCGGCACCTGCTGCATCATCAGGAATCCCACGATCACAAGCGCCGGAGCTGTGGCGAATGACGGGATCGACAGGAACAGCGGCGACAGGAACAGAGAGATCAGGAAAAGGAACCCGGATACGATGGACGTCAGTCCTGTACGGCCTCCTTCAGCGATACCGGAGGAGGATTCTACAAAGGTGGTGACCGTTGAGGTTCCGAAAGCGGCACCTACTGTGGTCCCGATGGCGTCGGAAAGGAGAGCACCTTTGATCCCCGGGAGTTTTCCGTCTTTATCCAGCATGTCTGCCTTGGATGCACAGCCGATCAGTGTCCCGAGGGTGTCGAACATATCCACAAAGAGAAATGCGAACATGATCACGATAAAGTTGATGATATCGATCCCTTTGAAGGACATTTTCATGAAAGTTGGCGCCATGCTTTCCGGCATGGAGAAGATACCGGACGGGATCAGGCTGTAGAAGCCAGCGTCCGGATCGGGGACATACAGTCCTGCAAGCTGACAGAGGATTCCAAGGATCCATGTCACAAAGATACCGATCAGGATATTTCCCTTTACATTCTTGATCACCAGGACCGCGGTGATCAGGATCCCGACCATTGCCAGAACGACGGTGATCCCTTCGGAGCTGAAGGTGCCGTCCTTGACGGAACCGCTGAATGAGAACAGACCCACAAGGGTGGAACTGTCAACGACCACATGGGCGTTCTGCAGTCCGATGAAAGTGATATAGAGACCGATGCCGACGGAAACCGCAATCTTCAATGTCTGTGGAATGGCGTTGAAAATCGCTTCACGGACACGGGTCAGTGAGAGCAGGATGAAGATAATACCCTCCACAAATACAGCTGCAAGAGCGACCTGCCAGCTGTAGCCCATCTGTCCGCAGACAGTGTAGGCAAAATACGCATTCAGCCCCATGCCGGCGGAGAGGACGAAAGGAAGGTTCGCCGTCAATGCCATCAGAAACGAGGCGATGGCAGAGGCAAGTGCGGTTGCCGTGAACACAGAGCCGCTCTCCATACCGGCGGCGCTGAGGATATTCGGGTTGACTGCGAGGATATATGCCATGGTCATAAATGTTGTGACTCCGGCGATGATTTCTGTTTTTACATCCGTATTGTGTTCTTTCAGTTTGAAAAATCTTTCCATATAAATAGTACCCCTTCTGTTGTTTTTTTAATGCACCATAGGATGGATGCATTTCCTTTAGTAACTTAAAAATTCAAAGCTTACTGTATCCAGGACTCCACGGGGAGTGATCCGAATCTCGGGTATGACAGGGAGCGCGAGAAAGGACAGAGTGATGAAAGGTTCCACTTCATCCGGGATGCCGAGTCTGTGAGCCTCAGCGATCATCTGTCCGAGTGTGCGGTTTACAGTTTCGAACCCGGCGTCCGACATCAGTCCCATGACAGGGAGCGGAAGGGTGCCGAGCACTTTCCCGCGGCTCACGAGCGTATATCCGCCCTGTACACGTATGATCTCGCTGACTGCGAGAAGCATGTCTGCATCGTTGTCACCGATGACAATAATATTGTGCGAATCATGTGATACAGAGGAGGCGATGGCTCCATTCCGGATATTATAGCCGGTGCATATTCCGACGCCTGTTTTGCCGGTGGCCTTGTGACGCTCTACCGCCGCGATCTTGTTGAACCCGTCCTGAGGAAGGTAGTTGTCTGTTTTTGGCAGATGACAGGCTATTTTGGATGTGGTGATCTGGGAAGCGTTGAGCCGGATCACGGGGACTTCTTCCTCTGTGATGGGAAGCCGGAAAGCGTCACTGCTGAGAGGACGGACGTGCACCGTGTTCTTCAGAGAGTCGGGGCAGGCGGCGGTCTCCGGCCTGACGGACGGATCGATCAGCCGTCCTTTGTGATAGACGCTGAGAATCCTGAAACTGCTGAGGTCATCCGTGACGATCAGATCCGCCTGGTATCCGGGAGCGACTGCGCCGAGTTCCTTCAGGCCGTAGCAGCGGGCGGTATTTATCGTCGCCATTTTTATGGCGGTCATGGGAGAAAGACCCAGCTCGACTGCTCTTCTTACATTATAATTAATGTGTCCCTGACGGAGAATGTCCTCAATGTGTTTGTCGTCCGTACAGAAGGAAAAGTTCTCGCAGGGCAGATCGTGAGCGAGGATTCCGTTTATCAGAGTCTCAAGATTGTGAGCGGCGCTCCCTTCGCGGATGTGCACATGGATGCCGCGGCGGATCTCTTCCAGCGCATAATCAAAATCAGAGGCTTCGTGATCCGTGCGGATGCCTGCCAGCGCATATGCCGTCAGTTCGTCGTCCGGCAGATAAGGGGCGTGGCCGTCAAGGATCCGGCCGCTGAAAAGCTCAAGCTTCTTATGGAGCTGCCTGTCGCCATGAATGACGCCCGGCGCGTTCATCACTTCCCCCAGTCCGAGGATCCTGGGGGAAGATAGATAGGGGGCCATCTTTTCCGCGGTCAGAAGACAGCCGTTGTCATCGTATTCCGTCGCCGGAACGCAGGACGGCATCATGACGAAAACATTGGCGGGACTGTGCTCCGTCTGGTCCAGGATGTAGTCGATCCCTTCCGTGCCGCTTACATTGGCCGCTTCGTGGGGATCCACGATGAAGGTCGTGGTGCCGCAGAGGGCAGCGGCGGTGATCAGTTCATTGGGCGTTACCATGGTGGATTCCAGATGGAGATGCGCATCCATAAATCCGGGAAGCACATATTTCCCATTCAGATCGATCTCTTCAGTACCTTCGTAAGACCCGCCCACAGCGGCGATGTATCCGTCGGCGACGGCGATATCGGCGCGGCGGATCTCATCTGTGAATACATCTGCGATCATGGCGTTTCTGAGTACGAGTTCGGCTTTCCTTTCGTGGAGTGCGATCTGGGATAATTTGTGATATAATGAATATTCCATTGCAAACCTCCTTTTCTTCATTTCTAATGGTGGCGCAGTCGGATGCACTGCCTGACAGACCGCGTTTCTCCCGGCAGCAGGACCGCTGTCCTTATTTTATCGCAGGCGGGGAGAGATGACAATGAGTGAAGAAAGGATTGTACGAAAAAAAATACAAAAATTATGAAAAACCACTTGAAATAAATTCCTTCTTTCGCTATACTAAGAGGGCTGTGACATGATAGCTGTGAAGCGTGAGGTTGCTGCCGGAGCAAAGAAATAAGCGATGGCAGGTTTTCCGTGGAGCGAATGTCAAGTTAGGAAACTGGCGACAAGTCACTGTACGAATCACAACTGATTACTGATTACCAGAGAAGGGAAAAGTATGAAACAACGTGTATGTTTCTCACGACACACACGGGAGAGTGTACAGTCACCGCTTGTCGTACTGAAGTCAAAAGTACGAAAAGGAGGCGACTTTTTTTATGGCAAGTCAAGTA
>CAJFQZ010000028.1 GCA_904419285.1 Lachnospiraceae bacterium UBA1818
AGCAAGGGTATATTTGGACGAAATGTCGAAATACGGAAGTGTACTTGGCTTGGATACGATTCGAGGTCTGTTGCGTGAACTTGGGAATCCCCAGGATGATCTGAAGTTCATACATATTGCAGGAACGAATGGCAAGGGATCTGTGCTTGCATACACTTCGACGGTATTGAGTGAGGCAGGATACAGGATCGGGCGGTATGTTTCACCGACAGTGGTTTCCTATCTGGAGCGGATCCAGGTAGACGGAGAGTGGATACCTGAAGAGAGACTCGCTTCTCTGACAGAGTGTGTAAGAGATGCTATTGCCCGAATGGAAGCGGCGGGAGAACACAGCCCCACCGTTTTTGAAGCTGAGACGGCGATAGCATTTTTGTATTTTAGAGAAATGAAATGTGACCTGGTGGTCCTTGAGGCGGGGCTGGGCGGCGAGCTGGATGCCACGAATATCGTGAAAAATACGGTATGTGCAGTGTTTACAAGCATCAGCCGCGACCACCTTGGAGTGATCGGCGACACCCTGGAGGAGATCGCGGAGAATAAGGCGGGGATCATCAAGCCCGGCTGCGCGGTCGTCTCCGCACATCAGCCGGAATGCGTGCGGGCAGTCCTGCAGGCGTGTGCTGACAGGGCCGGAGCTGAATTTACCGAGGCGGGGAGCGCGGAGATCATCAGCGAGGATTACCGGGGAATCCGTTTCTCCTATAAGGAATTTCAGAATCTGTACAGCCCTTTGGCGGGTAAGAGCCAGCTTTTGAACGCCGCGGCAGCGCTGGAAGTGATCCTGTCGCTGAGAAGAATGGGATATCGGATCAGCGGAGAGAATATAAGACGTGGAATCGGAAATACAGTGTGGCCGGGAAGGTTCACATGCGTGATGGAGCATCCGGTGTTTCTGCTTGACGGAGCACATAACGAGGAAGCGGCGCTGCGGCTTAGGGAGTCAGTGGAGAGTTATTTTCCGGGGCGCCGTCTGATCTTTATCATGGGAGTCTTTCGGGACAAAGAGTATGAGAAGATCGCGGATATAATGTGCCCGCTTGCATCTTCAGTGTATACAGTCAGTCTTCCTGACCGAAAGCGGACGCTCCCGGCGGAAGAACTTGCCCGGACGGTGAGCAGGTACTGCGCCCGGGTCAGTGCAGAAGAGAGTACAGAGCAGGCGGTGAGGGAAGCGCTTGCAGAAGCAGAAAGTGAAGATGTGATACTTGCGTTTGGTTCGCTGTCTTATCTGGGACAGGTGAAGGAAGCGGTTGATAAGCTGGATGAGGGCTCGTCTTCGGGTCTTGAGAAGAAAAGAGGAATGGAAAAATGATAGATCAGGAAAAGATTGAACAGGCGGTGCGCCTTCTGCTGGAAGGAATTGGAGAAGATGTGGACCGTGAGGGATTAAAGGATACGCCGAACAGGATCGCGCGCATGTATGAAGAACTCTATGGCGGTATGGACGAGGATGCCGGAGATCATCTCTCCAAGACATTTTCTGTGGACAGCAGCGAGATGGTGATCGAGAAGGACATCACCTTCTATTCCACATGCGAGCATCATCTCCTTCCGTTTTACGGAAAGGCGCATATCGCCTATATCCCGGACGGAAAAGTGGTGGGGCTGAGCAAACTGGCAAGGACTGTGGAGGTGTTTGCAAGAAGACTTCAGATCCAGGAGCAGCTGACGGGACAGATCGCGGACGCGCTGATGGAACACATGCAGCCGAAAGGAGCCATCGTCATGATCGAGGCGGAGCATATGTGCATGACCATGCGGGGGATCAAGAAACCGGGAAGCCAGACCGTGACGCTGGCTAGAAGAGGCGTGTTTGAGACGGATCCGGCTCTGGAAGAGCGGTTTTTCCGCATGATGGGAAGGCAGGTCTGATGGACAGAATCAATATAACGGGTGAGAGCAGTATCGATAGAGCGGATGCAGAGCGGGCCGGTATGGACAGAGTCAATGCCATTTGGAATCATCCGGTGTATCAGAAGTATTACAGGAGACTGGAGAAGCTGGAAGAGAAGCGGATCTTCTGCAGGCACCAGATGACTCATCTGCTGGATGTGGCGAGGATTGCCCGGATCCGCAGTCTTGAGATCGGGCTGGAACTGGATCCGGAAGTCATCTATGCCGCGGCAGTCCTTCACGATATCGGGAAATCTCTGCAGTATGAAGAGAAGATCCCGCATGAAGCGGCAGGGGTGAAGATCGCCGGGGAGATATTGGAGAGCCTTCCGGAAGGAAAAAGATTTACAGAACAAGAGAAGAAAATGATACTCACAGCCATCGAGGGGCACCGGAGACTCAGGGAAGATCCGGAGCCGCTGGAGAGGCTTCTGTATGAGAGCGACAAGGCGTCAAGGATGTGCTTTGCCTGCCCGGCGGAAGGACTGTGTGACTGGAGTGAAGAGAAAAAGAATATGGAGATCAGGGTATGATAATTGGGGGAAGAGAATTTGATACAGAAAGCAATACCTATATCATGGGAATCCTTAATGTGACACCGGATTCCTTTTCTGACGGGGGACGGTACAATGAGATGGATGCGGCGCTGAGACACGCGGAACAGCTTATCAGCGAAGGCGCGGATATTATTGATGTGGGCGGAGAGTCCACTCGACCCGGGCACATTCAGATCACGGATGAAGAAGAGGTCCTGAGAGTCGTCCCGGTTATTGAGGCGGTTAAAAGCAGATTCGACATTCCTGTGTCTGTGGACACTTATAAGAGCTGCGTGGCAGAGGCGGCGCTGGATGCGGGAGCAGATCTTGTAAACGACATCTGGGGACTGAAATATGATGAAAGAATGGCGTCCGTGATCGCAGAGCGGGGGGCGGCGTGCTGCCTGATGCATAACAGGAATACAGCGGAGTATTCGGATTTTCTTGCAGATTTCATGGAGGATATGAAAGGGTGCGTGAGGATCGCGAAGCGCGCGGGGATTGCGGATGAGAAGATCCTGCTGGATCCCGGCGTGGGATTCGGGAAGACTTATGAGATGAATCTGGAGATCATCAGCCGTCTGGAGATCATGCATGAGCTGGGATATCCGATCCTGCTGGGAACATCGAGAAAGTCTGTGATCGGCCTGACGCTGGACCTGCCGGCGGATCAGCGGGAGGAGGGGACTCTTGTGACGACTGTGTACGGAGTGCAGAAAGGGTGCGCATTTGTCCGGGTCCATGACGCCGGGAAGAACCGGAGAGCGATAGAGATGACGAGGGCGCTGATGCGGGAGCACAGCATCCGCGTATAATAAGCGGTAAAGTACAGAATGAAAATGAAATGTGGGCGGACAGCTGAAGTCCGCTTTGTGAAAATACAGGATGGAAAGCGGAGGATGAGATGAAGCTGGATGAAATCAGGATAGAAGAGCTGGAAGTGTTTGCCAATCATGGGGTTTTCCCGGAGGAAAATGTGCTGGGACAGAAGTTCCTTGTGTCGGCGGTTTTATATACGGATACAAGAAAAGCGGGGCAGACGGATGATCTGACTGCCTCTATCCACTACGGAGAGGTGTGCGCCTTTATCGACCGGTATCTCAGAGAGCACACGTTCAAGCTTCTGGAGCGGGCTGCCGAGTGTCTGGCGGAGGAGCTGCTGCTGAATACAAATCACCTCCGGAAGGTGCGCCTGGAGATCAAAAAGCCGTGGGCGCCGGTAGGGCTCCCTCTTAAAACGGTAAGTGTATCTGTTGAGAGAGAGTGGCATGACGCCGTCATCGCTCTCGGATCGAACATGGGCGACAGACAGGGGTATCTGGACGGTGCGGTGGAGAAACTGGATGTGGTGCAGGGCTGCCGGGTGAGAAAGGTTTCCGGTTTCCTCGAGACGCCTCCTTACGGAGTGACGGACCAGGCGGATTTCCTGAACGGATGCCTGGAGCTTGAGACACTCCTGTATCCTCATGAACTCCTGGACGAACTGCACCGGATCGAAAAGGAAGCCGGAAGAGAGCGGATCCTCCGCTGGGGGCCCCGCACGTTAGATCTGGATATCATTTTCTATGATGATCTGATCCTGCAGGACAGCGACCTGTGCATCCCACATGTTGAGATGCACAAGAGAGAGTTCGTGCTGAAGCCGCTCAGCGAGATCGCGCCCTACAGAAGACATCCTGTCACTGGGAAGACCGTGCAGGAGATGCTGGAGGCGGTAAATTCAGGTCTGTAAGGTAAGTTTCATCTGAGAACATCATCCGAAAGCAGGGAAAGCTGCCGGGAGAATCCCTCCTCTTATCGCAGAAGGAATCTTTCTATCAGCCTGTCCTGTTTTCGGATGATACTTTCCGACAGAACTGCTGGCCGCCCCGGAATTTTAAAGCAGCTCCTCAAAGGTGTCGTAGAATGTGGGGTAGGATACATCCACGCATTTGCTGTCGAGGATCTTGGTGTTCCCTTCTGCGACCAGAGCGGCGATGCTGAACGCCATGGCGATGCGGTGGTCCAGGAGAGAGTGGATGGTTGCGCCTTTCAGCGGCTTCCCGCCGTTGATGATCATGCCGTCCTCGGTGGGAACTGCGTCGCAGCCCATGGATTTTAAGTTGTCTGTCACGGTCTCAATGCGGTCAGTTTCTTTGACCTTGAGCTCTGCAGCGTCCTTTATGATGGTAGTGCCTTCCGCTGCGGCTGCCATGACGGCAATGACGGGGATCTCGTCGATCAGCGTCGGGATGATGCCGCCCTCGATGGTGGTGCCGTGGAGACGGCTTGTGCGCACAAGGATGTCTGCGATCTTTTCGCCGCCCTCGATCCGTTCATTCAGAAGAGTGATGTCGCCGCCCATGTCCTCGCAGACTCTGAGGATCCCGGCGCGGGTCGGATTGATCCCAACATTCTGGATGAGGATTTCAGAATCAGGAACCATCAGTCCGGCTGCGATGAAGTAGGCAGCGGAGGAGATGTCGCCTGGGACAGTGATCTTCTGTCCGCAGAGCTGGCTCCCGGGCCGGACGGATGCAGTGGCTTTCGTGCTGTCGAGGGCGTAGGTGGAACGGATGTCAGCCCCGAATTCCTTCAGCATGAGCTCTGTGTGATTGCGGGAAAGGCTCGGCTCAGTGACAGAGGTCTCTCCGTCTGCGTACAGCCCGGCAAGCAGAATGCAGGACTTTACCTGTGCGGAAGCCACGGGAGATTCATAGTGAATGCCGTGAAGTTCTCCCGGAGCGATCAGAAGCGGCGCGCAGCCGTTCCCGCGGATGCTTGAAATCTTCGCGCCCATCTGTGTCAGGGGATCTATGATCCTCTTCATGGGACGGGAATTCAGCGAATTGTCTCCCGAGAGACGGGATTCGAAAGGCTGTCCGGCAAGGATGCCGGAGAGGAGGCGCGTTGTCGTCCCGCTGTTTCCGACGTCGAGCATCCCTGACGGCGCTGTCAGGCCGCGGAGTCCTTTTCCGTGTATGGTGACAGAGGAGCCGTTCTCCTCAATGTCAATGCCGAGCGCCCGGAAACACCGGATCGTTGCCAGACAATCGGCCCCGGTCAGAAAATGGTGTACCTCTGTTGTTCCTTCTGCGATCGACCCGAACATCACACAGCGGTGGGAGATGGATTTGTCTCCCGGGACTGTGATCTTTCCCTTTAATCCGGTGATACTGCATAATTCCATGATAATCGTTCCTTTCTGTATCTGTAGTAAAAATCTTCCGTTTTTTATATCTCGTAGACGATATAGCGGTATTTCCTCAGGAGGCCTGCAGCCTTGACGGAAGAATCTTCATCGTAAAATTCAATGCGGAGGGCTCCCTCCTCGAACTCACGGTTGTGGATGATGCCGATATTTTTGATGCTGATATTATTGCTCGCAAGGATCGTCGCGATAGTCGCGATCCCTCCGGCCTCATCGATGATATCGCAGTAGAGCGCGAACTGTTTCTTGATCGGTCCGGCAGAACTGTTCGGCATGGAGTCCCTGTAATCTTTTGAGGACTCGAACATGGTGTAGAGCGCCTCGTCGTCTCCAGAATCCACAAGTTCTTTTGCCCTGCTGAGCGTATCAATGTAATTCCCGAGGATATGGGAGATATTTTCCCCGTTTTTCAGGCAGATCTGCTGCCACATCACGGGAGATGAGGAAGCGATCCTGGTAATATCCTTGAATCCTCCCGCGGCCAGCGCTTTCATCAGTTCATCCTCAGAGTCAGTATCACGGACAAAGTTCACCAGGGTGGACGCGATGATATGAGGGAGATGGCTGATCGTCCCGGTAATGTAATCGTGCTTCTTATAGTCGAGTATGACCGGAATCGCTTTCAGGGAGCTGATAAAATCCCGGAACGCGGTCACCTTTTCCTCCGGAACTTTTGCCGAAGGCGTGAGGATATAGTAGGCATTTTCGATCAGGTGGGCTTTGGAGCTGGAGAATCCGCTCTTCTCAGATCCTGCCATCGGGTGCCCTCCGATGAAGCTTTCCTCCATGCCGAGTGAGATCACTTCTTTGTGGATGGAGGTCTTTACGCTGCCTACATCGGTCAGGATACAGCCGCTGTCCATCAGATCCTTGAGCTGAGGCAGATAAGCGGTGTTGTATGCTACCGGCGCACAGAGAAAGATGTATGTGCAGCCTTTGAAGTTGTCATCTATGGAAGAGCAGGAGGTGTGGATCGTGCCCTCCTGTACCGCCAGCGCCAGTGTCTCGCGGTTTTTGTCAAAGGCAAGAAGTTCATAGTCCGGATAGTAGCGGCGGATCGCCTTCGCAATGGAGCCGCCGATCAGTCCGAGGCCGATAAAGCCGATTTTTACTGAAGTCATAGCTGGGTAGTCCTTTCGTGATTAGATAAATAAGAATCGTGCGGACATGCAGGCCCGCACACATGGGTATTTTAACACGGTGCATTGTAAAAGTAAACAGAAACAGTTCAGTCCGCACCATTCGCAAAGCAGCATATATGTGCTCCTGCGGCTGCGCTGTTCTTTAGCTCATATACGTGCATTCCGATCAGAAGAAAAAAGGGCAGGCTGATCCTTATGGCTGAACTGTTATGGGAAATTGGATATGTGAAATGTGAATAAAATAGTTGTAATTATATGAAAGTTTTAGTACAATATATCCATGATGTGCATATCCTTCAGAAAAAGGGATGTGCAGAATAACTACACACAAGGAGGCAGCAGCATGAAGGTTTACAGAACAGACGAGATTAGGAACGTGGTATTGCTTGGGCACGGCGGAAGCGGCAAGACAAGTCTTGTTGAGGCAATGCTGTATGTATCAGGAGCCACAAGCCGTATGGGAAAGATTTCAGAGGCCAATACGGTGAGCGATTTTGATAAAGAGGAGCAGAAACGCGGATTCTCCATCAGCACAAGTCTGGTCCCCATCGAGTGGGAGAAAGCAAAGATCAATATTCTGGATACGCCGGGATATTTTGACTTTGTCGGAGAAGTAGAGGAAGCAGTGAGCGCGGCGGACGCGGCGGTTATCGTTGTGTCAGGCAAAGCGGGCGTGCAGGTCGGAACAGAGAAGGCCTGGGAGCTGTGCGATAAGTATAATCTCCCGAGGATGGTCTATGTGACAGAGATGGATGTGGACGACGCAAGTTTCCGTCAGGTAGTTGAAGATCTGACGGCAAGATACGGAAAAAAGATCGCTCCGCATTTCCAGCCGATCCGCGAGAACGAAAAGCTTGTTGGATATATCAATGTGATCAAGAACGCAGGGCGCAGATATACAGGGATCGGTCAGAGAGAAGAGTGTGAGATCCCGGATTACTGTAAACCGAACCTTGAGATCCTGAGAGACTCCCTTATGGAAGCTGTTGCCGAGACGAGTGAAGAATTTATGGAGCGCTATTTCAACGGCGAGGAATTCTCTATTGAAGAGATCCGCGCGGCGATGCGTACGGAAGTGATGGACGGCGATATCGTTCCGGTGGCGATGGGATCCAACATTCAGGCGCAGGGCGTTGCAAACCTGCTGTCCGATATCGTAAGATTCTTCCCGAGTCCGGACAAGAGGACCTGCGCGGGAATCAACCGCAGGACGAACGAGATCTTCGAGGCAAACTACGACTTCGCGAAGGCGAAGACAGCCTATGTGTTCAAGACGATGGTGGATCCGTTTATCGGGAAATACTCTTTCGTGAAGGTATGCTCCGGCGTACTCAAGGGAGACGATGTGCTCTACAATGCCGATACGGAAGCAGAGGAGAAGCCAGGAAAACTGTACACAATGTGCGGCAATAAACCTTCCGAGGTATCCGAACTGTTTGCCGGAGATATCGGAGCGATCGCAAAACTGGCAAACACCCGCACGGGTGATACTCTCTCAACGAAGGCGGCCCCGGTATCCTATGCGAAGACAGAGTACTCAGTACCTTATACATATATGAAGTACACGGTCAATAAGAAGGGCGATGAGGATAAGGTATCCCAGGCTCTTGCAAGGATGATGGCGGAGGATGTGACGCTCAAGGCAGTCAATGACAGCGAGAACAGACAGTCTCTCCTGTACGGAATGGGAGATCAGCATCTGGAGATCACGGCGAGCAAGCTTGCCGCAAGATATAAGGTGGAGATCACGCTGTCTACTCCGAAAGTTGCTTTCCGCGAGACGATCCGGAAGAATTCCGATGTGGATACAAAATATAAGAAGCAGTCCGGCGGTCATGGTCAGTATGGTCATGTCAAGATGAGATTTGAACCGTCGGGAGATCTGGAGACACCGTATGTATTCGAGGAATGCGTAGTCGGAGGAGCGGTTCCGAAGAACTACTTCCCGGCAGTGGAGAAGGGACTCCAGGAATCTGTGGTAAAGGGACCTCTGGCAGGATATCCTGTTGTAGGCGTCAAGGCGACGCTGTATGACGGCTCCTATCATCCGGTCGACTCTTCTGAGATGGCATTCAAGACGGCGACGATCCAGGCGTTTAAGAAGGGCTTTATGGAGGCTTCTCCTGTACTTCTTGAACCGATCGCTTCCCTGAAAGTCACAGTGCCGGACGATTATACCGGTGATGTGATGGGAGATCTGAACAAGAGAAGAGGACGTGTCCTCGGAATGAACCCGATCGCCGGAGGCAAGCAGGTCATTGAGGCCGACATACCGATGACAGGACTTTTCGGATACTGCACGACACTCCGGTCTATGACAGGAGGACGCGGCACATACGAGTACAAGTTCGCAAGATATGAGCAGGCGCCTTCTGATGTACAGGAGAAAGAGATCGCGGCGAGAGCAGCGGAAGAATAGAATCACAGGATAGCGCGCAGGCGCTGTCTGGAACAGGGCATATGGCTGTACGGCCGTATGCCCGTTTTTTTGGAAAATGGAACGAAGCCGGGAGAGCCGGAGAGGGGGCTGTCGTCTGGCTGTGTGTCCCCTCCCGGCAGACGATACATGTCGACGGAATCCCAAGCGTGTAAAGAAAGTGCTAAGATTGTTGTACTTTAAATACAAAGGTGCTATAATTGCTCTGCTGTGAATACAGCCGACTAAAAATTGTACATAACACAGAGGGAAAAAATAATGGAGATTGTTATCATTGGTGATGGGAAAGTAGGGTACAAACTTGCAAAACAGCTTTCTGTCGAAAACTATGATGTGGTGATGATCGACGGGAATGAGAAAAAGCTGAGATATGCCGTCGACCGGCTCGACATAGCGTGTGTGAACGGAGACGGCGTGGACGCGTCGGTGCAGAAGGAGGCGGGCGTTCCCCATGCGGACCTTGTGATCGCCTGTACCTCGGCGGACGAAAGTAATCTGCTGAGCTGTCTGATCGCAAAAAGGCTGGGAGCAAAACATACGATCGCGCGTGTGCGCAATCCGATCTATTTCAACCAGCTCGGACTTCTGAAGGAGGATCTTCATCTGAGTATGGCGGTGAATCCGGAACTGATCGTTGCTGATGAGATCAGCAGGCTGCTGCTGTTCCCGGATGCGAGTAAGATCGAAACTTTTGTGAAGGGGCAGGTGGAACTGATCGAGTTCCCGATCGCGGCGGACAGCCGTCTGATCGGCATGTCTCTGGCGGAGATGTATAATAAATTTCAGATCAAGATCCTGGTGTGCGCGGCTGAGCACGGGGATGACGTCCTGATCCCGGATGGAGATTATGTGATCAGGCAGGGGGACAGGCTTCATATTGCCGCTTCCCACAGAGAGGTTGAGCTGTTCTTCAAGCTTCTCGGCAAACACAGAGAGAAGATCAAAAAGGTCATTATCTGCGGAGGCGGACGGGTGGCGTACTATCTTTCTGTACAGCTTTGCGCTATCGGCATGCACATCAAGATCATAGAGAAAGATCAGACGAGATGCGAGCAGCTCTGCGAGCTGCTGCCCAAGGCAGTTATCATCAACGGGGATGCAACGGATCACGACCTGCTGATCGAGGAGGGGATCGAGGAAGCAGACGCTTTCGTCGCTCTGACAGGTATGGATGAAGAGAATATCATCACCTCTCTTTTCGCCAAGGGCCAGGGCGTCGGTAAGATCATAGCGAAAGTGAACGAGGACAGACGGGCGCGTCTGGTGGAAGACTTCGGGATCGACAGTATCGTATCTGCGAAGACAGTTACGGCAGACGCCATACTGAGCTATATCCGTGCAAGGAAGAACTCTCAGGCGAGCGCCAATATAGAGACTATGTACCAGCTTGTCGATGGCCAGGTGGAGGCTCTTGAGTTCATCATCAAGTCAGAGACAAGATACACGGGCATACCGCTGAAGGATCTCTCTCTGAAATCCAACAATCTGATCGCATGCATTGCAAGAAAACGGCAGATCATCATTCCCGGAGGAGATGATTATATGCAGGTGGGAGACAGTGTGATCATAGTCACAATGGAGAAACAGATTGAGGATATAGAAGACATTCTAATGTAGAGGCAGAACAATGAATAAGAAAATGATAGTTTACATTCTGGGGAAAATGCTCGGCGTTGAGGGCGCGGTCCTTCTGATCCCGGCGCTTGTCTCGCTCATTTACAGGGAGAAGAGCGGAGTTTCTTTCCTCATCGTCGGAGTGATCCTCGGGATCATCTACCTTATCTTTGGAAGAAAGAAACCGAAGTGCACCAGGATCTACGGCAAGGAAGGGTTCGTGATCGTCGGACTGGCATGGATACTCTGGTCACTGTTCGGGGCTCTGCCGTTCTTCATAACCGGAAGCATTCCGAATTATATTGATGCGTTTTTCGAGACGGTGTCCGGATTCACGACTACGGGATCTACGATCCTGCAGGACATTGAATCCCTTCCCATGGGCATTAATTTCTGGAGATGTCTGACCCACTGGATCGGGGGCATGGGAGTGCTCGTCTTCGTTCTGATGATCACATCGCTGGACGACGAGTATTCGATGCCGCTTATGAGAGCGGAGATGCCGGGACCTGAGACTGACAAGCTTGTTCCCAAGGCGAGAAATACTGCAACAATTCTTTATACGATGTATTTTGTACTTACCGCAGTGGAAGTAGTGCTTCTTATGTTCGGCGGAATGAACCTGTATGATGCTCTGGTCCACTCGTTCAGTACAGCCGGGACCGGAGGTTTCTCCAACCGGAACTCAAGCGTGAGCTTCTATGACAGCGCCTATATAGACGGTGTGATCACTGTTTTCATGATCCTTTTCGGCGTGAACTTCAATATGTACTTCTTCCTTCTGCTCAAGGACTGGAAGAGCGTGCTGAAAAACGAGGAGCTCAGAGCATATCTTGGGATCATAGCCGCATCCATAGCGGTCATCACGGTGAATATCCTGAATATCTACGGGAATGTGCTCCATGCTTTCCGGTATGCGTCCTTCCAGGTCGCTTCCGTGATCACCACGACGGGATTCTATACGGCAGATTATGAGCTTTGGCCCGAATTGTCGAAGACAGTGCTGCTGCTGATCATGTTCATCGGAGCCTGTGCAGGTTCGACGGGCGGCGGGATCAAGGTGAGCAGATTTGTTATACTCTGCAAATCCATCGGCCAGGAGATCAAGAAGATCCTTCATCCGAACGCAGTGACTGTGATGAAGCTCAACGGAAAAAAGGTGGGGCAGGATACGCTGCGGGGAATAAACGTTTACTTTGCGGCATATATTTTCATACTGGCAGCTTCAGTGCTGATCGTATCGATAGATAATTTTGATTTTGCCACATCATTCAGCGGTGTTTTGACAACAATAAATAATGTGGGACCGGGTATCTCAAAAGTGGGGCCGGTAGAGAACTTCCACATATTCTCGCCGCTCTCCAAGCTGGTATTCTGTTTCGATATGCTTGTCGGACGCCTGGAGATCATCCCGTATCTTCTGATACTGTCGCCGGATCTGTGGCGCAGAAGATTCTGAGGATGAGGAAATGTATTAAAAAGCAGTAAACAGAAAATCAATGATACCTCGCAGGAGACTGCGGGGCTTTTTTAGAAAGGAAAAGTGAATGAAAAAGCTGAAAACAAAAGTGATCCTTGCTGTTGTCCTTATACTCCTGCTGGGGATCTACTATTACACGGCGCTGCCGGCCATCAATATCCATGCGACAGAATTCTGGGTCTTTCTTACTATCCTGATCATTCTGGCGGCGGCATTTTTCGTAAAGAAAAAGGATCTGAACCGGTATGAGATCAAGAATTCCAAAGGCTTGAAGGTGATCCTGGGCCTCCTTGCCGCGGTCGTTATCGTATATCTTGCGGGAACCCTGCTGTCTTCGCCGATCATTAACGCAAAGAAATACCAGCAGCTCATGACAGTTGAGACAGGTGAGTTCGCCAAGGATATTGAGGAGCTCTCGTTTGATCAGATCCCTCTTCTTGACAGAGATTCTGCTACGCTCCTCGGAAACAGAAAGATGGGAAGCATGGTGGATATGGTGTCCCAGTTTGAAGTGGATGAGCTGTATTCCCAAATCAATTATCAGGACCGCCCGGTAAGAGTTTCGCCGCTGAAATATGCGAGCCTGATCAAGTGGTTTACGAATCATGGGGATGGGATCCCGGCCTATATTGAGATCGATATGGCGACTCAGAATACAGAGCTGGTGAAGCTGGACGAGGGAATGAAGTATACGACCAGTGATCATTTTAACAGAAATATCTACCGTCATCTGAGATTCCGCTATCCTACCTATATTTTCAATGACCTGAGTTTTGAAGTGGATGAAGAAGGGGTGCCCTACTGGATCTGTCCGGTGAAACAGTACAACATCGGCCTGTTCGGCGGTGTGACGATCGGAAGAGTGGTGCTCTGCAATGCGGTCACCGGAGAGACTGCGGATTATGCCATAGAGGATGCGCCGCAGTGGATCGACAGGGCGTATTCGGCGGATCTGCTGGTGGACCTGTATGATTACTATGGCACCCTGAAACATGGATTCCTGAACAGTGTGCTTGGACAGAAGGACTGTCTTAAGACAACGGAGGGGTACAATTACCTTGCCATCGATGATGATGTATGGGTCTATACCGGTGTTACGTCGGTCAGCGGCGACCAGTCCAATGTGGGATTTGTACTCATGAACCAGCGCACGATGGAGACGAAATTCTATGAGGTGGAAGGAGCCACGGAGGCTTCGGCGATGGCCTCGGCGGAGGGGCAGGTCCAGAACCTGCATTATAAGGCGACTTTCCCGCTGCTCCTGAACATTTCCGGGGAACCCACGTATTTTATTGCCCTGAAGGATGATGCCGGACTGGTGAAGATGTACGCCATGGTCAACGTTCAGAAATATCAGATCGTTGCGACCGGGGATACGGTGAGCCAGTGTGAGGAACAGTACACAAAGCTGATGTATGAGAACGGGATCAAACAGGAAGAGGAGGACACCCGCGAGACCCGGACGATCACGGCGGCGATCACGAAGATAGCTCAGGGAGTCGTGGACGGAAATTCTCATTTTTATATCATGCTGGAAGGTTCGGATGAGATCTTCGACGTATCTGTCGTTGATTTTATCGATATCATCCGATACAATGTGGGTGATGAGGTCACAGTGGAGTATAAACAAGGAGAGCGGACCAATACGGTGCTGTCTCTGAGCGGAAAATAAGAGGAAAAAGGAAACTGCCTCTTACATGCAGGCATGACGACGCAGTTTCCTATCCCGGAGTATAGTGTGAACAGAAACCAAAAAAGAACAGAAAATGAGCCATGAGATCTAATCTCATGGCTCGCTTTGTTTCACAATATCAGCTGATCACATTGCAGTCAATGGAATCTATATCCGGAATGTCATTCTTGTCAGCGCTGATGCTGAGGTAGAAATCTATGTTGTTTTCGCTGGAAATCTTGTTCAGTTTCTGAAGGAATACAGGAAGGCTTTCAAGAGTGATGTTCGCCTGCTTCAGTACGCTGTCAATAAAGATCGTCTCGATGTCGTGGTTGCCGGCCACCATGCCGTAAAGAAATCCTACAAATTCTTCGAGTGAAAGGATATCAGGATAATCAGCCATACGGATTGCACGGATATTAAAGTCTACCGTGTATGTATCCTTGTGGCTTTTTTTGATCAATACTACGTTACCGTTGGAAGTTTTCACCTTCTCATTTGCAAGTTCGATCATTTGCTGTGTTTTTCCGCTGCCTCTTGGGCCTGTTATTAAATTTACCATGGCGAATCTCTCCTTTATGTATGTATTGTTTGAGAATTCTCACCTCTCAAATGCTTAAACCTATTATACACTAAAGCAATGTGGGGAACAACTAAAAAAGGGAAAAAAAGCAAAAAAACAAAAATGAGAAATGTTTTCAAAAAGAAGCTTGAAAAATATTCGGCCATATGATAATATTGACTCAATTGAAAATCATTCTCAAAATAGAAAGGAGAAGATGATGCCAGCTGAGGTTCTGACATATTTTCTGAAAAACAGTGACAGAAGAATACGCCTTATGTTTCAGGTCGTGCTGCAGTGCGCGCCTTTTTTGAAGGGGCTGAAAGTATCCTGCGGCATTACCATGAACGTCGATCTGTATGAAGGTCTCGGAGAGTTATTCTCGGGTATGGATATTTCTTACTATAAGTTATCGGAGACGGATGGGAGATGCCTGGTCCTGTTTTATCGTCCTTCGGAACTTAAGGCCTATCTGTGCAGGAGGGATATCTGCGCTCTGATCAGAGAATACGGATATCAGGATATGGAGACAGAGGAAATGCTTGAAAGGCTTGCAGAGCGTGTGCGCGCCTGCGCTGAGCTGGGCCTGGGATTTCCTCACGAGATCGGAGCCTTTTTCGGATATCCTGCGGAGGATGTCCGAGGCTTCATTGAGAACGGGGGAAGGGAATATGTGATGACCGGATACTGGAAAGTATACAGCGATCCTGCCGGAGCAAGGATGGTTTTCAAGGAGTTTGACCGTGCAAAGAACTGCGCGGTAAATGAATTTCTTACCGGAAAGAGCATTCGGGAAATTGCTCTGTGATCAAGGCAGAAATGAAATGGAGGAAAAAAGATGAGCATATCAGTTGTATATTGGAGCGGAACAGGGAATACTCAGGCTATGGCGGAAGCTGTTGCAGAAGGGATCAGAGAAGGCGGAGCAGAGTCGGTCCTGATGGAAGTGGGAAATGCCGACGCGGCTGCCCTGGCAGAGGAAAAGGCGTTTGCGCTCGGCTGCCCGTCCATGGGAGCGGAGCAGCTTGAGGAGGCTGAGATGGAGCCGTTTGTTGAAGCACTTGAGCCACTTGTGGCGGGGAAGACGATCCTTCTTTTCGGCTCTTACGGATGGGGTGACGGGGAATGGATGAGAGACTGGACGGAGCGTATGAGGAATGCCGGAGCGGTCCTTATACGGGATGAAGGGATCACTGCAAATGATGCCCCTGACGACGAGGCACTGGAAGAATGCCGCGCAGCAGGAAAAGAGCTGGCGTGCTGTTGACAAAACTTCCCTCTTCTGCATATCATAATGGTATCGAGTAATAATAATCAATCAGAAAGAGCCTTTTGGATCACAGACAGATTCTGTTATGAAGGTGGCAGGGGGAAGATGTATGAATCAGAATGTACTGCTTGGAATTTTGATACCATTTGCCGGGACCACACTGGGCTCGGCGATGGTATTTTTCATGAAAAAGGAGATGAACGAAAGAATTCAGAAGCTGCTCCTGGGCTTTGCGTCCGGTGTGATGATCGCGGCCTCTGTCTGGTCTCTGCTCATCCCGGCGATAGAGATGGCAGAACAGCAGAAAACAGCGGCATGGATCCCGGCGGCAGCAGGGTTTCTGCTTGGGATGGGGTTTCTGCTGCTTCTGGATACACTGACGCCGCATCTCCATTTTACAGAGGATAAGCCGGAGGGAATGCCGGCGCATTTAAAAAAAACAACCATGCTTGTCCTTGCGGTGACGCTCCATAATATCCCGGAGGGGATGGCAGTGGGCGTGACCTTCGCCGGAGTGATAACAGAGAATACTTTGATGACGCTGGCAGGTGCATTTGCGCTCTCGATCGGGATCGCCATCCAGAATTTCCCGGAAGGAGCGATCATTTCCATGCCCCTGAAAGGGCAGGGAATCTCAAAGGCCAGGGCATTTCTCTATGGAACGCTCTCGGGAATTGTGGAACCGGCAGCGGCCTTCCTTACGATCCTGCTCACGTCTCTGGTAGTTCCTCTGCTCCCGTATCTGCTGTCCTTTGCAGCAGGTGCAATGATCTATGTGGTGGTGGAGGAGCTGATCCCGGAATCGCAGACGGGAGTACATTCCAACATCGGGACAGTCGGAGTGGCACTGGGATTTACGCTGATGATGATACTGGATGTAGCGCTTGGATGAGCGCTCTGCCCCTCAGCCGGCAGGCAGGATGACAGGGGCGGACAATGGAAACTGAGAACTTTTCAGGACGGAAAAGTGACTGACAATTCACTTTTCTGTCTTTTTTTGCGGAACAGAATATTTGAAAAGTTTCTGTTACATGAAATTCTCTGAGAAAGCATGGCTTGTTCTGAAAATACATGATAATGTGTTTTGGGGATTGCAAAGCACTATATTTTGTATTAGAATAGTTGAGGAACACATATGGCGTTCATCAGGGGCGCCGTCAGAATAAAGGCAGAATGAGGAGAACGGCAGTATGAAGATAATCAAGAGAAATGGCTCTGAAGAAGTATTTGATATTCAAAAGATCGTAAGGGCGGTCACAAAGGCAGATACAAAGGCAGAGAGCAGAAGCCTGACAGACGGGCAGATCGAAGATATCGCAGAGTACGTAGAGTTCAAGTGCAATAAACTGAACCGCGCTGTGTCTGTGGAAGAGATACAGGATATGGTGGAGAATCAGATCATGGCGACGGGAGCCTTTGACCTTGCCAGAAGATATGTAAGATACAGATATAAACGTTCGCTTGTCCGCAGGGCAAACACGACGGACAACAGGATCCTCTCTCTGATCGAGTGTAATAATGAGGATGTAAAGCAGGAGAACTCCAATAAGAATCCGGCGGTGAACAGTGTACAGAGAGACTATATGGCCGGAGAGGTCAGCAGAGACCTTACGCAGAGAATGCTGCTTCCGGAAGACATCGTGGAGGCTGACAAGCAGGGAATCATCCATTTCCATGATTCAGACTACTATGCGCAGCACATGCATAACTGTGATCTGGTCAATCTGGAGGATATGCTGCAGAATGGGACTGTGATCAGCGGGACAATGATCGAGAAGCCCCACAGCTTTTCCACCGCCTGCAACATTGCCACACAGATCATCGCTCAGGTGGCGAGCAACCAGTACGGAGGACAGAGCATCTCACTGGCGCATCTGGCTCCTTTTGTACAGGTGTCAAGGGATAAGATCCGCGCTGAGGTGGAGAAGGAGATGGAAGTGATCGGGTTTGACTGCCCGAAGGAGCAGCTCCATGAGATCGTGGAGGGCAGGCTGAAAAAAGAGATCACCAAGGGCGTGCAGACCATTGAATATCAGGTCATCACGCTGATGACGACAAACGGCCAGGCTCCGTTCCTCACGGTATTCATGTATCTCAATGAGGCAAAGAGCGAGGCTGAGAAGAAAGACCTTGCCATGATCATTGAGGAGACGTTAAAACAGCGTTACCAGGGCGTTAAAAACGAAGCAGGCGTCTGGGTGACTCCTGCCTTCCCGAAGCTGATCTATGTCCTGGAGGAGGATAACATCGAGGAAGGACAGCCCTATTATTACCTGACGGAACTGGCTGCAAAATGTACGGCAAAGCGCCTTGTTCCGGATTACATTTCCGAGAAGAAGATGAAGGAACTGAAGGAAGGCAACTGCTTCCCGGTCATGGGGTGCAGGAGTGCACTGAGTCCGTGGAAGGATGAGAACGGAAACTATAAGTTCTACGGCCGGTTCAACCAGGGAGTTGTGACCATCAATCTGGTGGATGTGGCGCTCTCATCAGGCGGGGATAAAGAGAAGTTCTGGAAGATCTTCGACGAGAGACTGGATCTCTGCTACCGTGCCCTGATGTGCAGGCACAACAGGCTGAAAGGAACGCTCTCGGATGCGGCTCCTATCCTCTGGCAGTATGGAGCTCTGGCACGACTGAAAAAAGGAGAGACGATCGATAAGCTTCTCTACGGAGGGTATTCTACGATCTCCCTCGGATATGCGGGGCTGTATGAGTGTGTGAAATATATGACAGGAAAATCCCACACGGATCCGGAAGCGACACCGTTCGCCCTGGAAGTGATGCAGCACATGAATGATGCCTGTGACAAGTGGAAGGAAGAGACGAACATCGGGTTCAGCATCTACGGTTCTCCGATCGAGAGTACTACATATAAGTTCGCAAAATGCCTGCAGAAGCGTTTCGGCATTATCCCGGGCATTACGGACAAGAGCTATATTACCAACAGCTATCATGTGTTTGTCGGGGAGGAGATCGATGCCTTCTCGAAGCTCAAGTTTGAATCTCAGTTCCAGGCTCTCTCCACAGGCGGAGCGATCAGCTACGTGGAAGTGCCGGATATGCAGGACAACATACCGGCTGTGCTCCAGGTGATCCGCTTCATCTATGACAATATCATGTATGCGGAGCTGAACACGAAGAGCGATTACTGTCAGGAGTGCGGATACGACGGAGAGATCCAGATCGTGACCACAGAGGATGGAAAGCTTGTCTGGGAGTGCCCGCACTGCGGCAACCGCAATCAGGATACGCTGAACGTGGCTCGACGCACCTGCGGTTACATCGGGACACAGTTCTGGAACCAGGGAAGGACGCAGGAGATCAAGGAGAGAGTGCTCCACCTGTAGGATTCGGAGAAAAGAATTATGTATTATGGTGAGTTGAAAAAATGTGATATCGCCAACGGAGAGGGAGTGAGAGTCTCCCTCTTCGTCTCTGGCTGCACCCATCACTGCCCGGGATGCTTTAATGAGGATACATGGGATTTTCACTACGGAAAAAAATATACTGAAGCCACAGAGGAAGAGATCCTGAAGGCGCTGGAGCCGGGATATATCAACGGGCTTTCCCTGCTCGGAGGAGAGCCCTTCGAGCCGCAGAACCAGGAAGTGCTTGTAGGCCTCCTGAGAAAAGTACGGGAGAGATATCCGGAGAAAGATATCTGGTGCTACAGCGGTTATCTCTTTGACAAAGAACTGCTCAGCGGGAGCAGGGCAAGATGCGGGTATACGGACGAGATGCTGTCCATGCTGGATGTGCTCGTGGACGGAAGGTTCGTCGAGAGCCTGAAGGATATCACGCTGATCTTCCGCGGATCCTCAAACCAGCGTCTGATCGATGTGAAAAAGAGCCTGGCTGAGGGCAGTGTAGTGCTGTGGGAGCCGCGGATCAGAAGAGGGGTGTTCTGAGAAGAACCCCCGGGCTGTATGTGAACGGAGGTTTACAATGGGGTTTGAGTCTGAAATTGTGGGAGCTCACAATACGTGGCAATTTTCCTCTTGACTTATTTTAAGGTACTTCATATAATAAATGAGTATATTGCAAAGACGAAGAAGAGAAGTAGTAGGGACGTATCGTTCGCAGAGAGCTGTCGGGAGGTGCGAGGCAGCAGCGTAAATCCTGAACTGGTCTCAGAGTCCTTCTGCTGAACCGACAGATTGAGATTCCACTGTCTGGCCGGAGTTAATCAGCCAAGAGGTGGAGCGGTAGGCAGAAGCGGGAATTCCCGTTACAGAATGAATGAGTGCATCTGTCCGATGTGGCAGCGGAGAGCAGGAGCTGTCCGGGACGCAGAGAGCAGATGAATAAGAGTGGTACCACGGAATGAAGCCTTTTCGTCTCTTGATCTGAGAAGAAAAGGCTTTCTTTATACCACGGTATGTGGAAAACTGCCCGAGGGCAGGGTATCTGTATGAAAGAAAGAGAGGAATCATCACATGGGCACAAAGATTGTGTACAACCACAGAGCCATTGAGAAGAAATGGCGCGAGAGATGGGAAGAGAATCCGGTGAATCCGAAGGTGGATGACAGCGGAAAGAAGAAGCCGAAATACTACTGTCTGGATATGTTCCCGTATCCGTCAGGAAACGGACTCCATGTAGGACACTGGAGAGGATACGTTATCTCCGATGTGTGGAGCCGTTATAAACTGCAGCAGGGATATTATATCATCCATCCGATGGGATGGGATGCTTTCGGACTTCCTGCTGAGAACTACGCGATCAAGATGGGCGTTCATCCGGCCAAGTCAACTGCTGAAAATGTAAAGAACATCAAGAGACAGATCAATGATATCGCAGCTCTCTATGACTGGGATATGGAAGTAAATACGACAGATCCGAATTTCTACAAATGGACACAGTGGATCTTCGTAAAAATGTTCAAGGCGGGTCTTGCTTATGAGAAGGAATTCCCGATCAACTGGTGCCCGTCCTGTAAGACAGGCCTTGCAAACGAGGAAGTTGTAAATGGAAAATGCGAGCGCTGCGGCGCAGAAGTGACGAAGAAGAATCTTCGTCAGTGGATGCTCCGCATCACGAAATATGCTGACCGTCTGTTAAATGACCTGGACAAGCTGGACTGGCCGGAGAAGGTCAAGAAGATGCAGACAGACTGGATCGGAAAATCCTACGGAGCAGAGGTAGATTTCCCGGTAGAGGGACGTGACGAGAAGATCACAGTCTACACGACAAGACCGGACACACTGTACGGAGCTACTTTCATGGTGCTGGCTCCGGAGCATGAACTGGCAAAATCTCTTGCAACTCCGGAGACGAAGGACGCGGTAGAGAAATACATCTACGAGGCTTCCATGAAGTCTAACGTTGACCGTATGCAGGATAAGGAAAAGACCGGTGTATTTACAGGAAGCTATGCGATCAATCCGCTGAACGGAGCGAAGACGCCGATCTGGCTGTCCGACTACGTACTGGCTGACTATGGTACGGGAGCGATCATGTGCGTGCCGGCTCATGACGACCGCGACTTTGAGTTCGCAAAGAAATTCAATATTCCGATCATTCAGGTCATCGCGAAAGACGGAAAAGAGATCGAGAATATGACTGAAGCATACACAGAGGCGGCGGGAACCATGATCAATTCCGGTGAGTGGGACGGAATGGAATCCGCTGTCCTGAAGAAAGAAGCCCCGCACATTATCGAGGAGAGAGGCATCGGACGTGCGACTGTAAACTATAAGCTGCGCGACTGGGTATTCTCCCGTCAGCGTTACTGGGGAGAGCCGATCCCGATCGTGCACTGCCCGGACTGCGGATGCGTGCCGGTACCGGAGGAAGAACTTCCGCTGCGTCTCCCGGATGTAGAGTCCTACGAGCCGACGGGTACAGGAGAGTCACCGCTTGCCGCTATTGACGAGTGGGTAAACTGCAAGTGCCCGAAGTGCGGAAAACCGGCGAAGAGAGAGACGAACACCATGCCGCAGTGGGCCGGATCTTCCTGGTATTTCCTCCGCTATGTGGACAACCACAATGACAAAGAACTGGTTTCCAGAGAGAAAGCGGATGAATATCTTCCGGTAGATATGTATATCGGAGGAGTGGAGCATGCCGTTCTCCATCTGCTGTACTCCAGATTCTATACGAAATTCCTGTATGATATCGGAGTGATCGACTTTGACGAGCCGTTCCACAAGCTGTTCAACCAGGGAATGATCACCGGAAAGAACGGTATCAAGATGAGCAAGTCAAAAGGAAATGTGGTATCACCGGATGACCTTGTAAGAGACTACGGATGCGACTCTCTGAGAATGTATGAGCTGTTCGTGGGACCGCCGGAGCTGGATGCAGAGTGGGACGACAGAGGAATCGACGGCGTCAACCGTTTCCTGAAACGTCTCTGGAACCTGCTCATGGACAGCAAGGATAAAGACATCAAGGCGACGAAAGAGATGGTCAAACTCCGCCACAGAATGGTCTATGATATCACAAGCCGTCTGGAAAGCTTCAGCCTGAACACGGTTATCTCCGGATTTATGGAGTATAATAACAAGTTCATCGAGGTCGCTAAGAAAGAGGGCGGAATCGATAAAGAGACCCTTGAGACCATCGCAGTCCTGATCTCTCCGTTTGCACCGCATTTTGCAGAAGAGATGTGGGAGCAGCTGGGACATACAGAGACTGTCTTCAAGGCAGGCTGGCCGTCCTATGATGAGAACGAGATGAAGGACGATGAGATTGAAATCCCGGTTCAGATCAACGGGAAGACAAAAGCGGTCATCAGCATCTCCGCGGATATCTCCAAGGAGGATGCGATCGCGGCAGGAAAAGAAGCTATCGCTGACAAGCTGACGGGAAATGTCATCAAGGAAATCTACGTTCCGAAGAAGATTATCAACATTGTAATGAAGTAAGATTAAGATATGGAAAGCCGGGAACCCCGTGAATGGGATCCCGGCTTTTTGCAACGGCGACGACCCATTTCCGGCATATTGACGTCCAGTAAAATTGAATCAGTGCTTCAGGACACTTTTCATGTCAATATCAAGAATAACTCAAAAATATTTGTATAAATAATAGGCTAAATAAGAAAATATATCTATTATTCAACAAAATATAGAAAAATTAATGGTTGTATTTTTTCGGGAGTATTCTATAATTTATTATGCTTCAACAAACGACATAATGTCTAATAATATACTTTATGTCTATTATAAAGCGTGAAAGGAGACTGGATGAAATGTTAAAGAAGGAGTGGAGAGGACTTTTAAACAACAGGATACTCCTGATCGTTATCATAGCGGTCATAGTGATCCCGACAATTTATACGACTCTTTTTCTGGGATCCATGTGGGATCCGTATGGAAATCTGGACAGACTTCCTGTCGCGGTGGTGAACAGGGATGTCCCCGTCACTTATGATGGAAGAGAACTCGCGGTGGGACAGGAGCTGACAGAGGAACTGAAGACGAATGATGCCCTGGATTTCTGCTTCCCTGAAGGAGACAGGGCGGAGCAGGGATTAAAAGACGGGACCTATTATATGGTCATAACGATTCCGGAGAATTTTTCTGCCTGCGCCGCCACAGTGACTGAGGAGAAGCCGGAAAAGATGCAGCTTGTCTATCAGACGAATCCGGGGACAAATTATATCGCTTCCAAAATGAGTGAGAGCGCGATGAAAGAACTGGAAAATTCGGTCCGGGAGGAAGTGACAAAAACCTATGCGCGGGTTATGTTTGAGCAGATCGAAGAGGCTGGGGAAGGAATGTCGGAAGCAGCAGAGGGCTCCGGTGAGATCAGAGACGGAGCAAAACAGCTGAAGGATGGTAATCAGATGCTCACCGAAAATTTGAAGATTCTGGCAGACAGTACCCTGACTTTTACAGACGGGAGCAGGCAGCTGGAAGAGGGACTGGAGCAGTACACTGCCGGAGTGGATTCTGTGGAGGATGGCGCCAGAGCACTGGACCAGGGAGCAGAGCAGTTAGAGGGAGGAATCGGGCAGTTTGCAGATAAGATGCCGAAATTGTCAGAAGGCGTGAGAAACCTGGACCAGGGAGCAGCCGCGCTGCAGAAGGGAAGCCGTGAGGCCTCCGAGGGAAGTATGGAGCTTGCAGACGGAGCGGCAGATGTAGACACAAATATGGGAAATCTGCGCGATGGACTTTCGCGGCTGGATGAAGCAGCAGCCGCACTGCCGGATTCCGCAGCCGCCTTGAATGCCGGAGCGGTTTCTCTGTCTGCAGGGGCAGATGAACTTACGGAAGGGATCCATTCTCTTTCAGAAGGACTTGGAAATCTGCAGAGCGGAGCGGATCAGCTGGATGAGGGACTCGGTGCCCTGAGCGGACAGTCGCAGTTCCTGCGGGACGGAACGGCAGGGATTTCTTCTGCCCTTTCCTCTTTGGCAGACCTTTCAGGACAGCTCGCCGCACAGGCGGGAGAGCTGCAGGCATACAGTGCCGCAGGAGAGGACGGAGAAGTGACCCGGGGCGGGAGCATGATCGAGGGGCAGGCTGAACTTCAGAATCAGCTTTCGGAACTTCAGACGCAGCTTCAGGCGCTCCAGGGACAGGCAGAGACAGTCGCAGGCGGAGTTTTCGCTTATACTTCCGGTGTGGATGAGGCGGCAGCGGGGAGCAGTGAACTTTCCGGACAGATCCCGCAGATCCGGGAGGGAGCAGATACTCTGGCGGGAGGACTGGACACTCTGAGCGATGGAATTGGAGAACTGAGGAACGGGACAGAGAGTCTTACGGGAAAAGCGCCTGAGCTGGCAGAAGCTATCGCGGGAGCAGCTTTGGGAGCGGATGAACTGAAGGAACAGGGAACCTCAGTTTTGCGCAGGGGAGCAGCTTCTTTAACCAGCGGTTTGTCTGACCTGGCCGAAGGAAATGCAAGACTGGCGGAGGGGACTGCGAATATGGCGGGGCAGCTGCCTGAGCTTGCCGGAGGAGCAGGTCAGCTTCAGCAAGGAGCGGATACCCTGAAAAACGGAACAGCCGCTCTTGTATCCGGTGCCGGTCAGCTTACAGAGAAAAGCAATATCCTGCTTGAAGGCGCGGGAAAACTCAGTTCGGGAGCGGAACAGATACGCAGTGGAGCGGGTCAGCTCTCAGATGGAAGCGGAGAACTTGGAACCGGCCTTGGACGGGTCTTCGATGGGGCTGAGACGCTCTCAGAGGAGCTGGACAGAGGCGCAGTTAAGATTCGGGAGACGAATACGTCCGGAACCGCTGCAGATATGTTTGCCGCGCCGGTTGAGACTGAAGAGACTCAGATCACAGATGTTCCAAATAACGGGCATGCGATGGCGCCGTATATGATGTCTGTGGGACTGTGGGTCGGATGTATCGCCTTCAGCCTGATGTACCCGCTTACCCAATATTCCGGAAAGCTGAGGTCGGGAGCCGCATGGTGGCTGAGCAAGGCATCCGTCCTCTATCCGACGGCACTGCTCCAGGCACTGGCAATGATCGGCGCCCTGCATGTTTTCAACGGGTTTGATCCGGAGCGGATGGGGATGACCGTGGTGACGGCGTGCGCTGCTTCTCTGGCGTTCATGTCGGTTATGTATTTCTTTACCAGTCTCCTGGGACGTGTGGGCAGCTTCCTGATGCTTATCTTTATGGTGATCCAGCTTGCCGGGTCCGTGGGAACATATCCGCTGGAAATCTCCGGGGATTTTGTCCCGTATCTCCACGGCTGGGTGCCGTTTACCTATACGGTGACAGCCTTTCGGAGTACCATCAGCGGAGGGGAGAGCATTGACAGCTGTCTCGCCTTCCTTGTGATGCTGTTCCTGATCTTTTCCATGCTTACGATCCTGGAATTCCAGGTGCGGGCAAAAAAGATAGAGAGTGGAAAGAGGACATGGATCGAGTGGCTGGAGGTCCACAGACTGGCTTAAGAGACAGTGAGAAAAGAGAAAAATGAGCGGCGGAAAAGGCATCTGAAAGGATGCCTTTTCTGTTGCAG
>CAJFQZ010000029.1 GCA_904419285.1 Lachnospiraceae bacterium UBA1818
ACTGGAAATATAATCTTGATGATATAGATGTATCTGAAGAGGTTATCGTTGACACATTGCCGATCAAAAAGTCCAGTTAATTATCGAACGATGTACTAGTCCTCCCAATACCAACGCAATGCTGATCATTACGGTTCTTTCTACAGGTAATCTTGGAAAAATAACCCCACCAAATAAATTTGTCATCATATGCAAATAAATTGCATATTTCACTTTTCCTGTTCTTACTACAACTGCACCGAAGATGCTTCCTACAAATATCGAATAGAGTGATTGTTCTACATTCAAGTGCATAACTCCAAATAACACACCGCTCAAAAGCACAGCTTTACACGTTCCATATGGGAGAAGATTTTCCAAAAGAAGCTGTCTAAATAGTATCTCTTCTATAATAGGCGCAATAATCACCACGCATAAAATCAGCCAGTATACCGGGATATTTTCTATAAGATCTCCTACAGAGTCAGATGTTATAACTTGTTTTCCAAATAAAAGATTGATGACATCTATGATCCATTCTGTAAATAAGCTAAAAACTACAGAACCTCCTAATACGATCAAACAGCAGCGAATCCATTCTATAGGGCGTAATTCTCTCGTATTCACAAGTCCCTTTAACTTTTTCTTTCTACTATGATTCGTACTATATCTGTACAAGAGCAGCCATAATATGCTGTATAGATTAGTACTCACTATATATACTGGTCCTTCTGGAAGATTTATCAAATCACAAAGAGTCATAACCATCACGGCAGGAATCATTGCAGGAATCATAGTTATAAATAATATAAACATCTGCTTTAAGATTATTTTCATTTGAAGCTCCTATATTTTGTTTTTTAATTCCCACACAGATCTCTAATATTTGGGAACAAAGAGAACACAGGCCTCTTTGTGCCATTTCCTTACATAATGCATGAGATTCCCCTTAACGATAACATGGGCGATACAGGGAAGCGGAAATTCTGAAAAAAACGCTTTCTGATCGCCCTTTACGGCTTTGGCGGAAAAAACAAACTGCGCCGCAGTCGGTTATATCACGTTGTTTTACGCAATAGTATCTCATAAATTTCTTCTTCTCTTTTTGCATACATTATCATCTATACCCAACTCTTTCAAATAACTTGTGCTATTTTGTAGTTAAATTTTCTATAGACGACAGATACTGTGTGACGGCAATAAACCTCAAACAGCACACCGCAACAGATAGCAGCAGTTTCAGCTTTGAACACTTGAGATTTTTTCTGTAAACTAGAGCAATACTGATTTTTTACAAAATCTTTTATGTCTTCTTCATTATTTTATAGAAATGAAATAGAACAAGGCTCCAATAGCCCCTAGCATTACCCCGCCTATAAATATATATATTAATAATTTTTTGAAATTCATTATTTTGCATCTCCTTCTTCTATAGAAGCATAATCAGCTTCCTTTTTAAAAAAATATGTTGTCCGCAACACTCAGAATAGTATACGAACAACATATTTTTTATTTACTTGTGCATATAGCCACTTTCTGCAGCCAGCAGGTCATATTAGGCGGACAGCCAGGAAGATGCCCCGGACACTAACTATTATGCCGCGAAAGGTTCTTTACATGAGTAGCACATGATAGGCTTATCTGCCTGGCAAAGCCGCCACTGGCGCGTGTTTGTCGACTTTGCCAGATAATCATGTGCGATGGAGGCTCATGTCAAGAACACCGTGGAATAATCGTTAGTGTCTGTCCGGATAATTAGACTCTTTTTTCTTCACAAAATGGTTCATTACTAATAAAACCAAGAAAGAAAACAAAGCAATATTAAAAGTTGTATTTGATGGATTTCTATATGTTAATCCCCAAAATGTGAAAATATGCATGGTAATATTTGAGCAAATATATAATACCGCAAATAGTAATGTATATAAAATTATTCGTTTGAATAATCCACACCAATGCATTTTCTTACCATTAGAAAAGGGAACCAACATATTCACATCCCTTCTTTACTCCGTATGTTACACCACCTACTACAGCTGCCGTTCCAACAACTATTCCCCCAGCAGCTAAAAGGCCTAACACGAAGGGAAGTCCACCTTCTATTGAATATAATTCACATTCTGACAAATTTTTAAATTCTTCCATTAATTTCTCCATTCCTTCCTATAAATTATGATGCTGCCGCTCCCGCTGCAATTCCTATTGTAGCCCCTGCTGCTAAGCAGTGGCCCACCATTACCTTAACTCCCCATATCGTGAATAATACAGGTCCAAAAAAGCCTCCTTCAACCATTTGCTGTTCTTCATATTGAACTTCCTCAAAACCACTAAGTTTAATAATTTCCATCATTTTTTCCTTTCTGCTATTATTTTATTTGTATTTTGATATCATTTAAAGCCGTACGCTCTTTAAATTCATCATAATACCGTAGTTATAAAAACGATTTTTAATGTAACAAGCATTTCTGTTTATCCCTCAAATCAGGTACTTCATTTCATTCTTTCTTTGTAAGATCACTATACAGAACATCATCCAATTCTGCAATACACCCGTGCTATTTGACACTTTAACGATGACATTCGGTAAAAAAATCATTTTATCCCTCTCATTCATCCACCAAATCTATCTTTTCCAGCAGATACCTGAGCACGCTTTCCTTGCCAGTCACCAGTTTCGCCTGCACAGCCATTCCCTGTATGAACTCAGGCTCTTCCTTTCCGTCTGCCCCGCCCCGTGCAGTGATTGTAGCTTCTACCTCATAGTAGCTCATTCCGGTTTCACTGTTGACCTTGATATCTTTTGACACAGACGTCACTTCACCCTCGAAGATTCCGTAATCTTCTGTCTGCGGATAGGACGCCACTTCATATTTGATCTTCTGTCCCTCGCGCACGGATCCAATATCCTGATTCTCCACATAGATCACCGTGCGGAATACACCGTTTCCTTCCGGCACGATATTACCAATCTGTTCACCGGCGGATACACGGTCGCCCAATGCTTTTTCTGCACTCAGATTCAGATATCCGTCGGACTGCGCCTTCACATCGCATTCCTCTATTCTCGTGCGAATCGTCTCCAGTGTCTCCTCGTATTCTTTTTTCTGCTCCTCATAAGTATTGATCTCAGTGTTAACCGTATTCTTTTCATTCGTCACAATCTGATCTGTGCCAAGTTCCAGCGAGCCGTTATCCAGTCCGCTTAGATTTCCCGCCGCCTCGCTCCGATTCGTCTTCAGAGACTCGATATTACTCTGAACCGACGACAGTGACTGTTCTACAGACGCGATCGACTCTGTCTCAAGCTGACTCAGTGCCAGTGCCTTTTGATTTTCCAGTTCTGCGATAGCATTACTGTTATCTGTTACACTCTGCTTATTACTGCCTGTCTCTGCTGACGGATCTGCCAATACTCCTGCCCCAGCGTCTGTTCCGTCGTCTGTTTCTGTGCCTGTCTGTGTGCCGGAGCTCTCCGCCTGCTGCTCTGCCGTCTCCTGCGCTCTTTTCAGTTCTGCGATCTGGATGTCATACTGATTGGCTGTATAGTTATACTGGTCTATGTACCCTGCTACAGCAGTATGATAATATACCTCATCCGAGCTGAAGCTGTTCGTCCTGTTTCTTATGTCAGAGATCATCTGGTTTAACTTTGCCTGCTGATCCATCAGGCTGCTGATCGAGCTGTCAATGCTGTTCAGACTGTTCTGATACTGGCTCTGCTGAGTACCGGCGTCCGCCTGCACCATATCGCGGCTGATATTTACGGCGTCAAGCTTTGTTTTAAATTCTTCGTAATAGCTGTTTTCTTTACATTTATCCAAAGTGCCGTTCTCACCATCCAATTCCTTATAATAAGCCTCCAGGATCTCCAGCCTTTGCTCTGTCTTTTCCAGCTCAGCCACACAGCTTTTCTCCTGTTTCTCAAGTTCTGACGGATCCACGGAATATATAGTCTGTCCTTCCTTTACATATTCTCCATCCTCTGCCTCCCAGGAAAGGATCGTTCCGTCTGTTACATTCGTGATCGTAGCTGTCGTCGCCCCGCTCCTTATCATTCCGTCTGCATGGGTCACAAGATCAATGCGGAACAGCCCCATCCATACAAGTGCGATCACCAGTATGCCCGCCAGCGTCCAGATCAGTATGGCAAAGATCGGGCTTGGTCTGGAGGAATACACCTCCGTACTGTCTGACATATCTTCCATATTTATCACGATCGGATTCATGACTCTTCACCTCCCAGCGACTGGTGTCTTACAAGACCTGCGTACTTCCCGCCCAATTTTTTCAGTTCTTCGTGTGTTCCTGATTCAATGATCCTGCCCTTATCCATCACATAGATCCGATCACAGTTTTTGATCGTACTCAGCCTGTGGGCAATAAATATAGTAGTCATATCTTTTGAGAATTCCCGGATAGTATCGTCCAGAGCACGTTCTGTCACCGCGTCAAGATTGCTGGTGGCCTCATCCAGGATCAATACGTCCGGTTTCTTCAACATGGCCCTGGCAATGGCAAGCCTCTGCCGCTGACCTCCCGAGAGATTCGCGCCATTCTCTTCCAGACGCGTCTCATAGCGAAGCGGCATCTCGTTGATAAATCCATGAGCCTGCGCTTTCTTCGCAGCGTCCACAACATCTTCCATCACAGGATAATCAATTCCCAGCGTCAGATTCTCGTAGATACTGCCGCTGAACAAGAATGTCTCCTGCGGTATATAGGCAATCCGTTCTCTTAACGTTTCGATCCGGATATCTTCTATGTTATTCCCATTTATCAGTATCTCGCCGCTCTCCGCCTGATAGAGATGAAGGAGCAGCTTTGCCAGGGTGGTCTTCCCCGATCCGCTCTCACCGACGAAAGCAACTTTTTCCCCTTTTCTGATCGTCAGACTTACATCTTCAAGCACCAGTTTTCTCGTGCCGTAACGGAAATCAATGTTCTTCAGTTCAATATCACCGGCGATGCTTTCCGGATGCAGTTTTCTTCTCTCGCTCTCTCCTTTTTCAGCCTCCAGATCCAGGATCTCACCGAGGCGGTCAGCCGCAACGACTGCCGTCTGCATCTGAGGCTGAAGATTGATCAGATTTTTAACCGGATCCAGAAAATACACAAGAAGAGACTGAAACGTGATCAACTGCCCCATAGTAAGCGAACCATGTATCACATCTACGCCGCCTACCCACAGGATCACAACGCCGCCTACCAGCTCGACAAATACTTTCAGGGCATTCTGCATATTTCCTATAAAACTGAGCCGGAATACACTCTTTAAAAGTTTTACAAATCTGCTCTCCGTCTCATAGTTCGCCTTTCTCTCAGCATTAAACGCCTTCACTGTCTGCATCCCGTTCAATGATTCCACCAGATACGATGTAAGCTGTGCGTTATCCTCCATCTGATTTCGGTTCCATCTGTCATAGCTTTTACGAAATCCAAGTACGATCACCGCATACAGCACGACCATGATCACCGCGATTCCAAACATCTTCGCATTCTGCATATAGAGAACGATGGCGCCGCCCACTGCCATCAGAGTATCGATCATAATCGTAAGCGTCGCTCCTGATATGGCGTCTCTTACGTTGGACGCGTCATTGAACCTTGATACGATCTCGCCGACTTTCCTGCTGCCGAAAAAATTCATAGGAAGCTCCAGTATATGTCTGTAATATCCCAGCAGCAGAGCGATATCCAGCTTCTGACTCAGATAGAGCAGCAGATGCGACCTTATGGCGTCCAGAATCACTTTAAAAATGTTCAAAAAAATAACGCCTACAGACAGCGTGGTAAGCGTCCGGATCAGTCCGTCCGGCAGGATATCGTCCATCAGCGCCTTATAGTAAAATGCCCCTGCAATTCCAAGTATGGTATATACAAGAGACGCCATAAAAATATGTAAAAGAAGATTTTTCTGGGGAAGGAGAAGATGAAAAAATCTCTGAAAGAGACCTTTCGTCTCATTTCCTTTTACAAAGCTTTCCGACTTCACGAGAAATATCAGCACTCCTGTCCACTGATACTCCGGCGGCTTTCCGGGGCTGGTCGACTTCCCAAAGAACTCTTTGGGAGTAAGTTTGACGATGCCGCGCCCCGGATCCGCAATGATGATCTGCTTTTTCGTGATCTTGTGGACTACTACATAATGCATGAGATTCCCGTTAACAATAACATGAGCGATACAGGGTAGCGGGAATTCCGAAAAAAACGCTTTCTGATCGCCTTTTACGGCCTTGGCGGAAAAACCAAGCTGTTCCGCAGCCTTAATCATCCCAAAAGCGTTCGTTCCCTGTTTATCTGTTCCCGCGATCTCCCGTATCTTGGATATGGGTATCTTATAGCCGTTCTGCTTGGCGATCGTAGCGAGACATGCTGCGCCGCAGTCGGTTATGTCATGTTGTTTTACACAATAGTATCTCATGGTTTTCTCCTGTTTTTACTTTCCCTAAAGCTATCATTTGATATTCCCTGTCCAGAAATCTGGAGCAGCAACGAGGTTATATTTCTCACTTTTAGGCTATCACAGCACATTCTTTCCTTAAATGACACTTTTTTCAAATACATAGTATTTTCCCTGGAAATATCTGAATACGGGCAATTAAATTCACATACCGTAGAGAAAAACCTCCGTTCCTCTCCATGCTGATACTCCATCAGTCTTCTTATTTAAATTTACTGAACATATCTATTACCCAACTAACGAAAGTAGTACGCCCTGTTAATCCACCGCCATTACAATTAATCAAGTCTTTTTTTGTCAGATTTGTCCACATATTTTCAATCTCCTTCTTTTTTGCATACATTATCATCTATACCAAACTCTTTCAACTAACTTGTGCTATCTGGTAGGTAACTCGTGCTATTTGGTATTTTTCCCTCTTTATTTTCCCTCTATTTCCTTTTATAATATTTAATCGAAAAGGAGTTTTATATTATGAGTGATTTATTTCGTATTTATACTTATATCTTAACAAATATTATTGATGTCCTCCTTCTTCTCCGTTTTACCGAAACAAACGTTACTAAAAAGATACCGGTAAAATATAAATCTGTACTGATATGTGCATACCTGTTATATGCTCTCACCCCCGTCTCAATTCCTTTGATAACCACATTGTTCGCTTTTTTATTCTTAATCATCGTTACGCGTTCCCATTTTACGCAGGGCTTCTCTATTTTTATAAAATATGAGCTTTACTCCTATATAAGCATACTGGTATTTCTTTTTTTACATTCATTGATTTTTGATGACTACGTGCTGCTTATTTCATCTGACATATATGAGTATTACAAATTAATGATTCTGAGTTTTCTTACTTATACTACATATGTTTTATATTCAAACTACAAAAAGAACCGCAAGATCCGTTCGCACTACTATCTCTATTTCAGTGTGATTATTTTAGCAGTCTGCCTTTTGCTAAGCTATGCCACGCTCTATATCTGTCGCAGGGAGCCGGAATCGCAAATAATGCCGTTGCTGTTCTCAACCTTGATCATACTTGTTCTTTTGTGTATTTCTCTCTACGATAAGTTTTTGATCCTGATAGAGGAAAACGCCAATTACAAAATGCAGGCTGAGATCAACCGTCTGCAGACGGATTATGCCCTGCAGATAGACGAGAACCTGAAAATCCTCCGCTCTGTCCGCCATGACATCAAGAATCATCTCATTATAATCGATGGGTATGCAGCGCAGAAAAAGTTTGAAAAGATACACGAATATATCAGCAGGATCGGGGCGCGTTTTAAAGACACGGCGCCCATCCAGACGTCATCCACAGCAGTTTCCGCCATCCTGAATGAAAAGTCTGCCCTGGCACAGCAGAAGAATATTTCATGTGAAATCACATGCAATTTTCCAAGTCTGAAAATCGATGATTTTACCATGATCACAATTCTGGGGAATCTGCTTGACAATGCGATCACCGCGGCATCCAAATGTTCTGACGGATGGATCAAGGCGGATCTGCAGCAGGAGGATTCCATCCTTGTCATCACGGTCGATAACAGCCATGCAGAAAGGATACGGGAAAAAGACGGCGTCTTTACCAGTACGAAGACAGATAATGCAGACATTCACGGAATCGGCATAAAAAATGTCCGCAAGGCCGTAAACGATCTGCGCGGACAAATTGAAATTACCTATACGGAAAATACATTTCATGTCTGTATCATGCTGCCGAATTATAAATAGCTGTTTATATAAATCCAAATATCACCGTTCTCCTGCCAAACGCCACATATAGATTGCAGTTGTTTCCAAAAAATGATAGCATGTTTTTGCAGTACAATGGCTCATACCGCCAAAGAAGGAGAATCAAAATGCCTGAAATGAGGATTGCAGTCTGCGATGATGAAGAATTTTACCGAGATGAATTAGAAAAGATGATAACTGTCTATGGGAATGAAACCGGCCACACGCTCACCCCGGATATGTGGGAGAGTGCTACTGCTCTGCTTGACGCGGTAAAACACGGCAATAGGGACTATGATGTTATCTTTCTTGATATTGAGATGCCCGAGCTCTCGGGTATGGCAGCAGCTGAGGAGCTTCGCCGCATAGGAAAAAACATGGCGCTGTGCTTTGTGACAAGCTTTAACGCCTATGCACTCAATGCTTACGGAGTTGATGCCATCGGCTATATTATGAAGCCCATTCAATATCTGGATTTAAAAAAAGTAATGGAAAAAGCAGAAATGCAGTACTGGTACCACAAGAAAGCGGAAGAGGCAGAAAAACGCTATCTGGAAATCACATTCGAACGCAGGAGTGTCATTATCGACCTTGAGAAAGTTGTCTATGTCGAGAAAAGACGAAATCAGTGTGTTTTTCACTGTACAGATGGGGAGCAGATCTGTTACGATACGCTCAAGAATATTTACAAACGTCTGGATCATGATGTCTTTATGCAGATCCATCAGGGTTTTATTGCAAATTATAATCATGTCAAAGAAGTATTAAACGACCGCGTATGTTTCGGTTCCGGTATGGAGGCACCACTGAGCCGCCGGTATTATGAAGCCATCCACAGCAGATATATGGATAAGATCAACCGGCTGATGGCGGAGCACCGTGCAAAGCCTTATGGTCAGCGAGATCTCTGACTGATGGTCTGCTTTGTGAAAAATATCCACCCTAAAGAAACACCGGAGAGAGCAGGCACCCCCGCTTTCTCCGGTGTTCTTCTTTCTCTGTTCTGTTTTATAGAATGTCAGAGTTCCGTATGATTTATCATTTCTCTGCTTTCTTTCTCACAAGCTCTTTTCCTGAAGTGACCACGATAGTAACTCCCAGGATCAGAAGCAGGATCGCCACGATCAGCTGCAGCCCTTCAACCATAAATACAGCTGTTCCTGCGGAAAACGCCTTCACAAGGGCAATGGATCTCTGGACCAGTGCTGTAAATGTCACGATCAGCATGATCACAAACGGAGGCACCAGTGTTTTCAGTGTTCTTCCCGTAACTTTCAGGAATACGCACAGCGTGATCAGTACCAGGGCGCTCAGAAGCTGGTTCGCACTTCCGAACAGCGGCCAGATATTGGAGTATCCGACCTGAGTCAGGATATATCCGAATACCAGTGTGATGACCGTTGCAAAATATTTATTGCACAGGACTTTTCTCCATCCTTCCGCGTGCTCCATGTCATCCTTGCTGAACAGCTCCTGGAATGACATACGCCCGATACGAGCAACCGAATCCAGTGTTGTAAACGCCAGGGCAGACACGCACATGGTCATAAAGCTCTGCGCCACATAGACCGGGATACCGAACATCTCAAGGAATCCTGCCACTCCTGACGAGAAGATCTGAAACGGCGTTCCCACTGCTGCAGTTCCATCTGCACCGGCAGCCGCACCTGCAACACAGAGCGCGATCACTGCCAGAAGGCTTTCCAGCACCATCGCTCCGTATCCGACTTTGAGCATATCCTTTTCGTTGGAGATGGTCTTGGACGAAGTACCTGACGATACCAGGCTGTGGAATCCGGATACCGCACCGCAGGCGACTGTTACGAACAGGATCGGGAACAGTGTCCCCAGGCTCTCATTCTGGAATCCTGTAAATGCCGGAAGGTTCATCGTCGGATGCGCGAACAGAAGGCCGAGCACCGCACCGGCGATCATTCCGACAAACATAAATGTGGACATATAGTCTCGTGGCTGCATCACAAACCACATCGGCAGCACCGCTGCAAGGAAGATATAGATAAATGCAATGTATACCCACATATCTTTTCCCAGGATCACCGGGAAGTTCATACCAAATACAAATGCAAGTACCGTACATACCAGTCCGAATACCACTTCTTTCCATCCGGTAAAGTGTACTTTATGCTGTACTACGCCGAATACCACCGCGAACAGGATAAAGAACAGGGAAATACTTCCTGCCGCACCGTTTACAGTAGCATTTTCGGAAAGCGTCTGCACTCCGTCTGTCACTACATATGCGTTAAATGTATCAGCCACCATATCTGCAAACGCGGCGATAACGATCAGACAGAACAGCCAGCAGAAACCAAGGAACAGTTTTCTTCCTGCTTTTCCGATATATTTCTCGATCAGAAGCCCCATTGATTTTCCGTCATTCTTGACACTCGCATACAGTGCTCCGAAGTCTGTTACCGCTCCGAAGAAGATACCTCCCAGAATGATCCACAGAAGGACCGGCAGCCAGCCGAATGCCGCCGCCTGGATTGCTCCGGTGACAGGGCCTGCGCCCGCGATGGATGAAAACTGATGTGCAAATACTGTCCAGCCGTCTGTCGGAACATAGTCCTGCCCGTCGTTGTGAATGACCGCAGGAGTCTTCGCGTTCGGGTCGATCCCCCATTTCTTCGCCAGCCACCGTCCGTACAGCGTGTATGCCGCTATCAGGCAGACAGCAGCGATCAATACGATTACCAGTGTGTTCATAATTCTCTACTCTCCTTTATCATGTAAACTGAAAGTTGCAAGAATGCTTCCGCATCCACGAATGTAAAAGAGCAAGGAGGACTTTTATTCTATAGAAAAGCCCTCGGGGGCTTTTCTGTAAAATAAAAAACGTCCTCCGACAGATCACTCTGTCAGAAGACGAAATATTTTCTCCGCGTTACCACTTCTTTTACCGGTATTTCCGGTCTCTCATCCCTGTCGTCCGCAGACCCCGGATGTACCAGCGCATCTTCCCCGCCTCACAGCGGCACGATGTCCAGATACCTCCATATCCATTCGACGGATTAACAGGTTTCCTTATAACGGTGGAATTCCGGTCCGGGTTACTCGCTCACGCTTTCATCCTGACTGCTCGCAGGTGATGGCTTCACTGCCGTGCTGTTCCCTCGCACCGCCCGGGAACTCTCTGAAAACACTCTGCATCGGAAGTCCTGTCCTGTTCCTTGCATTGGCTTTTTACAATTCGGTTATATTATATCGCAATTTTTTGTGTTGTCAATAGAAAAATTAGAATGCGCTCTGTTTTTTTGGACAGCGACGGTTAGGTGTGAACAGTTAACAACGGCTCATTCCACATGCACACCTCCGGCCGCCTCTCTCTGCCTCTGCCTGAGCAGCCTCACCCCTGCAAGTACGAGCAGACCTGCCAGGACTCCGGCGCTGTCCAGCAGCACATCTGACACCTGTCCGCTTCTCCCCGGGACAAACAGCTGATGGATTTCATCCGTCGCGGCGTAGGCTGAGGCGATGCACCACGGTATGAGGATACCGGCGAGAATGCTTGTCCGGCTGCCGATAAATGCGCCTGCAGTCAGAAGCCCCAGCACCGCATACTCCATGGCATGCGCAGTTTTTCGCACCGGATGATCGATCTTCCCTGCAAATTCGAGCTGCTCCTGCTCGCTCCACTCATCAAATCCCGGCACAAAGATCTCTCCCACCACATTTCCCACAAAATAGCTGTCTCCTGTCGACTCTTCCCCGGTCCGCGAAGAAAACAGAAAGATGGCGGTCATACACGCTATCGTTATCACCAGAAAAATCTTTCTCCTCATATTCATTTCCGTACTCATCTCCCCGTCCTGTTCACCTCCACCTTATCCAGGATCCCGTGCGCCGTCACGCCGGGATGGGTGACCCGGATCCTGCAGATCTGTTCGGTAAACTCTGGATCGATCTTCAGGTCTCCGGCGATTTTAGTCACATCCTGCCCTTTGTCCATCCGCTTCATGATCTGAGTGATCACCTTCAGCAGATCTTTTTCATCGGGCATGTGAATCTGATCTGCCGATGCCCCGCTGCCGCTTCCTGCATTTTTCCCTCCGTCATTTCCGCGGGATGTCCCTGGTCCATGGGCAATGTCGATCCGATCCACGCTCCATTTTCCATCCTCGATATTCAGCACCGCCAGCGTGATATCCTGATTGAATCTCCGTCTCCCGCAGCTTCCCGGATTCAGCCAGAGCCGCCCTTCCTTTACTTCTTCAAAATATTTGTGAGAGTGGCCGAATATGACGATCTGCCGGTCAGCGAGATCTGCCGGGAGCTCCTTTTTATTATGCACCATGTAGAAATTCATCCCCGCCAGAGTGAACTCCAGATGATGCGGCAGATACTCTGCCCACTCCTTATCGTTGTTGCCTCTCACGATATAGAAAGGCACGTCCGGCTTTGCCGCCGCTTTCATTTCATCAATGATCCTCTGCGAATTAATGTCGCCCGCATGGATCACTGCACTGCATTCCGCGATGATCCGCAGGACCTCCGGACGCAGAAGACCGTGGGTATCTGATAAAACTGCAATTTTCATAATTTTTCTCCTGTTATACTATTGTGTTTATTCTATATTCAATCCTCTCTCAGGTCAAAACATTTTCTGATTCATTTGTGCAGAAGCGCTTATATTTTTCTGAATATTTAGAATATTTAATTTTATTATATTTTTTATCAGATTTTATATTGACATTTTAAACATTGTGAGTTATTATATAACCATCAAAAGAAAAGGAGGACGGACCACCAAAAACTTAATCTAAATTCCAAAATTCTAAAGAAAAGAGGTATAGTCCAATGGGAAGGTAATCTGAAATCGGAAAACACTATTCAGGAGAATAGTTTCAAATAGATAAAACTAAATAAGGAGGTAAGTCCCATGGATGTAGTAAGTTGAAAATCCACTGTACGAAAAAGCAGATCGATACAGTGGATTTTTCTTGTCTTTTTATTTTACTGTAATGTATATTTCATATTTAAATTCAGCCTTTTCTCCCGGATCTTCTGCAAACTGCCCGGATGACCAGTAAAACAAGCAGGATCACCGCTGCTGCAAGACTGAAAACCGGATACTGTCCTGTAAGCCATGAATATATTGCCGAAGCCGCGAGAAACACGACCAGAACTCCTGATAAAACCGTTAAAATCTTTTCCATATCTATCTCCTTTTCAATTTTTGCAAATCATATCAGACAAAAGTATGGATTTTCTCAAAGAAATTTTTAAAATTCTATTAAGACTGCTCTCTCCCGGCCAGTCGGTCTTCCACAGACGTTCCGCTCCACAGAACCGCTCACTGATCCGCTCCGTCCAGCATCTTCTCCATGTGGATACAGTCAAAAGTCCACCCTTTCACGATCCTGCTGTAATCTGCCGTATAGCCCAGCTTTTCATAGAAACCGACCGCCACATCCCGGCTGTCGAGGACTGCCTTTCTGCAGCCAAGCTCGCGGGCCCACTTCTCCGCCTCGGTGACCACAAGCCGGCCAAGCCCCTGCTTCCTGTACTCAGGGAGAACGACGATCCGCCCGAACATCATAGGACGGACCGGTGCGCCTTCTCCGTATGTCTCCTCCGGAAGCTCGTACAGCCGGCAGGTGGCGACCGGAAAGTCATCGTCAAGTACTACAATATATTTTGTATCAGGGGTATCGTGTTCGTCGAACTCCTCCCGCAGAGTGATGTGGTGCTGCCTCGCCATCGCCTGAATGCGCACATAATATGCGCCCGCCTGCTGCCATGTCTCTGTTGCTCTCATAACCTGAAAATCCATATTTATTTCATTCCTTTCGCTGCTTATTCCTGTTTCTTTCACTCAGTCACAAATACTGTCCGAATCTTTTTCTGCTTCCCAGCACATCAGATATTCTTTTTCACCGGTATCCTCATCAGTATCTTCCCCCGCGATCCGGAATCCTTCCCGCTGGTAAAACCGTACTGCTCCCGGGTTCCGCGCATATACATTCAAGGTCAGTTTTCTTTTCTCCTCCTTCACCCAGTCCAGGAGGCACTTCCCGATCCCCCGGCTCTGCGCCTCACTCCAGACGAAAATTCCTGCAATATATTCCTCATCCAGTCCGATAAACCCCTGGATCTCATTTTTGTTCTCATCTATATATACATACACTTCCGCCTGAGAAATCATTTCTCTTACAGCGCCATAATTTCCCTTCCAGTATTCCGACGGTATAAAATCGTGGGCTTTCAGGTTTGTATCCAGCCAGATTTCCGCGATTCTGTCTATATCTGCTGTCTGCATTTTTCTGATCATACTGAGACTTCCCTTTCAAAAATAAAACTCATCTGTTTTGCTGTTCCTTTCCATCGCAGCTTTTCTTACTCCTTATCTCTTCTCCTGTGAACCGCATCCGATATCTCCAGAAGCTCCGCATACCGGAAACAGGATTCTTGGTGGTCATTGATGATCCCGCACGCCTGCAGATGGGAATAAACGGTTACGGAACCCATGTATTTCATGCCTCTCTTTTTCAGATCCCTGCTCACCTTATCCGAAAGGCCGTTCCTTGCCGGTATCTCGCCCCTCTGATGTCCATTATAAAGATAGGTTTTTCCCTTTGTGAAGTTCCAGATGTATTCGCTGAAAGATCCGAATTCCTCCCGTATCTTCTGAAAGCAGCGGGCATTATATATCACAGCCTCGATCTTCCTTCTGGAACGGATCATCCCGTCCGTATTCAGGATCCGCTCAACATCCTCTTCCCCGTACTCTGCCACTTTATCAAAATCAAAATTGTCAAAGCAGGCCCGGAAAATCTCCCGCTTCTGTATCATCATATTCCAGTTCAGACCGCACTGCATCACTTCCATCATCAGAAACTCAAACTGTTTCTGATCATCGTGAAGCGGAACGCCCCACTCTTCATCGTGATATCGGATCATTTTATCATTGCACATACACCAGGGACATCTGTTCATTCCGTCAGCCTCCTTTACCGCTCGACAACGATGGTAAGCATGACCAGATCCTCGTCTCCGGTATTGCGGATACTATGTTCGGATCCCTTCCTGCTGATATGGCAGGTTCCCGCTGTCAGTTTCTCCTCTTTTCCGTCACATACGGCTTTCCCGTTTCCGAAAATGATATAATTAATGTCATCGCTCGTCTCATGTCTGTGCATGCCGATCGAGCCGCCGGCATGGATCCTGCACGGTATGATTTTTCCCGCATCGCTCATGTACATCCTTGCCGTCATTTCGCCAGTGCCGCCGTTTATCCCCGGAACGGTCATTTCTTTTATTTCATTAAAATCAATCAGCATGTTAAATTCCTCCTCCATTTACTTTTCTTCCCCTGCCCGGCTGCTGTTATGCTGCCTGATATATGCAGTCACCACGAACAAGATCAAACTGCAGACAATCGCTGCTGTACCGATCACCGGAACAGCTGTCACGGGATAGAACTTATATACAGCCAGCACTACATCCACAAGAGAAAATACAGATACCATACCCGTTGATAAAGCGCATGCCATCTCTCTGCCGACGGGCACATTGTATCCCGGACGTTCTTTCATCATGCTGCTGTATGAAAACATTGACAGGACAGAAAGAAGCAGCATTGCCCACAGGATCCATTTCCCCGCCGAGTTATTGGGCATCTCGTTTTCTCCCCAATGTACAACAATGCTCCCGTCAGCTAAAAACGTCCCTGCCATTGCTGCAAGAAATGCAGCCAGGACCATTATGCTCGAAACATTTCTCCACAGCTTGATCGGCATCAGATGGAACATACTTACACTTCCTCTCATTTTCTACAGCTTCACTTCATGTCAAAATATTCCCGCATACAGGCGTTTACAAATTTCATCGGGACATCCATGCGCTCCGCGGCCATGTTCTTTGAACACAAGTTCAAACTTTGCTGCTTCTGATTTTTATCTTAATTATACCAGCCGCTCTCCGCATCTTCAACTGCCCTTTCCCTTTATAACATACCTCTTGCAAAGGCTTCAGCACATGTGTTCTCTTGCTATTCTCTTCCCGACATGGTATCATTTTCCCCACAGATAGCAGTCCTGACACAGCGCTGCCGCCATATCTGATTTGATCCAGATTCAATACTTTCATATCCCGGATGGATTTCATCCGGCGCTCATCTGAATATCGCAGTCCATCTCGGACAGATATCCAATGGAAAAGAACATAAAAATTCACGAAAAGAAAAGGCAGACTGCTGTATGATGTGATATTATAATGATATGGAGACAGTCCTGTGCCGCCGGAAACGGAGGCTAAATTGCAGGACAAAAACAGAAGAAAAGACGGACCCGCACATTCCGAAGACCTGGCTCTCAAATCTGCGGCGGCCTACTTCGGAGATGAACTGATCCATTGGCTTGGTATCAGGGAACGGGCGCTCCGGGCAGTTCCAACGGAGATGGTGGAACTGGAAACCCGTCACATGTACGAAGATTTTCTCTTCGAGATGGAAAACGGTATGTATTATCACTTTGAATTCGAGAGTGATTCCATTTCCAAAGAAGATTTGAAACGCTTCCGGGAATACGAAGCTTCTACCGCAAGGATTTACAACGCCCCGGTGATAACCTATGTTATCTGTTCAGCAGGGGTAAAGAAGCTTCGGGACAGTATCACAGAAGGGATCAATACATACCGGGTAAGACTGATCCGGCTGAAAGACATCAATGCGGATCTGCTGCTTAAACAGCTGGACAAAAAGTCAGCGTCAGCTCTGACCCGTGAGGACATCATTCCTCTGCTCTTCTCCCCGCTCATGGGCGGGCACTCCACTCAAAAGGAGCGCATCCTTCAATGCATAGCAGTGCTCAGAAACGCAGAAACTACTTTTCCTCAAAAGGAAGTTCAGAAAATGGAGGCAATCCTGTATATTTTCGCAGTAAAATTTCTGGATGACACAGAGTTAGAATCAATTAAGGAGGCGGTTGCAATGACAAAACTCGGACAGATGATATGGAATGACGCATTGGAAAAGGGACGCGAGGAGGGCGAAAAAATCGGATTAGAACGCGGCGAGCTGATTGGGCAGGAACGCGCTTCCAACCGTTACAGCCGGCTTATCCTTCTCCTCAGCAAAGAAAATAAAAATGATCTGATCGTAAAGATCGCATCAGATCCGGAATACCGCGAAGAACTTTATAAACAGTATGGGATCTGATGCAGAGCAGACAGTTCCTTTCGAGCTATAAAATCTAAAATTGGACAGAGGCAGGATTTTCCGTCGTCTCTGTCCAATTTTTTGTACTGTTCGCACTTTTTCTCTTAGGTTCTCAGCCTGAATGTCTTCGGCGCAAACCGGTACACAAGAATGCATGCCGCAATAGAATAGACCACACAGAATGCAATACAGGCAATGCCGAATACCAGGATCGGCATCCTGACCTGCATCAGGAAGAAGCAGACCAGATAGGTAACAGAGAGAATGACCTGATACATACCGCTTTTCATCTCTGTTCCGGCATTATATGGCTGAAGCAGATAATAGATTGTCAGGTAATGGATGGAGAAAAACAGGCTCATGCAGAGGATCGACACAAACAGTACCACATAATTCAGCAGATTCTCCGTTCCGCCGGAAACATACAGGATCGCGCACAGTCCGGCTCCGATCACAACGGCAGGGAGGGCGTTTATCTTCATGATCTCCCGCAGCCGGATCCGGAATAATTTTAATATAAAGCGGGGCTGCTTATAAAAAGAATAGGTCAGCAGACTGTGGTCGCAGTTCATAAACAGCGCCTTTGTAAAGCCCGTTCCCCGGTTGATCGCATACATAATAAATGTAAAATACGGAAGCCAGGTCATGATAAGTTCATTAATGTCTTTTTGGGCCTCCGGCACCATCGTCAGAGCGATGACTGCCGCGCAGCTTAAAACAAAGCAGATCTCTGCGATGCGGATCGTGGATTTCCAGAGAATCTTTCTGTGACGCTTGATAAAGAGATCGTTTAAGTATTCAAAACCTCTGCGTTTACTTGTGATGGAAGCATCTGTGGAGATCGATTTATCGCTCACTGTTCTTGCGACCTGCTTTACCGCATCCATCTGGTTGACAACCTGGGCGAGCAGCTCCTGATTGACTTCCCGGTAATGTCCAAACGCTATGATCTTCCAGACGCTGAGGATCCCCGCCAGGATGAACAGCCCCATCACACCCATGGACACAGCAGAAGGGAGGACGATCCCCGCGGCAGGCAGGGCATAGGCAAACGCCAGCAGGACTGCTGCAAATATCCAGAGATGTTTCTTGATCTTGTTTTCATTGTAGACAAAACCACTTCTCTCGTAATCCCACAGGGAATACGCGGCTACTGCCATCTTGAGTCCCGCCACAGAAAACGGGATCAGGATGCAGAACCAGAGCGGCACCTCTCTCTGCATTCCGAATAGAATTGAGAATGGCAGAAAGCCCACAATCACCTTCAATATCATATATCCATAGTTGACCAGCGTATATTCCCGTGCATTCATGCGAAGCTGGATCATGGCGTAATATTTATCCCGGGTGGGATTGAACATACTGGTATTCATGTACGCTCCGATGACTGTCAGAAAAAGCAGGATGTGAAGGAACGCCTGATCCGCCGGGACGTTTTTATACAGGATTCCAATCCCGCAGACCATGGTGATGAAATATAAAAATTTCCCAAGAAAGACTACAATAACTTCCCATATGATAGAAATGATATTTGCAAAGATCTTCAGCCCTCTCACTCCGTAGAGCGCATCCGGCAGAATCCTCTTGATCAAAGGGATCTGCTTGAGGGCAAACAGGATACTGTTTACCCGGTATGTATTTTTAAGTGAAAAAGAAAGGCGTAATGTTTTATACATGATCTTCCTCCCTCAGAGCCGCAATGATCTTCTCCTTAAATTCCCTGCTGTCCAGATTAGACTTTTCCACTACTTCCAGCTCCCCGTGGCTGAGCAGCACGATCACATCACACAGATCCAGCGCAAGGTCCATGATATGGGTGGAGAAAATAGTGATCCGCCCGTCTTTCAGGGAGCGGAGAAGCTGTTTCATCTCTTCCGCCACGACCACGTCAAGAGAAGTCAGAGGCTCGTCGAGCAGAAGGATCTTCGGCTCCGCAATGATATTGACCAGCATCTGCATCTTATTTTTCATTCCGTGGGAATAATCTTTCATCAGTTTGTCCCGGTCCTCCGGCTCAATGCTCATAAAGTCAAAATACTCATCAATGCTCTTCGGTTCCCGGATAGAATCTGAGTTAATATCCAGAAAGAACTTCAGAAACTCCCGCCCGGTCAGGAACTCCGGCACAGCCGGCATTGACAGCACATACCCGATATCCTCCGGCTCCACTTCCCTGCGTGTTCCGTCTTCTTCCAGGAAGAAGGTCCCGCCGTCTGCCTTGATGTCCCGGTTGATACAGTTAAACAGCGTAGTCTTACCCGCGCCGTTGCGTCCCAGGAGCCCGTAGATCTTTCCCTCTTCAAAAGTAAAATCAATATCTTTCAGTACTTCCTTCTTATCAAAATGTTTCTCCAGATGTTCAATAATAAATCTCATGTCTTTTCCCTCGTCTCTATGTTTTCTTATCGCAGGAACTATCCCAGCAGCCACAAGAAAAACATCGTATCCCGTTCCACAAGCATTGCTGCATAGCTCCCTGCTCCATTTTCTGTCTTCCTCTAATTCAAATTTTAATTCACCTCAAAAGATGTGGTCTATCAAAGGTCCTTGACATCCACGTTTTCCCCTGTTTTCGGGCTGTCAAAGGTCTTTGACAACGGGTTTTCCCGCGTATTTTTCACTGTACTAGTTTCTGCATGCCAATGAATATTTCAAGAAAAATTTGCATCAATATACTGAAAATATGGTTTTTTATTTACTTCTGTTTCATGTTCATCATACCACTTTGCAGCTTCCTTCAGTCCGGTATCCAAGGGAATAGTATCTGAATATATCTTTTTTTGACGTTCAACATCTAATTTATACTCATAATTATAAAAACTGAAATAATTTCTTTGTTCTATATCATCATATACATATATGAATTCTGGAGTTTTTCCATAACAGGCATAACATTTGACTACCCAGTCTTTGATAGATACAGATTCCGGATTACCAACGTTCAATATATGTTCTGCAGGTTTGTTATTGATAATTACTTCCATCATTTTGCATAAATCTCTAACATGGAAAAATTGCAGCTTCATTTCGCCATTTTGAGGTAAATAAAATTTTCTATCTGTTTTTGCACAATCAAATACAAAAGCCTCTCTATATACATTGTTCATTGGACCATATAAATATGGCGGGCGCAAAATATATGCATCATGAACCCGATCTAACAAAGCACATTCCGTCTCAATCTTATCTGTACCATATTTCCCCCAAAACTTATTGGCAGCTTTTTCTGAGTCTTCCCTAAAGGGCCGTGGTGCGTATTCTGGATACACGGCACTTGCCTAATCTATCATTACTTCTACTCCACGAATGCATGGCTCATAATATAAAATGCTTCCTGGCTCGGCATCCATTTTTTCTCCATTTTCTCCAGATTGTCGTCAAAGGCCTGTGCTTTCTTCTCATCAACAATCATCACAGGGCTGTCTGAAGAAAACCACAGTCTTCCGTCCAAAGCACCCGGCTTAAGTTCCTTTACCCAGCATTGCCGCAGGATATTTATCCTTTTCCACGCAGACATTATACTTCCTGCAGCACTGAAAGCCGCTGCTCACATAGTTTGCCGGGCTGCCTATTATCACAACTGCTTCATACCCCAGTTCAGCCGCGCATTTCAGAGAATACTCAATCAGTATTTTCCCGTACCCTTTTCTCTGATGCTCAGGCAGAACACTGACAGGTCCGAATGTCACGATTTCTTTCTCTGTTCCGCCTTCATCTGTCAGCTTTGCTTTCGTGTACATAATATTCCCCACGATCTGCCCGTCAAGCTCGATCACAAAATCCAGCTCCGGTATAAAATCCTCATGTTCCCGCATGATATGGACAAGATAATGCTCCATACATCCCGGAACGTATACATTATAAAAAGCCTTTCTTGTGATATCTTCTACGATTTGGTAATCTAATTCCCTTTCGTTTCTGATATTAAGCATCATAATCCTCCTATTATGAAACAAGGGACATTATCTGCCCCTGTGTTTCTCTTTTCGTTTCTGCTGTTTCAATTCATATTTCCGATCCTGCTCAGCCTTTCTCCGCTCTCTGCCGACATCTTTCCGCTGCATTTTTTTCTCTTCCCGCTGCATCTGCAACGCCTGCTGCGATTTTGTGCCGATTCCTGACATATGTGTCTGCTTTCTAGCCTCTCTCTGAGCCTTCTTCGGATTCGAAGCTCTTTCCTTAACACCTGCTTCAACAGCTGGACTAAACTTCAGCCGATAGTAATTCTTCTGAATGAACGCCAGAACCTCATATTCCTTCGGTTCTGCACCGAATATGATCTTGCTGGCAGAAAGCATTTCTCCCTCCACCCGCTCAAACACACCTATCCAGAACGGTTCTTCAAAGAATACTGTCAGTTTTCCTGTTACTTTGTCCATAACGAAACCCTCCTTTTTATTATGAACAAAGAACGGACAACCCGGAGGGCAGGTTACTTACCTCATCTTAAGACGAGACGGCCGGGCTACCTACCGGCTCTGGCACATCCCTTAGGATGCACGTTGCGTTTTTATCTTTGTTTTTTCCTTTTCTATCTTAGCATGGCGTCCGGTATCCGTAAAGCAAAGGTTCAGCTAAGGCTCCCTTATTCTTTCATCCTGCTTATGTTATCCTATCTTTACTCTTTCCAGGCAGATATATGCACAATCTGGAAATTGTCCCGGACGGCAGGGCTGTCGCCCTGATCATCCGCCCCAAAATATACTTTCCGCTCTAAAGTCGAGCAATTTCAACGTTTATTACCATCGAATCAAAACATTTTTAAAAAGTGCCGAAAAAGGAGGAGATTCCATTGATATCCATAAAATTTTCTGATATTGTTGCACCCCGAAAACGAATTAGATATACTAAAAAGGAGATAAATGGAGAAAAGAAAGTTACAATGGCCCCCTGCTTTTATCAACCCAATACTGACAGGGTAAAATAAATCGATCCGGAGGAACTGACGATCACTTTTGCCTGCAGCCGTTACCCGCGTGAAATGCTGAATCATCTCTTGAAAGTCCGCGGAATACACGTGGAAAGCCAAGATAAGGGAATCTATTACCTGACCGGAGATGCGATTCCCATGCAGCTCCTGCTCACTCGAGAACTGACTCAGGAAGAAAACTTCTGGCTGAAGAATCTCCGGATGGATCTGAAAGCCGGCAGGGAAATCCAAACTATCGTGGCAAAATATGAACAGAACAGACACTCAAAGGACTATGCCGCTGTAATGGATCTGATCACGCGGGCAAACTGGACAGAAATGGAGGTCGAGCGAAAAATGTGCGATGCGTTAAAAGAACTCTTTGCTGAAGAGCTGAAAGAAGAAAATGAACGCGGCATGGAGCGCGGTATAGAGCGCGGCAGAGCCGAGGGCATCCATCTCGCAAAACTTATTTTCAAGCTGTCTGCGCAGGGCAGTTCAGCTGAAGAGATCGCCGAAAAATGTGATCTTCCTTTAGAACGGGTACGGGAAATCCTGGAATAAGACAAGAGGGGGACTGCTGCCACATGGTGTAGCGGTCCCCCTCTTCCCGTTCTTTTTCCGAGAAACCCCTCAGGAAATCTCATATCCGGCAAGTTCAAGTACTTCCATCGCTTTCTCAAAGTTCTCTTTCTTTGTCAAAATATAATCAGTATTGTAAGTAGATACCGCAAAGATCCCTATTCCATTTTCCGCCATCAGAGCGGAAAGCTTCGCAAGTATCCCGACCAGCGAAAAATCCAGCGTTCCCTGGATCCGGAATGCCTTCCATCCGTCATCGTGGTCGGTCACATTTCCAGGCATGTCATCTGTAATACATACAAGTGAGCACTCTTCATCCGTCTTACCAATGAAGCAGTATTCACTCCCCAGATCAGTCTGAGAATAGTCTTCCACCCTGCACACTGAAAAATCGTGATCTATTTTTTCTATTTTCATTTCTGCCTCCTGCAGCTCCATTTTCAGATAAACCATATCCACAAGCTGTCTGCCGCACTCATAGATGGGGTGATCGTAATTCTCTGTGAAGAAATTCCGGACCACATGTGACCTGCGGAAACCGCATTTCTCATAAAACGGCACTGTTGCAGGACTGTCCCCTGTGCCCACATACAGAACCTTAAAGCGAGCTCTATAGGAACCTGCTACAAATCGGATCATGCGTCTGCCGTACCCTTTTCCATGGAATTCCGGGCTGACCGCCAGATTTTTGATTTCCAGGATCCCGTTTCCCTCGTCAGTCACAACGCACACTGCCTTCACACCGTTATCCTCAAGGACATACAGTTCTCCCCGGTCAAGATACCGGTCGATCATATCCTCCTGCTCATCTGCCAGCAGAAGCAGGGGCAGGTATTCTTTTTTATCTGTGTCTACTTTTCTGATCTTCATGTCAGTTTCTGCTGTCCGCCTCCTTCTTTCCCCGGTTTCCTCTGAACCCATCCGCCGTTCCTTCTGTATGTGCGCGGTCAGAGTTCATTCCGCCGGGCACGATTCAGGCAGTATGCTCACCCGGTCTCCTTCGACCAGTATAGCCTGATAATCATTGATACCCTTTAAATCCAGTTCTGATGAATACTTTTCAATGATCATTTCCGCCCCTGGCCCCATTTCCGGATGCCCCAGGTGAGGAACTACATAGAAATCCACCAGCCCCATCCCTGTATAGTCAGCCAGCTCAGGCGCCTTTTCCGGGACATCCATGACGGCGGAATAGCCGATATCAGGGCAGGCAGCGATCGCTCCTGCAGACTCTCCAATATAGAATTTTCCTTTTGCCACTTCCTGAGCAATGATCTTATCCGCCCCGGACCGCTTCAGTTCCTGAAGTAAAAAGAAAGTATTCCCTCCTCCCACAAAGATCATGTCGTTCTCCGTCAGCTTTTTCCTGACAGTATCTTCAGAAGCAGTGGAGACCTCCAGTTCATCAACAGTCAGCCCCAGATCTTCCAGCATCTTCGTCTCCGCTTCCGCCATCCCTTCGATCTCTTCCGCGATTGCCGCAGTCGGGATATAGGTCACAGTCTTTCCTTTCAGATTCGGCTCTTCCTTCTTCAGCAGATCTGTCACATTATATGACATGGATACTAACAATATTTTTTTCATAAGTACAAAGCCTCCTGTTCAAAATCTCCTGTGCTCGTTATTTGTCATAATAGAACTCTGTCCACTTCCCCTTATAAGACCAGCAGGGCAGGACCGGGTGCTTCTCCCGCCGCAGCTCTCCGTTTTTCAGCGCAGCCGCATCTTCCAGGTTCCGCCCGATATACTCTGGTCCAATGGGATACTCATGATGACAGGGTATACCGGAGTGGCTTGCTGATTAGCAAGCACATCCGGTGTGGCCACACACCGGAAAAATGACGCTCCGGGCTGTCTGCCGAAGCGCCATTTTTCTATTT
>CAJFQZ010000030.1 GCA_904419285.1 Lachnospiraceae bacterium UBA1818
ATTGCAGATTGTATTTAAAACACTTACATCATAACTCTTTTCAGAAATAATTTCAACTAAATCTTTAAATTTATTGTAATTAAATGTCGTCTGGGAAACGATACAGATTTTTTCATTTTTGTCAGGAGAAAAATTTTCAGCATCCGAAGCGTTCTGTATCACAGACACTTTATCTCCCGCCCATCCGCGGATCCCCATCACTTCCGGATGTTCCGGGTTTCCGATGATCACGATGTATCTCCCCTGAGCGCTCTGCTCCCGGACGATATTGTGGATCTTTTTGACAAAAGGACAGGTAGCGTCCACGATCCTGACATTTTTTTCATTCAGGCTGTCATAGATCCTTTTCTCGACGCCGTGGGAGCGTATGATCACAGTTCCTCCCGAAAGCGCATCCAGATCTTCCTCTGATCTCAGGACGCGCACACCCTTTGCCTCCATATCCTTGATCACCTCTTCGTTGTGGATGATCGGACCATAGGTGTAGATCTGCTCGTTCCCGCAATTCTCCACCTGTTCATAGACTGTCTCGACAGCCCGCTTCACGCCGAAGCAGAACCCCGCCGTCTTCGCTTTGATCACTTTCATCTTACCAAAGCCTCCCGTTATCTGCAGTAACCGCAGATCTCATCAACGACCTGCTGTATCGTCATGTCCGAGCTGTCCACAAGGATAGCGTCCTCCGCTTTCTTAAGCGGAGCGATCTCTCTTGTCATATCGCGTTCATCCCGTTCTCTGATATCACGGGCGATCTCATCCAGACTGCAGTCTGTCCCCTTTTCCTTCAGCTCATCATATCTGCGGCGGGCTCTTGTCTCCACGCTGGCGGTAAGATAGATCTTGACATCTGCATTGGGAAGGATATTCGTTCCGATATCCCTTCCGTCCATGATCACATCCTTCTCTCTTGCCAGAGAGCGCTGAAGCTCCAGGAGCTTCTCCCGCACTTCCGGGATCGCGGATGTCTTTGATGCCATATTGCCTACTTCTTCGGTGCGGAGCATACCGGTCACGTTCTCCCCGTTCAGATAGATCTGCTGGACACCATCCTCATATCCGATAGTGACCTCCGCGTCCCTGCACGCCTCCGCCACTGCCTGCCGGTCCTCCGGATCTGCCTTTTTCTTCAGAAAATGGATCGCAAGTCCTCTGTACATCGCACCTGTATCCACATAGATATATCCTTTCTTCTTCGCCACCAGCTTCGCGATAGTGCTCTTTCCCGCGCCTGCGGGCCCGTCGATCGCTACATTGTATCCCATCTGTCTCTCCTCCGTAAATCTAGATTCCTTTCTCTTCTCATTCTCCCCCTGCGTTTACGCCCGCCAGATATCCGGTGGACCAGGCGATCTGCAGGTTATAGCCTCCGGTCACCGCATCCAGGTCCAGCACCTCTCCTGCAAAGTACAGGTCTTTCACCAGCTTCGACTCCATGGTCCCGGGGTCGATCTCTTTCACGGACACGCCGCCCTTCGTGATGATCGCCTCACTGTATCCTCTGAGTCCGGTCAGCGTCATGGTAAAGTCCTTGATCAGCCGGACGAACCGGCTTCGCTCCTCCCGGGTGATCTCATTGACCTTTTTCTCCTCCGGTATCCCGGAAAGTTCCACCATCACAGGCTTCAGTTTTGCAGGAAACAGGCTGTCCACTGCATTTTTGAACTGCCGGTTGCGGCTCGCCTCAAATTCCCGCAGAACTCTCTTGTCCAGCTGTTCTTCGGTCAGGGCCGGCTTCAGGTCGATATGGAGCGTGAGTTCCCTCTCCTTGAGCCGCTTTCCCACGATACTGCTGGCACTCAGGATGACCGGACCGGTCACTCCGTAATGGGTAAAGAGCATTTCGCCGAACTCTTCATACAGCTTCTTTCCGCCGTCCGTCACCCGGATCTCGATGTTGCGCAGCGACAGCCCCATAAGTTCTCTGGCATACCACTCTTTCACTTCCATCGGGACAAGGGAGGGGGACAGATCCGTCACCCGGTGTCCGCACTCCCGGGCAAAACGGTATCCGTCTCCCGTGGAACCTGTCGATGGATAGGAGATTCCTCCCGTAGCGACGATCACAGCGTCCGCCTGTATCTGCTCCCCGCCGGCAGTCTCAACGCCCGATGCGCGCCCGTCTTCGCACAGGATACGCTTCACCTCTGTTTCGAGAGACACCTTTACGCCCAGCCTCCGCATCTCACGGCTCAGGGCGCTGATCACATCGGAAGAATGATCTGAGACAGGGAATACCCTGCCGCCTCTCTCCACCTTTGTCTTCACACCCAGCTCTTCAAAAAACTCGACGGCCGCTTCATTCGTGAAGCTGTAAAATCCGCTGTACAGAAATTTCGGATTGCTCACAACTGCCGGAAAGAGTTCCTCCACATCCGCGGCATTGGTGATATTGCATCTGCCTTTTCCTGTGATGAACAGCTTCTTCCCAAGTTTCTCATTCTTTTCCAGAAGGCGGACCTTCCTGCCGCTGCGGGCGGCAAAAACAGCCGCCATCATTCCCGCGGCGCCTCCGCCGATCACGATCACACTGCTCATTCGCTGTCTCCGCCTTTCTTCTTTTCTTCATCTTCCTGTCCTCCTACGGACACGGTGCCGCTTACAGGGTTCAGTTCATCTCCGCTGTACACCTGATATTCGCCCCAGATCTTTTCCAGCATCTCCAGAGTGCTGACGACTTCCTTCTGCTTCTTCATGCAGAGCGCCACGATCAGCGCGTTCACAACACTGAGCGGTGCCACAAGAGAATCCACGATAGACGCCATATCGCTGCGGGCGATCAGGTTGCAGGAAGAATACAGATTCATGGGCGAATGGATGCTGTCCGTAAGCGTGATCACCTTCGCCTTCCGGTTGCTGGCGAACTCCAGCGCCTTCAGCGTCCTCATAGAATAACGCGGAAAACTGATCCCGATGATCACGTCCTCCTCCCCAATCCGGATGAGCTGCTCAAAGATCTCACTGGAACTGTTCGTATTTACCGCAGTGACATCCTCGCAGACCAGATTCAGATAAAATGTCAGGAACGACGCCAGGGGGGCGCAGCTCCGAATCCCGATCACATAGATCTTTCTTGCATTCAGTATCGTATCAATGGCAAGATTGAACGCTTTGTGATCGATCGCCGCGAGCGTGAGCTTGATCTTTTCTATATCGGACTGAAGCACTGTCTCGAGGATCTCACTCTGGCTGATCCTCCCGTAAGTCACTTCCATCCTCTGGATCGAGTTCAGCTTATTCCTCACCAGTTCTTCCAGCGCCTTCTGGAATCCCGGGTACCCTTTGTATCCCAGCTGTGTGGCGAACCGGACCACAGTGGACTCACTGACTCCCACGATCTCGCCCAGGCGGGCTGCGGTGAGAAAGACAGCTTTGTCATAATTCTGGCAGACATAGTCGGCAAGCCGTTTCTGTCCCTTGCTCATCTTATCGTATTTCGCCTCGATCCTGGCAATTAATTCATTCGTACTGTTTTCTGTTACTTCCATCACTTCATTCAGTTCCTTATTCCTACTATTTTTCAAACCGGTCTGGTATACTCTCTCAGCCATTTTCGTTCTTCTTCCGGCAGACGAGGACCGATCAGCTCATATACCTTTGCGTGATAGGCATTGAGCATGGCGCGTTCCTCCACGGACATCAGCTCCGGCAGGACCGCATCAAGATCGATCGGGACAAACGTGAGGATCTCAAAGTGCATAAACTGCCCATACTGGTTCTTCTCATCCTCCTGCACCAGAAGTTCATTCTCCAGCCTGATCCCGTGCGAATCCTCAATATAGACGCCGGGCTCATCCGTGATCACCATGTTCTTCTCCAGCACCGGCGCAGGTGTCCTGCCCTCGCGCCACCGGAAATTGATCGGAGCCTCGTGGATATTCATAAGATATCCCACGCCGTGTCCTGTGCCGTGATTGAAGTTCAGGCGCTCCTTCCAGAACACTTCCCTGGCGATGCAGTCCAGATTCGCGCCTGTACATCCATGCAGGAACACCGTATTTGCAAGGCGCAGCATCGCTCTTGCCACGATCGTAAAATGCTCCTTTTCCTCCCGGCTCACGCTGCCCAGAGCCACTGTTCTCGTGATATCCGTGGAGCCTTCCCAGTAGTGTCCGCCGGTATCTGTGAGAAGCAGCTTTCCTTCCTGAAGTTCCGCATCCGTCTCCGGCGAAGCACTGTAGTGTACGATCGCGCCGTGCTCTCCAAATGCACTGATATGCTCAAAGCTTGCACCCAGATATCCTTCCTGCTGCGCACGGAACTCTTCCAGTTTCGCAGCCGCGGATCTCTCCGTCATGGGGATCTTCCCTGCATTCTTCTTCAGCCAGTACATGAATCTCGTGTGGGCGGTCCCATCCTTCAGATGTGCTTTTCTCAGATTGTCTGCTTCCGTATCATTCTTTCTGGATTTCATCAGTATCTGCGGATTCTGTGCCTCCACGATCTCAGCTCCTGCAGGAATATTGCTGTAGAGTGCGTAGCTGGTGCTCTCCGGATCCAGCAGCACCCTGTCTCCTTCTCCGAATCCGCGGACAGCTTCATAGATTCCGTCATAGGGACGGACTGCAACACGATTCTCCCGAAAGGAATCCATGATCTCATCCGAGAACTTCTCTCTGTCGGCAAACAATTCCACACGTTCCTTATAGATCAGGGCATAAGCAAGCACCAGCGGACAGTATGCCACGTCATTCCCTCTGATATTCAGCATCCAGGCAATATCATCCAGGCTGGAGAGCACCTGTACATCCGCATGTTCTTCCGCTATTTTTTCTCGGACACGGGCGAGCTTGGAAGCTGTACTCTCCCCGCTCCAGCGGGTGTCGAGCAGAAACGCTTTTTCCCGGGAGATGGGCGGCCTGTCCTTCCACACGCAGCCGGCAAGATCATGCTGGCAGATCAGCCTTCCATTCTTCTTCCTAACAATTTTCTCATACTTTCTTCCCTCGCCAAGCCCTACTGTCCTTCCGTCGAACCCAAGCGTGCCTCCCTCCGGGAGCTCTTTTTCAAGGAACTCTTCGATCGTATCCACTCCGGGCTCTCCCATCTTATACAGTACAACCCCTGTACCCTTAAGCTCCTTTTCCGCCTGGATAAAATATCTGCCGTCTGTCCACAGCCCTGCTTTTTCCGCAGTAAACAATGCCGTTCCGGCAGAGCCGGTGAATCCGGTCAGAAACTGCCGCGCCTTGAAGTACTCTCCCACATATTCGCTGTGGTGATAATCTGCCGTGGGGACAAGATAGATATCAATCCCCTCCCGCAGCATCTCTCGGCGCAGCGCATCTATTCTCTCAGAAATTTTCACTGCAAAAGTCCTCCTGTCAGTAAAATCACATTCCTATGATACCACTAAAGTATTTCCAGCACAAACAAATTTCATAAAAAATGCAGAGCCCTCTTTTTCAGGCTCTGCATTGAGTTTCTGCTGTCTTTGATCTTGCGGCTACACCGGATAAGCCCCGTTTTCTGTGTCGGCTACCGTCTCGTCTACCTTGGTCTGCTGCGCCTCTCTGTACTTAAAGAAATCGACTGCGACCTGCGGGAACAGCGCATAGGTGAGCACGTCTTCATCCTGCCGGATCCATCTCTCGCACTCTTTGCGGAGCGTATCCAGTTCATTCGGGATAAGATCCGCCGGACGGCATGTGATGATCTCGGCATCCTCACCCAGGATCTTCTTCTGCAGTTCCTTGTTCACCGGTTTGACTGTTGCGCCGTATTTGCCCGCAAGAATATCCTTCGTCTCCTTCGTGGCGACCTTATAGCGTTCTCCCATAAGGACATTGAGCACCGCCTGAGTACCGACGATCTGAGAGGACGGGGTGACAAGCGGAGGCTCGCCCAGGTCCTTCCTCACGCGCGGCACTTCCTCCAGCACATCATAGAAGCGGTCCTCCGCCCCCTGCTCTTTAAGCTGGGACGTAAGGTTGGAGAGCATTCCTCCCGGCACCTGGTAAAGAAGCGTCTTGATATTCACGCCAAGGTTCTTCGGATTCAGCAGACCGCTCTTGAGCGCGTCGTCCCTGATCGGCCGGAAGTAATCCGCGATTTCTGCCAGAAGGTTCTGATCCAGCCCTGTATCATAAGGCGTCCCCTTAAAGGTCTCCACCATCACCTCTGTGGCCGGCTGGGATGTGCCGAGGGCAAAGGGCGAGATCGCCGTGTCAATGATGTCCGCCCCCGCTTCCACCGCTTTCATGTAAGTCATAGACGCCACGCCGGACGTATAATGGGTATGCATCTCGATCGGGATATCGACCGCCTCCTTCAGTGCAGACACAAGTTCTGTCGCCTGGTAGGGGCAGAGAAGTCCCGCCATATCCTTCACACAGATTGAATTGGCACCCATGTCCTCGATGCGCTTTGCCAAATCCACCCAGTAGTCCAGCGTGTAGGCATCTCCCAGAGTATAGGACATTGCCACCTGGGCATGCGCCTTCTCCTTATTCGCCGCCGTGACCGCTGTCTGAAGATTCCTGATATCATTCAGACAGTCAAAGATACGGATGATGTCGATCCCGTTTGCGCAGGATTTCTGAACAAAATATTCCACTACGTCATCTGCATAGGGACGGTATCCGAGAATGTTCTGTCCACGGAACAGCATCTGCAGCTTTGTATTCTTGAAGCCGTCGCGGAACTTTCTCAGTCTCTCCCAGGGATCCTCCTTCAGAAAGCGCAGGGAAGCGTCGAAAGTAGCTCCGCCCCAGCACTCGACCGCGTGATAACCGACTTTGTCCATCTTGTCGACGATCGGGAGCATCTGCTCTGTCGTCATCCTGGTGGCGATCAGAGACTGATGTGCATCACGAAGGATCGTCTCCGTTATTTTAACCGGTTTCTTTTCTATTTCTGCCATATATTTCTCCTCCATTTTTCTACTTAACGCCAAAGATCGCCATGAATGTTCCTGCTACGACCGCGGTCCCGATAACCCCGGCAACATTCGGTCCCATCGCGTGCATCAGAAGGAAGTTGGTCGGGTCAGCCTCTGCCCCCACCTTCTGCGACACACGGGCTGCCATCGGAACGGCGGACACTCCTGCCGAGCCGATCAGCGGATTCACCTTGCCTCCGGTTGCCCAGCACATGAGCTTTCCAAAGAGGACGCCGGCAGCCGTTCCGAATGCAAAAGCGATCAGACCCAGGAATACGATCTTAAGTGTGTCCCAGTTCAGGAACGCCTCCGCGCTGGTCGTCGCGCCTACGGATGTTCCCAGCAGGATGACTACGATATACATAAGGACATTCGCAGCGGTATCCGTCAGCTGTCTCACGACGCCGGATTCCTTGAACAGATTGCCGAGCATCAGCATTCCCACAAGAGGAGCCGTCGTCGGAAGGATCACGCATACCACGATCGTAATGATGATCGGGAACAGGATACGCTCCAGCTTGGACACCGGACGGAGCTGCTCCATCTTGATCTTGCGCTCTTTCTCCGTGGTGAGCAGTTTCATGATCGGCGGCTGGATGATCGGGACTAGGGACATATAGGAATATGCCGCAACTGCGATCGGTCCCAGGATCGCAGTCTGCTCCAGTTTTCCTGCAAGGAAAATGGATGTCGGCCCGTCAGCGCCGCCGATGATCGAGATCGCTGCGGCCGCCTTGTCAGAGAATCCCATCGCCATAGCTCCCAGATACGCGGCAAAGATGCCGAACTGAGCAGCGGCTCCGAGGAGGAAGCTCTTCGGGTTTGCGATGAGCGGTCCGAAGTCCGTCATGGCGCCGACTCCAAGGAAGATCAGAGAGGGCAGGATCGACCACTCGTCAAGTACATAAAAGTAATAAAGAAGTCCGCCTGTTCCGTTCGACGCTTCTTCCGGGCTTATGATAATATCCGGATAAATATTGACAAGAAGCATGCCGAAGGCGATCGGGACAAGCAGAAGCGGCTCAAAGCCGTGCCTGATTGCCAGATAGAGGAAGATGCAGGCGACCCCGATCATGATCAGGTTTCCCCAGGTCAGGTTCATGAAAGCGGTCTGCTCCACAAGATTCCCCAGTGTATTTGAAATATATTCCATTCTTCAAACCTCCCGGAAATAACTAGTTTAACGTTGCGAGTACTGCTCCTGCCTCAATGGAATCTCCTACCTGCACATCAATGCTGGCGATGGTTCCCGCTTCCGGGGCAACGACCGGGATCTCCATCTTCATAGCCTCGATCACGACCACTGTGTCTCCCGGCTGAACACTCTGTCCTACTGTTGTGGGGATCTGATAAACTTTGCCTGCCGCTCCCGCTTTCACCTGGATTCTGCCCGCGCCGGCCGCTCTCGGGGCCGGAGCTGCTGGAGCTGCTTTCGGGACCGGCGCCGGAGCCGGAGCTGCCGGGGCTGCCGGGGCTGCGCCTGCGCTTTTTTCTTCCACTGTCACATCATACACATTTCCGTTTACTGTAATCGTATAATTCTTTATCATCTTCCAATCCTCCTGGTCAATTCCATTTATTTGATTTTCTTCTCCTGATCGAACGTACGATGAATCCGTCTGCGGAAGTTCCTTCCGCCGCTGCGACTGCCGCCGCGATCACTGCCGTAAGTTCCATATCATCTGTCAGATCCACTTCTGCGGCCTCTTCCTGTATTCCGCCGGGAATCTCCCCAGCTGTCTCGGGCCTGCCCGCCGCTTCCGGATGTTTTCTGAACTTCTTCTCAAGTACCGGAATAAATTTCAGCAGCCAGATCACAAAGCTGAGGAAGATCAGCACGACAAAGACCGTCCCCATGCCGAGGACTGTATTAAGCCCTGCCTTCTGAAGGATCTCCCCCGTTGAATACTCCGCGTTCACCGTAAGGCTTTCCATATTCATTTTATCGTCAAAAGCGATCTGGATCGTGCCGTCCCGCTCCTCAAAGTCTGCATCCAGGATCAGGTTCACGCCGTCGTTTGCAGCCTGCGTCTCATATCCGCCGATCCCCACAAGCGGACCGCACTCTTCCTCTCCCGCTCTCCAGGCACTGATCATTGACAGGAAATCCTCTCCGCTGACCGGAAGCCCTACCTGCAGGAGCGTCAGATCCAGCTCCAGTTCGGACATATTTTCAAAATTCTCAAAGTTCTCTTCCGTCATGCCGCTGAAGCTCTGCACAAGGTACGATGCATACTGTTCCAGCTCGGTTTCATCATAATCCGCCGTGTCAGACCTGCTGCATCCCGTGAAGCTGAGCACGAGGACGAGAATGAGTGCCAATAAACTGATCTTTTTCTTCACTTCGCCTCACCTCACTAAACCGTACCGTGTTTCTTATCCGGGCGGTCTTCTCTCTTCGTGAACAGCATCTCAAATGCGCCGATCACATATTTTCTTGTATCCGAAGGATCGATGACCGCATCCACATATCCTCTTCCCGCCGCAGATTCCGGGCTGGACTGAAGTTTTCTGTAAGCGTCCGCTTTCTCCTTAAGCGTCGCCGCATCCGCATCTGCATACATGATCCTCGCCGCAAGATCCGCATCCATCATGCCGATCTCCGCATCCGGCCACGCATAGACCATATCCGCGCCGAGCGACCTGCTGTTCATCGCGGTATATGCGCTTCCATACGCTTTTCCGATGATCACATTCACTTTCGGCACCGTGGCATTGGAAAAGGCGTAGATCATCTCTGCCGCCGCTTTCGCTATATTCTTCTCTTCTTCCACCGTCGCCGCATATCCCTGTACATTGGTCAGTGTAAGCACCGGGATTGAGAACGCATCGCAGAAGTTCACAAAGTCTGCAGCCTTCCTGCATCCGTCTGCTGTGAGCACAGGATCAAAGGAAGCCTCTTCCTCCCCCTCTGCGCCATAGACCTTCGAGCGGTTCGCCACAGCTCCCACCGTCATTCCATTCAGCCGGATAAAGCCCGTGACCATCTCACGCGCGTGATCCTTCTTCGTCTCAAAGAACAGATGATTATCCGAGATCTGTGCAAGTACTGCAGCGGCGTCCTCCACCGCACCGGCAAGTTCCGGGCAGAGACGGTTCAGGTCATCCGTGCACTCCTCATAGGAATGGTCATCCTCATAATTTGCCGGAAGCATGCACACCAGAGAACGGATCTGTCCGAGGATCTCCTCCTCTGTCCCGATCCCGTCTACAAGACCGCTCCTGCTCTGGTACACGGCGTCTGATGTATCGCACCTGGAGATCTCATTTCCCTCCAGCGCATTCGGAGAATTCACGAAGAGCTTTCCTTCCTCCTTCTCCATAAAAGTAAAATCCGTCAGTCCGGGGACAACCGCCAGGCCGCCGCCGCATCTGCCGAATACTGCAGTGATCTGAGGCACCACACCGGACGCCATCGCCTGCCTGCAGTACAGTCCGCCGAAAGCCTCCAGGGCATCTGTCGCCTCCTGAAGCCTCAGGCCCGCGCAGTCGATCAGTCCGATGACCGGTGCGCCCATCTTCATCGCCATATCATAGATATGGATGATCTTTTTCGCGTGCATCTCACCCATTGAACCATTGAGCACAGATGGGTCCTGGCTGTACACATATACCAGATTGCCGTCGATCACTCCGTATCCGGTGATGACACCGTCCGACGGAGCCTTCCTTTCCTGCAGGTTGAAATCTGTGTTCCGCGCAGTCACAGCGCCGCCGATTTCAACAAAGCTCCCCTCATCAAGCAGAAGGCTTATCCGTCTGCCTGCCGAGTTTCCTGTTGCGTTGTAGCTCATATTCCAGCCCTCCATTTCATGTATTTGTTTGTGCAGGAGTACTAATTTTTCCTGCATGAAACCAAATTTTTCACCTATTTTAGTATATAACAGCGGAAATTGATTTTCAATTCCCACCTTCACTCAGCACCCTTTTTTCACAGAAGATTCAAAGACAAAAAAAACGGAGGATCCTGCAGCACTCTGTCCGGACCACCAAAGATCCTCCTGGGCACCGCGGGAATCCCCCGTCGGAAATCAGTCTCTATTCTGTTTTATCGCGGGGCCCTTCCCCGCCGCCCGGATCAGACCTGCTTTCTGTTGCGGTACTGTACCGGTGTGATATTATACATCTTCTTAAATACTCTGTTAAAGTGCTCTACATTCTGGTATCCCACAGACTCCGCGATGCTCTCCACTGTCGCACTGCTGCTCTTCAGCATGGCGCGCGCTTTCTTCATCCTCACCTTTTTCAGGATATCTCCGAAGGTCATTCCGGATTTCTCCTTGATATATTTGGAGAGATACGGCTTGGAGAGGAAGAACTTCTCCGCCAGGTCATCCAGCGTCACATCCTTATAATTTGCATAGATATAGTTCGTGATCTCAAGAAGCCGCTCATCCTTATCTACATCGGATTCCGCGATTTCCTTCACCTTGTTCACTGCGACGACAAGAGCCTCGATGGATGCCTTGATGATATCGGCATCAATGCCAACGCCCCAGTAGCGCTTCTTATTGCAGACCACGCCGACATACGCCACCGCTCTGGAAGAAGATCCTTTTGTGAGGGAGTGCTCTTCATAAAATGCCAGTTCATAGCTTACGTCAAAGTAATGCTTGATGGCATTGCTCACCGCATCCAGGCGGCCGTTTCCGACGCCTGTGATCTTCAGAGCGTTTCCATTGTGATGGATCGTCGCCTCCGCAACGATGCCGTCCTCCTGTTTGAAGTGGCACTCGTCAACCGTAAATACAGGCTTTGAGTTGATATAATGATCCTCGAAGATCCGGTATACAAGATCTGGAGTGAGCTCTTTATGCGCTTTGTCGGAAACGTCTTTGACAAGATATCCGACCTCTTCCTTCATCTTCTCCGGGAGGCTGATTCCGAAGCTCTGCTTCAGGATGTAGTTCACGCCGCCCTTTCCGGACTGGCTGTTGATTCGGATGACGTCGGAGTCATATCTTCTTCCAACATCCTGCGGATCGATCGGAAGGTACGGAACGGTCCACTTATCGCAGTTATGTTCCTCTCTCCATGCCATGCCTTTTGCGATCGCATCCTGATGAGATCCTGAGAACGCAGTAAATACCAGTTCTCCTGCATATGGCTGGCGCGGGGATACCTTCATCCTCGTCACACGCTCATACACCTCGACGATATCGCTCATATTGGAGAAATCCAGCTTCGGGTCCACTCCCTGGGAGAACATGTTCATCGCAAGAGTGATGATATCCACATTACCGGTACGTTCACCGTTTCCGAACAGAGTTCCCTCGATCCTGTCGGCACCTGCGAGGATTCCAAGCTCAGCGTCGCTGATGCCTGATCCGCGGTCATTGTGCGGATGCAGGGAAAGGATCACGCTGTCTCTGTGGAGCAGATGCTTGTTGAAATATTCTACCTGGCTTGCGAATACATGGGGCATCGCGTTCTCAACAGTAGTCGGCAGATTGATGACCGCCTTGTTGTCCGGAGTCGGTTTCCAGATATCAAGCACCGCGTTGCAGACCTCAAGAGCGTAATCAACCTCTGTACCCTGGAAGCTCTCAGGGCTGTACTCAAAGGTAAAGTTTCCTGTCGTCTCATCGGCAAGTTTCTTTAAAAGCTCCGCCCCGTCTGTGGCGATCTTCTTGATCTCTTCCTTATTCTTTTTGAACACCTGCTCTCTCTGGGCAACAGAGGTTGAATTATATACGTGGATGATGGCATGCGGAGCACCCTTCACCGCCTCAAAAGTTCTCTTGATGATATGCTCCCTCGCCTGCGTCAGCACCTGGATCGTCACATCGTCCGGGATCATATTCTGCTCGATCAGTGTTCTCAGGAACTGGTATTCTGTCTCAGATGCAGCCGGGAATCCGACCTCGATCACCTTAAATCCGACATCCACAAGAAGCTGGAAGAACTCCAGTTTCTCATCCAGGCTCATCGGCTCGATCAGCGCCTGATTACCGTCACGCAGGTCAACGCTGCACCAGATCGGCGGCTTGTCAATGGAATCCTTTCTCACCCAGTCGTAGCACGGCTCAGGCGGCATAAAATAAGTCTTTTCGTATTTTTCCCAATTTCGCATAGCTGTATGTCTCCTTATATTTAATCAATTTAGTTGCTTTATTTTATCCTCACTTATACTATCATACGTTTCATATAGTTACCAGTGGTAAAATTAATCAGTTGGCTTGATCTTTTTTAATCTTTCGCGTTTCATGCAGCATCCTCATCCTGTCAAAAACCGATATGCGGGTGCTCACACTCACATCCTATTCTGTCCATTCAGGAAGAAACGGCTTCTGGTATAGGAAAAGCATATGGAAAAATCCCTCTCCCGGACACTCTCCGCCGCGGTGACCGGATACTCCCGGATCGTCTCCCCCTCCAGACGGTAGACGATCTTTCCAAGCGTCTCCCCCTCTTCCACAGGCGCCGCCACGCTCTCCGGCACATCATACTCCACGGTCACGTCCTCCCCGCTTTTCAGCAGAACCCGGAAAGGTGCAGACTCCGCAGCCATTTCCAGACGGGCCGGAGCCGCGGACGGGAATCCGTCTGACGCACCGTTCTCCACTTTCAGAGAAATCTGCTCCGGCTCAGCCCCGATCTCCCGGTAATGATAATTCTCCAGAGCATACTCCATCAGTTTTCTTGTATCTGACCATTTATAGCCCTTATTGTTGGGCCATCCGCATGCCAGGAGAGCCACAATAAATGTTCTGTCATCCTGTCGGAGCGCACCTACATAACAGTAGCCCGCCTCCGCGGTAAATCCGGTCTTCCCTGACAGTGCGCCTTCCATCATATGGAGGAAGGAATTGTGATTGATGCAGCTGTAAGATCCGTTCCCCTCACAGTCTGAAAAGGTATAGCTCTCCGTGCGCGTGATCTCCAGAAATGCGTCCCTCTTCTCCGAATCCGTGATGCAGTACTTCATGATCCGCGCCAGATCCTCCGCTGTTGTATGGTGCACACCGGTCTTATCCTCTGCGTCAAGCCCGTTCGGTGTGATAAAATATGTATCCCCGCATCCCAGTTCCATGGCCTTTTTATTCATCATCGAAGCGAATCCCTCCACGCTCCCGCCGATGTGCTCCGCCACCGCGACCGCAGAGTCATTGTGGGATTCCAGCATCAGAGAATAGAGAAGATCCTTCAGATAAAACCGCTGCCCTTCCCTCATGCCCAGTCTCACAGCCGGCTGGGAAGCAGCTTCTGCACTCACAGCGACTTCATCGGACAGATCTCCGTTTTCCAGGGCCAGGATACAGGTCATGATCTTCGTCGTACTTGCCATGGCGCGCTGTTCCTGTCCGTTTTTGGCAAATAAAATACGCCCGCTGTCCGCGTCCATCAGGACCGCCGACCGGGCGTACAGCCGGGAGGCAGTGATCTCATCCTCCGTCTCCACCGCTCCGGCTTCCTGCGGTATCAGAATCACTGCTGTCAGGATCAGGACAGCGCAGAAAACCAGACTGATCAATTTTTTACTTTTCAATTTCATGCCGGACCACTCCCGCAGCATCCGTCTTACTTGGATTCTATGCCCGGGACCGCAGAAGTAGAACCCTTCCGAACATCCGGACGCATCAGATATCCAGCTTCAGCTGCGCCTCTTCCTCTGCTTCCTCCTTAAAATGCTCGACCTGCTCCGGATTCAGCGAGGGAAGCTCATCCAGAGACTGGACACTGAAACGGCGCAGGAACTCTTCCGTCGTCCCGAAAAGGAGAGGCCTTCCCGGTGCATCCATCCGTCCCGTCTCCTCCACCAGGCCGTACTCTACCAGCTTGTTCACCGCATGGTCAGACTTAACACCTCTGATCTTCTCGATCTCCAGCTTTGTGACCGGCTGCTTATAAGCGATGATGGACAGCGTCTCAAGGAGGACGTCCGTGAGCACATAGCGCTTCGGCTGCTTCGCCACGCGAATCAGATACTCATACATCTCTTTCTTGGTGCACATCTGAAATGCATTGTTCAGTTCGATGATCCGAACCCCTCTGTTCTCCGCGTCATACTGATCCATCATATTGTGGATGATCTTCCTCGTAGTCGCCTCGTCGTGTCCGATCGCCGCCGCGATCTTTTCAAGCTCCACCGAATCACCCATCGTAAACAGAATCGCCTCGATCGCTCCCTGAAGCTTCTCTATCTCCATTCGTCTTTCCAGTCCTTTCAATTATAATCTCACCGCAGTTCTCTTCCTGCTCCACATGGATCTCTCCCAGCTTCATCATCTCCAGAATGGCAAGGAACGTCACAACCACATGCATCTTGCTCTTCTGCCTCTCCAGAAGCTGCCGGAAGCTGAACTTCTGATGAGTCTTCATGTATTCGTGGATATAAGAGAACTTGTCCGACAGGGAGACCTCCTCTTTTTCAATCTTGCCGAACCGGCTTCTGACCGGATCGATCTTGTCATTCTGCCGCTTCATCACCTCGCGGAAGACAGCGTTCAGTTTCCCGAGCGTAAGATCCCCCAGCAGGGCGTCCAGATCCACCGGCTCCACATATCCCCGAACTTCATCCGGGATGGCAGGGCTGCGGTACATCACCATGTCTGAATCAATCTGGCGGTCCTTCAGCTCATAAGCCATATACTTGTACATCTTATACTGCAGGAGCTGCTCTACCAGTTCCTTTCTGGGATCCTCTTCTTCGCCCTCCTCAGTCACTTCCTTCGGAAGGAGCATCCTGCACTTAATATCCAGAAGCGTCGCCGCCATGACAAGGAACTCGCTCATGACATTTAAGTCTTCCCTGTGCATGTTCCTGATATATTCCATGTACTGGTTCGTGATCTCAACGATCGGTATGTCATAGATGTCGATCTTATTCTTGTCGATCAGATGAAGGAGCAGATCCAGCGGTCCTTCAAACACTTCCAATTTTACCGGTATTCCCATAAAGTTCTCCCCGAATCAAATTTTCAAGCACGTCAATATTACTATTATACGGGAAGCCTGGTGATTTTACAACGGCTTTTTCAGAGTCAGCAGTACCACCTCCGGCGTATTGAACAGCCGGATATCGATGGTATGGGTTCCCAGGCCTTTACTCACGATGACCGCCTGCTCTCCCTCCACTGTCATCTCCCCGGAATACTTCGGGAAAAGGAACGCCTGAGGAGTGATCACTCCCCCGATTCCCGGGATCCGCACGATTCCGCCATGAAGATGTCCGGAAAGGATCACATCAGCGCCCCATTCCTTGTATCCCTCCGCATAAGCAGGATTGTGGGCAAGCAGGATCTGCAGTTCAGCCTCAGAGCCCCCCGCGCGCTGTCCTTCCGGCCAGAATCCGAGCCGTTCCGCCACATCCGTCCCCTCCACACGCTTTTTCCTGAACTTTTCATATGTGGAGAGGGGAAGCTCCAGCCCGCTCACATTCAGCTTCATGCCGTGTATCATGATCTGCCGGCTCTCATTTTCCAGAAAAATGACGCCGCACTGCTTCAGCCTCTCCCTGTAATCCCGATACGAATAATCATACCGGTCCGGCATCTCCTTCATCCTCTGCTCATGGTTTCCGTTGGCATAAAAAACAGGGCAGATCTCCGGCAGTTTTCTCACAAAATCATACGCCGGCTGGCGTGTAACGCCAGCCTTCCCCACCAGCATATCGCCTCCGATGAGGATCAGATCCGGCGCCTCCTCCCGGATGGCGCGCAGAAGGACGTCATTGTCCTTCCCGTATACTTTATTGTGAAGATCGCTGAGGAAGATGATCCTGATCTCCCTCTCAAGCCGTCTCAGCTTCCTCAGGCCCAGGCTGTAGCGGGTCACCCGGAAGCAGTGAGTCTCGCGGTATATCTCTGCCGTAACAGCCGCCAGTATAACAACGGCAGTGATGATCAGAATCCATATCGCAGTCATAAGTCCTCCTCAAGCCGCTTATATTCATTCACGATGGCGATCCCGGAGCTTGTGCCGATCCGGTCCGCCCCTGCGTTCACCATCGCCTCCGCATCTTTCAGAGACCGGATGCCGCCCGACGCCTTGACGCCCATCTCTTCTCCTGCCTCAGCCCGCATCAGCTTAACGTCCTCTGTCCTGGCTCCGCCGGAAGAAAATCCGGTAGAAGTCTTAACAAATGCCGCGCCCGCCTCCCTGCAGACCCGGCACGCCCTCCGCTTCTCCTCGTCGGTGAGCAGACAGGTCTCAAGGATCACCTTCACGATCGCAGCCTTACCGGCCGCCCTGACCACAGCCTCGATATCCCGGCGCACATAGTCCCAGTCTCCGCTCTTGATCATCCCCACATTGATGACCATGTCAAGCTCCTCTGCCCCGTCCTTCACCGCCGCGGCCGCCTCCGCCGCTTTTCCGGCCGTCGAAGCCGCCCCCAGCGGGAACCCGATGACCGTGCACACTTTCACATCAGAATCCTTCAGAAGCCCCGTGCAGTAACTGACATAGCAGGAGTTCACACAGACGGAATGAAACCCATATTCCCGCGCCTCTTCGCAGAGCTTCTTTATCTGTGTCTCTGACGCCTCCGGTTTCAATAATGTATGATCGATCATCTTTGCATAATCCATATCCGAATCCTCCTTGTACTTTGCCTGAACATTTTTCGTTTCCAGCTTCATCCATTATAAGTCATGTGCTGTCCGCGGCACAACCCCGTTTTCCATATTTGCCGCAGTACGAGTGGAACCCGTAACCGCCGCCCACGCAAGCAGTCTCAGCACGGAATGCGGAACGAAAACGCGTCAGCGCGGCGAGTGCGCATACAGGCGGCGATTCGGTGTGAACAATTCCTACAGCCGCAGTTCCGCCGCCGCTTTCATCAGATAATCGAGGAATCCGGCCTTCTCCACATCCTCCGCCGCGAGAAGATCCACGCTCCCCGCTTCGGTCCCGTCCAGGGTATATACGGCCTGCCCGACGACATCCCCCTTCTTCAGCGGAGCTTTGATTTCTTCTTTAAACTCCACTTTCTTTTCCATCTGGTTCAAATTGGCTCCCGTCATATCGAAATAGGTAAACTGTTCTGCATACTCCACGTCTGCCTCTTCCTCGACGCCGCCTTCCACACGGACCGGCGGGATCGCCTCCATCTCATCATCTGTATAGATCTGGCATTTCCCAAACCCATAGTTCAGCAGCTTTACCGCATCACTGAACCGCTCCTTCGAGTTTTCAGCTGCCATGATCACGGCGATCAGCTCCACGCCGTTTTTCTCGGCGGTTGCCGACACGCAGAACTTCGCCTCGCCGGTGGAGCCGGTCTTAAGCCCTGTGGCATACTCATACTGCCTGACCAGCTTATTCGTATTGGTGAGACCAAACTCCGATGTCCCCTTGTCTGTCGTATGCGTGATGTTCTCCATCCAGATCATGCAGTAGTCATGGATCTGTGGATATTTTGTGATCAGTTCCCTGGACATCAGCGCAATATCTCTAGCGCTCGTCACATGTCCGTCCTCATCCAGCCCGTTGCAGTTGACAAAATTCGTATTCTTCATTCCCAGTCCCGCAGCCCGCTCATTCATCCGGCGCACAAACTCCTCCTCATTTCCGCATATGTACTCCGCCATGGCAACACAGGCGTCGTTCGCGCTCGCAATGGAAATACACTTGATCAGCGTATCCACAGTCTGCACCTCTCCGGCTTCAAGAAAGACCTGGGAGCCGCCCATGGACGCCGCATACTCAGAAGTCGTCACCTCGTCTTCCAGACTGATCGCGCCGCTCTCAAGCGCATCAAAGATGAGCAGGAGCGTCATCACTTTCGTCACACTGGCAGGAGGATGCGCCGTATCCGCATCCTTCTCATAGATCACCGTCCCCGTGGAGGATTCTATCAGGATTGCCGACGGAGCGCTGATCTCAATCTCTGCTTTGCTTTCTTCCGGCACACTGCTCTTTCCGTCCCCAATTTCTCCGGCCGTACTCTCTCCCGCATCTTCTATCGCGTCCTCTTCCGTCAGATTTTCACCTCTCTCTTCTTCTGATACATTCTCTTCCTCAGCATTTTCTTCCGCATATACATTCACAGGAGCAATGTAAACACTCTGAAGCAGCAGAGCGGATCCGAGAACTACTGCAAGAAACCTCTTCATCTGAAAACTCCTCTGCAATTTCGTCTGTTAACAATATAGTCCCCCGGTATGGCAAATATACCGGAAACCGTCGTTTTGGCACGATTTTTTCCCTCAATGAATTCAATTGACTTTTGGGAATTCCTGGCGTATATTAATCGGAGGGAGAATGAAGAACTAAAATTAATAAGGAGGTCATCGATGAAGTCACGCACTTATTATGATATTTTAGGTGTATCCAGAGATGCGACTTTAGAAGAGATTACAACCGCAAAAAATGCCTTGGCAAAGGTATACCATCCCGACGCCAATGTACATAAAAATATCGACACCACTGCTTTCATGCAGGAAATCCTGGAGGCCTACCGCGTTCTCGCTGATCCGGAACAACGAAAGGCATACGATCAGGAGACCTTCGGCAGCGAGACCGTTAGAGTCTTCCGCACATTCAAGGTTGGTCCGGATGATGACACAAAAGAAGACACCGTCTCCTTCGTCACATACTGGAACGCGGCGGCTCAGCTCAACGATATCGTGACACGGAGCTCCCGCCTGATGGAACGGGAGGCAAAAAGGAAGAAACCGGTCCGCAGACGTTTCTTCCACCGGTCAGATAAATCAGAACGTTCAAGCGTGGATTCTCTCCGTGAACGGCAGATCACTCAGCTTTCTCTTCAGGCGGTCCAGTACATCACCGAACTGAAAATGGCAGGGATCTCCATGGATCACTGGAATGCGGAGGCTATGAACTGGGTGCTTGTCCGCTGGGGTCAGAAAAAGGACACAGATTACCACGTCTTATTCAACCGGTACGCAGCTTATATCGAGCAGAGCAAATCCGGTGCGGAAAAAATGAAACTGCGGTCCCAGAACCGTCAGTTCCACAACAATTTAAAAAAACTGCTCTCCTACGCACTAAAGGCGTAGAAGGCAGTCCTGCAGGAGGGCTTCGCAGCCCTCTTTTACGTCTCTGTAAGTATCGTCAAAATTTCCCGTATACCAGGGATCGGCAATATCCTGCCCTTTCCTGTTCGTAAAGTCGAGCAGCTTCGACACCTTTCCCTCCGGATCTCCATTTCCTATGATCCGGCTGATATTCCGGATATTCCATGTGTCCATCCCGATAATATAGTCGAACTGATCGTATTCCTCCCGGCGCATCTGGCGTGCGCGGTGATCCCCGCAGGGGATGCCCACTTCCTTTAACTTCCGGCGCGTGCCGTAGTGGACCGGATTGCCGATCTCCTCACGGCTGGTGGCGGCGGAATCGATGTAAAAAGAGTCGGAGAGGTCCATTTTATTGACCATGTCCTGAAAGACATATTGAGCCATGGTGGAACGGCAGATGTTGCCGTGGCAGATGAATAGTATTTTTATCATGTTCTCATTTCTCCTTATATATTGGTTTTTCCTTGATTTTACGAGGTTTCCCGCTTTTCCCATTTTATGGAAACTTGCGTATTTTGGCATATGTCAGCAGGTTTTTTCTCTGAAAAGTTGTAAAATAGGTTGTAAAACTTTCCCTATTTTACAACTTTACAACTCACCTAACTACATATCTTTTTCATCTCTTTTTGAATATCTTCAAAGCCTACATGGGTATAGGTGTTCAGCGTTACGCCGATATCCGAGTGCCCCATAATCTTCTGCAACGTCTTAGGGTTCATGCCCGACTTTGCCATATTGGAGCAAAATGTATGACGGCAGACATGAGGCGTCACCTTTGGCATTTCAGCTTTGTAAATTTTATTATATTTCTCACAGATATGCTGGAAATATTTTTCCCAGTGCAGGGCAACCATTGGCATATCATTTTTGTCCAGATACAGAAAGCCGACTTTCCCGTCTATCATTGGTTCTGTCTTTGGTTTTTTGCGGTTCTCAATGATTTTGCGGAAACACTTTTTCACCTCGTCTGTCATGGGTACAAGCCTTGTACCGCACTCGGTTTTCGTCTCCTCTATGACGTATTCCATATTCCGTTTCCTCTGTAACTGATGATTGACGTTGATAACGCCGTTTTTCAAGTCAATATCCGCAATCGTCAGCCCTACAAATTCAGAAATCCGAAGTCCTGTCTTAAAAAGGATATAGATACCTTCATAGTATCTGGAAAAGTGTTTATCCTCTTTTACGAATTTCAGAAATGCCCGTTCCTGCTTTCTGGTAAGGGCTTCTCTTGTCACACTGTCATTGACAACCACTGTGGCAAGCTGGAACTCAAAGGGATTTTTCCTTATCAAATCATCATCAACCGCCATCTGGAACGCTGGTCTTACAACGCCACGCACAGAATGTATGGTGCTGTACCCTCTGCCGTCACTCTACAATTTAATCAGCCAGCCCTTTGCGTCAGATAATTTCACCTTATCAATCCGCTTTTTCCCAAAGTCCTCTTTTTTGATAATGTTAATGACAAATTTGTAATTGGCTTCTGTATTATGCTTCACTCCTGTTTTCTGCGCTACATATTTCTTCACCAAATCCAGCACTGTCATTTCACCGCCGCAGGGAACAATATCATCTTCCAAGTCTCTGTGTATCAGTTTTTCTTTTTCCCTCAGCGATAAATCATCTTTTGCCCCTTTGGGAACGGTATCTGTCTTGACCAGTTTCCAACTATATACATATTTTATGTTTCCTGCATTATCTGTGTATTTATACATGAAACGTCCGTCTTTACGTTGACTCTCTCCATTCCGCAAGACACGACCTTTATTATCACGTCTTTTCTCGCTCATCTTCGCTCCTTTCCACTTTTGGAAGAGTCCCGATATGACATTTTGAAGTATAACATATCCGGCACTTCTCTACCATATCCAAATCCATAAAACGCTATAATACAGCGTCAGATAGCGTCCAGTTCATCAATGACTTTCTCAAACTGTTTTCTCTTGATCTGGATACGGTTGCCGTTCATCATAAGCCAGCAGGCTCCTTGATTTTCCTCTGCCAGCTTGCGGAGTTTCTTCTCCCCGATACGGAATTATTTTGACGCTTCTTCAATGGTCAAGGTGTATTTCTCCCACACGGGAATATCTGTATTACTCATACAGCACCCCCTTTTCCGCTTTTGGTATCGTACTGGATATGGGGTATCAGTTCTTCCCTGCCTATCCTCTGTAAATGCCCCGTCAGCTTGCCGGAGAGTGGAGGGCTGTACCTTGCCTTGTCCAGCATTTTCCCGACTGATTTCAGCTCACCTAAAGCGTCATGCTCTTCGAGAAAATAGAAACCTTTGACCGCCGAGATAACACCCCCGTCCGTCAGCCATTGCTGGGTTTCCAGAAGCGAGTTCTGTGTTTTGGGGATATGGAGCTTCAAAGGTTCTACATTCCCTAAGAAGCGTTTCCAGAAACGGCACGTTTTCCAACGGCTCTTGTTGCTCTCATTCTTGTTGGGAACGACAAAGCGCAGATTTTCCGCCAGCAGGCCGAACGCAAGCTCTCCCAGCTCCATAGGTCTTTCCTCAAAGAGCATGGCAAAGGCGTGTGCTTTTTCATCACGGAGCTGTATCTCTGTACGTTTCCAGCTCCCGATTTCGTCAAGGGATTTATTGTACTTTGCGCTCACCTCTCTGTCCTTATCGTAGAAGCGGTAGGATATACCAGATTTTCCAGAACCGAGATAAGCTGTCCTTGCCAAATCATCCGTATCATACTTGCTGTCGTCAAAGTGGTAGAAATCACTGGTGGAGACAAATTCCTCTT
>CAJFQZ010000031.1:0-39431 GCA_904419285.1 Lachnospiraceae bacterium UBA1818
CTGGAAATATAATCTTGATGATATAGATGTATCTGAAGAGGTTATCGTTGACACATTGCCGATCAAAAAGTCCAGTTAATTATCGAACGATGTACTAGGTTCGTTTTTCTTATTATCATACAGTTTGTTAAAGTATTTCAGTAAGTTGTATAAAATAGCATTTATCCTAGAAATATCTGGTGTGTCAGATTCAACAGCGTTTTTTATTTTTCCCTTTAAATCCATACTTTTCATTCCGCCTATTAGTCGATTAAATTATCCGGGGAGAATGTCCACTCTCCTTCATATGGTGTGATATAATAGTCCCTAAAATCTTGTAATGATTCAAAACCTATAAACCCAACACCTTCTGTTCCCGTACAGAAATAATTTTCACCAGATACACCAGACCAGTATGAATATGATCCATCCGGCATCCATGGATTCGGATCATAACTTAATTTTCCATTTGAGTCAACCATTACGTTCGAAAACATCACGGAGTAATAATAATCAAACGTTCCATCTGGATTTGAAGCATTTATCTTATAGATAAGATAGACCTCGTTCCGAGGAGCTGCAGTTGTGCCTGTGGTATTCGTAGCAACGACGCAGCTGTCATAATCATAATTATTGACTGAATATCCATCTGTTCCCAGGCTGTCCGTCATCTGCTGTTTCATGTCTTCGATGCAGGATTCCGCTTCCTGTTTTAATTCATTTAGCCCTTCATCTGGTATTTCCTCAGGCGATGCCGGATATATATCTAACCCTTCAACTGTATATTCGCATGTATCGGACTCAGGGATCACACCGTAGCTTCGGATACAGAATTCCTCCAGGCTTGCGCCGTCTCCTTCGTATGATGCAGTGATTGTAATAGTATCACCGTTTCTAATTCCTCGGTCTTTTGACAAAGTATAAGTGATATTGTCATAGCCACCGACTACTGCATATGAGCCATCGGATCCATATTCCAAAGATATTCCTTCGAAGAGATCTACTTTCTTCGGCTCTTCCAGTCCTTCAACTGTCACCTTCCAGCTGTCACCACTATCCTGTGTTAGTTGATAATCATACCCATCCAGTATTCCATCGTCATAAAGTATTGTAACTGTGATCTCATCGCCGTTAGACAGACCTTCATCCGGTGAAAGTGAAACATCCACACCATCTTCTACAGCTATTGCCAAACTGAGCGCGGCTTCCTCGCTGCAGTTATCTGCGAGCCAGTCTTCAAGCTGTTCATAATCACAGGAAGCATAGCCATATCCACCATCCGCACCGGTATACTCCAGTGTGATAAGTTCTTCTAAATCGATCTTTTCTTTACTGCTGCAGCCAGCCAGTAACAGCGCACCTCCTGCGCAGATTAGTAATTTCATACATTTTTTCATGCCATCGTCCTTCCTTTCTTATTTTTTGCTAATATGACTTTTATGACGATATATTTTTACAGTTCTGTCCAGTCAAACGTGCTTAAGTCTATTGTCTCGTAGGATGAAAGGATATTATCAACCTCGGCTTTTGTGCTTGCAGCCCCGTCAACTGTGTACTCTCCCCAGTTTGATTCAACTGTCTGAAGCAATTCTATGGAACTATTCCCCATCTTATAGAATTCGTAAATGTGCGCATCTGCTCCTCCGCTTCCTGTCCTTTTTATAATCCCTCCGTTACATATTTCGACGATATTTCGGTATCCACCGGGAAGTACTAATTCAGGCTGGTTATCATGAAGCGCTAGTATATCTACGATATTGGGCTGCTCATTGCCCTCGTAGTCTGTATATGATTCAATTATGATCAATTCATCTGTACCGTTTTCATCAATATCAGACAGGGTATAATAGTACTTATTTCCAGAACCCCTCACAAAAAGGCCACTTTCATCTATATAAGATGTACCTGCTGGTGTATTCCAAATGCCTGACTCAGTCATGTTGATCGTCGAGTCATAAATAGCCCTGTTTCCGTTAAGTATATTGCTGTACTCATTGATTACAGTAGCGTATACAGAGCTGTCGAGGTTGGTGGCTTCTGTTTGCTCAGATGTGGTTCCGGGTAAATCTGAGTTGTTATCGCTTTGCAGGAACAGCCCCAGATCGTCTTTCCCGTATGCAGCATTAGTGTGCTCTTGAAATTCTTCAGTAAATGTATCTTGATCGACGGGCTCACCGTTTATGAGATACTCATATTCAAAGTTCAGCCCATCATCCGCGATACCTGTCATGTTTATGTCGAATGTATCTTCAGTTTCTTTAGTCCCATCGTATGAAACCCTTATGTATTCTTTATCCGTGCCGGCATCGCCTTGCAAAGTGGTCTCAACCCAGACTGCAGTTTCATCAGAATTATATGTAACATGGATTCCCATGCCGTCTGTATCTACAGAAGATCTTTCCTTGTATTCATCATATGTGATACCGTAGTATTCCCAATCCTCTACGTATACGGAAGCCATTTCGATTGATGTGAGAAGCTGGGCAGCACCCTCACGGTAGGTATATAAACTAAATTCCTTATCATTTGATAATATAGCCAGCTCATCAATTCCATCCTTATTGAGATCGATGAGGTGGCAATACTGCAGTAAGATGCTGCTACCGTTATCCATCCCCTGCAGAAGCGCTCTGTAAGCCTCCATGGCATTATCGTTAGTGTCCTGCTGCTCAGCTGTTTCAGTTACAGCATCTGGCTTTGTTTGATCTTTATCTCCTGAATTTCCATTTAATCGGTATATCCCATATGCTGCGCCGCTGATAACGGCAACAAGCGTTATGCCGCTGATTATCTTTACTACTACGCCTTTCCCAGCAGCTCCGCCGGCCGCTTTCGCTGAAGCTGCCACTTTACCTGCTGTACTTCCTGCAGCAGATGAACCTGCAGATATGTTGGTTATATTTGCAAGCACTGCCGGATCCAGCTCCATTGCCATTGTATCCATTTTCTGTAAAAGGAAAAGGAAGAATCCAATTGGCGCAATCCCGTGCAGCTTGATATTTTCCCGTTTTTCAACTTGTTCAATTTTATTCTTTATACTCACTCTTCCATTATGGAGCCGCGTTTTAACAGTTGCTTCCGGGATTCCCAATGCCTGGGCAATCTCTTTTATGCTCATTTCCAGATAATAAAACATTGTCACAGTAGTCCGCTGACGGTCTGGTAATGAATCTAAGATTTCTTTAAAGATACGCGTTATTTCAGCATCATCCATCACTGCTTCGGGCTGATTGGATTTGTCCTGGTCTTCGGCTTCTTCAATGGGATTATTCTTTTCATCTGAATCCACAGAAAACAGCACCGGCTTTTTCTTTTTTAAGTAATCTAAGGTTACATTCCTTGCTATTGCCTTAACCCAGGCGCTATATTTAGACGGTTCCTTTAAATTTAGCAGGTTTTCCAGTGATTTGATGTACGTATCCTGGAGCAGGTCCATTACGGTATCTTCGTCTGACTTTATCATACATTTGATCGTCAGATACACCTGGCGATATGAATATCTGTAAAGTTCGGCAAATGCTCCCTGGTCCCCTTTCTGGGCAGCAATAACCCAGCCAGGATTAAATTCCTTTTTTTCCATTTTTTCTCTCCTGTGTGTAATAATAAATAGGTGTTAAATAACTAAAATTGTATATTGTGATTTTTGTTTCTGTCTTATTGACGAATCAGATAACAGAAAGGTTCATTACAATTTGGGGAAAAATAAAAACATGGAAATCCGGAAAGACAAATAAAACTCCATCCGTGGTTATCCATGTTTCCCTCCCCTTTTATCCTTCTATTTATACTATACTGATTTTATCGGCTGTTTCAATAGAAAGCACGCAAGTTTAATCAACAAGTAAAAAAAACCGCGCAAAGCACTGTAACCTTATGAAGTCGCTACAGTAAAACCTTCATCTGTATTCCCAGTACATGCTCTGCTTACGTTCTTCAAGTTAATAAAATAGGGGAAAATTATACACTTTTTCCTTAAATTCAAAGATGTATTCATATTCAATTATTGGGATCTCGTAGTAATTTTGTCACTTTCCAAAATTATATTAATGCTTTCAATCTCACGGATAAAACTATCATCATTTTTCTACAGGATGTGATTCAGGCAGGATTCTCCGAACAGGATCTAGGAAAAGTAGTTCACCGAATCATACTCCTCGTTCATCAACAATACCGGCGACATTTAGTTTGTGGATGCAAGGAACAAAGGGGTAATATCCAACCTTACCACACGCATATTTTTATGGAACATAAAAAAGCGTGTAAATTTGAAGTAACAGAATGAGAAGCAGCAGTTTTAATATTAAGGGTATTATAGAGATACAATGGGGAAGAATATAGCTGCCATAAAAGAGAATATTCAGATACAACTGAAAGGCGATTCAAAATATGCTCAAAGAACATCAGTACGGTACATGGGAACGTGCACAGGTGAGGCGGCGAAGAAACACAAAAAGTAATCATTTCGGAGAGATAGTAAGAAAATAAAACAAAACAACAAGCCCAGCTCAGAGGATGGCTCAGACGCTCGGATATGATTATGCTTTAAGTGATTTTTTCTTTCAGCGTGCTATTCAATCGATTACTTAAAAAACTCGGTCCTACTTCGGTTTGTAAAGATTCCCTTAGAGCACATCCTCAAAAATTCGTTCAGGCGCAGAACTGCACATGACGCTAATGCAACTTTTTCCTCTTATTATAAGAGCTTAGAAGTGAGATTGAGATGCTGTTTTGCCATTTTCCTACTATTTATCTGTCTATCATACAAACTGATTCCTGTCCTTATCATATTCATAATCGATCATCTTCAGCTTATCCGTGATCTCCTTCTGATCCGCCTGCATATCCTCGCACAGCGCCTCAAGACTCGGATAGAAGTCCCTGAGCTTTGTGTTGACGACGCTTAAGAGGATCACGGGATCTCCCGGGAGTCCTGTATACATTGTATCATCTCCTTTTCTGTAAAAATGATATCCGGCCGGATGTCGTACGGCCCGGACGGTATGCGCTCAGCGATCTGGACGGAAAAAGCGATCGCCGCCCGTCCCGCCTGAGGGTGAGAGGCAAGATATGTATCGTAGAAGCCGCCGCCGTATCCGAGGCGGTTCCCCATCCGGTCGAAGGCGGCTCCGGGCAGGATGATCAGCGCGTCTTTCGCGGGCACGGCTTCTGTCCCCGCTCTGCCTTCCGGCTCCGGGATCCCCCTGTATCCGGGGGAAAGTTCCTCCATGCTGCTGATATAGTAGAATTCCATCCTGCGCTCGCCGGTCACTTTCGGAACCGCTGTTCTCTTTCCGAGACGGAGAGATTCCGCGATGATCCGGGAGGTATCCGCTTCGCTTCCGTAAGAGGCATAGCAGAAGATCTCCCGCGCCGCCTGATAAAGGGCACAGGAAAAGAGCCGCTGTGCGATCCCGGCTTCTGCATGCTGTCTTATGCCGGGAGGCAGAGCCGCTCTTTCCTTCAGCTTAATCCGCCTAATTTCCTTTTTTGCTGCTTCCGTATTTTTCACCGAGATTCACAACCGTTCCGTCTTTTTCTTCAATATCAATATTATTGAGCTGGCTGCGCAGATTGCGTCTGACCAGTTCCAGATATTCCTGACGGAGGATCTTCTGTTCCTTCCGCTCTGCGTCCGTCAGTCCCTCCGCCTTTGACTTTCTGTATAATTCATTGATACGGTCTATCTTCTGTTTTTCCATTTAATAACACTCTTTCCTTTCAAAAGCTATACCGCATTATACACTATTCCGCAGGATTCGTCCAGAGCCTTGTCAGCTTGAATAGTTTTCAAGGAAGGCATACAATTCTTCTGCAGTCTCAACATATTTTCCCTTTATGATCTCCTGCTGTACTTCTTCCGGAAGGTCTGTGAGCGGAATTTCGGTAAGCTCATAGATCGTTGTTTTATCACTCAGATATACAGCCACATATCCGTAAAGTCCACACAGATAATATCCATCCTCCTGAACCGCATCTCCTTCCGTGGAAATACTCTCTGTCGTCGGTACTTCCTCTTCCGCCCTTGCCTCCTGCCTGTCCATCACATGGCGGTAGCTGATCTGATAGCCCGCAGTGAGCAGTACAACGGCGAGCAGAAGGACAGAAAAAAAGCCAATCACGTATTTTGTCTTCATGAGGAATCCCCTCCTTTTTCAATACAGTATTGGCTTTTTTCGATATTTTATTCAGCTTCTGCCTTCGCCTCTGGAAGGAGATGCAGTTTTTTACAGTATTTCAGAAGTCTGACACCCATCGGAAGATCCTTGATATCCTCTTCTGAAAGTGTCCCCAGCCGGAGGACCGCCACGATATACACTGCCATAGCGACAAGAATAGACAGTACTGCCGGAATGAATCTTCCGCCGATCACCAGGGCAAGCAGAGAGTGCACTCCGAAGGTGACGATTCCCATGACCGCCGCGGCGATAAACGGTTTTACAAACGTATGTATGACGTCGATCCGGTATCCGCTGACTTTCCTGATCTTGATCTGGTTCAGGATACACATGCACAGGGAGAAGACGATATTTCCTCCAACCAGCGCATAGACGTTCATGCGGAAGACCGTCATCATGATACAGAACGCTGCCAGATGTACGACGAGGGAGATGCCCGCGTTCTTTGCCGGCGCTGTCATACGGTTAAGGCCGTGCAGGATAGAGTTGGACACGGATGACAGTCCGTAAAGCACGACCACGATAGAACCCATCATGAGCAGCTGAGCCGGAGTGGCGCTGTCGTCGTTGTAAAGCAGCACCATGATCGGTGACGCCAGGACAAAGTAACCTACGCAGCTCGGGATCGCGATGAGCATGGTGAGACGCAGCGTCTGGTTGATCTTATCGTTGACCTGCTGCTTCGTTCCATTTGCGACCGCGGCCGTCAGGCTCGGGACGACAGAGGCTCCGAGGGCATTCGCGATCGCCATCGGAACATTGATCAGCGTGTCATATTTTCCGGTATAGATTCCCTGCAGGGCCATATACTCTTGTTCTACATACCCCTGGGAACTCATGATATGGTTAAATATCGTCAGGTCGATGATCTGATTGATATTATAGATCGCAGTGCTGAATACGATCGGGATCGCCGTGAAAAGAAGAGCTTTCAGAAGAGAAGAATAACTCTCCACTCTTTTCGTCCTGTCATGCTTCAGCTGCCTGCGGATACCTCCGCGGTACAGCCAGAGAACGAACAGGACAAAAAGAAGGCCCGCAAGAGAACCCATGACAGTTCCAAGTGTGCTTCCTGCCGCTCCGTATGCCGGTCCCAGCAGCTCTTCTCCGGACGCCTCGCCAGCCCGCGTACCGATGCCGATCAGAACGCTGGCGCCCACAATGCTTACGACCGCATTCACGACCTGCTCAAGGATCTGGGAGATCGCAGTCGGGACCATGGTGCCAAGCCCCTGGAAATATCCGCGGATGACCGCCATCACTGCCACGATCAGCAGTCCCGGGGCCAGCACCCGGAGTGCATACACACTCAGAGGGGAACGCATCGCATAAGTGGAGATCGCGCCTGCCCCGAAAAAGATCGCCAGTGAGATCACCAGTCCCAGAGCCACTGCGAATGCCAGTGAACAGAGGAATACACGGAATGCGTTCCTTCTCTGCCGTACAGCCATCCTCGCTGAGACAAGCTTGGAAACCGCGGTAGGGAGACTGAACGATGAGAGCATCAGCGCGATCGCGTAGACCTGATAGGCATAGCCGTAAAATCCGTTTCCTTCATCGCCCAGTATATTGGTCAGCGGGATCCTGTACACGACGCCGATGATCTTTGTGAGGACCGCAGCCGCGGCCAGGATTGCTCCCTGCACAATATAATCATCTTTTTTAGATCCCGTTTTTGTATTCTTAGGTGTTTCAGCCATAAATGTCCTCCTTCAGCTGCAGCAGAGCCTGTCCTACCGCAGGATGTTTACCTTCTGCATGATCGCGCGCTGCCTTTCTTCCATCACAAGGCGCTCTTCCTCTTCCATATGGTCATAACCGAAGAGATGAAGCATGCTGTGCGCGATGAGAAATGCATATTCCCGTTTCGGGGAGTGCCCGTACTGTTCCGCCTGTGAGAGCACTTTGTCTTTCGAGATGACGATATCGCCCAGCAGCAGTTCGCCCGATTCCGGATCGAAGAGATCATCGCTCTCTTCATCGATGCAGGAGAATTCTCCAGGCGTATCGTATTCCACCATCGGAAATGACAGTACATCCGTGGGGCGGTCGATCTGGCGGAATTCCAGGTTCATCTTATGGATCTCCTCGTCTGTGGTGAGGAGAAGGTTCACTTCCGCCTCATAGGGGCACTGTTCCAGCTCGAGCGCCGCCTCCACAACGAGCCGGGCCGTCTCCTCCACATTAAAAGGCAGGGTCACGCTGCCTTCTTCTTCGATAAAAATGTTCATGCTTTTCTCCTCCTGCCCTTTGATGCCGCAGACTTCTTCTCGTACTCTTCATATGCCTTGACGATTTTCTGTACAAGCGGATGACGGACAACGTCCTTGCTTGTCAGCGTACAGATGCTGATATCCTCAAGTCCTTTTACAACTTTCACCGCGACGTCCAGCCCGGAGACAGCTCCCGCGGGAAGATCCTTCTGAGTGGAATCTCCGGTGATGACGACCTTGGATCCGAATCCGATCCTGGTGAGGAACATCTTCATCTGTGCAGGGGTTGTGTTCTGCGCCTCGTCAAGGATGATAAATGCATTATCCAGAGTCCGGCCTCTCATATAGGCAAGGGGCGCGACCTCGATCAGGCCTTTCTCGGAGTTTTTCAGAAAGCTCTCTGCTCCCATGATCTGGTAGAGAGCGTCATAGAGGGGACGAAGATACGGATCGATCTTGCTCTGAAGGTCCCCGGGGAGGAATCCCAGCTTCTCTCCCGCCTCGATCGCCGGGCGTGTCAGGATGATTCTGCCCACCTCGTTCCTCTTAAATGCGGTGATCGCCATCGCCATGGCAAGATAGGTCTTGCCTGTTCCCGCCGGTCCGAGACCGAAGGTGATCATTCCATCCCGGATGGCGTCCACGTACCGCTTCTGCCCCAGCGTCTTCGGCTTGATCGGCTTTCCCTGCAGTGTGTGGCAGATCAGGTCCTTGTCAATGGCAACAATCCCTTCTTCCTGGTCTTCAAACACAAGAGAGATCGCGTAGTCCACATTTTGTTCTGTAATAGTATTTCCGCGTTTTGACAGCTCGACAAGCTGATTGAGGATACGGAGCACTTTATGCGCCGCCGCATCCTCTCCGACGATCTTTGTTTTCCCGTCTCGTGCGATCAGTGTGACATGAAATGTTCTTTCAAGTTTTTTTGCATATGCGTCAAACTGACCGAACACATTTGCCTCATGTTCGGCCGGTATATCAATCATCAGTTCCGACAGACTCATCCTGTTCTTTCCTTTCAATCGTTAATATTTCCGTGTCGGCTTCTTTTGTAATGCGCTGGTTCAGATATACGCTTCCTGAAGCGCCGGCAGAATCCGCACCTATGTGTATTTTAACACTATTCTCACGGATTTGAATACCTTTTTCCTCCAATTCGTTGCAAAACCGCCTGAAATTAAGGGTCAGTTTCTGCTGGATCTCCTCTTTTGTATACTTTTTTTCCTGAAATCCGTAAGATTTTACTCGCTCGAATCCAAAGGAGACCGGCAGATAAAAGTTTTCTCCGATCTTGATCTGCCTCTCTTTCGACGCAGTCTCACTGTGTTCAAATGAATTGCTGACCGTTCCGGCGGATATGGTCCAGTCGAAAAAACGGACATACCAACGGTATCTCTTTTTCCCGTCGTAGATCTTATCCTGCCAGGTCAGAGGAATGCTGTCCGCGTATTCGATCTGGGTATCGGCAAAAACATCTGCATCGGACCGCTGATACTGGTATCCGGCGACCTCTCCGCTGTCGTCAAGCACTTCGATCCTCCCTGACACAAGGAGGTCTCCCGCTTTTACCGTATCGCCGGCATGGACCTGGGGCACGCCTGAACGGGTCACGATCTGTGTGATCACGCCGTCTGTCTCAGCGATCAGGTCTGTAGGATGCTCTTCCCCTGATCCGTCATCAGTATCTTCCCGGAATGTATCTTCATTTTCTTTGATCTGGACCTTCAGCCTGCTTCCGTCGATGGACGCAGAGACCCAGACAATGTCATTATATTCTCTGCGGATTTCCTTTACGATATCCGCGCAGCTGATCCGGCTTTTAAGCATAAACGGCGCAACGCCCTGCGAATCAAGGAATTCAGTAAGAGTTTCATCCGGCCATCGCTGATTTCCCTCAAAATGAATGTCCCATATGAACAGGGAATAGATCTTCAACAGAATGATACAGAGAATAAGGCTGATGAAAAAAAGCTTTCTCTTCTCATAGCGCTTCAGGAAGAACGGAAATCCGCATCGGTCCAGGATCACCGCCCTGGTATGCGTCTTGCGGGTAAAAGGACGTATCTTCCGGAAGCCGGAGAGGCTCATGTACATCTCATAGGCATTCCCGGCAGGTGTAAGCCCCCAGATAAAAATATGATGAAAACAGCACAGGTTGAGGAAGCGCTCCGGCGAATACCCCTCCACGCGGATCTTCACGTACCCTCTCAGATATCGGATGAGCGAACGGATCAATCTTCTTTCCTCCCGTCAATAAATTCAAGGGTATGCACCGCTCCGGTGACCTTCATCTCATCATTTGTATAGTATTCGATCTGCAGCCGTTTCCCGGTGAGTCTGATCTGTCCGCTCTTTGTCTGGACGCGGATCAGGGTGTCCGTATATTCTATGATTCCCCGGTAGTTTTCAATACTCACTTCATTTCTCCCGAGCATTGTGACGACCGATGCGCCCAGAACAACGTCTTTCGGCATACTTGCAGCTGATGCCAGCTTCTCTCTGATCTGTTCCTTTCCCATAAAAATGCCACACATACGCCTTTTATAGTCAGTATATGTGCGGCACTTTCTGTCCTATGCCTGATGGATATTTAGTAAATGATCTCTTTGATCAGAGGAGAAACCGGCGGTTTGCGGTCCGTGAATTCGTAGGCTGCCAGGAGCCTTTTCTTTGCTTCTGAGAGCTTCTCCGGGTCAGAGGCGTGGATGACGGCTAGAGGATCCCCCTTCTTTACCTTGTCGCCTTTCTTTCTGCAGAGCACAAGCCCGACGCTTAAGTCGATGGAGCTCTCCTTCGTCTCTCTTCCGCCTCCCAAGAACAGGCAGATCCTGCCGATCTCTTCCGTGCGGATATCCCTTACGAAGCCGTCCGTCTCTGCGCAGACCGTCTCCTGATATGCCGCAGAAGGCAGACGCTCCGGATGTTCTGCCTCTTCCGGATCACCGCCCTGTGCTTTGATAAAGGACTTGAATACTTCAAACGCGCGCCCGGTATCAAGCGCTTCTTTAAGAAGACGCTCTGCTTCTTCCATGCTTCCGGCTCTTCCCGCCTTGACTGTCATCAGCGATCCGAGGACAAGGACCAGTTCCTCCAGGTCCTTCGGTCCATGTCCCTTCAGCGTACTGACTGCCTCCTTTACCTCCAGGGCGTTCCCTACGGCAAAGCCGAGAGGCTGATCCATATCAGAGATCACGGCGGAGACGTCCTTCCCCGCAAGCTTTCCGATACTGACCATTTCCCTGGCGAGAGCTCGTGCATCCTCAAGGGATTTCATGAATGCTCCGTCGCCGGTCTTGACATCCAGCACAATGCCGTCGGCGCCGGACGCCAGCTTCTTGCTCATGATGCTGGAGGCGATAAGAGACATCTGATCCACAGTGCCCGTCACATCTCTGAGTGCATACAGCTTTTTATCCGCCGGGGCAAGATTTGCAGTCTGTCCTGCGATCGCAATATGGATCGTATTGACATTCCGGATGAACTGCTCCGGGGTCAGGTCCGTGTGAAAACCTGTGAAGCTCTCCAGCTTATCGATCGTTCCGCCGGTGTGCCCCAGCCCTCTTCCCGACATTTTTGCCACAGGGACGCCGAGAGATGCAACAAGCGGGGCAAGTACAAGAGACGTCTTGTCCCCGACTCCGCCGGTGCTGTGCTTATCCACCTTGATTCCATGGATCGCGGAGAGATCTAGTACGTCTCCGCTGTGAGCCATGGCAAGAGTAAGATCCTTCGTCTCTTCGTCTGTCATTCCGACAAAGCAGACTGCCATCATCATAGCGGACATCTGGTAGTCCGGTATTCTTCCGTCAGTGTACTCCCGGATCATCCAGTCGATCTCGTCCTTCGCAAGCGCTCCTCCCCGTTTCTTCTTCACGATAAGATCATACATGTTCATCGATTCCGCCTCCTTACACTGCATTTTGATAGTTTACATTGCTGGTTGTTTACTCGTAATCCAGACATGCCCGTTCTGTGACGAACGGACGCACATAAGTGTCAGCGACAGCCACATGTGCCGGATGAGAGCCGTAGACAGCCACATCCTCAGCTTTCTCCAGCGTCGTCACGAGAGCCATGTCATGAGTGCTGGACGGGAGCGGCTCTTCGACAAATTCTGCGGTAAGCAGTCCGGGAACCTTCCCGACAAGGCCTTCCAGATTTTCCTTCATTGCTCTTTTCAGCTCCGGTTTCTGCTCCTCAGCGATCTCCGGTTTGAATTTCCACATAACGATATGATGTACCATATTCTGTATCCTCCATAAACATTTTTTTCAGCTTTCTACATTATAGCGGAAATTTGCCGGGAATAAAAGGACTTATATTCTTGAAGAGGAGACATAGATACAAATGGCTGTAGACAAGTATCAAACATTTTGATTGAAGCCATAAATCTCATCCTCTGAAATTCTTGCCGTAACAGTAATAGGAAAAGCCAAGAGCTGAAGCGAACAGAATGACTGCAATTCCCAGCGATACTGCAAGTCCCGCCCATCCATACTCCAGCAGAGCCCAGCGAAAGACCCCCAGGCTGCAGATAATGAAGATCAGGGCAGGCAGAGCGATGATAGACAGGAGGCGGTATCTGCGGTATTTCTTCTCCGACATTCCGTCGGGAATATAGTCCTCCGGGTGCAGCATCTCACAGTGGATCACAATACCAAAACGTGAGGAGGTCCGGTACGCGCGGTATTCAATTCCGTCGATCAGCATCCGCGGAGACAGGCTCTCCTTTGTGATGACAAGATTGAGATCGTTCTGTCTGGCATATTTCAGAAGTTCTTCTGTGAATTTCTCCGGCGTGTCGCACCGGTCATCCGGCATGAAGGAAAACTCCCGTTCTGCCTCTGAACGTACGACTGCAGAATAATCGCTGTGTTCTTTTAAGGTTTTCATACTTATCTTTCTCATAATGATCCCTCTTTTCCGATTTGATCAGCACATTTACTGTTTACACTTTAACTTATAAGGTATATACCTTGTATAAGGTCAAGAGGTATCTGATAATTTTCTACGATTTTCTTTTTCGGATCCAGAAAAACCAGATCAGGAACAAGGCAAGGAGGATCACCACTGCAGTCGGAACGACGATCAGCCAGATCTGTGAAATAGAGCGATCCTTCAGTTCAGCGATCCTGGCAAGCTGAGCTTCATCTGCTGCCTGTGCAGGATACATTTCATGCACTTCTCTCTGCGGAATCTCTGTGTTGTTCATATCCGAGAGACAGACCCAGATATCACGCGTGCCACAGTAATAATAAGTATAGCCCCACAGTCGTCCGTCAGGATCATCAAAAAAGGTGGTCAGCTCGAGAGGATCAGAAAACCGCATCGCTTCGTCCACAGCATTTCCGGACTCGGGATAGGACCATTGAACAGCTTCTGTTCCTGCGGGAATGCTGAACGGGGTTCCCTCATAGATCTCCGCCTCATGATCTGCCATGAATTCATCCGAGGTATAAGGCAGCAGCAGATCCGACATGAGGACCCACTGGTCTTCGCCCGGTGCAAGTCCCCATTGGATCCCGTCGTCATCGGTATATACAAAGGATATATATACCATCTCCCCTGCGTCAGGTCCATCTTTTCTGAACAGAGAATCAGGAGTACTCCAGAAAACGGTATCGTCCGATGCGGTGGCAGCGCGGTTCAGATAAGTGCACTCCTCTCTGTGCCGGGAATAGAAGCTGTTCGTCGGTTCCATGATCAGATCCGCCTTTACACTAGCAGCAGAAAGTGCGAAGATGCACAGGAAAGCCGCACAAAAGCGCCGGCACCATCTGGCGCGCATACTATAAGTTCTGTTCCTCATTTCAATCCCCCTTTTTTATCTGTTTTTATTGAAATCTTTTTTAATCCTTTCCTGCCATATCATCCGATTACTTCCGTGTCATGTCAGCCTGCTTCTTTTTCCTCTCTTTTCCTGTAAAATGCGTTACGTCAATACAGTATACGCCGGTCCTTTCCAGCATCTCCGGCAGAAATTCAATCTCCGCATCCGGCGCGGTATGCTTCATGATCCTGGTAAGCCCGTGGATCTTCTCCTGCTCCTCTGCCAGTTCGCGGACTGTGCCGGTTCCCATAATGCTTCGGTAAGCATAGGAATAGCTGCAGGTATAGTCTCCGGTGATGACCTCGTGCATATAGTCCATCTCAATTGCGACAGACGGATTCTGAGAAAATGCTTCCGCCTTCCGCCCCTCTCTCGCGCCATGGATGTAAAGGGTGAGTCTCAGCCCGTCTCCGCAGTCGTCGAGATCATAGCCGTAGTTCACGGGAACGATGAACATTCCCTCCGAGTCTGTAAGTCCGATCCGTACGACATCGCAGGCTTCAATGATTTCCATAAGGATGCTCTTATCCTGTATCTCTCTCTTTTTCAGTCTCATCTCTCTCATAAAGTTCCTCCTTACTCACAAGTTCAGAAATAAATTCAGTATCATCAGGACAAGCACCGCTGTGACGATGATCTGACCGATCCGTCCGTTCCAGGGATGCGCCTCCTCAAATTCTCTGGAGCAGTCGAAAAGATCCGGGTCACTCCGGTGCACCTTCCACTGAAAGTCCTCCAGGTAATGCTTCCATCCGCTTTTATCTGTATAGACTTTGACTTTGTTTGAGCGCAGATAGCGGTGGATCGGACGCCTGTATCCCTGACTCTGGATCGAGGTGGTGATGCCTGTACTGGGATCAGTCATCTCGACATTAAGATAATAGTATCTTCTGTAGCTCAGATGGCTGTGCCTTCCCGGGGTATAATGCGGGACGTCCTGACGGGTAACCCCGACGATCCTGCCGTACGCGGCATTGCCCAGCGCGACTGCGTCTGCGCGCTGCCTTCTGTAAAACAGGGCGCGGCGTATTTTCGTGAACATCTGATACAGCGGCAGAAGTCCCGCTGCCACAAATAAAAGCATCTCTGTCTGAAAACCGTTCCCGGCGATCGAAATACCGATCGTGCCGTACCACAGAATGGCGAACAGTATAGTAAAGGACAAACCGCCTGTCTCTTCCTCCGCCGGACGAATCTTTCGTTTTATCATGATATGTAATCTCCTTTTGCCATGAGCATGCCGAATCAAAGTCTGTACAGGCTCTGCTGAATATGATCATATATTCACTGCTCTTGATTTTCCTTTATCGTACTCCCTGTACGGCACAAAATCAAGAAGCGGCTGCTGTCTTCATATCTACGACAGCAGTGAAAGGAGCACTCCGGTTCCCCAGGATACGAGGTTCAGAACAACTGACAGCTTCCACGGACTCCGGCACGGAATCTCTTCTGCGTCCATGGACGCCCGAAATAAAAGCCCTTCTGCCGCGAACACGAGGAGTTCCACGCAGACCTGGGAGGCTAGTTCAGACAGCGGCGTAAAACTGTACAGAAAAAGATACAAAAGCACAGCTGCAGGATTGGTCGCTGTATTCACAAGGAAAAGCAGGAGATAGTTTTTCTTTCCTCGGATTCCGAGTACATATGCTGTAATACTTTCGATCAATACGGTAAGCAGCCAGGACAGAAAAAGGTTCTGCAGTATCACCGTCATAGCCAGCCCTCCTCTTCTTCCTTCAATCCACTGTCTTCCTTCCCGGCCTTTTTCTGAGAGCATATGCGAGAAGGAACAGGGAGATCAGAGCAAACACAGAATAATACAGCGGATGCCTCATCCCCTCTGTCATTCCGGTATAGACAGGCAGAAATCCCAGGTACAGTGCAAAGGTAAGCAGTCCGAACGCGGCGCCGGAATTCCCGGGAAGTCTCCGGTATAATTCGTACAGGGTGACCGGCATCGTCATATTAAAGAACAGAACGCCTGAAAGCCCTGCTGCGGGAAATCCTGAGAAAGCCAGCAGTACAGCTGCTGCTCCCAGGGAACAGACTGATGCCCAAAGACTCCCCATCCGATCTGCCGCAAATCCGCCAAGACACTTTCCAAGGAAGATCATACAGGTAAGGAGAACCCCTGTCCTCTGCCCGTCATTCCAGTCAAAGGAAAACAGAAGCCCGTCAAAAGAACGGAGCACAACAACAAGGACAAGGCATGCAGCAGGAAGAAAAAATTCCCCGGTCAGCCCTCCTCTGTCCCGTGGGAGCACCGCGGCATGCTCTGCAGAATTCCCGTGCATACCCGTGCCGTGACATCTTCTGCACACAAGAAAGAGAAGGGCACACAGGAGGATAAGAATACATCCCGCCAAGATTCTCCCGCCCTCAGACAGAGGAACGAGGGCTCCGGCAAAAATCCCGACAGCTCCGGTGGAGACGAAAAGCCCGGACGGCCATGCCTTTCCCTCACTTTTCTCCAGAAGATCTGAGCCGGTTCCCACATGGAACATGGCGTTTCCGGCGCCGCACAGAAGGACGAGAGGCAAATGCCCAATCCCCGGCAGCAGCGCCGCACCGCAGAAAAGACATCCTGTCCCCGCTGTAATAAGTCTGGCATTGTCCTGCAGCAGGCGGCCCATTGCTCCTGCCCTGCCAGCCATTCTCTGTGCACAAAGGGCGTCCAGCAGTATCCCCAGCGGGAGCTGCGCGGCGAAGGCAAGAAAATTGTACAAGAAAAGCAGAAAAAACCAGGATCCGTTTTCAATGAGCTGATGTGTGATCAGCCAGGCGCACAGAAAGTCAATAAAGAAATGGCTGACAGACGCCCAGGCAAGAGTTTTCTTTTCTCTCATAACGTGCCCCTTTCAAAGTAGTCTTATCTGTTAGATACTCTGTAAAGCAGTTTTGATGCATTCCTGCTTCTTTTTTATATTTTTGTTGTTTCACGGAGCTGTGACTGCGCCAGGATCAGTCTTCCCTGGTCTCACAGAAGCGGAAGCGGATCGTAAAACCTGCTCCGTATTCAGATTCTGCCGAGACCTCGATCTCCAGATCGTCCGCCATCTTACGGACCAGATACAGCCCCATGCCGGTGGATTTTCGTCCGCTCTCTCCTGTCTCTGAACAGAATCCTTTGTCAAAAATAAAAGGAAGATCCTGTTTCATCACGCCGATCCCATTGTCTGTCACAGACAGCAGGACGGACCTGCCGTCTTCTGCATGCTCTGCGGTGATCTGAAGCCTGGATTCTGTCCCGTCTGTTTTTCTGTATTTCACTGCATTGGAGATCACCTGTCCGAGCAGAAAGAGCAGCCCTCTTCTGTCCGTAAAAACGCAGCTGTCGTCATATGTCTCCGTCACCTGAAATCCATATGCCTGCAGAAAAAAACGGTGCTCTTCCAACGCTTCAGAGCAGCATTCCGCCAGGGAAAGGTGCTCCATCACATAATCTTTGTGATCTGCTTTCAGTCTGGAATAATAAAGGATCTGTTCCACATACCGCTGAATCTGAATCTGCGAACAGTTCAGCCTTGTGCGGACTCCTTCCGACATTTCATCACTTCGGCTGTCCAGCATCAGAGTAATCAGAGACAGCGGCGTCTTGATCTCGTGAGCCCAGGACTCTATATATTCCTCATATCCTCTCCGCTCCATTCTTTCTTCTGAAAGTTTTACCGCTTCGGCTTCAAGCAGCTTTGAAGTCTTTCTGATCTGCCTCTGTTCCCGGCCGTTCACTGCCTCTGCCGCCTGCTCTGTATGAAACGGATCCGGACTGTCCAGGAAATCAGTGTACAGCCTCTCACGCCTTTTCTCTCTTCTGTAGAGCAGAAAAACAGTGCAGATACATACAGCGGCTGATGAGAAAAGCAAAAGCCCGGACAGCAGGCGGAAGAGCCGGATGTCGGCCAGCCAGAGAAAGAGTGCGCAGAGGCCGTCAGTCAGCAGAAGAGTGAAAAACCAGACTCTGTATTCCAGAAGGATCTCAAAGATCCGTTTTTCCTTTCCCGGTTCATTCATTGTACTTCCCTCCCCCTTTTATAAAACGATATCCTTTTCCTCTTACTGTCTCAATATGACCGGCAAGCCCAAGTCCGGTAAGAGTCTTCTTCAGACGGGTCATATTTACCTGAAGCGCATTTTCATCGATATACTCAGAGGTTCCCCAAAGCGCGGCGCACAGAGCCTCCTTTGCCACAGTCTCATCCGTATGAGCCATCAGCTCACCAAGGATGGTCCCCTGATTCTCTGCCAGAAGGACGGACCGTCCCTGCAGGAAAAGAGTATGTGTGTTCCTGTCATAACGGAAACTTCCTCCATCAAGAACATTCCGGTTGACTTCATACCGCCTCAGCAGGTTCTCGATTCTCGCCAGAAGTCGCTCACTCCGGCATGGCTTTGTGAGAAATTCATCTGCGCCAATCCCCAGCGCATGGACTTCGTCTTTCAGTGTGTCTCTTGAAGTAAGGATGAGCACAGGACCTATTCCTCTCTTTTTCAGTTCTCCGCAGATATCAAATCCGCTCCTAACAGGAAGATTCACGTCAAGAAGGACGAGATCCGGCTCCTGCCGGATGATCTCGTCCGCTGTATGTTCAAATGTCTGAAGAGTATACGCTTCATATCCCTGTCTCTCAAGGATCCGCGCCAGCTCTTCTCTCATAAATGGTTCGTCTTCCGCGATCACGATCTTTTTCATAAGCTAGCCTGCTGTTTAAATGTACGACTGCTTTCATGTACACATATTCTATCACAGCGACAGAAGCGATGACAACAAGGCCGGAGATCAGAAACGTAAGGTCTCCGCTTCCGATCCGGCTGCCTGTCATTCCGACGATAAGAGAAGGCAGCCCAAAGATACTGTTTATGACAGCGGCCGCGAGCGGCAGAAGGAAATACCACCGTACCTGCTGTTCCGCAGAAGTACAGAGCATATCATACCCGGCTCCGAGAAATGTGAGGATCCGGACTCTCTCTCCGGTCCTTCTCTGGTGCATGAGAAACTGTACGGAGAGTACTGTATTGGCGATCACGAAAAAGATCACCGCCAGATAAATAGTCAGATAGGACGACGCCACACGGTAGAAAAGCTGCCGCCCCATGCTCTGAAGATAGCTCTCATATTCCAGATTGGAATCCTGAAGCAGCTCATTTACTGTATACACTGCCTGCATCATGCCGTGTTCTTCCACGTAATCCTTTCGCAGCATGACATTCCAGTAGGAACTCTCGCTGGGACTTTTGAGTTTCTCGTAGAGTTCATCCGGCACAATGAGGGAATGGCTCAGCGAAATGATCCGGTCCGCCACCAGAGGCTCCGTGCATACAGTGCCATATACCCTATAGTCGGCTCCATCAATCTTCACCATGGGATCTTCAGCGAGGATCTTTTCCAGTCCCGAGATGCCGACAGTTACAATGCTCTGCGGATTATTATACAGAGCGATCTCATCGGCATCCAGGTGGAGCGGCTCCTTTCCCTCTGCTTTCAGCACATTGTTATATCCGGACAGTGCGATCAGATAGGGCTCTTCATAATACGTAAGGTTGGACTCCAGATACAGCCTCTCATCCTGATCTTCCAGCCCGGAAGCCGCGTCGATCAGCGCTCCGAAATCGATGTCGTGGACATATGCCTTCATGTCTTCCTCTGTATCGTCGAAAGGGATCGCAGCCGTATAGAGAAGAGCGCAGCGCATCTCATATGGTTCTTCCAGATACGCATCAGCGCCGGTTTCCTTCAGAGCTCTTTCTACGTCCCCCTTATCCCCATAAAAGGTAAAATCCGCACTGTGAACCGTTGACTGGTCCGACAGCGTATCTGCAGCGGAGATCCCATATCCCAGAAAGCAGAACGCTGCGAGAAACAGAAGCGATGAGATCACAAGAGGCTTCCAGTGAAGAGAGACCTGTTCTGTGAGCTGACGCGCTGTAAAAATGCCAAGCCCTTTCTGTCTTCCTTTCCAGACTCTCTCAAGAAAGGGCCCCAGACCATAAAAGGCGAGGAACATGCCGACAATACCGATCACCACAGTGAGGCACATAGCATTGATCGAAGACCAGGAAGTACCGGAGATGGCAGCTGCATAGGCCGCTCCCAGACAGAGCAGTCCGCCCATGAGAAAAATGCCGTTTCGGATCCTGCCGGAAGCCCTCTCATTTTCTCCCTCCTCATCCTGAAAATAATACAGGATCTCCCTGCGCACCATCTTTCCGCTCAGCAGGGCGAAGGCGGCAAGCTTGATGCCGGCGAATCCGGCAGCAGTCAGAAGAACAGCTCCCGGCGAAAATGTAAATTGATGTCCGATAATACCGAGTCCAACAACCTTGGAAGTGATCATGCTGATCATCTCAGAGAGAAAGACAGCGATCGGGATCCCAATCAGCAGCGAGGCAAGGCTGTTCCAGATATCCTCGGCAAGAAGGAGAAGGAAGAGTCTGCGCCGCTTCATCCCGAGCATCAGCAGGACGCCGAATTCATATTTTCTTCGCTGGAGCTGATACAGTCCGGAAAAATATACAAGGAAAAACAGAAAAAGCAGGGATACTCCGTAGAACACCGGAAGCATTGCGAGCAGCTTCTGCACGGCATCGCTTTCCATAGTCTTAAGAAACACGATGACATCCTGATTCTCTAAGGAGAGGAAGATATAAAACGCAATGATGGAGACGATAAGGGACACAAAGAAGATCCCGTTTTCCCGCCATGTCTTTCTGCCGTTTTTTCTGACAAGTTCAAAGAACATTCGCTCCGCCTCCTCCCAGCTGCGCCATGACATCTGTGATGCGCTCATAGAATTCCTGCCTCGTCTCTGTGTCCTGCTTTCTCCTGAGTTCATGAAAGATCACACCGTCTTTAAGGATCAGGATCCTGGAGCAGAAGCTCGCTGCATCCGGATTATGCGTGACCATGAGTATCGTTCTCTTCTGCTCATCGTTCAGTTTTTTCAGTTCCTCAAGAAGCGCCCTCGCATTCTTCGAGTCCAGCGCACCCGTCGGCTCATCAGCGAGTATGACCGAAGGATTGAGGATCAGGGCGCGCGCCGCGGCGATCCGCTGCCGCTCTCCGCCCGACATCTGATAAGGGTATTTATCCAGGATCCTGTTCAGCCCCAGATATTCCGTGATCCTCCGGATTCTGTTCTCGCTCTCCTGCTTCTTCATTCCATGGATCGCTGCCGGCATAAGGATATTTTCTCTCCCGGTAAGATTGTCCAGCAGCTTAAAGTCCTGGAACAGATACCCCATCTTCTTTCCACGGTATTCCATCTGCTGCTTTTCATTGAAAGCGGCAATATTGACCCCTTCCAGATAGATCTCACCCTCTGTGGGACGTACGATCGAGGCGATACAGTTCAGAAGTGTTGTCTTGCCGCTTCCCGACGGCCCCATGATGCCGACGAATTCGCCCGGCAGTACATAGAATGAGATGCCGTCCACAGCCCTGGTAAGATTTTCCCCTTTTCCGTAATATTTCTTCAATGATCTGATATCAAGAATCTTTTTATCCATACAAAAAGCCTCCCTTCGGCTTTTATTATAGCTTCCGGGAGGCCGGATGAACACTTACAATCCGTGTAAGGTTTCCTATGCCTGTTTCTGCTGTTCTCTCTCCTGCGGATAAACAAGCCCCCACTGTCCGCGCAGCTGGTCCATGATCCTCATGACTTCGATACTGTCGTCAAGAGGCATGGAAGTACTCTCTTTCTCTCCGGCACGGACCGCTTCCATGCATTCAAGTACTTCGTATTCGTATCCGCTGATCTGGTCCGGCACTTCCGTCTTCTTGATAAGTCTGTCCTCTGTATCATAGACCGAGATACTCTGCGGATTATTGATGTTTTCTACGATGATGTAGCCTTTCTCACCGTAAAAAATTCCTTTCCGATCGGATCTGCCGTAGATATCATGGGTCAGCACCGCCATGCGCCCGCTGCGGAAAAAGATGGTAATAGATTCCATCCCGTCCACGCCCGTGTCTGTCATACGGACAGAGGATTCAATCCGCTCAATGTCTGTACCGAAATGCATCAAAGCAAAATTAAGACCATATACGCCGATATCCAGAAGGGCTCCTCCTGCCAGCTCCGGCCTCATGATCCGCTCTTTCCGAGTAATCGGATAGGAAAGGTTGGCTGTCAGTACAGAGATATCTCCTATGATCCCGCTGTCGATGATCTCCTGGATCATATGCCTGGACGGCATATATCTTGTCCAGATCGCCTCTGCGGCAAAGACCTGCTCCTGCCTGGCAAGCGCTTTGATCCGTTCTGCCTCCCCCGCGTTCAGAGTAAACGACTTCTCACAAAGAACCGGCTTTTTATGACGGATGCACAGTTCCATGTTTTCATAATGGCAGGAATGGGGCGTGGCAATATAGATCAGTTCTACTTCCGGATCCTCACACAGCTCCTCATAGCTTCCGTAAGCCTTGTCAAACCCGTATTCCCGGGCAAATTTTTCTGCTCTTTCAAGAGTGCGTGAAGCGGCAGCGTAACACTCCGCCCCGTCCATCTTTCTCAGTGTATCAGCGAATGTCTCCGCCATGGCTCCGCAGCCTAAAATCCCGATTTTCATAACAGCCTCCTTACATTGATTTCTGAATATTTATCTGACTTCGTCTTTTTTGTCCAGCTTTCTGACTGCCCACGCGATGAAAAGGCCGCCTGCAAGATTTCCCGCGGTCACGCATCCGAGTACTTTGATAACAGACAGAGCTTCTGCCCCAAAATACAGCGCGTAGCAGGACAGATAAAACATATCGGCTACGATATGCTCAAACCCGCAGAATACAAATGCTGTGATAAAGAGCCACACATAGAAGATCTGCCCGAAAGATCCCTGCTCCTGCTTCGCGCCGATCAGGACCGCAAATGCGACGAAACATGCGCAGAGAATGCCGAGAAGAAAAAGACTCTGCGGGGTATCACTCAGTTTTGTCTCCGCTATCGTTTTTACAGAATTGCTGATGACGGTCTCGAATCTCGTGAAGTATACGATAAGCGCGGCGGCCAGTGTGCCAAGCCCGTTCCCGATCCAGGAGATTCCGATATCCGTCCAGTGATATTTGTGGTCGTATACCATCAGCGGGCATACTCTTGTTATAAGCATATTGTGCAGGTTCAGGACAAGAAAAATGCCTGTTGCAAAAAGCATGCTTCCGATCAATGTGTTCGGTACAGACAGATAGACCATCGCTCCCATTGCGATAAATATTCCCGCCATAATACTGCTGACCCATTTTCCCTTCATAGATACTCTTCCTCCGGTATGTTATTTTTTTCACATGCCTTCCTATTCTACTAGAAGAGACGACGGATTTCAATTCTTTTTATAAGAATTGAGAAATGATGAGAATAAGTCTCAGCAGACCCTGGAATCTCGATAAAATCCTGGGTTCTATGACAAAAGAATCTTTCTGATCTGTTCCATGTCCATCTGCGGTAATACATAGTCCGCATCCGGCGCATCCTCAGCGGGCGAAATGTCCGAGTGCACATAAACTGTCCCGAGTCCTGCGCGCTTTGCCCCTTCGATATCACAGATCCCGTCGTTACCCACCATGACCGCTCTCTCCGGGTCAATGCCGCAGGTGTCGATCAGCTTCCGGAAAAACTTCAGATCCGGCTTCTTGCACCCTTCATCCGATGAGATAAAGATACCGTCAAAATACTTTGTGATCCCGAGCGCGTTCATCTCATATTCCGTGAAGATCCGCTGGGCGTTTGAGAGAAGATAGATCTTCCTGCCGCTCTCCTTCACGGCTGAGAGCATCTCTTCCGTTCCATCGTACAGACGGATAAACTCCATAGACAGAATACGGAAGAACTGTCCTGCGTGGCGGACCAGCGGTTCATCCGGAGCAATCCCTTTTTCTTCAAACAGCGCACGGAAGACCTCTTCGATCCGGATCTCCGGAAACGCCTCATGGGAATCCCGCCGCAGCTCTTCATGTCCCGCGGTCATTTCTCCGGTCAGCCTTTTGTAAGAACGGGCAAGTTCCTCCGGCGTGTAAAAGGCGCCGTAAAATGCATAGAACAGGGACAGCTTCTCCCACAGTTCTTCTTTGTTCTCATCCGTACGGATATCCACCAGTGTTCCATACAGATCAAAAATACATGTATCGTACATGAAATTCCTCCTGCTGGGTTAGATTCATATTATCAGGGCATGTCTGCCACTTGTTCCTTTTACAGAAAGGTCTTGTAATCTTCATAATTCTTGGCAAGCAGTTCCGGTGTGTTGAGCCCATACGGACATTTCTTCATGCACTGTCCGCAATGGAGGCATCCCTCGATCTTCTTCATCTTCTCCTGCCATTCCTCTGAGAGCCACCCTTCCTGCGGCGCTCTTCTGAGCATCAGGCTCATCCTTGCGCAGTTGTTGATCTCAATCCCTGCCGGACACGGCATACAGTATCCGCACCCTCTGCAGAAATCCCCGGAGAGCTGCATCTTATCCGCCTCGATCTCCTGAAGGAGCGCCTCGTCAAGCTGCGGAGGACAGGTCTGATAGGATAAAAACTCATCCAGTTCAGACTCTCTCTGCACACCCCAGATCGGCGCTACATGAGAGAACTGGGGCTGCGCCATATAGGCATATGCCGCAGCTGAATTGTGGATCAGACCGCCGGAAAGTCCCTTCATGGCAATGAATCCCATTCCTGCCGCCTTACATTTTTCTACGATCTTCAGATCTGCGTCCGCCGCCAGATAGGAGAACGGGAACTGAAGTGTCTCATACAGTCCGGACGCTATGGCTTCTTCCGCAACGGCGATCCTGTGGTTCGTGATGCCGATATGACGGATCTTTCCCTGCTTCTTTGCCTCCAGCGCCGCGTCGTACAGACCTGACTCATCCCCTGGTTTCGGGCAGAATGCCGGATTGTGGAACTGATAGATATCAATATAGTCCGTTTTCATCTTAGACAGACTTTCTTCCAGGTCTTTCCAGAATCCATCTGCTGTCTGCGCCATCGTCTTTGTGCTGATGATGATCTTATCTCTTGTATATTCGAACGCTGCCCCAATCTTCTCCTCACTGTCTGAATAGGCGCGCGCCGTGTCAAAATAATTGATCCCGTTATAGAACGCCTTCTGGAGGAGATATACTGCATCCTTTTTTGTGATGCGCTGGATCGGGAGCGCACCGAATCCGTTTTTGTTTACCTCAAGTCCTGTTTTTCCCAAGATCACTCTATCCATTTTCTGTACCTCTCTGTCTGTGTTTTGTTTATCGTTTGGCTGCTGAAAATTCTGCCGCCTCTGTCGTCTTAATATCCCATCTCGCTCATTTCTTTCTGAACGGACGCTTCGCAGGAGCGCATTGCAAGGATTGTCTTCTCAAACAACTCATTCAGCTCCCAGCCGAGCCTTTCCGCTCCGGTCTTTATGACGTCCCTGGAGCATCCAGCCGCAAAGCGCTTGTCCTTGAACTTTTTCTTTACACTGGACACTTCCATATCCATTACGCTCTTGGAAGGTCTCATCAGCGCGGCAGCCCAGATCAGTCCGGTCAGTTCATCTGCCGCAAAGAGTACCTTCTCCATCTCATGCACCGGCTCTTTGTCGCTGCATATTCCATATCCGTGGGAACAGACTGTATAGATCATATCCTCGCCCACGCCGCCTTTCTCAAGAAGCTCCGGTGCTTTCTGGCAGTGTTCCTCCGGATACATCTCAAAATCGATATCGTGAAGAAGTCCGCTGATTGCCCAGTAATCCGCTTCATCACCGTATCCCAGCTCATTCGCATACCACCGCATCACTCCTTCCACGGTGAGCGCGTGCTGGATGTGAAATGCCTCCTTATTGTAAGTCCTCAGCAGTTCCAGTGCCTGTTCTCTTGTGATCCTGCTTGTTCTCATTTTCGTCAATCCTCCTGAAGTTTATTGTATGTTAGCGATTCCTGCAGTGCCAAAATTCCGTGTTTCAGCTTGATGAAGGCACTGCATGGAAAAATCAATATGGCTTGCACAGGATCTCATGGATCCTGGTGTCAAGGATCGTATGGGTGTATGCCGGAGTCAGCACGATCGCCGAATCCGCGCCGCCTCCGGAGCCTCCGACAGAAATGACCGGTTTTCCATACGGAACTGCTCCTGCATCCAGAGCCATTGTCGCACACTCCACTCCTACCTTCACTCCCTGTGAAAACATCCTCAGAGTATGCGCCATGATCTCGATCGGTCCCTGTCCGTGAAACCGGTTTGAAAAGCTGCGTTCCGCACCGCTCAGCGCATGTGCCGCTGTAACGACCTTCACACCTTCTGCTTCCAGCTCCCCGCGCAGTGCCTCAGGAAACTCATTCCTGCCGGGCTGCTTCATCCCGTACACAGATGTGACAACAACGACAGGAACAACGGATCCCCTATCTTTCAGAATCCGGATCAGATCTTTGGCTGTGCTCCCTGAGTTGGACGCGATCACGATCGCTGCGTCCAGGCTTTCTGCCTTATCGACTGCGATCTGCAGTGTTTTCTCTGTATTTCCCCTTCCTGGTTTTTCAAATAGAATCATAGTTCATCCTCCAATCCATTATGATTCTGTATCTGACATGATACCTGAGATTTCTCTTTTTCAGTTCTGCGTTCAGAAGAACAATGTCTTTATATTGAATTTCCATGATCTGCATGACACCCCTTGTTCTCCGTATAAATTGTTTCAGCGGGACAGATGTCTCTGCCCGCTGAAATTGCATCGTTTTCGATAATGATCTCCTCTGTTATTATATTCCTTATCCGTGTCCTGGACAAGAGGCTTTCCTTATCTTTGCACAGCATTTCATATCGTTATTTTTCCATGGATACAGTCATGTCTCGAATCTCATCCTTTGAGATCACAGCGCTGCCGAACGGACGCATTGCCAGAGCCATAAGCTTCATAGGATTATCATCCGCCGCCACACGGTTGGAACTGATCTTCCCGCATCTGAGGCACCGGTGGATGACCGCCCATTCTCCGCTCTTTCTGACCCAGACTCCAATCGGTTCCATACGACCGTGACAGTCTGATTCGCGATCCCCCGGCTCGAGGATCCCGCCGCATTCGTTTCCTTCTCTGTCTTCTTCGTGGATGGCCAAGAGGCAGTTGGGACAGTGGTCTGGTTCTTTGCCCTGCTCTTCTGCCGGCATTGTCCATCCGCAGTTCAGGCATCGATATGTGTCTGTATTTTCTTTTCCTTTCATGGCTGTATTTCCCCTTTTCGTTTTTGGCATAATAAAAAAGGATAACTCATCACTCTGAGTTATCCGCATACCTGTACTGCTGTTATCATGCTCTGACAATGAATGATACCCAAGACTCACACATGAGTCCTGACGCAGGAAACGGGTCAGTCTCAGCTGACAGAATCTATATCCGAATCTCTGCGCAAATAAAAGAAGCCGGAATACTCCGGCTGTACTTTCCAATTATTTCCGGGCACAGCTGATAAAACTGCCCGAAAAGCCAGCCTGATGATCCTATCCGCAAACAGGTACGACAAAAGAATCCATCGTAATTACTTAAGATGAGAAAAACTATTGTCCTTATGTTAGCGAATAGCCGACATCAAGCCACCTCCCTTACTTTTGCTTTCTCCATGATAGCACATGAAGCATATCGTGACAAGCCCTGAAATTCGCAGCTTTCAATTTCATAATCTTCCGGCTGCTGTGAGCAGCAACATGTGACACAGTACATTTATATTACATTCCTTTGTATTCATCTAAAAGGTATTTCCTGTTCAATATATCATAAATTTCTATAAAAGGCACAGAATCCATATAAATCCACCGTTCTATATATGTTGGAGTTATCTCAAACAGAACTTCATTTTCCAGAAGTGAATACCTTTTATATGAGTCAGGAAAACATTTCTGAAATTTTTCAAGGAATTCATTATTTTCTAACGGGCAGCCGATTTCTTTGCATCGCCCTTCAATCTGGATATTCTCGATACAAAGTGAAACATTCGGATTAAGTGAAAGCTGTCTGTATTTTCGGAATGTTCTGTCCGTCTGAAAATAAAACCGCCCGTCTATTTGTATCACACTCATCATCCTTGACGATACCATATTGTTCTCGGCTGTGGACAGGACCATTTTCTTTGATGTTCCGAATTGATTAATTAATTCACTGTATTTTTCGTTGAATAAACTCACAGGGATTATCCTCACTTTCTAAAACAGATCACGGTCTTACCGCATATTTTATGACATGATCTTTTTTCTTCTCAAACACATCATACGCATCCATAATTTTATCCAGTCTGCACCGGTGTGTGATGAGAAAATCAGCGTTCAGTTTTCCGCATGCAGTCAGATCCATGATCTCCTGGCAGTAACTGCCGTCCACACCGCCTGTCTTAAACACCAGATTCTTTCCATACATATCAGGAAGAGGAAGTACCTGCGGCTCTTCATACATTGCCACAACTACCACAACAGCATTGGGACGCGCGATCTTCCAGGCAGTCTGGAAGGTATCTTTACCACCTGCGACTTCGAACACTGTATCAGCGCCTCTTCCATCCGTAAATGTCCGGATTACTTTCTCCGGATCATCTCTGCCCGGAATAAGGGTGATGTCTGCCAGCCCTCTTTCCCTTGCGAGATTCAGCCTGAATTCGTCCGTATCGATCGCAATGATCTTCGCCGGCGTATATAATCTGGCGCACAGCATAGTACACAGCCCGGTCGGTCCTGCGCCGATCACCGCTACGGTGTCTGCAGGCTTTATCTCCCCGATCTTCGCCGCCCAGTATCCGGTGGAGAGAATGTCTCCGTTAAAAAGGGCCTGCTCATCTGTCACATTGTCGGGTATGACCGTAAGTCCGTTGTCTGCAAACGGAATCCGCACATACTCTGCCTGTCCGCCGTCAATGCGGCAGCCCAGCGCCCATCCGCCGTGCTCATCTGTACAGTTATTTACATAACCGCGCTTACAGAAAAAGCACTCTCCGCAGAATGTCTCCACATTCACAGCCACCCGGTCCCCCGGTTTTACTTTTTTCACAGCATTTCCGACCTCAACGACACGTCCGACAAATTCGTGCCCGAGGATCGTACCGGGAACCGCTCTCGGCACCGCTCCGCGTTTAATGTGAATGTCGCTGGAGCAGATCGTGGTCAGCGTCACCTCCACGACCGCATCCCTTTCATCCAGAATAGCCGGCATGGGACGGTCTTCCAGAGCGATCTCGCCGTTTCCCTTATAAACTACTGCTTTCATAAATCTCTCACCTCTTGAATCATACTGAGCACATTATATAATTATTTTGCTTCAAAAACAAGAACTGTGCTATACTAGCCATGTTGAAAAAATAGAAAAAGACAGGAATGAGAAAAATGAAGAAAATAATCAAAAAGTGGAATGAGATCAGTCTGGTCAAAAGAATCATCTGCGGACTGGTCATAGGAATCATACTCGGGCTTACTGTCCCGCAGGCATCGGTGATCGGCCTGCTCGGCGATCTGTTCGTCGGCGCCCTTCGGGCTGTCGCCCCGCTTCTGGTGCTGTTCCTTGTGATGGGCGCTTTATCCCATCAGAGAGAAGGCAAAAAGAGTAATATGAAACGGGTCATCTTTCTTTATCTGCTTGGCACATTTCTTGCCGGATGTGTGGCCGTTGCCGCAAGTTTCCTGTTCCCGGTCACGATCACTCTGACGGAAACATCTGCCGAAGCGGCTGCTCCCAGCGGGATCGGCGAAGTTCTTAACAGTCTTCTGATGAGCATCGTCTCCAATCCGGTAGACGCCCTTGCCAATGCAAATTATCTCGGCATCCTGGCATGGGCAGTGCTGCTTGGCATTGCTCTGAGAAAAGCCAGCGATGGGACAAAAAATTCAATCATGCAGATTGCAGACGCTTTTTCAACGATCGTGCAGTGGATCATAAGCTTTGCTCCGTTCGGCGTGCTCGGTCTTGTATTCAGTACGATCTCCGAACAGGGGCTTTCCTCCCTTCTCGGATACGGAAAGCTGATCCTGCTTCTGGTTGGCAGCATGGCATTCGTCTCATTTGTAGTCAACCCTCTGATCACGTTTGCCGGCATCCGGAAGAATCCTTATCCTCTCGTCCTCAAATGTCTGAAAGACAGTGGCATTACCGCATTCTTCACAAGGAGCTCTGCGGCTAATATACCGGTCAATATGAAGCTCTGTGAGGAACTGGGGCTGGATCGGGATACTTATGCTGTATCGATTCCGCTCGGTTCAACGATCAACATGGGCGGCGCCTCAGTCACGATCTCTGTACTGACTCTGGCGGCGGTCCATACGCTCGGGATATCCGTTGATTTTCCGACCGCCATCATCCTCTGCATCCTCTCTGCTGCCAGCGCCTGCGGGGCATCCGGCGTTGCGGGTGGTTCACTCCTCCTCGTGCCTCTTGCATGCAGTCTGTTCGGCATCCCGGATGACATTGCCATGCAGGTGGTCGGAACGGGCTTTATCGTAGGGGTTATTCAGGATTCCTGCGAGACGGCGATCAATTCATCCACAGATGTGCTTTATACTGCTGTTGCCGAGCTGTCGCAGAGGAGAAAAAGTGAACAGCACGATTAGGCATCTTCTCAATAAAGGTATTACACAGAAAAAGAATCTCCGGCTGTATGTTTCATACATTCCGGAGATTCTTTTCCAGTGGTTTTGAAAAATCATTCAACTATCTGCAGCAGTTCTTCTATGAACCGGGACGGATTTTCCAGTACATATGGTCTGTCATTCACTGATATGCTGCCTGTATTTGAAACGATCACAGAACAGACAAGTTCTGAACCCTCATACATAAAAATATCAATCAGCTGGTCTCCTGTTTCAGATAAAGTTCCATCTGAAATCAAAAAAGTAGAAAGTGTTCTTCTATATGTATACTGCTGAAACAGATTGATGATACTTTGCTCCTGTTCTTTAGTCAGATCATTATAACTTTCGGAATCCATGTACGGCTCTCCGTTTTGAACCCCCATTGAAATCTGCGTGAGCAGGATCTCCTGCTCATCATTTACCAGATCGGACATTCTCAGCGGACGAAAGTACACGAATACTGCTGCCAGAAATAGAATTATTATTACAATCACTACTGCTTTATAACGTGCTTTTTTCATATTCTTCTCCCCCTTATGCATGTATAACCGCAGAACATACTGAAAGAACATAATAATTGATTTTCGACAAAGTTATTCTATTTTTTCTCTATTATAGCATCCGTACATTCCCCTGTCAGTTGCTTTCTTGAATATTCTGAGGTTTCAAATCGTTATTCCGAAAAATTTCCGAAAACATCACGGATCATTGCCTGTCTGAACAATCTGATGATATAATCAATCAGACAATAAAATAGAAGTGTCTTCGCAGTATTCTCTGCTGCTTACAGCACCTGAAAGGCATTTCTTTTTAGGTGCTGTTTTATGTCATGGAGGGATTTAATATGAACGGCAAGACAAAAAAACTCACAACGATTGCTATGCTCTGTGCTATTACTTACGTTGTAATGGCCGTTGGAAGAATACCTGTTGTTCTATTTATGAAATATGATCCGTCAGATGTCATTGTCGCTCTGAGCGGATTTATCTGGGGACCGACAACTTCCTGTATCGTATCAGTTGCCGTAGCGGTAATTGAAATGATTACAGTCAGTGAAACAGGAATTTGGGGCTGCATTATGAATATTATACAGACGCTCTCATTTGCATGTACTGCAGCTGTGATTTATAAGAAAAAGCACACCTTGGCTGGCGCAGTCAGTGGTCTGGCAGCAGGGTGGATCATAGCCACAGCTGTTATGCTGCTGTGGAATTATCTTGTGACTCCCATTTATATGGGATATCCGCGAGAGGCTGTTGCCGAAATGTTAGTTCCGGTTTTTCTTCCATTCAATTTGTTAAAGGGCGGATTAAACGCGGCTTTTACATTTTTACTTTATAAACCTGTAGTTACTGCATTAAGAAAGAGCGGTTATGTTTCCACGGTGGAGAATGGAACCAGACGCAGGCACACAGGGCTTATCCTGCTGGCACTGTTGATCATTATTACCTGCATACTTTTTCTTTTGTCAATGAATGGGATAATTTGAGGATTGAAAATGGGTACAACCGACAAAATAAGGACAATTTATACAACAATGACAGGATCCGTCATATATGGCCGCGGTATTGGAAAACACGTAGGAACGCCTACCGCAGATCTTAGGGTTAAAGATCAGACAAAGCTGCCGGAAATAGGTGTATACACTTCGAAGATCATTTTATGCGATTATATTTTTTATGGCGTAACACACATAGGTATGCGCCCTACGCTTGATACTGATAAAAGAATTTCTATAGAGACGCATATATTAAATTTTGATAAGGAGATTTACGGATGTACTATTACAATAGAACTGTATCAAAAGATCAGGAACATTATAAAGTTCGAAAATCTCTCCCTGCTTCTGGAACAGATCAAAGATGACTGCCAGACTGCACAGAAATACTGGGGAATAAATAATCCGCCTGCTCAACTGTTAATGAATAAAGGAACTCACCGTGTTACACTCGATGGACAGGATATATATTTAACGGTTAAGGAATTCGACGTTCTGTATTTGCTTTATTCAAACCCGTCAGTTTCCTTTACGAAAGAACAAATCTATAGAGCTGTGTGGAATGAACTGCCTGTGGGCAGATGCCATGCTGTAGAAAATACAGTATTTCAGATCAGAAAAAAGATCAAGTCCGTTCTTCATAGTCAGGATTATATTAAAACGATCGCAGGATACGGATACAAATTCAACTCCTGGTAATGTCTGCACTGTCATAAAAATCAGCAGGGACGCGCTGAGCAGCCCTGTAAATGCAGAAATACTTTCGATTTGTTCTAAAGAAATATGCCTTTATTTGCAGCCTGTTCTTATATATTCTATCAGTGTTTCTACATCATCAAAATCGTCGTAGTCACCATTTATGCCGTCGCGGTGATAAACAACTCCATTCTTCTCATTCCTTTCAAGGCAGTCTAAGAGATGCTCTTCGCCATATCTTCTGACAAACTCAGTAAAAGCATACGGCTTTATTTTCCCTAATAATCCTTTTCTGCATTTTTCATTACACTCATAGCAATGTGAAATTTTTTTGGAAATTGAGCATTTTCTGTTTTCACACCAGTCCTTATCCGGACATTCCCCTGAATCACAGCCATGGCATGTCGTATTTTCAGAACATAAGCAGCAGGCAAGACCGCATCGTGCAATACCTAACTCTCTTCTCATAGTGATTCCTCCAAATTATTAATCTGCAATTATTTTTCTGCTGTTCCCCAATCGACAACTATAGATAAACTGATTCCTATGCCGGCACAAAGCAGCAGTACTCCTATTATTTTTTTATGCATTATTTGGCGCAGTCCCGCTATAACCAATACTAAGGCAAGTATTATAGATAATCCTGAAAAGAGTTTCCCCAATTTTCCCTTTTTATGATTAAAATACTCTTTTCTTTTTTCACTTAGTTTATTTTCTGCTCCAAATCCAATAAGACCTTCAATAAGAGCTTTTATAATATCTTTAATAAGTTCCATGATGCTCCTCCTGTTATACTGCGAGTTTGAAGATGTTCCAAGTTCAGATAAAACTATATTACTTTTATCACAACACACTTTTGACTAAAGACGCTGCCTTTTCAAAGTCCTTTTTATGAACATAGATTTTATATTCATAAGAATAGTTTGGATTTATCCCAAAACTGCCAGTGTGAGCTCTCCTGTTTCCAAGAACCGGTGCAGTCTCAGGATTTGTAGTTTTTACAATATAATCAATACCATTTTGAGAAAGAATATCACATATTTTAGCCTGACGATTCATTTCCATCGTTATAAACAGCTCTTTACGATTCAATACTGTAATCATGCATTTTCCGCCCCTTTCAACTTTTGCGTGACAACTCCCGGTTTATCTATCTTCTTCTATTTTTCCATTTTTTCCACTTCTTGTTCATCTTGCTTGTCCATTTATTTATCCACGGCTCTGATAATAGTTCTATGATACTTGCTATAAACTCAACCACAAAATCAGGCATACTCATCCCACTCCAAAATGCCAATCTATTGATGCTCTAATTATAACAAATTCCTCTTTAATCCACCACTCTCTGCTAAGAAAAATTCCAGGAGAAATACTCTCCTGGAATTTTCATATAGCCATTTCAATTTCCTCCTAGAATTTTTACATATTATACGACTATATCGGTAATTACAATGCAGCGCTTCACCTTCATATCACCTCGCTAAAAATTGATAATTAAGCCGCCGTGATTATTCTGATCTCTGACAGCAAAAACAAAACGACAAATGCAAGAACGACAATATAGTATGTAATTACACTATTTCCATATTTCGGTATAGCAGCAAAGCTTTCCCGCACACCTCATAGACTAAAAACCAGCAGAAAAATAAGCTGCATAACAGGAAAGAGAAAAAGCCAAAATTTGGGGGGCGTATGAATCTACAATATCATTGTCAAAATGAATTGGTATTTGCTCCGGAAGAAACACAAAAAATATAACTGAAATGAGTAATGTGGCGGCGAATACGATCCATGATCCCCTGTTGTTATACAATATTTTGAATAGTAATTTCATAACTAATCACCTCTGTATTCTAATCATTTTAAACATTCCCGGGCCGTTCCATTCACAAGGTCTTTCTTCAAATCCCTTTTTCTTGTAAAACAAGAGTGCAGTATCTTGTTTTTTATGCGCAAACTTGCTTCTATATGCATAATCCAATGTCTTGAAAACGGCATTTGTATGAGCCCCCTGATATCTTTGCCGCATCAATAATCAATAAGTCTGATTGCATTTTTATCATTACATAATATCAACAGTCATTTAATTTCTGTATTTTTTTGCTATGCAGAGACAAAATACTCATGGCGAAGCCACAAACTCCCGTACATAAAAACATAACAGCCATGCCGCTGCCTGCACCATTTCCCACAAGTATTTCTAAAAAAGACACAATACCAGTCTTAGAGCACATAAAAGGCTCAAATATATAATCAGCCAAGTATCCTCCCAAAAGAATACCAAAAGGGATTGTGCTGTATTGGACAGCATTTCTCACAGCAAATACTCTTCCTTGAATATTTTCAGGAATCCTTTTGTAGAGTATTACGTTCTGTTCTGCCATAATAAACGGAATTGGCAAGCTTGCGGCAAAAGCGGCAAACGACCAGAAAAATACATTTCTGCCAGTTGCCATTATCAAATCACCAAGCAAAAAGGATACTGCGGCAGAAATATAAATCATATTTGCTTTTTTCTTGCTTTCTTTTTTTATAGAAACAAGCAGGCCGCCAATGATTCCACCGATGCCCATACATGCATTTACAATTCCTAATACAACATTGTTTCCTGAACTTCTTGATAAAATCATAGGAGATAATATATTTTCATAGGTCAGCCGAGAAAAAAAGTTTAACACTGCCATCGTAAGCATAATATGCAAAATCCCAGTTTCATTTTTCAAAAAATGAAATCCAGTCATTATTCCCTCAAATGGAGATGTGAACTTCTCTCTTATGATCTGTTCCGGTATATGGATCAAAAATAGAAGAACACAAAAGGCTGCGGCAAAACTCGACAAATCAAACAGCAAAATCAGCGGCAGACCACCTGCTGAGAAAAGCACAGCAGCCAGCATTGGACTGAATACAACGATTAAATTGCTGGAAAAAGAGTTCATTCCGCTTACATTAGTCAGTTTATTCTTTGGTACAATTTTGGCTATTGCCACAGAAGATGCCGGCTGTTGAAATGCCGTAGTTGTTCCTGCAACAGCATTAAAAATATAAATATACCCTGCTGAAAGAGTTCCTGTCATTGAAAACACCAGAATAAGCAGTGAAGCCAGTGCAGCGATACTGTCTGCGGCAAGCATAATACATTTTTTACGATGACTATCAACAAACGTACCGACAAATATACTTATCAAAATATATGGCACATAGTTACAAAATGACATGATTGAAACTGAAAGCGCTGAACCCGTCTGCTCGTACGTCCATAAAATAAGAGCAAATGCAGTCATGGAACTTCCTAACTGTGAAATACTTTGACTCACCCATAAAACTATATATCTTTTAAAATTTCCCATTGAATTTTCTCCAATCTAATTCTTATTTTTTCAGAATAAAATTGTACAAAATCCAATGCTCGGCGAAAATTAACTCTGTACAAATGTCGCCTTATCACCAGATTTTGTACAGAGTTGATTGCTTAATTCGATTATTCTATGACATAAACACAGCATTTTAGCACCTCCTACTACATTTTCTATTATACAACTATTTTTCTGCCTGCTCAATCATCCTTTCCGCCAACTGTCGTAACAAGTCGGCGGTTCTGTCACCCATTGTCGCAGTCTGCCCGATTTGCCCGGCGGTCATCGCCATTATATAACACAAAAATAAAGAGTATTCTCGGTTATTTGCTCTTCCGGGGAAAATTTGTTTGTCATAGAGGATAATGCCCTTCAAATTTGAATATGTTAAGATGCGTTGCTTGTGGCAACGGGCAATTCCGACTACAATAACGGTAACGAAGGAAAGAAAGGAGACGATTTCTAATGCTCAACGAAAATATTAAAGCGATCAGAAAATCAAAAGGACTTTCACAGCAGGAGCTTGCTGTCAAGCTGAACGTCGTGCGGCAAACAGTTTCTAAATGGAAGCAGGGACTGTCGGTTCCTGATTCTGCTATGTTAATCTCCATATCGCAGGCGCTTGAAACGCCTGTGAGTACGCTGCTTGGAGAAACTGTTAATGAAACGGAGGCTGATAACATAAAAGCCATTTCTGAAAAATTGGAAGTGATAAATTGGCAGCTGGCACAAAGGGAAAATACGAGAAGAAAAATTATCCGCTGGCTGTTTATTTCAATATGTGCAGTCACAGTAATGATTTCTGCAGCCTTAATAATATTAAAGAGTCCTTATTTGGAGTGGGATTATAGTGACCCTGAAACCGCTGTCCTTGGAGTGGCGTTTCACTCATTTGAATGGCTGTTTGTCAGAGCAGCACCGATTATCTTTATTATTGCGATCATTGGAATTTACTTGACACGGAAGAAAAAATAAAATCATGTGCTGCTGGCATCGCACGTTTATTATAAACTGCCTTTAATCGTTCCTCCATTCAGATGAATAACCTGTCCTGTCATATAAGATGAATCTTATGCAAAATCACAAAAGGCGTACCATCATTTTCATGAGTATGCCTTTTGTGTATTTCTTTATTTATATCGTCATGTTTTTATCATTTTCTTGTCAAATTCCGGATTAATATAATAATAATTCTTCTCTTCCAGTTTTTCTTTTGTCTTTTCCAGCGCCTCCCCGAATCTCTGGAAATGGACGATTTCTCTTGCCCTTAAGAACTTCAGTGGTTCCCGTACTTCCGGTTCCGGAATCATACGAAGCAGATTATCATAAACGGTACGGGCTTTTTGTTCTGCCGCCAGATTCTCTGTCAGGTCGGTGACAGCATCCCCCTTTGATTGAAATTCAACTGCCGAAAATGGCAAAGCGGACGCCGCCTGAGGCCAGATTCCCGTCGTATGATCAATATAATAAGCGTCAAAACCTGCTGTCTTAGCCTCTTCGATCGTGAGATTTTTCGTAAGCTGATACACCATGGCACAAATGATCTCCATATGCGCCAGTTCCTCTGTACCAATATCTGTCAAAAGGCCGCCTACAGATTTAAGGGGCATAGTGTATCGCTGTGAAAGATACCGCATGGATGCCGATAGCTCTCCATCCGGTCCTCCATACTGACTGATGATAAGCTGTGCTGTCTTAGGACAGGTCTTTGTAATCCGCACAGGATACTGAAGTCTTTTCTCATAAATCCACATCAGCAGTCCCCTCCTTCCCACGGAGCCGGTCCTTCCTGCCAGCAGTAACAGGCAGATGAAGTCTCCTTTTCATAGAATTCCGCCATACAGTCCATAGTCAGAGGATAGAAATCTGCCGCAAAGTCTGACATCAGTTTTTTCCTTTGACAAAGAATATTTTTCAGCATTTCCAGAGCCTCCCGATCTTCCGGGTGTGTATCCAGATACAATCTCAGATCATCCATCACGAAACTTACCTGCTGAATTTCCGTCATTTTTTCATTACATTTCTGCTCTTCCGAGCTCTTTAAAAAATTTTCGGAAGAAGACAATGATGTCGGAATATGGTCGGCTGCAAAAAAAGGCATTAAGCTTATTTCATAAAATAATTCAACTCCTGGCTGTGAACCAAAATACGGCTTTGTGGGAGAAGTTTCTTTTGCCAGATGGGTTAGGATTGGATGGTCATAATGATCTGTGGAAAAATTTTGTGTTTAACAAATAATTTCCTGTCTTTCTCCTCTAATTAATACCGTTTGGCCATCAGCCAGTTCAATCAGATTGTCATTTACTATTTCTCCACATGGACATCCTTTTTCAGCATGTGGAAGTAATGGATTTATTAAATAGGATAAACCATCAGCAAAGTTTCCTGCAGCGACCATGCTCCCGGCGCTGATTCCCAGATATACTAAACCATTCTCTACCGCTTGTTTTAATGGACCCGAAAATCCTGTTCTGTTTATTTCATCCAAAAGGGTTCTGGCATTTCCACCGCAAAATGCAATTATGTCATATTGGTTAAGTTCTGAAACACTCATTAAACGCAGCTGTACAGGTACATCACTAACATAAGCTGAATATGTTCTTTTATACCCGTCAGAAAGCAAATATGTCAAATTATATATAAGAATATTATTCATGGGAATCCCCATACTCATAAGCCTTTCCATACATACAATAATGCCTTCCCTCGCATTATCATTTCCGATCGCGGCAGATGGAACCAAAATTGCTTTAGTATTAATCGGTTCTTTCCTGATGCATTCCCAAAATAATTCGGTAGTCTTTTCATTTAAGCCACCAGAACTCAAAAAAAGGGTTCTCATTAAGATTCTCCTCTCTGTCTACCTTATCTTTCTTCATTATATCATTCGTTTACTTCTCTGTCATTTTCTTTCTTGCATATAAAAAAGAGAGCAGATGACCTCTCCCCACTCTCTTTCCAACACTATTCATATTCTATTACTTTACACCATATCACACCCAAATGCAAAAGCCGCATTTATTTATGATACGGCTCTCCATAACATATCTAAATGAGGTTTAATGAAAATTAACAATAATAACTTATCTCTCCAAAATATGTAAACCATTTCTGAATAATATCAG
>CAJFQZ010000031.1:39453-39899 GCA_904419285.1 Lachnospiraceae bacterium UBA1818
TGCGTGCCTCAATCATTCTCATAATATTGCGCAACGTATGTGAAGGTATTCTTGAATTATTATTGCAGAGCAGACAGTTTCCTGCGCTGGTAATCCATATCTTTGTTGCATTTTCGGAAGGCTTTCCTTTTGCGATATGTACGTGGATCGGTTCAACAGGTTTATTCTCATTTGTCCAGAAATAAATCCAGTATTCTCCCATTCTAAAGATTTGAGGCATTCTCAAAGCCCCCTTCCTGAGAGAATTCAATAATAAGATGAGCAGTTGATCTTATTATCTCCTCGAATTGCTTAATCTCTTCTTCCGAAAAATGGTAAATATCTTCCCATGTGTAATCGGGGAGCCAGCATGCAGCATGTTTAAATCCATATTTTTCATCTGGTCTCTCAATATACACTTTTACTCTTCCATCATTCTGCATATCAGAATGAACAATTTCTGTCTC
>CAJFQZ010000032.1 GCA_904419285.1 Lachnospiraceae bacterium UBA1818
CTCATGAAAATGTATTATGACCGGGGACTCTCGGAATTTGAGATCGGCTGGGGCCAGCAGTTCTATGTGGAGTATCTTTACACTCATCCGGGTGCGACTTCTCAGGAGATGGCGGAGCGGTTCCGCGTTGACCGTGCCACGCTGACAAAGACAATAAAGAAACTCGGCGAAGTAGGATATATACGCGTCGCAGGAGATGAGAAGGACCGGAGGGTGAAGCATCTGTATCTGACAGAGAAAGCCATTCCGGCAGCTGAGAGGATCAAGACAGTCCACGCAGACTTCTATGAAACACTGAGCCGGGATATCCCCCGGGAGGAACTGGTGCTGACAGAACGTACCCTGCAGCGGATGGCAGACAATATCAATCAGAAAGTATGGCACAGAATGGAGGAACATCATGGAAAATAAAAAAGAAATACAGTTAAGCAGCGGCAGAAGGACAATGATTTTTCTCTGTCTGGTCGTATCAGGAATCGCATCATCAATCTTATCCACAGCAATGACAACGGCCCTGCCCAATGTAGTGGAATATTTTGGGATCAGTACGTCGATCGGACAGTGGATCACAAGCGGGTACTCTCTGGCAATGGGAATGATCATGCCACTGACTGCATTTCTCATAACAAAGTTTCCTACGAAAAAGCTGTATCTGACGGGGATCGCCGCCTTTATCATCGGACTCCTGATCAGTATCTTTGCCGGAAATTTCGGGCTGATGATGGTCGGAAGAGTGATACAGGCGTGCGGCAACGGCATCCTGATGACAGCGGCGCAGGTCATCATCCTGACGGTTTACCCTGTTGAGAAGAAAGGAACAATGATGGGAACCTACGGGCTGGCTACCACAGCAGCTCCGGTAGTGGCGCCGACGATCGCAGGACTTATGATCGATGCATTCGGATGGAAATCGATCTTCTGGGTGGCGCTTGTGATCATGGCGGTATCCTTTGTTATATCGAGCATCGTCTTTGACGACGTACTTGAACTTCAGGACAAGAAGTTCGATGTGATCTCCTTTGTGGAGAGTATTGTGGCCTTTGGAGGCATTACTCTCGGTATCGGAAATATCAGCAGTTTCGGCCTGATCAGTATCGAAGGCGGTCTTCCCCTTGCGGCCGGTGCAATTGTATGCGTATTCTTTATTGTCCGCCAGTGCACCCTTGAGAAACCGTTCCTCGATGTCAGGATTCTGGCCAACTGGAAATACGCGGTCAGTGTGATCGCCAGCATGGTGCTTTATCTGGTTATGATGGGATCCTCTGTGATGATGCCGCTGTATGTTCAGAGTGTTATGGGATATTCGGCCGTTGTCTCAGGACTTGTCACACTGCCGGGATCTCTTGCGACTGCCATCGTCAGTCCATTCGCGGGAAGTCTGTATGACCGCATGGGAATCAAAAAGATTTTCGTGGCAGGATCGGCAGCTCTGGTGATCAGCAACATCGGTATGTATTTCCTTACCATGAGCACGCCGCTGTGGGTTGCGGCAGCCTTTAATGTAATCCGCAACATTGCCATCGGAAGTCTTATGATGCCGCTCCTGACATGGGGCACGAGCAATGTACATCCGACGAAAATGGCGGACGCTTCATCTCTCCTTACCTCGCTGCGCACAATTGCCGGCTCGATCGGTTCGGCTGTGTTTGTCGGTATCATGACAGTAGTGAGCACGGCTTCGGCGGAAGTGTACGGCGACAATGCAATGATGCACGGCATGAACGTATCATTTCTCTGGATGACAGCAGGGGCAGTGGTACTGCTTCTGATATCCATATTTGCAGTCCGGGAGAAAAAATAAAACGGGAAACAGAAAAATACAAAAAAACCATAGAAAAATTGAGAAAACACCGCGGCAGGAGCGCTGCGGTGTTTTTCATGCTTTACAGGCATATGACAGCATGAAATCTAAGTATTGGATATACAAGGGCAGAAGAACTATACTTGAACCGTAAGAAATGATATGTGGCGGTGAAATTTCATGAAACAACTGATCCGCCGGCTTACGGAGCCGGCCGTATCCATACCGGATGAGAGAAAGCTCTTTTCTGATCATGCGCTGAAACTTCTGATCCTGCCGCTCTTTCTGGAGCAGCTTCTGGAAGTGCTGGTAGGAGTTTCCGATACATTTATGGTGAGTTATGCGGGGGAGGCTGCGGTTTCGGGGGTCTCTCTTGTCAATATGTTCAATACAGTATTTATCTTCCTGTTCGCGGCATTGGCCGCAGGGGGCGCTGTGGTGGTAAGCCAGTACATTGGCAGCAGGGACGAGAAGAACGGAAATCTGTCGGCAGGACAGCTTGTGATGATCGCCTCAGTTTTCTCCGTGGCCGTGATGATCTTCTCTCTTGTACTGAACCGTCAGCTTTTAAGGCTTCTGTTCGGAGAGGTGGATCAGGATGTAATGGAAGCCTGCGTGACCTATCTGAGGATATCCGCGTACTCTTATCCGGCGATCGCTGTCTATAATGCCGGCGCCGCCATATACCGGAGTATGGGAAAGACCAACGTGACCATGAATATTTCCCTTGCAGCGAACGGGATCAATATAGCGGGAAATGCGATCGGCGTATTTGTTTTCCATGCGGGGGTGGCGGGAGTTGCTTATCCGTCGCTGATCGCGAGGACATTTTCCGCAGTGGTCATTCTGGTACTCTGTTTCCAAAAGGAGAAGCATGAAACTCGGAAATGCAGGAGACAGAGAGCGGAAACTCTTTCCGACTGTGTCCGTGTCCGTCTTAAATGGAAAAATATTTTCCAATGGGAAGGCAGCATGGTAAAGCGGATTCTGGGGATTGCGGTGCCAAACGGAATTGAGAACGGGCTGTTCCAGCTCACGAAAGTAGCGCTCAGCAGTATCACCGCTCTTTTCGGGACCGTGCAGATCGCGGCCAACGGTGTGGCACAGAGTTTCTGGTCTGTGGCGGCTCTGATGGGAACCGCTCTGGGGCTTGCCTTTGTCACAGTGATCGGACAGTGCATGGGAGCAGGCGATACGGAAGCGGCAGAGTATTATATGCGCAAGCTCCTTCGGATCACATTCCTTGCATCCATCCTGTGGAACGGAGTGGTCCTGCTGGCGGCGCCTTTGGTTCTCCGGGGCTATGCGATTTCCGATGAGGCGGCGCGGCTGGTCGTGATACTGGTCATCATACACAACATTTTTAATGCTTTGTTCTATCCGCTCTCGGGCGCCCTCTCAAACGGCCTGCGGGCGGCAGGGGATGTGAAATACACCATGTATGTAAGCATCTTTTCTACGATCGGGTGCAGAGTTGTATTTTCAATCCTGTTCGGCATCTGTCTGGATCTGGGCGTGATTGGCATTGCATCTGCCATGTGTCTGGACTGGATGATCCGGGCGGCATTCTTCTGGGCCCGTTTCCGCAGTGGAAAATGGAAAGAGTTCCGGGTGATCGGATAAAAAAGATAAAAAGGCGGTATTTCCCGTGTATACTATCGGCTGCGGCGGATGTACAAGATGTACAACCAAGACGTACAGCCGCAGATGGCAGTACAGGCTGACGGTAAGCACGGTTTACATAGATAAAAATTCATTACAGGAGGCAGACGAATATGTATAACTTTTTTGACCCTACAAGAGTGCTTTTCGGCGCAGGACAGCTTAACCATCTTCATGAGCAGGCGATGCCGGGAAAGAAAGCAATGGTAGTTATTTCAAATGGTAAATCTACAAGAGAGAACGGAGCTCTGGACCGCACCATGAACGAGCTGCAGCAGGCAGGAGTGGAGACGGTACTGTTTGATAAGGTCGGAGCGAATCCGCTGAAATCCGTAGTGGAGGAGGGCGGAAGATTCGCCCGTGACAACGGCTGTGACTTTGTTGTGGCACTGGGCGGCGGCTCTGTCATGGACGCGGCGAAGATCATGGCAATGTATGCGCTCCAGCCGGGAGATCTGTGGGATTATGTGGCAGGAGCAACAGGTAAGATGAAGCCCCTTGTAAACCCGACTCTTCCGATCATTGCGATCACCACGACAGCCGGAACAGGTTCTGAGGTTGACCAGTGGGGCGTGGTGACGAATCCGGAGACAAATGAGAAGATCGGCTGCGGCGGTATGGACAGTCTTTTCCCTGTGATCGCAGTGGTAGATCCGGAGCTGATGGCGACAGTTCCGCCGAAGTTTACGGCATATCAGGGGTTTGACGCTCTGTTCCACTCCACAGAAGGATACATGTCAGGCGTGACAAGCCTGATAGGCGATATGGTACAGCTGGCGGCAATCGAGAATATCGGGAAATACCTTGCCCGTGCGGTAAAAGACGGCAGTGATATGGAAGCCCGGGAGCATGTTGCATTCGCAAATTGTGACAGCGCTTGTAGAGCTTCAGGAAGCGTGCGGCGTGGCTGATCTGAAGATGTCCGATTACGGCATTCAGAAAGAGGAGTGTATGACGCTGGCGGAGAACGCACGCGCTACAATGGGAGGACTGTTCATGTCGGATCCGGTACAGATGACAGACGAAGAATGTGCGGCGATCTATGAGAAATCCTGGCGCTGATCGCTGGAGAGACGCTCTTTGCATGGAAAAGACAGCACCTTTCGGGGCGGCAGAGGAGTTTATCCGGCATATAAGATCAGAACCGGCATAGCGGCAGATGAGGACGGCTTTACAGGGCCGTCCCTTTCTTTGGGATAAAAAAGCCGCTCATATCCGTTCCTTCCAGCTTCAGAAGCGCAGTTTTCCTGTCGATACCGCCTGCGTATCCTGTCAGGCTGCCTGACGAACCGACGACCCGGTGGCAGGGCACGATAATGGAAATCTCATTATGGCTTACCGCGCCTCCGACCGCCTGCGCGGACATATGCTCCAATCCCTTTGCAGCCGCAAACTTCTGTGCGATCTCTCCATAGGTCATAGTGCTTCCGTATGGGATGGAACAGAGGATTTCCCATACTTTATTCTGAAACTCAGTTCCTGTAAAATGAAGAGCCGGAGTGAAATCCGGCTTCCTGCCGGAAAAGTAGATGTCAAGCCAGCGCTTCGCATCCTCAAAAACAGGGAGACTGCGTTCCGCGTGGTTGTGGTCCAGGTGTAGAGCAAAATATTTCTGCCCTTCGAACCACAGCCCGGTCAGGCCGGTTCCGTCGGCTGCCAGAAGGATGTCTCCGAGGGGGGATTGATAATGGCTGATATACTGCATGTGAATCTCTCCTTGCTTTTGAACGTTCAATGGTCTTCTGTTTCCGGGGATGTGTCTTTGCCGCCGGCGTCTTTCTTCGTCAGGCCGGCTCCGTCCAGGCCATGCAGGATCAGCCGGGTCGCAAGGGGGACCATTTTCTCGAGAGGAATGCACTGACCGTCGACTTCCCACTGCCGGTAGATCACTCCTAGGCAGACAGAAAAATAAGTGATGATCAGATTGCTCTCAAAGCGGTTGTATTCGGGAAAACAGTCATATTTTATGAAGAAATGTTCCCGGATCAGATCCGAGGGGCTTTTCTCATCCGGAATATTGCCCTTGCTCGACAGAATCTTCTTGTCAACCGGATCGAGGGCAGCCATAAACTGAAAACTGTGCTGAATGATTTTCTCTACGTCATCCGGGAAGACGGTCTCCGAGATCATCCTGAGAGTGGGAGACATAAGTTCGGTCTGGAGTGCAGTGAGCAGATGATCCAGAGAGGGGTAGTGCAGGTAAAATGTTTTACGGTTGATCTGAGCCCTTTCTGTAAGCTCTTTGATCGAGATTTTAGAATACTCTGTTTCCGCCATCATCTCACGGAAAGTTTTCCTGATCAGATTTTCATTTTTTACAAAACGCAGATCCTGCTTGGGTATCGGATTCATTTTTTTCTCCTTTATATTCCTAATACAGTTTAATACTCATTTTTTAAAAAATGAGTATTAAACCACAGCAAAAACAACATGCCCATTGTGGTTAAAAGATATTTTTATTATAATACAGTCGCAGACAACAAGCAACGCATGAATATTAATACACCTGTGAGAAATAACTGAACCGGCAGGATATGATATGGTATCTCATACTGCATCCGGTTTGATCAGGCTGCACTGTGAGGAGGTAAAAAAGATGAAATTTCGTTATATTACAATTGAAAGAGAATACGGGAGCGGAGGTACGAAAATCGCGCGAAAGCTGTCAGAGGTCTGTGGGATACCCTGCTATGGCCGGGAAATCCTGGAGGCAGTAGCAAAAAAACAGGGAATCCCGGTGGACAGGATCAATCAGTATGAGGAAAAGGCGACAGGAAGCCTGTTATATACAATGTTTGTCATGAGCCGCGTACAGACCGGAGACCCTAATATGCTGACAGAGGAAGGCAAAGTCTTTCTGGATGAGCAGCTTGAGATCCGCCGTCTGGCGACAGAAGGACCGGCGATCTTCCTGGGACACTGTGCGTCCGATGCACTGAAAGATCAGAAGGGTGTGGTTAAGGTGTTCATCCATTCTGAGGACGAGGAAGAGGTCAAAAACAGGATCACAAAGGATTACGGCATTGATCCGGAGAAAGTTGATTCGACCCGCAGATATTATAATAAAAAGAGAGCCGGATATTTCCGCGCTAATACGGGGAAGGACTGGAAGGATCTGAAGAATTATGATGTGGTGCTCGATTCATCAAAGCTGGGGATCGATGGGTGTGTGAATGTCCTTAAAGGGCTGTTCTGAGAATATATCCATAGCTGAAAAGCATGAAAAAGGATGAGATTCAGGTATTAGACATAGCTGATAGCCTCAGATTATAATGGGAGTGTAGACAGAGGAAGAGAAGAACCGATGTCTGCACTCTTTTTGTAATATAAAACAGTCCTTTAGTTTTACGGAGGTTAAGTGTTATGACAGGAAAAAGATTTGCCAGCGGTATCATGTGTTTTGCACTGACAGCGGCGCTGTTTTCCGTGTCCAGAGGATGGGCATCTGAGAATGAGATGAACCTGACGGAGGAGAGCGCGGAACAGTCTCCATTGGAGGAAAAATGCGACAGTGCTGTGTCTGCCCTGTGTAAAAGCGTGAATGTCAGCGTACAAGAACTGGCGGTGCAGAACGGAGAAACGGGAGAAGATACAGACTTAGTCCAGAACGCGGAACCGGAGGAGACGGCACCTGCCCAGGCTGCGGAGCCGGAGGAGGAGATGACATCCGCTCAGATCGAGGATTTCCCTATTATATACCAGATGCCCGAGCTCCCCACAGGATGCGAGATCACAGCGCTTACTATGGCGGTCAACTATTACGGATATCCGGCGGATAAGACGGTTATGGCGTCTGAGTATCTGCCGACAGCATCGGCAAACCGATATTACGGGGCGGACGGCAGACTGTACGGTACGGATATGAATGAATATTTTATCGGCGATCCTTTTACAGAAGGAGGGATCATATGCGGGACAGGCGCCATTGTGACAGCGGCGGACGGTTATCTCGCCGATACGGGGAGTGCCCTGCGGGCGTACGACATAACAGGGAGTTCTCCGGAGGAGCTTTACAGGCGGGTGAGAAATGGACAGCCGGTCGTCGTCTGGGTGACGATCTCCATGGCGGACCGGCGCGCCGCGCAGGGGTGGTATACAGAAAACGGAGATTATGTGGACTGGAGCACAAATGACCATGGCGCTGTGCTGATCGGATACACGGATACGACGGTGACGATCGCGGATCCGATCTCAGGCAGGATGGAGTATTCCAGAGAACAGTTTGAAAAAGTATTTTCATCAAGAGGAAACAGGTGCGTGGTGCTGGAGTGAGATATCCATTGACAAGAAAAAATGCTTATGTTAGACTACATTCTGCTCGGAGGGTCAGCCGCGGCGGTATCGGCTGACCGGATAAGAGGCAGGCTCAGCGGCCTGTTCCTCGGAGGTTAGGTCTTTTTTTGAAATGACGGGACCGGATAAGAGATAAGCTGAAAAGCTTATTCCTTATCCGGTCTTTTTGCTTTGAGACTATTTAGGAGGTTGAGAAAATGGATTTTCTGAATGGAAGGATCAAAACGATCTATTTCAAGTATCTGTCGGCGGCATTCGGAAGTGCGCTGATCACTTCCATCTATTCGATCGTGGACATGGCAATGGTCGGGCAGTATCACGGCCCGGAAGGATCGGCTGCGCTGGCGGTAGTCGCACCGGTCTGGAACATCATCTACAGCCTTGGTCTCCTGATGGGGATCGGAGGGTCAGTCCTGTTCAGTACGGTCCGCGGCAGGGCGGACGGCAGCATCGGGGAGTCAAATGAATATTTTACAGCGTCGGTGATCGGATCTGTGATCCTTGCAGGGGCCATCTGGCTTATCATTATCTTTTTTGACAGAAATCTGATGGTCATATTCGGGGCGCAGGGCAATACGCTTACACTGGCAAGGGAATATGTGCTGCCGGTCAAGGCTGCGATCCCATTTTTCCTGTTTAACCAGATGCTGGCGGCATATCTGAGAAATGATAAGAATCCGGCTCTGGCTACGGGAGCGGTGCTCGCCGGCGGGATCTTTAACATCTTCGGAGATTATTTTTTTGTATATATGCGATATGGGTGCGTTCGGAGCAGGCCTTGCGACCGCGATCGGTTCAGCACTCAGTTTCCTTGTCATGCTGAGTCATTTTTTTACAAAGAAAAATACTCTCCGGCTTGTCAGACCGGAGGGACTTGTGAGAAAATTAAAAGAGATCACTGCAACAGGGTTTTCCACCTTTTTTATTGACGTGGCAATGGGGATACTGACGATTCTGTTTAACCGTCAGATCATGGTATATCTTGGCACGAACGCGCTGTCGGTCTACGGCGTCATTGTCAATATCAGTACCTTTGTACAGTGCTGCGCCTACAGCGTGGGGCAGGCTTCCCAGCCGACATTTCTACCAATTTCGGCGCGGGCAGAGGAGACAGGATCCGTGAGACATTGAAATATACACTTGGGACAGTGGCCGTGTTCAGTATCTTCTGGACGGTCGTTACAATGGCGCTGCCGAATGTGTTTATCCGAATCTTCATGTCGCCTACGCCGGAGGTGCTGGAGATCGCTCCGGGGATCATGAGGTGCTACGGAATTTCATTCCTGCCCCTGCCTCTGAACGTTTTCTCCACCTATTACTTCCAGGCACTGATGAAACCGAAGACGGCTTTCATCGCCTCAGTGGCGCGCGGGCTTGTCATCAGCGGCGTCCTGATCTATCTGCTCCCGGCAGTATTCAGTGGAAATGCGATCTGGTTCGCAATGCCGGTAACTGAGCTTGCTGTTGCGGTTTATGTCACCCGGCAGATGATAAAAAACACAAAACAGCTTGATACAAAGCTGGATTGAAAACATTTAAGGAGGTATGAGTATGAACAGAATCATTACCATCGGACGTGAATTCGGAAGCGGAGGAAGAGAACTGGGGCGCAGGCTCTCCGAAGCGCTGGGGATCGCCTACTATGATCAGGAGATCGTCAGTGAGATCGCGCGCAGGACAGAGATGTCGGAACAGTATGTACAGTCCATCGTGGAGAATCGGCCCTCATTTTCCTTCCCGATCCACATTGGGAGAAGTTTCTGTCCGATGCCTTCACCGGCTTTGGAGCAGAGCCTTGCGGTTTATCAGGAACAGTCCCGCATCATCATGGAGATGGCGCAGAAGTCGGACTGCGTGATCGTGGGACGGTGCGGCGACTATATTTTGAGGGATTTTGAGCCGTTCCGCATATTCGTTTACGCTGACCTGGAGAGCAGGATGGAGCGCTGCCGCGCCAAAGCGCCGGAAGATGAAAAAATGACGGACAGAGAACTGAAGCAGCACATTCTCGGCATCGACAGAAAACGTGCGAAATATTATGAATTTTACACCGGACATAAATGGGGCGACAGGCTGAACTTTGATCTGTGTATCAATACGTCGCGGACTGTGATCAAGGAGATCGTGCCGGTGCTGGCCAGACTTTTCGAGGAATAAGGACTGGCAGCAGGTCTGACCGCACTGGAGATCCCGGCGGTAAGACGTCTGAATAGAAGGACTGCCGGGCAGAAAATGAAAGCAGGATAGGAATATACGGAAACAGTAAGAACCGGGTGAGGCTCAGGCAGTGATGTCTGAGCCTCGTCTTGCTCTCTGTATCATTCTGACTGTGGAAGATGACGAAAGGCTGAACCGGATCGTCTGCACATATTTAAATGACAGCGGCTTTCAGACAAAGAGATGCCTGAATGCGCAGGAGGCATATGATGAGATGTACGATCAGCTCTACGATCTGAGATACAGTGACCGTGTCGGTTTCGGACACCGGCTGCGGTATGAGCAGGGAGAATGTACGGCATATTTTCGATAAGTTTTACCAGGGAGACAGTTCTCATTCCAAGGAGGGGAACGGTCTTGGCCTTGCGCTGGTGAAGAGGATCCTTATCCTGATGAACGGAGAGATCTCGGTGACCAGCGATCAGGGGAAGGGAAGTACGTTTACGGTGAGGCTTTCCTATCAGCAGAATCAGATCGGAGGGATATAGAAGACGAGTGATAGAAGACCGGGCGGTTTTATCGGATATGAGTATAAAGAGGTGGTGACAGCCCCCGGGCAGGCGTCCTTACTTATAGACGGATAAATGTAACTATTGACATTACAACTGCCTGGTATTATCTTTGAATAAAATGTAACAGCCTTGATTACAATATGCAGAGAACAGTTCCGGAAGGTGTACAGCAGACTGCGATAAGGGGAGTATGGGAGGCGCGCTGGAGACATCGGAAGGACAGGAGTATAAAAGGAGGATGAAGATGACGGACAGCAGACAGGAAGAACGTCTCGACTATCTTCTCAGGAAATTTAAAGAGGATTCAGTCCGGTACAGGAATCTGGAGGTCGGAGACGATTATATGGAAAAAAGGACAGCGCTGCGCTCTTTGATGAACATCCGCATGCCCGGCAGTATGGCGGAGGATGTGGTCAGGGTACAGGATGAATTCCTTACCGTGGAGGCAGAGGAGAAGGGGATCATAGATCTGAGCGGGATCCCCACGGCGGAGGAGCAGTATGCGAGCAGGCATTCTTTTGCCGATAAGATCTCAATCTGGCAGGGAGACATTACAAGACTCCATGTGGGAGCCATCGTGAACGCGGCGAACTGCCAGATGCTGGGATGCTTTGTCCCCTGCCACGGATGTATCGATAATGCCATCCACAGTGCGGCGGGAATCCAGCTCAGAGAAGAGTGCAGCCGCTACATGGACGGGAGAAAAATGCAGTACGGACGCCGGTACGAAGAGCCGACCGGGCAGGCAGTCCTGACAGAGGGATACAATCTTCCGGCAGAGCGTGTGATCCATACGGTGGGACCGATCGTGGGCGGACGGCTGACGCGGAAGCACCGGGAGGAGCTCAGAAGCTGCTATGAGAATGTGATGAGATGCTGTGTGGCGCATAAGATCCGATCTGTCGCATTCTGCTGCATAAGCACCGGGGAATTCCATTTCCCAAATGATGAAGCGGCGAAGATCGCTGTGGGGACAGTGACAGAGTTTCTGGAGGATCACGAGGCTGAGTTCGACAGGGTTATTTTTAATGTGTTTAAGGATTTGGACAGAGAACTGTATGAAGAAGAGCTGAGCAAATGTAATATTTGACATTACAATGGATACCGGGGGAATGAGCGCAGAATCGGAAATAAGAAGGAGATGAGAATGATATGCAGATTTCAAGCAGATTTACAATCGCTGTACATATGATGACCTGTATGGAGATGTTTAAGGAAGAGTATAAGGTTACCAGTGATTTTCTGGCATCCAGCATTAATGTAAACCCTGTTATCATCCGCAGGATCCTCGCCCAGCTCCGGGATGCGGGACTGATCGAGGTGAAGCGGGGGACCGGGGGCGCGGCGGTCATCAAACCGCTGAATGAGATCACGTTCCTGGATGTATACCGCGCGGTGGAATGCATTGAGGATAATACCTTGTTCCATTTCCATGAGAATCCGAATTCGGACTGTCCTGTAGGAAGGAATATACACAATATCCTGGACGATAAACTGCAGCGGGTACAGGAGGCGATGGAGCGGGAACTGAAGTCGATCACGCTGGCCGATGTAATGAAAGATCTGGAAAAGTATATCAGATGAGAAGAAGCCGGCAAAAGAACAGAGGGAGCAGGAGCGCATTGTGCGCGCACTGCTCCCTCTGCTGCATATCAGCCCGCCAGACTGAGGATTGAAGTCCTGTGGTAAATTGAAAAATCATTCCGCCGGAGCCTGGGAAGGCGATATTGATTATAAGGCAGAAGTGCTGGTTAAGACGCGTTCATCACCAGAACATCTCCTTCCTGTATCCGGGCGTCTCCTCTTGGAACTACTGTATTTCTGTCTTTGCGCCGAATCAGCACGACAAGAACGTCTCCCAGATTCAGTTCTATTAGTTTTTCCCGATATATTTTGCCCCGGGAACAATCGGATCTGTATAAGCTGCATTTCCTGATCATCCCGGTAATCACTGAAAGTTTTCATGACATTCTGGCTGTTGTCCACCATACCCAGTTTTTCCGCGGCTAAGGGGAGCAGTAGGCCCTGAAAAGCGACAGAGGTTATGGCGACACAAAGGATATACAGTCATTGTCGGACCTGCCCAGGGGGATACGTCGACGGGGCAGGGGTGATTGAAAGATTAATTGAAACACAGGTTGTTTCAGTTAGGATTACAAGATATAAGAACCATGGAGCTGTAATTGGAACTTCAATGTTGTAGTAAGGATTTCAATTATCCCCTGGGGAGGGAAGAAAAAAAGGCGGATAGGAAAAAACTATTATTTACAATAAAACATAAGTATTTGCTATTTGATGGAAAAAGACTTATATTATCAGAAAAACATGAGGTGAACAAGAGAATGTATTTTTTATCAAGAGATGATATTGAACAGAATCTTAGGGATGCCGGATGTAACGCTGAGATAATAAAGGATTTTTTTTCTTGTGAGGATGAGAAAAGAGTGCACAGGCAGAAAGCGCTTCTGGAAGAATATCGGAAGACGCTCTTGAAACGTGTACACAAAGAAGAAAAGAAAATATCCTGTCTTGATTATCTTATTTTTCAATTGGAGAAAAAATCAGGTAGAAGAGATGAGTGATCTGGTCAATCTGGGAGGTTTCCAGACAGTAGCGGTTGATTCCGTGAGAAAGACAGCAACACTGGACAGTGATGGAACAAGCGGACTGAATGACTGGGTGACGGGCGTGTTCGGGACGCCATTCCCCGTAGAGGTGCTGATCAGCCAGACATGGAATCCGGAGCTGGCACAGCGGGTCGGCAGTGCTGTTGGAGCAGAATACGCGGACTGCCATATTTACGGATGGTACGGACCGGCCATGAATATGCACAGGACAGCGTTCTGCGGACGTAACTTTGAATATTATTCCGAGGACGGTGTCCTCTCAGGAGTGATCGCATCTGCGGAGGTGAACGGTGCGGCAGAGCATGGTGTATATGCATATATCAAGCATTTTGCACTGAACGACCAGGAGACCAACCGGTGTTCCTTCCTTCTGACTTATTCCGACGAGCAGGCGATCCGTGAGATCTACCTGAAGCCTTTTGAGATGTGCGTGAAAAACTTTACAGGCGATGCCCTTGCTGTTATGTCTTCCTTCAACTGGATCGGTACGAAATACAGCGGTTCTAATCCGTATCTGCTGAACAATGTACTTCGCGGTGAGTGGGGATACAGAGGCATGGTGCTCAGCGACTGGGATGGGTCTTACGGATATCAGCTTACGGATGACTGTGTAAGGAATGGAAATGATGCTATGCTGGGATTCAACTCCTATGAATCTAATGTGCTTACAGACACTGATTCCGCAACGCTGGTGCAGGCTTTGAGGCAGGCGTCCAAGAATATCATGTACACAGTGGCAAACAGTGGAAATTACACGGTGGAAAATCCGGATGAGGCAGGACTTGATAATATGACGCTGACCTTTATCGGCATAGATGTGGCGATCGCAGCAGTATTGGCCGCGGTCGAACTGATCGTAGTGTTCAGATGGAGGAGAAAACTTGGAAAAGCTGCTGACGGAAGGGGAAAAAATAGAAAATGGAATTCAACAGGAATTCTAATAATAATGGCAGCAGAAAAATGCAGGCAGATTCATGTCTGCATTTTTCTGTATTTGGCGTTCTATGATTCGTCCGTGGATTTCGGCTGGGATAATGATTCACGCAGCACTTCAAGAAATTTCTCGGCAGGTTTGGAGAAGATCTGGTATTTTTTCCAGATAATACTCATTTTATTTCCCAGCCGGGGCTTCAGCGGCCGGAAACAAAGCCGGCTGTTTCCGCTTGTATTGATGATCTTGTCATAACCCATGGCATATCCCAGCCCTTCATCCACGAGAAGAGAAGCATTATAAAGCAGGTTATAGGTAGCTATGATATTCAGGTCTGAGACCTCCTGACCGATCCACTGAGTCAGACTTCCCCCCTGGGATTCCTGCTGGGAGAGAATCAGGGGTTTATCTTTGAGATCGTCCGGCGTAATGGATTCCAGGCCTGCAAGGACAGAATCTTTGCGCATCAGAACGCCCCATGTTTCCGAGTAGGATGTTTCCAGCGCATTGTATTTTTTCAGATCTACATCGCCGAATACGATACCGAAATCGATCAGCCCCTTGTCCATATATTCAGACACATAGGCAGAGTTCCCGCTGCAGATGTGATAATGTATGCCGGGGTGGCGGGTCTGCAGTACCTGCGCCGCTCTGGCGATCAGGCGGACGCCGTCTGTTTCACCTGTTCCGATATAGACATCGCCCATGACGATATCATCACTCATGGTGATCTCGTTTTCTGTCCTTCTGACCAGATCCAGGATTTCTTCCGCCCGCTTCCTGAGGATCATCCCTTCTTCTGTGAGAGTGATTTTGCGGGATCCCTTTGTTCCCCGGATGAGAAGCTGTTTGCCAAGTTCCTCCTCCAGGCCTTTGATCTGCGTAGAAAGTGTCGGCTGAGAAAGGTGGAGGCTTTCTGCAGCATGTACAATACTCTGCTCTCTTGCAATGGCAAGAAAATAATTCAGGACGCGCAGTTCCATAATCTTTTCCTTTCTTTCTTTGAATTTGATCTCTTTAATTATTATATAGATTTCTTTTTAAAATCACAATACTAAACTAGATATAACTTATTGAAGTCTGCTTTTTATAAAAAATAAAAATATATCCACAAAATAGTTTAAAACTATTGAAAAACATCAAATATAAATATTTGAAATAAATATTCCCTCATTATAAGATAAACTCAGATACAGGGAAGATTCAGCGAAAGGAGAGATAATAAATGCTTGGAAATTTTGAATACTGTAATCCGAAGAAACTTTATTTTGGAGAGGATTCACTGAACTATTTAAACACGGAACTTCCGAAATACGGAGATAATGTAGTCCTGATCTATGGCGGAGGTTCCATTAAAAAGAACGGGATCTACGACGATGTATGCAGGCTCCTGAAAGACAATGGGAAGAATGTTGCGGAAATTTCCGGTGTGATGCCGAACCCGACACTGGAGAAACTGTATGAAGGCGTGGAAATCGCAGGAAATCACCACGCAGATCTTCTTCTTGCCGTAGGCGGGGGGTCTGTCTGTGATTTTGCAAAAGCGGTTTCGGTTTCTGTAAACTGTGAAGAAGATCCGTGGGAGAAATATTATCTCCGTTTTGAAGAATCGGACTGTGAGACTCCTCCCGTGGGAAATCAACGGACTGGATGGTCCATATGATCGGACAGTCTGTAGGAGCTTACACGAATGCGACCCACGGTATGACACTGGCGGCGGTTTCTCTGCCTTATTACCGTCACATCATGCCTTACGGCATAGAAAAGTTCAAACGCTTTGCCGTCAATGTATGGGATGTGGATCCGGAAGGAAAGAGTGATGAGCAGACTGCGGAGGAAGGCCTGAAAGCCATGGAAAGCTGGATGAGAGAACTGGGGCTTGTTATGAACATTTCGGAACTGGGCGCTTCAGAGGAAATGATCGACGGCATTGCTGACGGAACACTGATCATGCAGGGAGGATATAAGATCCTTGACCGGGATGAAGTGAAGCAGATTCTGATAGAAAGTATGTAGAAAAATCCGGAAAAGGGCGGAGTTTGGCTTTCCCGGTACCGGCTGTACCCAGATAAGACGCAGACGAGTGCCGGTTCAGAACGGGCGGAAAGGCGGATCGGTTGAATGAAAAAAATTGTCCTTATGATGCTTATTTGTGTGTGTGCCCTTGCGGCTGTACTGCCGGGCTGTGCGGACAGCAGGCGGACAGAGGATCCCGGAACGGAGTCACCGGGTCCGGACTTGAACGAGGGCGCGGAGCCTGCCGATCCTGGTTCTCCTGCTGATGAAATGCAGGGATCAGATACGGCAGAAAATGAGTCCGAGGAAGGTGAGGAGGAAGAAAATATGGATAGAAAAGTGATCGTAGAAGTGAACGGCAGCCGTTTTACTGCCACTTTAGAGAACAATGAAGCAGTGGATGCTCTGGTGGAGATGATGAGAGAGAAGCCGGTCACGATCCAGATGAGTGACTATGCCGGATTTGAGAAGGTGGGACCGCTGGGAACGAGTCTCCCGACAAGCAGCAGGCAGACAACGACCCAGGCGGGGGATATCGTGCTGTATCAGGGAGACCAGATCGTTATCTTCTACGGTTCTAATTCATGGAGCTACACAAGGCTGGGGAAAATTGATGACCTGACCGGCTGGAAAGACGCTCTTGGAAACGGAGATGTGACGCTGACCTTTTCACTTGCCTGAACAGCATGAACCCGGCGGCGTGAAAATAGAATATGGAAATGATAGATAAAAGCCGGTGCCTGCCGGCTTTTTATAATGCCTCCATGCAGGAGAGAAAGGCCTGTCTTTCTATAATGACGCGGGTTCCAGAGAATTCACATTTTTTTAGAGTATTTTAATTGACCTTCTGTCATTATCAGCTAAAATAGTATACAGCATAGAATGGCAGACAGTGGATTTTCTGCCGGAACGGAGGGAATAATGGAGAAAGAAAACTGGCTTCAGCTTGTGGAAGGCACAGAGAAGGACGTCATTATAGGGCAGGCAATGAATCTGCTTGACGGCGTCCTGGATTATAAAGATCTTATGATGGGATATGCCTGTGCGATTAAGGAGATCAATACAAAGTTCGAGGTGCTGGATACGGAATTTGAAGTGAGGTACAAGAGAAATCCGATCAGTTCAATTGAGACCCGCCTGAAAAGCCAGACGAGCATCCTTGAGAAGATGGCAAGACTGGGGATTGCCCCTTCGCGGGAAAATATAGAAAATAATCTGAATGATATCGCCGGGATCAGAGTGATATGTTCTTATATAGACGATATCTATTTCCTGGCAGATGCGCTGACCAAACAGGACGATATCAAGCTGATCAAACGGAAGGACTATATCAGCAATCCGAAGCCGAACGGCTATCGAAGCCTTCATCTGATCGTCAGTGTCCCGATCTTCTTTGCGGAGTCTTCGAAGGAAGTAAAGGCAGAGGTTCAGATCCGTACGATCGCAATGGATTTCTGGGCGAGCCTGGAGCATCAGATCAAGTACAAGAAAAATGTGAAGAATGCAGACAAGGTGATCGCACGGCTGAAGGAATGCGCGGATGAGATCGCGCATGTGGATGAGACCATGCAGCAGATCAGGGTGGAGATGGACAAGATACAGGAAAATTCGACAGATGCGGAAACCCTGTATGAAAAACTTAAGAAGATTGATATTAATTTCATGTGATCTGTGTGAAAGGCCGCTGATATATTAAGGAATAGCGGACCGTCGAAACCGGAAATGAAAATTGAAAAGGGCGTCCCGGGCGGGAAGATAGAATCTTCCGCCGGGACACCCTTTTTGAAGTTACAGAACATATTATATTTTCAGCTTGCCGGTAGAAGCCCTGTACTTCAGCGCTGTCTGAACATGCATGATCCGGTAGGGAGTATCAGGCTCGCTGATCCTGGAGAGCAGCATATCTGCGGCAATATAGCCCATTTTAGAGCTTGGGATCTCCACAGTGGTGAGATGGGGCTCAATGATCCGCGATTCATCAGAATTGTCGAATCCTGTGACAAGGATGTCGTCAGGGACTTTGAATCCCTGTTTCCTGAGCGTGCGGATCAGATCGATGGCAACAAAATCGTTGGCGCATATAAAAGCGTCAGGAAACTGAAGCGTCCGTCTGACGGTTTCCGCAAGGGTGTCGGGAGTGTCGAAAACAGTCCTTCCGGTAAACTGTGCCGTAAATGGGGTGAGATTATTCTCGCTGAGGGCATGCTTGAATCCCTGATACCGTTCGGCAAAAGAACGGCAGTGTTCTGGATCGCCGGCGAATGCCAGATTTCGATACCCGTTCTGGATCAGTGTGTCCGTCAGATTGTAAATGCTCATATGATTTTCCATAAGCAGGATATCTGCTTTGACCTGCGTGATATCAGTGTCGGCGGCCGTATCGATCAGAAGAAGAGGAATGTCCAGTGAGCTGAGCATTTCAATGTAATCGGGATCAAACATCTCCATGCAGATGATACCCTCTGTTTTTTCTTTATTGAATCCCATTGGAAGCTGAAGGGATGAGATCTCCGCCTCTCTTACGGGAAACATGGAAAGACGGTAGTTATTCCTGCTTATCTTTTCCTGAAACGTATTCAGCGCATAGGTTCCGAAATGAGAGCCGTAGGGCATGTTCTGTGTGAACAGCGCCAGTTCTTTTACTTCTGTATTCTCTGCGGCTGACGGCTGGGCAAGATAGATAAAACGGCGGTATCCCATTTCTGCGGCCTTTTCAAGGATCTTCTGGCGGGTCTCCTCTGCCAGAACGCCGGTGTTATTCAATGCTTTTGATACTGTATTTCTGGAAAGCCCCAGGGCGTCTGCAATATCCTGGATCGTGATTTTCTTTTCCACTTATAGTACCTCCCGAATAATAGTGATGATGCATTATAACAGTTCAGCACGCGCCATTCGTAAAACCGCACTT
>CAJFQZ010000033.1 GCA_904419285.1 Lachnospiraceae bacterium UBA1818
CGTACATGCCGTTCGGCATACGGCGGTTCAACATAACTTCAAAGCATGACGCTCATTATAATAGTCAAGACAGCTTATAAGCCCTGCTTTGGCTAATACATTTTGCTACGCTTCTTTATCTTCTGGACCGCGCGGTTCAGCTTCTGGCTGAATGTAAAGTACGGCACCGGCTTCAGGATATAGTCCAGGGCGCCAACTTCGTATCCCCGGACAGCGTACTGCGGCGTGTTGGTGATGAAGATGATGGTGACTTCAGAATCCACCTTTCGGATTTCTTCCGCGGCGGACATTCCGTTTACGAACTTCATCTCGATATCCATCAGTATGATGTTAAACTGTGCCTTATATCCGGAAGAAATCTCGTCTCCGTCGTGGAAAACCGTGACGGAAAGCTGCTCGCCGTATTCTTTTTTATATCGGTTCAGATATTCACTCAGCTTGTCGATATAGTTTTGTTCATCTTCTACGATCGCGATTCGAATCATTTGTTACACCCCAAAATAAAGTTTAAAGGCACTGCGCAGCAGGGAGTGATGATTTTGCAGGAGAAAGTGCGCAATGCAGATAAGTGTTACTCATTCCATAAGCAGATATTGTTACTCATTATAATATCAGGAAATGGACAGGTCAAGATAACACCGGATAGAGAAAAGGACTTTTTTTACAAATTTTTTAGAAAAGAATTAGCACTCGATCCTTGACGTGGCTAACAAGTTTTGCTATATTGCTCATAGAACACGAAAACAAGTAGTGGTTAGCAAGGAGGGATGACCATGAATATCAATAAATTTACGCAGAATTCGCTGCAGGCAGTCCAGAACTGTGAAAAGATCGCAGCGGACAACGGCAACCAGGAACTGGCCCAGGAGCATCTGCTCTACGCTCTGCTGACGCAGGACGACAGCCTGATCCTGAAGCTGCTTGAAAAAATGAGCATACAGGGCCGGCTCTTCATCGACAGAGTGGAGCAGGCCATTGGAAAACGCCCGAAGGTACAGGGCGGACAGGCATATGTCGGCCAGGATCTGAACAATGTTCTGATCCATGCAGAAGACGAGGCAAAACAGATGGGAGACGAATATGTTTCCGTTGAACATCTTTTCCTCGCGCTTTTAAAATATGCAAGCCGGGATATGAAACAGATCTTCCGTGAGTTTGGCATCAGCCGGGAGGGATTCCTCCAGGCTCTTTCTACGGTCAGAGGAAATCAGAGAGTGACCAGCGACAATCCGGAAGCGACTTATGACACACTGAACAAATATGGTCAGGACCTGGTGGAGCGGGCAAGAGAGCAGAAGCTGGATCCGGTCATCGGGCGTGATGAGGAGATCCGGAATGTGATCCGTATCCTCTCCCGTAAGACAAAGAACAACCCGGTCCTCATCGGTGAACCCGGTGTAGGTAAGACCGCAGTCGTAGAAGGCCTGGCCCAGCGGATCGTCAGCGGCGATGTGCCGGAAGGGCTGAAAGAGAAGACGATCTTCTCACTTGATATGGGAGCGCTTGTTGCCGGTGCAAAATACCGGGGCGAGTTTGAGGAACGTCTGAAAGCTGTCCTTGAGGAAGTGAAGAACAGTGAAGGCAGGATCCTCCTCTTTATTGATGAGCTCCACACCATCGTCGGGGCCGGCAAGGCAGACGGTGCCATGGATGCGGGAAATATGCTGAAACCTATGCTTGCGAGAGGAGAGCTGCACTGTATCGGCGCAACGACTCTTGACGAGTACCGTCAGTATATTGAGAAGGACGCTGCCCTGGAGCGGCGTTTCCAGCCGGTCATGGTGGATGAGCCCAGCGTGGAAGATGCCATCTCGATCCTGAGAGGACTGAAGGAGCGCTATGAGGTGTTCCATGGCGTCAAGATCACAGACAGCGCCCTTGTGGCTGCGGCGACATTGTCCCACCGCTATATCTCCGACCGTTTCCTTCCGGACAAGGCGATCGACCTTGTGGATGAGGCGTGTGCCCTGATCAAGACGGAGCTGGATTCCATGCCGACGGAGCTGGATGAGTTAAGGCGGCGTGTGATGCAGCTTGAGATCGAGGAGGAAGCGCTCAAGAAGGAGGAGGACCGCCTGAGTAAAGAGCGCCTCGAGCATCTCCAGGAAGAACTTGCCGGACTGAAGGAAGAGTATGCGGGCAAGAAAGTGCAGTGGGAGAATGAGAAGAAATCCGTTGAGCGCGTCCAGAAGATCCGTGAGGAGATCGAGCAGGTCAACAAGGACATCCAGAAGGCGCAGAGAGAATATGATCTGAACAAAGCGGCAGAGCTCCAGTACGGACGCCTGCCTCAGCTCCAGAAACAGCTGGAGGAAGAGGAAGAGAAGGTCAAGGAAAAAGACCTGTCTCTTGTCCATGAAGCCGTGACAGATGATGAGATCGCACGGATCGTCTCCCGCTGGACAGGAATCCCGGTGGCAAAACTCAATGAGAGTGAGAGGACCAAGACGCTCCATCTTGCCGATGAGCTGCACAAACGTGTCATTGGCCAGGATGAAGGCGTAGAGCTTGTCACAGAGGCAATCATCCGGTCAAAGGCGGGAATCAAGGATCCGACGAAGCCGATCGGTTCGTTCCTGTTCCTCGGACCTACCGGAGTCGGCAAGACAGAGCTTGCCAAGGCGCTTGCCCAGAGCCTGTTCGACGATGAGAACAATATGGTGCGTATCGATATGAGTGAGTACATGGAGAAATACTCCGTGTCCAGACTGATCGGAGCGCCGCCGGGATATGTAGGCTATGACGAGGGCGGACAGCTCACCGAGGCTGTCAGGAGAAAACCGTACTCGGTAGTCCTGTTCGATGAGATCGAGAAAGCCCATCCGGACGTGTTCAATGTACTCCTTCAGGTGCTTGACGACGGGCGGATCACGGATTCCCAGGGAAGGACCGTGGACTTCAAGAATACGATCCTGATCATGACGTCCAACATCGGTGCCAACTACCTGCTGGAGGGGATCCGGGAGGACGGAACACTGGATGAGAAGTGCCAGGAGCTTACAATGAACGATTTGAAAGCACATTTCAGACCGGAGTTCCTGAACCGTCTGGACGAGATAATTATGTTCAAGCCATTGACGAAAGACAATATTCATGCCATCATTGACTTACTGATAGCTGACGTCAATAAGCGTCTGACAGAGAGAGAGCTTCGCGTTGAACTGACCGATGCGGCGAAGAATTTTGTCGTGGATGGCGGATATGATCCGATGTACGGTGCGAGACCTCTGAAGAGATATCTGCAGAAGAATGTAGAGACTCTTGCCGCAAGGCTGATCCTGGCGGGCAATGTGGGACGTGGAGACACGATCCTCATCGACGTGGCGGACGGAAAGCTTCAGGCGTCGGTCAAAGGGCAGATCGCCGCTACAGAGTAAAGAAGGGCTGCCGTATGGCATCGATCATCTTTCATATAGATGTGAATTCCGCTTACCTCAGCTGGACAGCGGTAGAACAACTGAAGAACGGCTCGACAGTGGATCTGCGCGAGATACCGGCCATCATCGGCGGGGACCAGAAGTCCCGCCATGGGGTCGTGCTCGCCAAATCCACTGCGGCAAAACGGTATGGCATCCGCACGGGGGAACCTGTTGCGAATGCCTTTCGTAAGTGCCCGAATCTTGTGACGGCTCCGCCGGATCACAGAATGTACCGGGAGAAGAGCAGGCTTCTCATGGAATACCTTCGGACATTTACGAAAGAGATCGAGCAGGTCAGCGTGGATGAGTGCTACATGGATTTTACATCCATTGCGGACCGCTGGAATTCACCCATTGACGGAGCGCTGGAGATCAAGGACGGAATCAGAGAGAAGTTCGGGTTTACGGTAAATATCGGGATCTCCACCAACAAGCTTCTGGCGAAGATGGCCTCAGATTTTGAGAAGCCGGACCGGATACATACTCTTTTCCCGGAAGAGATCAGGGAGAAGATGTGGCCCCTTCCCATCGGGGAACTCTACATGGCGGGAAAGTCCAGCGTGGAAGTGCTCAAGAAGCTGGAGATCAATACCATCGGGGATCTGGCGCAGGCGGATCCCCGGCTTATCACGCTCCATCTGAAAAGTCACGGGAAGATGCTCTGGGAATTCGCCAACGGGATCGGAACAGACGTCGTCCAGGCGGAGCCAGAGCAGGCAAAGGGAATCGGAAATTCCACCACTCTGTCGGAGGACGCCGCCACCTATGAGGAGGCGTGTCCCGTGTTCAGGGAGCTTGCGGACAGCGTGGGAAGACGGCTGAAGAAGGCCGGGCAGAAGGCGGGGATGGTGAGCATGGAGATCAAGTACTATGATTTCCGCTCGGTGTCACATCAGACACAACTGGAGAGACCGTCTAGCGATCCGGACATCCTGTACCAGACGGCATGCAGCCTTTTCCGGGAAATATGGAGCGGCGAGCCTGTACGCCTTCTGGGAATCCGTACCTCAAAGCTTGTGGATGAGACAGAGCCGGAACAGCTTACGATCTTTGACATTGAACTGCCGAAAGAGCCCGACGAGAAGCACAGGAAGCTGAAGAAAGCTCTGGATGAACTCAACAGCCGCTACGGAGAAGGGGCGGTCGTCAAGGCGAGCCTTATGAAGAAAGGCGGAAAAGACCTGGGCAGAAGGGGAAGAGCCGGAAGAAACAGGGCGGAAGACCCGGGAATGGAAGAGAGAGGTGGGCGCAGATGAGGAGAAAGAGAAATCAGAGCACTGCGGCAGCGCAGAAGATCATGAAGGAGAGAAATTATAATCTGGAGCTGATCAGGATGGCAGCCTTCCTCATGGTCATTGCAATCCATGTGACAAACTATTTCTGTCGTGCCTACGGAGAAGTGACGACCGGGGAGTATCTGTTTGCCCTTGTCATTGACACGCTCTCCAGAGTGAGCGTTCCCTGCTTTTTCATGATCACGGGCGCGCTCCTTCTGGGAAGGGATGAACCCCTGCGCAAACACATAAAAAGGCTTCTGCATTTTTTTCTGGCGCTTGTCGTGTGGAGTGTCGTCTACTATCTTTGGAATGTGTATTATATGGGGACAGGGTATGATCTCAGGCAGATCCTGTATGTGCCCACCGAGGCGCATCTCTGGTACCTCTACGCCATGATACCGATCTATTTCGTGCTGCCTTTTTTCCAGATCATGTGCCGCAATATGGATCTGACGATGGAGAAGGCATTTCTCATTGTGATCACGGCAGCGGTCATTTTCAACTACATTGTGGCTCTTCAGGACGGAGAGGCATATTACGACATCCCGATCATCGGAGACCGTGTTTATTCCTACTTTGTGTTCATCGGATATTATCTCTATAAGTACAGAAAGCATATCCGGATCAGCCAGCGGGTCACCGCAGCGGTATTTGCCGTATGCATGGCAGCCACTTTCGGCATCACATGGGGCGTTACGGCGCTCACGGGCGAACATTATGAGAGAGCGCTTGAATATGGAAGCCCCTTCCTTGTCCTGGCGGGAGCCGCCTTCTTCCTGTTTGTCATAAGGCTGAAAAAGTCAGAATTCAATCCCTCGGAAAAGGCGAAGAAGATCATTGATCTCTTCTGCGGATGCTCCTTTGGGATTTATCTGATCCACATCCTTTTCCTGGACAACTACAAGAAATACATGGAACCCACTGACCTGACCGCATGGATCGCCGTGCCCGCCCTGATCATCAGCATCGCCGCTGTATCGTTCGCATGCGTGTGGGTCCTGCGGAGGACCTCCATAGGGAGAAAGATTGCGTGACGAAATGAGGCTTTTGCGGATAAATCTCTTCCGCTGTCAAAAACGTAAATTTTATATGGATAATCAGACCGCGGCAGACTGCCCGCTGCATCGCAGTGCACGCTTCACTCTACCTCATCCCCTGGAATGTCTGTAACAGAAGGGAAATACTCGTCCAGAGGGACTCGCATTTCCTTCTTAACAGACAGAACCAGGTGTATTCGGAACGTTCCGCTTATCGCATCTGCTCACGCAGCGGGCAGTCTGCCGCGTCGGCTTTCTCAGTATGAAATTTACGCTTTTAACGGAGGAAAGACTTATTCGAAAAGAACATTTCTAAAGAAGTGCATCATTGCAGAAATTTGTCAAAATGACGCATCCCGGCGGATTTGAAAGATGTCCGGCAGGGTGCGTCTTCTTTTTTGCGAAACGGACTTTCTGTTATAGATAAAGTAATCCCGCAGGTAATGTCATGTGAGCAAAACATAAAGTGAGAGCGTTCCGAAAAGCATTCGTTTTGGATGTTAGGTGGAAGCAAATGGAGTTCCATTGAACGAACATTTGCCTCCGGCGTTACATCCATTCGAATCTTTGAGGTAGAGCGGAACGGTTTTGCGATATGACATTACCTGCGGGATGGAGCTTTATCTGTAAAAGAAAGCCTCATTTCGTCTTCTTAATTCCAGAAGTCGGTCTTGTCTCTGAGATCGATGTCCGATGCCTTGAACACGGGATTTTTCCCGGCTTTTTTCTGCTTGACGTAGTCTTTCATGCAGCGGATGGCGGGACCGCCGAGGATGATGATCACGGGCAGGTTGATGATCGCCATGAATCCCATCAGTACGTCCGCGGTGCTCCACACAAGGCCGAATTCCATGACGGAGCCGGCGAGGACGATCACTGCGGCGATGATGCGGAAGGTGTTCAGGAGAGCTCTGCCCGGAGTTTTTCCGCAGAGGTACTTCAGTCCCATCTCCGCATAGTAGAAGTTGCCGATCAGTGTAGTGAAGGCGAACAGGCAGAGCGCGATGGAGATGAAGATCGTACCGAATCCACCCAGAGACTCAGAGGCTGCCGCCTGGACCCAGGGCATTCCCTTGAGCTCGTCGCTGGGCGCCACGCCTGAGCAGAGGAGCATGAAAGCCGTCGCGGAGCAGATCAGGATGGTGTCGATGAATACTGAAAGCATCTGCACAAGTCCCTGCTTCACCGGGTGGGAGACGGAGGCGCTTGCTGCCGCATTCGGAGCCGATCCCACGCCGGCCTCGTTGGAGAACAGTCCCCTCTTGATACCGTTCATGACGCAGGAGCCGGCGAACCCGCCGAAGATCGCACGGAAGTCAAAGGCGTTTGTAAAGATATCCCGGAACATCTGCGGGATCAGTTCATAGTGTGTCGCTACGATGAACAGCGCCACTGCGAGATAGAAGATCCCCATTGCAGGGACCAGTATTTCCGTGATCCGCGAGATCTGTCTGCTCCCGCCGAAGATACACAGGGCGAAGACAAGGGCGAGGATGATGCCCACGATGAGCGGTGTGGAGGATTCGTCAAAGAATCCGTATGCCCGGAAGGAGTCTGCAATATTGAAGGACGCCACAAGGTTGAAACCGCCCATATAGGTCAGGATCAGAAAGACAGCGAACAGAACGCCGATCCAGTGCTGTTTCAGCGCTGCCTGGATATAGTAGGCGGGACCGCCGTAGGAGCTCCCGTCCTCCGCTTTCCTCTTATAGATCTGTGCCAGCGTACTCTCGATAAATGCGGATGCGCTTCCGAGAATGGCGGTGAGCCACATCCAGAACACGGCCCCGGCGCCACCGAGACAGATGGCAGTGGAGATGCCCGCAATATTGCCTGTCCCCACTCTGGAAGCAGTGGATACCATCAGCGCCTGGAAGGAAGACAGCCCGTTCCCCTCTGTGTTGGGCTGCGCCACGACGCGGATGGACTCGGCAAACAGACGGAACTGGACGAATCTTGTCCGTACCGAGAAGTAGATGCCGGTCCCGAGCAGCAGGACGATCAGAATACGGCTGTAGAGCAGATCGCTCAGTGCGTTGATAAAATCTGTGAACATGTTGAGTTCCTCTCTTTCCTAATCTTTTTTTATCAGGTTAAAGTCAGAGTCAGCTTTCTTATGATATATTATCGTATACCGTTTGTCCAGAAAAATCCGTGCATCTGAGGGCGGATTGTGGTATTCTATATCACAGATAGTTACTGTTCGCACCGCACGCATGGATAGGAAACTGCAGCGCCATGCCTGCATGTAGGAGGCGGCTAAGCGTGAACAGTAACCACAGATGGAAAACAGGAGGACTTTAACCGTGAGATTAAATAAATTGTTGGAACGACTGGAGTATGAAGTAGTTCAGGGCAGCGATTCGGCTGAAGTGACAACGCTGGTAAATGATTCCCGCAGAGTAGAGCCCGGCTCGGTCTTTGTGTGCATCAGCGGTGCGGTCTCTGACGGACATAAGTTTGCAGCGGATGTGGCGGAGAAAGGCGCGGCGGCGCTCGTTGTGGAGAAGGATGTGGAGGTGCCGGAGGATGTGACGGTCATCCGGGTGCCTGACACCAGATATGCACTCGCGCTCATGTCGGCGGCGTATTTCGGGTACCCGGCGGAGAAGCTGAAGATCATCGGGATCACAGGGACGAAGGGAAAGACGACGACCACCTATATGATCCGGTCTATTCTGGAGAGTGTGGGACACAAGGTGGGCCTGATCGGGACCATAGAGGCAATCATCGGCGAACGGAGGATTCCCGCCGCCAATACCACGCCGGAGTCCTATACGATCCACCAGTATTTTGCAGAGATGGTGAAGGAAGGATGCGACAGTGTGGTCATGGAAGTGTCTTCCCAGGGACTGATGCTTAACCGTACTGCGGGAATCCCGTTTGAGATCGGGATCTTCACCAATCTGGGACACGATCATATCGGCCCCAACGAGCACAAGGATTTTGACGATTATAAGCGCTGCAAGGGACTTCTGTTCAAGCAGTGCAGGCTGGGGATCGCGAACGTGGACGACAAATATTTCAGAGACGTTTTCCAGGGGGCAACCTGCAGGATCGAAACCTTTGGATTTTCAGACGAAGCGGACCTGCGCGCGGAGAATGTACAGCTTGTATCCAGGCCGGGATACCTGGGAGTGGCATACCATGTGGCAGGGCTGATGGACTTTGACGTGGAGATCGATATCCCCGGCAAGTTCAGCGTCTACAACTCACTGACCGCCATCTCTGTGTGCCGGCATTTCCAGGTGCCGGTGGAGAAGATCAAGGATGCGCTGAAGAAGGCGAAGGTGAAAGGGCGTATCGAGATGGTCAAAGTCTCCGATGACTTTACGCTGATGATCGATTATGCGCACAATGCCATGAGTCTGGAGAGCCTGCTGACCACGCTGAAGGAATATCATCCGAAGCGTCTTGTCTGTCTCTTCGGCTGCGGGGGAAACCGCTCGAAAGACAGGCGGTACGAGATGGGCGAGGTGTCAGGACGCCTGGCGGACCTGACGATCATCACATCGGATAATCCGAGATTCGAAGAGCCCCAGGCAATCATTGACGATATCAAGATCGGAATCGGAAAGACAGACGGAAAATATGTGGAGATCTGTGACCGGAAGGAAGCGATCAAGTATGCCATCGCGCATGGACAGCCAGGGGATGTGATCGTGCTCGCGGGAAAAGGACACGAGGATTACCAGGAGATCCGGGGAGTCAAGTATCCCATGGATGAGCGGGTCCTGATCGCGGAAGTCCTGGAAGAGCTGAAGGAAGAGAAGAAAGAGGAAAATCAGCAGCAGGGAACGGTGTGATCGTGTGTTTGCAGACATTATCGTAGATATACAACATGAAAAACTGGACAAGATCTTTCAGTACAGGATACCAGAGCGCCTGGAGGCGGAGCTCAGGCCGGGGATGGAAGTGATCGTCCCTTTCGGAAAGGCAGACCGGAGGACAAAGGGTTATGTGACAGCGCTCTCGGAGGCCTGTGACTATGACCTGTCAAAGGTAAAGGAGATTGAGGATATTTCCAGGGAGGGCGTGGCCATTGAGGCAAAGCTTATCGCCCTTGCGGCTTGGATGAAGGAGCATTACGGCGGTACCATGATCCAGGCGCTCAAGACCGTGCTGCCCATCCGGCAGAAGGAGAACGCGCGTGTGAAACGGCGTGTAAGGCTGCTCCTTTCGGAGGAGGAGGGGAAAGAAAAGCTTGCGTTCTATCTGGAGAAGAACCAGAAGGCGAGAGCGAGGCTGCTTGCGGCTCTGCTGGACGATCCTGTGCTGGAATATGAGCTTGTGACAAAGAAACTGAATATCACTCTGAATGTGATCCGCGCCCTGGAAGAACAGGGCGTGATTGTGCTTGAGGAGAAACAGGTCTACCGCAACCCCGTGAAAGAGACAGAACAGAAACGGCAGGAGATCATTTTCACAGAAGAACAGCAGAATGTGATCGGCTGTTTCAGGCAAGACTACAGGGAGGGGAAGAGATACACCTATCTTCTCTACGGCGTGACCGGGAGCGGCAAGACGGAAGTGTATATGGAGATGATCCGCACGGTGGTTGAGATGGGGAAGCAGGCGATCGTGCTCATTCCGGAGATCGCGCTGACTTACCAGACGGTCATGCGTTTCTACCGCTGTTTCGGAGACCGGGTATCGATCATGAATTCCAGGCTCTCCGCAGGTGAGCGGTATGATCAGATGATGCGCGCCAAGGCGGGAGAGGTGGACGTGATGATCGGTCCCCGCTCTGCCCTTTTTACTCCCTTCCCGGATCTCGGGCTTATCGTCATCGATGAGGAGCACGAGCCAACCTACAAGAGCGAGCAGGTACCAAGATACCATGCAAGGGAGACCGCGGTGAAGCGGGCGCAGATGGAGGGCGCCGGAGTGGTCCTGGGAAGTGCAACCCCGTCTCTGGAAGCCATGTACAGGGCGAAGCGCGGGGAATATGTGCTTCTGGAGATGCGGAACCGTTCCCGGATGCAGCAGATGGCGCAGGCGGAGATCGTAGATCTGCGGCAGGAACTGCGGGAGGGAAACCGGTCCATCTTAAGCCGGAGGCTGCAGGAGCTGATGGCGGACCGACTGGAGCGGAAAGAACAGATCATGCTCTTCCTGAACCGGCGGGGATACTCGGGATTCATCTCCTGCAGAGAGTGCGGCCATGTGGTGAAATGTCCGCACTGCAGCGTGTCTCTCTCCGTGCACCGGGACGGGCGCATGGTGTGCCACTACTGCGGCTATACACAGCCGAAAGTGACAGTATGCCCGGAGTGCGGTTCCCGCCATATCGGGGAATTCCGGGCCGGGACCCAGCAGATCGAAGAGATTGTAAAGGAAATGTTCCCGGAGGCGCGGGTGCTCCGCATGGATATGGACACGACCCGGCAGAAGGATTCTTACGAGAAGATCCTGTCCGCCTTTTCAAATGAGGAGGCGGATATTCTGGTCGGCACCCAGATGATCGTGAAGGGACATGATTTCCCGAATGTGACGCTGGTCGGTGTGCTGGCGGCGGATATGTCCCTCTATACGGACGATTATCGTTCCGGGGAGCGGACGTTCCAGCTTCTGACCCAGGCGGCGGGAAGAGCCGGACGGGGAGAACGGCCGGGGCAGGTGGTGATCCAGACATACAGTCCGGAGCATTATGCTGTCGTCACGGCGGCGGCTCAGGATTATGAGGCGTTCTACGAGGAAGAGATCCGCTACCGGGATCTGATGGGATATCCCCCGGTGGAGAACCTGATGGCGGTTCTCGTCTCCTGCGGGGATGAAGCGCTTCTGGAGAAGGGCTGCCATTATCTAAAGGAGTACGCGCTCCGGGTGGCCAGGCAGACGGAAGCTGCGGTTATCGGACCTGCAAGTCCGGGAGTGGATAAGATAAAAGATATATACAGACGTGTGCTCTACATAAAAGCACCGGAATATGATACACTGACAGGGATAAAGGACAGACTGGAGCAGTATATTGATCTGAATTCCGGATTTGACAAGATGCGGATCCAGTTTGATTTTAATCCGATGGGAATTTCATAGACAGAGAAAGGTGAGAAGGAGAAAGTTATGGCAATCAGACAGATAAGAGAAATCGGAGACGAGATACTGACAAAACAGTGCAAAGAAGTTAAGAAGATGAGTCTTCGGACAAAGATCCTGATCGGGGATATGCTTGAGACCATGTATGACAGATGCGGTGTCGGACTGGCGGCGCCCCAGGTGGGGATACTCAAGCAGATCGTGGTCATCGATGTGGGAGAAGGCCCCATCGTTCTGATCAACCCGGAGATCATCGAGACGTCCGGTGAGCAGACCGGAGAAGAGGGCTGCCTGAGTGTCCCGGGAAAATGGGGCATTGTCACAAGACCGAGCCATGTGAAGGTTCGGGCGCTCAACCAGGAGATGGAGCCGGTCGAGCTGGAGGGAGAAGGACTCCTAGCCAGGGCATTCTGCCATGAGATCGACCATCTGTCCGGCAGACTCTACGTGGACATGGCAGAGGACGGTCTCCACGATGTGACGTATGAGGAAGAGGAAGAAGGAACGGAGGAATAATTGATGAGGATTATCTTTATGGGAACTCCGGATTTCTCCGTAGGGACTCTGGAGGCTCTTGTGGAGGCGGGACATGATGTGTGTCTCGCAGTAACTCAGCCGGACAAACCGAAGGGACGGGGAAAGGAAATGCAGCCGACCCCTGTGAAGGCGGCGGCGCAGCGCCATGGGATCCCGGTCTACCAGCCGAAACGGATCCGTGATCCGGAGTGTGTGGAGGAGCTGAAGAAGTACAACGCAGATGTGATGGTAGTCATTGCTTTCGGGCAGATCCTGCCGAAGACGATCCTGGAGCTTACACCCTACGGATGCATCAATGTCCATGCATCCCTGCTCCCGAAATACCGGGGAGCGGCTCCGATCCAGTGGGCGATCATCGAAGGCGAGAAGGTGACAGGCGTCACGACTATGCAGATGGACGAAGGACTGGATACCGGCGATATGATCATGAAGACAGAAGTACCGGTGGATGAGGATGAGACCGGAGAGACGCTCCACGACAAGCTGGCGGCGGCGGGCGCAGCGCTCTGCGTCAGGACGCTTGAGGCAGTTGAGAATGGGACTGCGGTTTTCGAGAAACAGGGAGAGAGCCCGACCGCGTATGCGAAGATGCTGGACAAGAAGATGGGAGATATCGACTGGAGTCAGCCGGCAGTCCGCATCGAGCGCCTTGTGCGTGGACTGAATTCCTGGCCCAGCGCCTACACCCACTGGAACGGAAAAGTGGTGAAGATCTGGCGGGCTAAGGCAGAAGGAGAAGGCGCGGGTGAGAAAGAGCCGGGGACTGTGATCTCTGTCGGGAAAAATGATTTCACAGTACAGACCGGAAGCGGGATCCTGCGGGTATATGAGCTGCAGATCCCGGGAAAGAAAAGGATGGAGGCAGGTGCATTCCTGAGGGGGTATGCGCTGGAAGAAGGAACTGTTTTTACGCGGGAAGAACGCGCGCAGTGACAGGAGTTTCAGCGCAGGATTTGAAGATCTCAGGAGGAGGATGCTATGTTTTACTATTACTATGACTGGACGTATTTACTTGTTCTGATCGGCGTGGTCATCTGTATGGCCGCATCCGGCCGGGTGAACAGCGTGTTTTCGCGTTATTCGCGGGTCAGGAGCCACTCGGGCATGACCGGGAAGGAGGCGGCGGAGAGGATCCTGCGGCGGAACGGGATTTACGATGTGCAGGTGATCCATATCCCGGGAAACCTGACGGACCATTACAATCCGGGAAAGAAGACGCTGGGGCTTTCCGACACCGTATATAACTCGTCCTCTGTCGCGGCGATCGGCGTTGCCGCGCATGAGTGCGGGCACGCGGTACAGCATGCGGCTGGATATGCGCCGCTCTCGATCAGAGGAGCCCTTGTCCCTGTGGCGAATTTCGGCTCGGCGCTGTCCTGGCCGCTGATCCTGATCGGCCTGCTCATGAACAGCCAGATGTCGGGCCTGCTCATCAATCTGGGGATCCTGCTCTTTTCGGCGGCGGTGCTTTTTCAGATCGTAACGCTTCCGGTGGAGTTCAACGCCTCGAGCCGGGCGGTCAGAGTGCTCGAATCATCGGGAATGCTATATCCGGAGGAAGTGGGGGATGTAAAGAAGGTCCTCAGGGCGGCTGCACTCACCTATGTGGCAGGCGCGGCATCTATGATCCTGCAGTTCCTGCGTCTGATCATCATAGGAGGAAGAAGAAGGAATGACTAAACCGGTGAATGAACGGGAGATCGTGCTTGCGGTCCTCATGGAAGTGACGGAGAACGGTGCATACAGCCATGTGGTGCTCAGAGAAGTGCTGGAGAAATATCAGTATCTCGAGAAGCGGGAGAGAGCCTTTATCACCCGGGTGACAGAGGGCACGCTGGAGCACATGATCGAGATCGACTACATCCTTGATCAGTTTTCCAAAGTAAAAGTAAAGAAGATGAAGCCGGTCATCCGCAATATCTTAAGAAGTGCGGTGTATCAGCTGAAATATATGGACTCTGTCCCTGACCGTGCGGTGTGCAGCGAGGCTGTGAACCTGGCGGTGAGAAAGGGGTTCTCCGGACTGAAGGGGTATGTCAACGGCGTGCTCAGGAGCACGGCAAGAGGCCTGGAACAGGTGGAATACCCGTCCAGAGGCCTGAAGGCGCTTTCAATCCGGTATTCCTGCCCGGAGTGGATCCTGGAGCTCTGGAAGAAGAGCTACAGCAGGGAAGTGATCGAGACGATGCTGCAAGATTTTCAGAAGGAAAAGCCGCTGACGATCCGCTGCCGTCTGGACCGCATTTCCCCGGAGGAGCTGAAGAAACGTCTGGAGGAAGAAGGCGTCCGGGTGACGCCTCATCCATACCTGCCTTATGCCTTTGAGATTGCAGGGTATGATTATCTGGATGGGCTTGAGACATTCCGGGACGGCCTTTTTGCAGTGCAGGACGTCAGCTCCATGCTGGCGGGGGAGCTTGCGGACCCGCCTAAGGGGGCGGAGGTGCTCGATGTGTGTGCCGCGCCGGGCGGAAAAGCGCTCCATGCGGCAGAACGGATGGAAGGAACCGGACATGTGCAGGCAAGAGATCTGACGGAGAAGAAGGTTGATCTGATCCGCGAGAACATCGAGCAGGCGGAGCTTGAAAATATTGATGCAGAAGTGTGGGACGCTGCGGTGTTCGACGAGGAATTCGAGGAGAAAGCGGATCTTGTGATCGCGGATCTCCCCTGTTCCGGACTGGGCGTCCTGGGGAAAAAGGCGGACCTCAGATATAAGGCGTCCCCGGAGGGAACGGAAGCGCTGGTGAAGCTGCAGCGGCAGATCTTAAGCTGTGTACAGAGGTATGTGAAGCCCGGCGGGGTGCTCCTGTACAGCACCTGCACGGTGAACCCGGCGGAGAATATCGACAATGTACACTGGTTCCTGGAAGAGTACCCCGGGTTTGAACAGGACGGCATCAGAGACCGCCTGTGCCCGGAACTGAGGGACAGCGTCCAGGAGAAGGGATGCCTCCAGCTTCTCCCGGGAGTACATAGATGCGACGGATTCTTCATCGCCAGGCTGGTGAAGCGTGCGCCACAGGAGGAAGAACAACAGAGACAGGGGAAGGAAACACAATGAAAAAGGATATCCGCGCATTTGGATATGATGAGATGAAAGCTGAAGTGGAGGAAATGGGAGAGAAGGCGTTCCGCGCCGGACAGATCTATGAATGGCTGCATGTGAAGCTTGCGGACAGCTTTGACGAGATGACCAATCTGTCGAAAAAGCTTCGGAAGAGGCTGAAAGAAGAGTATGTTATCCTCCCGGTGGAGATGCTTGAACGGCAGGTGTCCAGGCTGGACGGCACCAACAAATTCCTTTTCCGGCTGTATGACGGCAATGTGGTGGAGAGTGTACTGATGCGGTATAAGCACGGCAATTCAGTCTGCATTTCGTCTCAGGCGGGGTGCAGGATGGGGTGCGCGTTCTGCGCGTCTACCATCGGCGGACTTCAGAGAAATCTTTCCGCTTCCGAGATGCTGGGGCAGGTCTACCAGATCCAGAAGATCACCGGGGAGAGAGTGTCCAACGTGGTCGTTATGGGTACGGGCGAACCGCTGGACAACTATGATAATTTCGTTAAGTTTATCCGGCTCCTGACGGATGAACACGGGCTGAACATCAGCCAGCGGAGTGTAACAGTATCCACCTGCGGGATCGTGCCCGGCATACGGAAGCTGGCGGACGAGGATCTCCAGATCACGCTTGCCCTGTCCCTGCACGGCTCCACCCAGGAGAAGCGCAGGAGGCTCATGCCGGTGGCAAACAAGTATGACCTCTCGGAAGTGCTGGATGCGTGCGATGAATATTTCCAAAAGACCGGCAGACGGGTGACGTTCGAGTACAGCCTGGTCCATGGAGTGAACGATACGGAGGAAGATGCGCGGGAGCTGACGGCGCTGCTGCGGCCGAGAAACTGTCATCTTAATCTGATCCCGGTCAATCCGGTGAAGGAGCGGGATTTTGTGCGCCCGAGCAGGGAAAATGCCCTGAATTTCAAAAATAAACTTGAAAAAAGCGGAATAAATGTTACTATAAGAAGGGAAATGGGCTCTGATATCGACCGCTATGTGAAAACTGACAGAGAATAAGGAGAAAATTATGAGGACATTTTCAATTACAGACGTTGGAATGGTACGACAGGTGAATCAGGATTATGTCTATGCAACAGACAGACCGCTGGGTATTCTCCGCAATCTGTTCGTTGTGGCGGACGGTATGGGCGGCCACCAGGCAGGCGACTATGCCTCCAAGTATACGGTAGAAGTGTTGAAGCGCGAGCTTGAGAGAAGCGAGGGCGAGGACATTGAGAGAGTCCTTGTGGGCGCGATCAAGACGGCGAACCGGGAGATCATAAAGGAGGCGTCCCGCGACGCACACTTAAAGGGCATGGGTACGACTGTCGTGGCAGCGACCATTGTAAACCAGATGATGTATTTCGCAAATGTGGGCGACAGCCGGCTGTACCTGATCAATCAGGGAATACAGCAGCTTACCAAGGACCATTCTCTTGTGGAAGAGATGGTAAGGCTCGGCGGGATCAAGCCGGAGGAGGCGAAGCATCACCCGGATAAGAATATTATCACCAGAGCGATCGGTGCCAAGGCCGACGTGGATGTTGACTTTTATGAGCACCGTCTGAAAAGGGGAGACATCATTCTGATGTGCACAGACGGCCTGAGCAATATGGTTGAGGATGAGGAACTCTTCCATATCGTGCAGGGGGGCCGCGATATCGTTGAGGCAGGCCAGTCTCTGGTTGAAGCGGCAAAAGAGAACGGCGGTACGGATAATATAGGGGTAGTACTGGTTGAGCCGTTTGCAGATGAGGTGAGTGTATGATCAAAGAAGGCGTTTTTTTAGGGAAAAGGTATGAGATCCTCGGCCGGATCGGGTCCGGCGGCATGGCGGACGTATACAAAGGCAAGGATCACAAGCTGAACCGGTACGTGGCGATCAAGGTTTTAAAAAGCGACTACCGTTCAGATCAGGTATTTATCCAGAAGTTTTTGAGTGAGGCACAGGCGGCGGCGGGGCTGATGCATCCGAATGTGGTCAACGTCTATGATGTGGGCCAGGACCGCGGGCTTTACTATATGGTCATGGAGCTGGTTGAAGGGATCACTCTGAAGGATTATATCCAGAAGAAGGGGAGGCTTTCGGCCAAGGAGACCATCAGCATTTCAATTCAGATGGTTACGGGTATACAGGCAGCCCACAACCGTCACATTATCCATCGGGATATCAAACCGCAGAATATCATTATATCAAAAGAAGGAAAAGTGAAGGTAACCGATTTCGGTATCGCCCGGGCGACCACGTCTACTCAGACGATCAGTGCGAGCGTCATGGGGTCGGTTCATTATACATCGCCGGAGCAGGCGCGGGGCGGACATGTGGATGAGAAGAGCGATATCTACTCCGCCGGGATCACCATGTATGAGATGGTGACCGGGCACGTTCCGTTTGACGGAGATTCCACTGTCAGCGTGGCGCTGAAGCATCTTCAGGAGGAGATTACTGCGCCGTCCAAAGAGGTGCCGGATATTCCGTACAGTCTGGAGTGCATCATCATGAAATGTACCCAGAAGAATCCGGAGCGCAGATATCATGACTGCGAGTCGCTGCTTCTGGATCTGAAGCGTTCGCTTGTGGATCCGGACGGAGATTTTGTCATCACGGGGAGCATCGGCGCGGCAGCGCCGGATAACGACCGGACAGTCGTCATGTCAACGGAGGAACTGGAACAGCTTCAGAAGCAGAGATATGATGACGACGATGATGAATATGACGATGATGAATATGATGAAGATGATGAAGATGAGTATGACGACGAGGACGAGGACGACGAGGATGAGGATGATTATCAGGAGGAGCGGAGGAAGAAGAAGGATGTAAATCCTGATACGAAGAAGATCATGCGTATCCTGCTGATCGTGGCGGGAGTGATCGTTGCGCTTCTCGTAATCTTTCTTGTGGGGAATGCAGTCGGCATCTTCAGCGGTCCCGGCATCACAGCCACAAAGGAAGAAAAGGTTGAGGTTCCGGATGTGCGGGGAATGACGGAAGAGGAAGCAAAGGACGAGCTGAATGACAAGAATCTCGGAATGCGCGTCTCAGGGAGAGAAGCGTCTGATAAATATGACGAGGGAGAGATCATAAGCCAGGATCCGGGCGATGGAGAGATGGTTGATGAACATACGACGATCGAAGTCGTCGTCAGCACAGGTCCGGAGACAAAGACAACGATCGTTCCTGAGGTGGTCAAGATGGAAGAGGCGGCAGCTGAGAAGGCGATCGAAGATGCAAAACTGGTAGTCAAGAAAGATTCAGACTTCAGCGATGATATAGAAGAAGGACGTGTCATGTCCGTCAGTCCGGACGAAGGTTCCGAGGTAGAAGAAGGAACAGAAGTAACGATCGTGATCAGTCTCGGACCGGAGCAGAAGAAAGTATCGGTGCCTCAGATTGTCGGCAAACAGGCTTCAGATGCAGAAGCAGCCCTTAGAAGTGCAGGTTTGGTCGGAAGCGCTTCAGAACAGTACAGCGATAAGCCGGCAGGGGAGGTTATCTCTCAGTCTCCCGAAAGCGGTGAGGTGGCGCAGGGAAGCACGGTAAGCTATGTGGTGAGTCTCGGACCAGAGACAAAGACTGTTTCAGTGCCAAACCTTACGGCAGGAATGACCCAGGAGCAGGCGGAGCAGGCATTGAAGGATGCCGGGCTCAGCGTGGGACAGGTCACGCAGGACTACAGCAGCAGTATCACACCGGGGTATGTCATGAACCAGACGATCAGCCCGGGCAGTGAAGTGGCGGAAGGTACTTCCGTAGGATTTACCGTCAGCCTCGGGCCGGAGACGCCGGGAGGGGATACTTCCGACGGTGATTCGGAGACAGAAAATACAAACTGATCATGAGAAGCAGTAATATCATGAAGGGAAAAATTGTAAAAGGTATCGCCGGATTCTACTACGTTCACGCAGCAGGATCCGGTGTTTATGAGTGTAAGGCAAAAGGCGCGTTCCGGAAGGAGGGGATCAAACCTCTCGTGGGGGATGACGTCGAGATTGAGATCCTTGACGAAAAGGATATGGAAGGAAATATCACAGAGATCCTTCCGAGAAAGAATGAGCTGATCCGCCCGGCAGTGGCGAATATCGATCAGGCTCTTGTGGTGTTCGCGGTGACAGAGCCGGAGCCCCATTTTAATCTCCTGGACAGATTTCTGGTCATGATGGAGAGAAAGGAAATTCCGACAGTGCTGTGCTTCAACAAGACAGATATCGCGGGAGGACCGGAGATAGAGAAACTGGCGGAAATCTACAGGGGATGCGGATGTCCTCTTGTATTTACAAGTGCGAGGGAACAGGAGAATATTGAAAGGCTGAAGACATTTCTCAAGGGAAAGACCACTGCCATCGCCGGACCCTCCGGCGTGGGAAAGTCGTCCCTGATCAATCTGCTTCAGTCGCAGGTGAAGATGGAGACAGGGACCATCAGCCGGAAGATCGCCAGAGGAAAGCATACGACCCGGCATTCTGAGCTGCTGGTCATCAATGAGGACTCTTATATCATGGATACGCCGGGATTCAGCTCGCTGTATGTAAACGATTTTGAAAAGGAGGAGCTGAAATACTGCTTCCCTGAGTTTGAGCCGTATGAAGGAAAGTGCCGTTTTAACGGATGCGGCCATATCCATGAGCCGGGATGCGCGGTGAAAGAGGCCGTGGAACAGGGAAAGATACACAGGATCCGGTACGAGAACTATGTGGAAATGTACCGGGAGCTTCAGGAAAGGAAAAGGTATTAGAGGATGAACAGGATTTTAGCGCCATCCATACTTTCAGGAGATTTCAAGTGCCTGGGAGAGCAGCTTAAGATTACGGAAGAAGCGGGAGCACAGTACATCCACTTTGATGTGATGGACGGGATGTTCGTTCCGAGCATCTCTTTCGGGATGCCGGTCCTTGCTTCCATCCGCGGAGTGACCGGACAGGTGATGGATGTCCATCTGATGATCGAAGAGCCGGTGCGGTATGTAGAAGAATTTGCAAAATGCGGCGCGGATATTATCACCGTCCATCTGGAAGCCTGCCGGGATCTCTCCGAGACTCTGGATAAGATCCATGCCTGCGGTGTGAAAGCAGGGGTATCCATCAAACCGGCTACGCCGGTTGAGGCACTGCTCCCGTATCTTGACCGGGCGGAGATGTTCCTGGTCATGAGTGTGGAGCCGGGATTCGGCGGTCAGGCGTTCATTCCGGAGTCTCTGGATAAGATCAGGAAGCTGAGAAAGCTTCTGGATGAGAGAAATCTGCCGGCGGACCTTGAGGTTGACGGCGGGATCTATCCGTCCAATGTGGCGGAGGTGCTGGAGGCAGGGGCGAATGTGATCGTCTCAGGTTCCGGCGTGTTCAAGAATGAGATCAGAGACAATACAGAGAAATTTATGGAGATATTGAGAAGCTATGAGTAAACGGACTGTGATAGTCAGCGGAGGACTGCTTGAAGAAGAGTTTGTCCTGCCGATTCTGCAAAGTGAAGATACGGAGTTTATCATCGGTGTGGACAGAGGGCTTGTGTTCCTCCACGACCATGACATTAAACCGGATTATATCGTGGGCGACTTTGACAGCGCTCCGGACGATGTAGTGACATATTATAGAGAAGAGACGAATGTGCCGATCCGGGAGTTCAATCCTGTGAAGGATGCCTCCGATACGGAGATCGCGCTGAGGCTGTGCCTTGATCTTCACCGCCATGAGATCTGGATCCTGGGCGGAACCGGGAAGAGGGCGGATCATCTGTGGGCGAATGTTCAGAGCCTCAAGGTGGCGCTGGACGCGGGAGCGGATGCGCGGATCGTGGACAGCCACAATCAGATCAGGCTCCTGAGCCACGGGATCACTCTGAAGAGAGAAGAGGCATTCGGCCCCTTCTTCTCCGTATTTCCTCTGGAGTTTCCCGTGGATGACTTCAATATCACCGGGGCGAAATACCCCCTTAAAAATCATGTCCTTAAGCCCTACGGAAGTCTCTGCGTGAGCAATGAGTACGCGGAGGATACGGTAGAGATCGCATTTTCATTCGGCGTAGTCATCCTGATGGAGACAAGGGACTGAGACGCAGGCGCAGGATGGAGATAGACGCCTGAAATAACAGAGAAACTTAAAAGGAGAAAGATATGAAATTAGGAATCGTAGGATTGCCCAATGTGGGAAAGAGTACACTGTTTAACTCCCTGACGAAGGCGGGGGCGGAATCCGCCAACTATCCCTTCTGTACGATCGATCCGAACGTAGGCGTTGTGGCCGTTCCGGATGAGAGGCTGAATGTGCTGGGAGAAATGTATCATACGAAGAAGATCATTCCGGCGACGATCGAGTTCGTTGACATTGCCGGACTGGTGAAGGGCGCTTCGAAGGGAGAGGGCCTGGGAAACCAGTTCCTTGCAAATATTCGTGAGGTGGATGCGATCGTACATGTGGTGAGATGTTTTGAAAACACGAATATCGTACATGTGGACGGCAGCATTGACCCGATGAGAGATATTGAGACGATCAATCTTGAGCTGATCTTCTCCGATCTTGAGATCCTCGAGCGCAGGATCGCCAAGACTGTGAAGCTGTCCCGCAATGATAAGACAGCGGCGAAGGAACTGGCGCTCCTGGAGCGCGTGAAGGCGCATCTCGAGGAAAACAAGCTGGCGAAGAGCTTTGTCACGGATGATGAGGATGAGCAGGAATGGCTTGCAGGATATAATCTCCTGACTGCGAAGCCGGTCATTTTCGCGGCAAATGTATCTGAGGATGATCTCGCAGACGACGGCGCCAATAATGCAGGCGTGCAGGCGGTCCGCGAGTACGCTGCGAAGGAAGACTGTGAGGTGTTCGTTGTATGCGCGGAGATCGAGGAAGAGATCTCACAGCTTGACGACGATGAGAAGAAGATGTTCCTCGACGATCTCGGACTGAAAGAATCCGGCCTGGAAAAACTCATCAGGGCAAGTTATCATCTTCTCGGCCTGATCAGCTACCTTACGGCGGGTGAGCCGGAGGTGCGCGCATGGACGATCAAGAGAGGGACAAAGGCTCCTCAGGCGGCAGGAAAGATCCATTCGGATTTTGAACGCGGATTTATCCGTGCGGAAGTGGTAAGCTATGACGACCTGATCGCATGCGGATCACATACGGCGGCGAAAGAGAAGGGACTGATCCGTCTGGAGGGAAAGGACTACGTGGTCCAGGACGGAGATATCATGCTCTTCCGGTTTAATGTATAAGAACTGTGCGGCACATGCTTGATTTTATGAGGGGCGCATGAACGGCAGAAGGGAGCAGGACCATGCATTATAATATCAGTTTCCCGAATCTTGGTATCTACCTCGATCATGTGGGGAAGAGTATCAGTGTTTTCGGATTTGAGATCGCTTACTATGGAATCATCATCGGACTGGCAATCCTGATCGGTTTTCTGATCGCTACTTCAGAGGCGAAGCGGACCAGACAGAACCCGGAGGATTATCTGGACATGGGAATCATCGGCGTGATCGCGGGAATCGCCGGCGCCAGGATCTTCTATGTGGTATTTTCCTGGGATATGTACAAGGATAATCTGCTGGATATCTTTAATCTCCGGGAAGGAGGGCTTGCCATTTACGGCGGTGTGATCGCAGCGGTGATCGCGGTGTTCATTATGGCGAGAGTGAAACATCTGTCTCCGTTTCAGATCCTGGACACAGTGGCGATGGCGATCCTGAACGGGCAGATGCTCGGAAGGTGGGGCAACTTCTTCAACAGGGAGGCGTTCGGAGAATATACGGACAGCCTGTTTGCCATGCGCCTGCCGCTCGATGCGGTGCGCTCCGGCGATGTGACGGAGCTGATGCGGGAGCACATGGAGCGGATCGACGGAGTGAGCTATATCCAGGTACACCCCACATTCCTCTACGAGTCACTGTGGTGCTGCGCCCTGCTCATCATCCTTGTTCTGTACCGGAAGCATAAGAAATACGAGGGTGAGCTGTTCCTCATGTATATCTTCGGGTACGGCCTCGGGAGAGTCTGGATCGAGGGGCTCCGCACAGACCAGCTCCTGATCCCCGGGATCGGACTCCCTGTCTCCCAGGTGATCGCAGGATGTGTCGTTATCTTTGCGGGAGCGGCTCTTCTGTATTTGCGTAAGAACCATAAGAAAATCCCGATGATGAAGAGCAGGAAGCAGTATGAGCCCATGCCGGACAAGGTCGTGGGAAAGAAGCCTCCGAAGAAGAAAGATAAGATATTTAAGTTCTAGGGTGCTGAGCAATTTATTGAGAAAGAGTTGAAAATCGGTTATACTCCTTATACAGGTTATAAGGGGAATAACCGATTTTTGTATAACAGACAAAAAGGTGGGGAGTCAGGATGAGCGTGAGGGAACAGCCGACAAAAGTTAAAATGGCGATAGGAATTGATAATTTCAGGGAAATGCGGGAAAAGCAGAATTATTATGTGGACAAGACGAGGCTGATCGCGGAATATCTGACGGCGGGAGACAAAGTGACGCTTCTCACCCGTCCAAGACGTTTCGGCAAGACGCTGAATATGTCGATGCTTGCCGAATTTTTTGATATTACGAAGGATTCGTCGGATATTTTCGAAGGCACGGAAATCATGGAGACGAAGTGGGCGGATAAGATGAACCAGTATCCGGTGATCGCTCTGTCGTTTGCGAATGCAAGGGGTGAAAATGCGCAGTTTCTTTTGAACCAGCTGTCTGGTGAGGTCAGAAAAGAATATATGAGGTACGAGTTCCTGTGGAATGAAAAAAAGCTTCCTGAGGCTATGTGCAGAGAACTGCAGAGGATTTACGACTGCATGTGGAGCTGGGAGAAAAAGGACGGCTTTGACTATCTTTCTCTTTCCCTGACCGGGCTCTGTACTGCTCTGGAGTGGTATTATGGAAAAGGCGTTAAAGTATTTATCGACGAATATGACACTCCTGTTATGCAGGCGCTGATCAGCGGCTTTTATCAGGAGATTAGACCGGTCTTTTCCGTTATGCTGGGCAGTCTGCTGAAAGGAAATGCATCGTTTGAGAGCGCATTTCTGACAGGGATCCAGCGCGTGGCAAAAGAAAACATTTTTTCAGGGCTGAACAACCTTGCCGTATGCACGGTGAATTCTCCGGAATACGCAGACTGCTTTGGATTTACAGAGCAGGAGACGCGGGAACTGCTGGATGCCTGCGGGCTCAAGCTGGACGAGCGGGTCAGAAAAATGTATGACGGATACCGGTTCGGTGAATTCCACATCTATAATCCCTGGTCGATCACGAACTATGCGAGAAGGAAGAGAATGGAGCCTTTCTGGGTGAATACCAGTGAGAACAGCCTGATCCGTTCTGCCATGAAAGAGATCGAAGAGCAGTTCCGGCCGGGCTACGAGACGCTGATCGAGAGCGGAACCTACAGGACCGAGGTGAAAATGGACAGTTCGTATTATGAAGTGCGTGACGTGGAGACACTGTGGGGAATGCTCCTGAGCGCGGGGATGCTGACCGCGGAGGAGGTATCAGAGGATGGAATATGTACGCTGCGGGTGCCGAACAGGGAAGTGATGCGCGCATTCCGGGAGCTGACCGCTCTTTACATAGGGGCAGCGGAGGGGAGCATGGCGCAGATGTTCCGAAGGCTGATGGAGAAGGATCTGGAAGCCTTTGCCGGAGAATATAAACGCCTCCTGCGGACGCTGCCGTCGTATTATGATCTGAAAGAAGAGAACAGCTATCATATGATGATGCTCGGGATGTGCACCTTCCTGACCGGGGAGTATGACGTCGAAAGCAACCGGGAGAGCGGCAAGGGCAGAAGCGATATCATCCTTAAGGCAAAGACAGGGGAGAAGCCGAATATCGTCATGGAATTCAAGTATATACGGGACGAGAAGAAAGATCTGCGGGAACTGGCGGAAGAGGCGCTGGAGCAGATCGAGCGGAAGGACTATGCGGCGGGACTGCAGGGAGAAGTAGTGTGCATTGGTCTGGGACATAGAGGAAAAGAGGCTGAGATGGAATGGTCGGTAAAATAGAGAGGTGAGATTTGAAAAAAATAAATTGTTAAAAACAAGAAAAAATAGCAGGTGGATAGAAAATACCGCGGAAACTGATGGAAATGTTTCCGCGGTATTTCTGTTTTCACGCATATGACGTTATCAGACCTGTATTTAATCTTTGTTTCGAAAGTACTGCACGAGATTGTAAACAAGCTGAATCTCTTTTTCAGTAAGATGGGAAATATCTAATGAAACATTATCTGAAAGTCCGAGCAGATAATCAGTTGACACATGAAAAAGCTGTGCAAGTTCAACGATATAAGCGGTTGAAGGTGTAGAAATTCCCATTTCCCATGCGTTGACGCTGCTGCGAGTAATATTTAATTTTTTTGCAAGATCAGTCTGCGTCATATTATTGGAGAGACGCAGTTGTTTAATTCTGTCAGCTACCATTTCGTAAACCTCGTCTTTCTAAAAGTTGATAGTAAACTAATCGAAATGATATTGCATTATCAAAATGATAATACAAATTGACAATAAAAAATAGGAGTGCTACTATAATAGCGATAAGTTTGAACAGTGAAGGGGGATTGGACAATGGAGTTTTACGATAATAAAGAGGTAAGAAATGGCAGATAGTAAAGAAAGGCTTGACGCAATGAAGAACTATTGCGATAAAGCGATAATGGTGGAACGTGAATTAAATTTCTGGAACGGTCTGATAAACCAGGCAAATCAGAAATTAAGCCAGTATAGAAATGAACAGTTAAGGTTAAAAAAAGTGATGTCTGAAGCTCAGACACAGCTCGCTTCTCTGGGGTTTATGAGCCAGCAGAAAATCGGAGAAAAACAGGCAGAGATTCAAAAGTATAAAAGAAAGTGCAGAAAATCAGCAATAGTTTTTTTCGTGATAGTACTTGTCGCTGCTATTATTACTGGGATTGCGGGAATAGGTTCAATGGTATCTGGTCAGATACCACAATCCGGACAGGGAATATTTTTAATATTTTCAATGTTTTTGGCTATACTTTATGGTTTATTTATTCCTCTTATCATTTGTATCGTTATTTATGTGCTTAATAAGTCAAGGCAGAGAAATTTGATGAGAGAGATAAGCCAAAATGCGCTGAACAATGAAGAGCGGAGAAAAAAAGCAATTTTACAGGATAGATTTGAAAAGGCAGAAAAGGAAAGCAGTCAAATTGGACTAAGTCAGCAGGTTCTTGTACGGCAGCAAAGAGAGCTGATCCAGATGGGAAAAGAAGTGGGAATGATAAGAGAGCAGTTTTATGCACGTGGTGAAATTCCTAAAGGATATCAAAATCTGGAAGCGATGATATCGTTTTTTTATTATCTTGATAATAAAATTGTGAATGAAATAGATGGGGCGGACGGTATGTATGCCCGTTACCATTTGGACTGCCAGCATAGAGAACATATGGCAGAACTGAGAGGAATACGACACGCGATAGAAGAACATGAGAGGCATGAGCAGATACGGCACCAGGAACTCATGCGTACGATTCAGGTTTATGGAACAGCTATTTCAGCGCAGCTGGGAAGAATGGGAAATGATCTTTCGGATATCAGAGATATTCATCAAAAATGGGCGGACAAATACTTGTAGAGATGGGGAATAGGATAATGGATCGAATTGAAGCATATGAGTATTTAGAAAAGAATCGAGAGCTTCTTTTTCCGAATAATACATATTCAGAGGAGGAAATAGATGCAAATTCCAGTCGATTGGTGCGTCCATTCCAGAATTAGCGGTGCATCTATTCTGAAATAGCGGTGCGCTGATTCCATTCTAAACGGTGCGCTTTCTTTTATAATGAACAATGAAACTCGTTCATTACAAGTTGAGAAAGGAGCAC
>CAJFQZ010000034.1 GCA_904419285.1 Lachnospiraceae bacterium UBA1818
TTGCTGCGTACCGTTGAAGTTTCAGCTTGTTATCCCACAGTTCTGTCTGCCCTACGAGCACGACGGCCATGGGACTTACAGAATCGAACCTGTAGTTCAGAAGGAAACGGAATTCCTCCAGTGTTTCTTTCTCCAGCAGGTGCGCCTCGTCCAGAACGCATACCACCTTTTTATGCTGGACACCGTGGATGATCTCGATCTGCTGTTGGAGCTGACGGACAAATGCCAGGTTTTTTGATCTGATATCGTCGCTCCCTTCGTGGGAGCGTGGATTGAAACATCAAAGCGGGTACGATCAACCTTACAAATGCCCAGGTCGCTCCCTTCGTGGGAGCGTGGATTGAAACGGCTTACTTATTAGTTTGGCAGTCTTGCATCTGTAGTCCCTCCCTTCGAGGAAGCAAGGATTAAAACCAACAATATGCCTGCGGATAGCAATATAGTTAAAGCCTGTTGCTTCTGATATCACGGAAGTGTACCTTGATATCAGAGGCGGCGGTATAGAATACCTAATTGATATCAATTGCTTCCCAGGTGAGACTATCTGACTTAAAGGTCATAATTGAGAAGCCTAGACAAATCTGGTACAATCAAAACAGAAACTTTTACCACGGAGGGACCTATGAAAGAGGAATGTCTGATCTGCAAAGCACCCCTGGAATATCTGAATGAAGATATCGAGATGGAGTGTGAATTATGCCATAAAAAAGAAAAAAGCAAAACAAGATGCATAAACGGTCATTATGTCTGCAACGAATGTCATATGCAGGGAATTGACAGTCTGATCGGCTTATGTCTGAATGAAACATCCGGGAATCCGGTGGTGATACTTAATAAAATGATGTCTATGCCGTTCTGCCATATGCACGGCCCGGAGCACCATATTATGGTGGGAATGGCGCTGCTGACTGCATATAAGAACTGCGGCGGCGAGATCGACCTGAAGCGGTCTCTGATCGAGATGAACAGCAGGGGAAGCTCGGTGCCGGGCGGTGCCTGCGGTTTCTGGGGCGCCTGCGGAGCGGGGATCAGTGCAGGAATGTTTGTCTCTATTATTACCGGCTCCACGCCTCTCGGAGGAGAGAATTTCGGATTGTCACACAAGATGACCGCGAGAGCGCTGGAGGCGATCGGCGAGGTCGGCGGCCCGCGCTGCTGCAAGAGAGATTCGTATCTTTCCATCTCAAGGGCTGTTGATTTTGTGAAGGAAAATATGGGGATCGAGATGGAAAAGTCCGAAATTGTCTGTTCTTACAGCAGCCAGAACAATCAGTGTATTGGGAAAAGGTGTCCATTTTCCAAAGCAAATGAGAAGAAAAAGAAGATTGCGTTTATCTGTGTTCATAACTCCTGCCGGAGTCAGATTGCGGAAGCGCTCGGGAAGAAATATTTGTCGGATACTTATGAATGCTATTCTGCAGGAACAGAAGTCAAGCCGCAGATCAATCAGGACGCGGTAAGACTGATGAAGCGGGAATATGGAATCGATATGGAAAAGGAGCAGTACTCCAAACTTCTGGATGATATACCGGAAGCAGATATCTATGTGTCCATGGGCTGCAATGTCGCCTGTCCTAATATTCCGGGAAAAAAGATCATCAACTGGGGACTGGACGACCCGACAGGGCAGGAGGATGCGGTCTTTCTGGATGTGATCAGGAGGATTGAAAACAATATACTGGAAATAAGGAATAAGGGAACGACGGAGTGGTAGTGGAAAAGGAGTTATGAAAAAACAGAGACAGGATCTGGGGAGAAACCATATGGAAAAGAGGAATAAAAGAGCAGTCATTCTGCTGTGCGGCGTATGTTTATGGATCTTTTATGTGTTCCAAGAGGAATTGGCGCGTTACGGGCTTTATACTATCATCAGCTACAATATGCACGAACTTGCTTCTGTCATACCATTTCTCTGTATGGGAACAGCAGTGATCTGGTGCGGATATCTTCTGGTGAAAGCAGTAAAGGGAAAAAGCGACAGACAGGATAAGGTTTTTGCGGGAATTCTGCTGGCAGTTATTTTCCTTCTGGGATATTCTATTTATCAGGAAACGGCAGCAGTCAGCATAACCGTTGTCTCTTCAGTAGAGAGTGTGGACATGCAGGAAGGGAAGCTCGTGATCAAGGACGATGACGGGGAGAAGGTGACCCTGGAATCTCCTGAGCTGGTAAATGGTATGATTGAGACCGATGGAACAGAGTATCTAATCACATATGAATGGAATGGGAAAACATCGGAGCTGCAGGGGATTTCTTTGATTGAATGAGGAAATGTGCGAAGAAATGTGTAAAGAGAATATAAATTGATGCGAGCATGAGAAAGGCGGAACAGTCCCCCGGACTATTCCGCCTTTCTCATTGTAAACTCGATTGAATAATACGGATCCTGTCCGTATTCCGGCACCAGTATGGAATTGTGTTCCATCGGAGTATATCCGGAGTGGTCGATCCGGCATTCTATGATGACTCCTGCCGCGGCAAAGGTAAAGTCATCATAAGTGCCGGCTTTTTCTGTGATTTCCCGATAAATTCTGTCCGGGGTGACCGGCAGAAGGAAATAATCATCCTGGGCGCAGATGTAGGAAACCGCGGCGGCAGCCATGAAATCGCCGTATGAGGTGACGGATCTGTTCTCGTCTTCATACGACTGGGAGAAGCTGATCTCTGTCACGCTGTCATCTGTCTCTGTAAACTGAAGGGCAGGCAGCTCCCCGAAGTTATCCGTGAAGCTTTGAGAATAATTGGGGAGATTCTGCCAGACTCCGTTTTCGTCCAGGATCATCGGGATACCCATGTAATTATAGACAGCGGTGTCGGGCACGTTTACCGGACGGCTGATCCCATAATATTCCTGGAGCTGGTTGTAGTTTTCACAGAACTCTGCTGTTGTGAGGCTGCCACGGTTGACCGGGAGCGCTCCTGACTGCCCGGCAAGGAAGGAGAGAAAGAGAAGGAGAGCGTCCGCGGCAAGGAATTCCACGGCCTGAAGAGGGGTGGACTTGCTTTTTAAGGTGAGTACGGAATCGATTTCCCACTCAAGCATCTCTTCATTTTTGCAGCCCTGATAGGAGCGGTACAGCCGTATAAGATGATATATGGGCAGAGAGAATCCGTATCCATAGCGCAGTACTGTCCATGTTCTGTATCTTGCGTCCTGCCATGACAGGCGGGAACCGTCAGGCGCGGTCACGCGCAGACCGAAGAGCAGTTTCCCTGGTGTTGTGCCCGTCAGGGAAAGAAGTACAGGCTCCAGGAGAAGCAGAAGGAGCATCGGCGCGATCCAGTCGTAGATCAGGATTCCTGCGCTGAACGATCTTACGTTGATATGCAGCACCATGGCAAGGAAGCAGTCTGTGATCAGATTGAGGATCGAGAAGTCGATGCTTCTTGCGAAAAAACGTTTCCACGGAGAGGTTACTTTCATGAGTGTGTCCTCCTTAAGTTCCGGCGCATCTGAGGGAGAGTCCATGAGCGACAGGTAGTGCTCTGCATCCAGGGTGCGGTAGTCTGTGCCGTCGGCGCAGATCTGGCTGCAGATGCTCCGGCAGTGTTCGAGGTCCTCCGCGCTCTTCTTGAGATGAGGGATATGTAAGGAAAGGACCTCTGTGAGCGTGCTCTGGCCGAGGCTCACGGAACGGATATCATCCAGACTGAGGTGAAGTGTGCGGAGAAGCCGTATTTTCTGAAGGGTGTTCAGATCCTCCTCAGAATAGTTCCGGTAGCCGTTGGAATTCCTTGCCGGCCGGAGCAGCCCTTCTGTTTCATAGAAACGGATGTTTGCTCTTGTCATGCCGGACAAGTTTTCAATTTCTTTTATCGTCATTGCGTGTCGCCTCCTGCTGTTTGATCTGAGGCTATCATAATGTATAAAGGCGGTTTACAGTCAAGCAAATCTATGTTAAATCGTAAAAATTTTCTGAGGCGGAGCATCTGTTGTTAAATTCTGAGGATTTTTCTGCTATAATGGCTCTGTCATTAAGGAGGATAGAGCTGTGAACAGAATACTGATCATTGAAGACGATACAGATATCAACAATATGATGGCGGAGGCGCTTCAGAAAGCAGGATACGAGTGCACGCAGGCATTTTCCGGAACGGAAGGACTTCTTTATATTGAACGCGATGCTTTTTCTCTTGCCGTTCTGGATCTGATGCTCCCGGGGATGAACGGGGAGAAGCTGCTTCCCCAGATCAAGGAAAAGCAGAATATCCCGGTCATCGTCGTGTCGGCGAAGGACAGCATTGACAGCAAGGTCGGGCTTCTGACCTCAGGAGCAGAGGATTATCTGACGAAACCATTTGACATACAGGAGTTCATCGCCAGAGTGGGCGTGCAGATCAGGAGATTTTCCGGGCAGGGCGGGAAGGGCTCTGCTGGAGAGGAAACGGTGCTCTCTTACCGGGAGCTGGAGCTCTATACAGACTCGTATACAGCGGCGGTCTGCGGGAAGCCGGTGGAGCTGACCCGGCAGGAGTTTAAGATACTGGAGCTTCTGCTTAAGTATCCGAACAAGGTTTTTTCAAAGCAGGATATCTATGATTATGCCTGGGACGATATTTATATCGGGGAGGACAAGACGGTCAATGTGCATATCAGCAATATCCGGAAGAAGCTGAAGGCGGTGACGGAGGCTGAGTATATTGAGACTGTGTGGGGGATCGGTTTCCGTCTGAAAAAGCAGCTTTAACATTTCTTAAACTTTGCTTTGCGATTCTTTAGTATCCGGCAGATAAGATAGAGAATGTAAAGCAAAGGAGGCATGAAACGATGGAATACTTATTAAGTACAGACAGCCTGACCAAACGGTACGGCAGGCATAAAGCGGTGAATTCCGTGAATATCCATATCCGGCAGGGAGACATTTACGGTCTGATCGGCCGCAACGGAGCGGGAAAGACTACTCTGCTGAGGATGATCAGCGGGCTTGCGTCGCCGACGGAAGGAGAGTTTACTCTGTTCGGAAAGCGGGGAAAGAGCGCATACCGATATCTGTCCCGTGTGGGAACTCTGATCGAGGCGCCGGGGATCTATCCCAACATGTCCGCGGCGGACAATCTGAGATTAAAGTGTCTGGCAATGGGCGTCCGCAAGAAGGGAGAGATCGAGGAACTGCTGGATATTGTGGGGCTTTCGGAAACCGGGAAGAAGAAAGTGAAGAACTTTTCCATGGGAATGAAGCAGAGGCTGGGCATCGCGCTTGCGCTGGTGGGAGATCCGGACCTGGTGATCCTGGATGAGCCCATCAACGGGCTGGACCCGCAGGGGATCGCCGAGGTGCGGGATACACTGTCCAGGCTGAACCGGGAGAGGAATCTCACGATGATCATTTCCAGTCATATCCTGGAAGAACTCTCCAAGATCGCCACCCGTTACGGGATCATCCATGACGGCGTCCTGCTCCAGGAGCTGACAAGGGAGGAACTGCTGGAGAGATGCAGCGAGCGGATCGAGCTGAAGACAGACGATACGCGCAGAGCCTGTACTGTGCTGGATGAGATGGGAATCACAGAGTATAAAGTGGTTGACGCTGATACGATCCACATCTTCGAGCGTCTGAATGACAGCGGCGAGATCACGATGGCGCTTGCCGCGCATCAGATCCGGACGATGGGGATCACAGTGAAAAATGAGGCACTGGAAGACTATTACTTAAATCTTACGGGAGGTGGCGTCAATGCTTAATTTGATAAAAATGGATCTTTACCGGATGTTCCATTCACTTTCTACATGGATCATCATTCTCTTTACCGCGGGAATGGCTCTGTTCTGCGTCGTCATGGTCCAGGGAGACCTGGACGCCATGGCAGATGATCCTGCGTATGCGCAGGAAATGGAGCAGGAAGCCGCGAGCGCTTCTGATGGGAATGAGGACAGACAGATCGGGCTTTATTCAGAATCTGACCCGGAATGGATCGAGGGAAGGATCGACGCAGGAGAATTCATCAGCTCGCAGTTACAGAGCGGTCTGCTTACCCTGTTCGTCGTTATTTTCGCCGCGATCTTCGCCAATGCGGAGCAGAAGAACGGATACGTCAAAAATATAGCCGGGCAGCTCACAAACAGAGGGACGCTCGCCCTTTCCAAGCTGGCGGCCTCTGCGGTACAGGTATTTATCATGCTCCTGGTCTTCAGCCTTGCGGCAGGAGTGAGGGAGAAGATCCTGTGGGGAGGAAGGTTTTCTCTCGGTTCCCTGACAGATATGCTTCCGTTCCTGGGAGCACAGTATCTGCTGAACCTGGGGATCGCCGCGCTGATCCTTTTCCTCTGTATTCTGACAAAGAGTTCCGCATTCAGTATGACGGCGGGTATTGTGATGGTGATGGGGCTTTTCGTTCCGCTATATTCTATCATCAACAGAGCAGTTTACGAGATACGCCCTTCCTGGGACTTTGATATCAGCCTGTATCTGCCCGACGGCAATATCGGTCTGGCGGGGCTCCATGCATCTTCTGAGATCCTGATCCGGGCGGCCGTTGTAGGAGGTGCATTTGTCGTCATATGCGCGGCAGTGGCAGCGCTGATCATGCAGAAAAGGGACGTCCGGTAAACGGGAAAAGCTGAGAAGACAGTCTGCAGTCATTGAGTATTAGGAGAAAGAACTATGGTTATCTGGGCGTCAGCGGCAACAGCCGCGGCAGTTATTTTGATCGTGATTTTGATACTTTACAGGCGGCAGGTCAGGAAGACCGGCCGCCAGCTTGAGTTTCTGAAAGACAGAAGGACGAATCTGCGTCTGACCTCGGATCTTCCGCTCAAGGAGTTCAATGAACTGATCGATGGGATCAATGAGGTGATCGACCAGTCCAGGGAGGTCCGCGAGAGCGCGCAGCATAACGAGATGCAGCTCAAAGAGACCATTACGAATCTGTCCCATGACATCCGCACTCCGCTTACGTCTCTGGACGGATATTTCCAGCTTCTCCAGCAGAGCGGTTCGGAAGAAGAACGGAGAAAATATGTGGGGATCATCCAGTCGCGTATTTCCAGTCTGAAGGAGATGCTGGAGGAGCTGTTTACCTATACGAGACTCCAGGACGCAGACTATGAGCTGGAGACGGGGCGCATTGATTTCGGGAAATGTGCGTATGATACGGTATTCTCATTTTACGATGAGTTCCAGAATAGGGGGATCGAGCCGCAGGTGGACTTCTGTGGCGGCCATCTCTTTGTCCGGGCAAACGACGAGGCGGTGCGCCGGGCACTGCAGAATCTGATCAGAAATGCCCTTGTGCATGGACATACGGGGATCTCGCTGGAGCTGTTCGAGGAGAATGGGAAAGCGGTCTTCCGGTGCTCCAATGATGTGGCGCATCCGGAGGAGATCGATATCGAGCGGGTGTTCAGCAGATTTTATAAGGCGGACTCCGCCCGGACCCACACGTCAACGGGGCTGGGACTCTCTATCGCGAAGGGACTTGTGGAGCGGATGGACGGAGAGATCCGTGCAGAGCTGGAGGGGGAGCGCTTTGTGGTGGAGATTCTATTTGATGAGGCCGATGTCTGCTGAGATCATAAAGAATGAAGCAAAGAAAAAGCAGTAAGTCCAGGCGAATCTACTGCTTTTTGTATCGGCGGCGATTAAAAGTCCGGTCAGGCCGCTGTTTATTTCTTATGTACCGCTTCGTTTATGCCGAGCACCGCGGCGAACAGGACTGCCGCACAGGGCCAGATGATCCATGTGCGCTGCCATTCCATTGTATGAAAGCTCCAGCCGAGGTAAACCGCTGTGACGACACACCAGTATACTGTGGTGATGGCTTCATTTCTTTTTTCCGCCATTTTCTTATCCCGGGTGTAATCTCCTTCTTCCAGGAGCTTCTGAAAAGAACCGAAGATCACACAGGTGCGGACCAGAAAAAATACGCCTGCCGATATGATGATCAGACAGAAGACGATCCCGTAAATCGCAAGCATTCCGTCTTCATCGAGGACGCCCAGTACAAACACGGGAATCGCGCTGAGGATACAGAGCCCTACGCCGATCACCAGAGAGATGCCGTGAGAGGATTCATATCCTTTCTTTCGCTTTTCCACTACGCCTGTCACACCGTAGGCGAGTTCGATCGGTTCTTTTTCCAGATATTCAAAGCGTTCTGTTTTTCTGCCGTACCAGATAAAAAGCGCCACTGCGCCGGCCACCATCACCAGCAGTACGGTAAGGCCGACCGCCACGGCGAGAGCCTCCGGGAGCGCATAACCGCCCTCTTCGTCGGAAAGCCCTGCGAGAAGGATCAGCAGAACAGGCGAAAGGATACAGATAGAAACGCCTGCCGCAACTTTTGCAGCCATATCCCGTACAATATCCATAAATGTATTCGCCTCTTCGAGAGATACTGTTCTTAGGTCACAGTCATTGACTGAATCAGATGTCGTGTCCGGTACAGCGTGTGTAAGGATTTCTTCCTCCGGTTCATCAGAATCCTTCAGAAGATAGTCGGTGCTGACGCCGAAAATTTCACTCATCTTCAGTATTTTGTCAAGGTCCGGGATGGAAGACGCGCTTTCCCACTTGGATACGGACTGCCTTGATACGCCGAGCTGTCCGGCAAGTTCTTCCTGGGACCAGCCGTTCTTTTTTCTTAATTCTGCTATCTTATCTGCTAAGATCATCTGTTTTTCCTCCTGCATTTGTTTGTTGTTGATCTGTTCGTATGCGCAGTACGTTTCAGTGATTTCAGCATAGCAGAACCGGTGGGCGCATGCCACCAAGTGCACTTGAAAATTTGTCAACCGGCAGTTGCAGATGAGATTTTACAGGTCGTTTTCAGAGTCTGTGTGGTGAAGAAAATCCATTGCGAAACGATTGAATTTCTATAGAAATCTCCCTGTAATGCTCTCGGATGATGCCCGGATTCCTTCCGGTGTTCCCGCCGCCACGATCCTTCCGCCGGCTTCTCCGCCGCCGGGCCCCATGTCAATGACATAATCCGCATTGCGGATCACATCCAGATCGTGCTCGATGACGATCACAGTGGCGCCGTTATCGATCAATGTCTGGAATACACCGATGAGTGTCCGGACGTCCAGGGGGTGCAGGCCGATGGTGGGCTCGTCGAAGACGAACACGGAATCAGACTGTGCCTTTCCCATTTCGCTTGCCAGCTTCAGGCGCTGTGCCTCGCCGCCGGAGAGGCTGGGCGTCTCTTCTCCGAGTGTCAGGTATCCCAGACCCAGGTCCTTCAGGACCTGGAGCCGCTGGCTGACGGTCTTCAGATGTTCGCATGCCTTCAGCGCTGAACTGACGTCCATTGCCATCAGCTCAGGCAGGGACCAGGTGCGCCCTTCCTTATCCTTTTTATTTATATATCGAATCCTCTGCGCGTCTTTGGAATACCGTGATCCGCGGCATTCCGGGCAGGTGATCTTCACGTCGGGCAGGAACTGTACGTCCAGGCTGATCACCCCGGTGCCGTCGCAGACCGGGCAGCGCAGCTTCCCGGTGTTGTAGGAGAAGTCGCCGGCTTTGAATCCCAGTTCCTTTGCATCCGGTGTCCGGGCAAATATTTTCCTCAGCTCGTCGTGCACATTGGCGTAAGTGGCGACAGTGGATCGGACGTTGATGCCGATGGGCGTGGCGTCGATAAGCTTCACCTGACGGATACCTTCTGCCTCCACGGAGAGGACGTGCTCCGGCAGTTTCTTTCCGCTGATCGAAGCCTGCAGGCCGGGGATCAGACTTTCCAGGATGAGAGTCGTCTTGCCGGAGCCGGATACTCCGGTGATCACGGTCAGCTTTCCTTTAGGAATCTCTGCATCCAGGGGCTTCACGGTATGGAGCGGTCCGGTTGAGAGCCGGATCCGTCCTTGGGTGAACAGTTCTTCCGGCGGAGTCTGGACTCTGTCGTGTATTCCGGCGGAACCGGAGAGAAATGGACCGATCATGGAATCCTTATTTTCGGAAATCTCTTTTATTGTTCCTTCCGCGATCACATGTCCGCCGTCGGCGCCGGCGCCCGGACCCATCTCGATGATCCAGTCGGATTCAGAGAGGATCTGGGTATCATGGTCCACAAGGATCACGGAGTTGCCATCCGCGATCAGATCCCGCATGACGCCGGTCAGTCCTACGATGTTGGACGGGTGCAGACCGATGGATGGCTCATCCAGCACGTACAGAACGCCGGTTGTCCGGTTGCGTACAGCGCGGGCCAGCTGCATCCTCTGCCGTTCGCCGGTGGAGAGGGTGGAGGAGGCACGGTCCAGGGTCAGATAGCCGAGTCCCAGATCAAGGAGTCGCTTTGCCGCAGTCTGAAAAGATTCACAGATGCTTTCTGCCATGGGGCGCATCTCTTCCGGGAGGGAAGCGGGAACCCCTCTGACCCATTCCGCCAGGTCTGAGAGTGTCATCCGGCATGCCTCATCAAGGGAGATGCCACGCAGCTTCGGCGCCCGTGCAGCCTCGGAGAGACGGGAGCCGCCGCAGTCCGGGCAGATGTCTTCTTTCAGAAACTTTTCCACGCGCTTCATGCCCTTTTCATCTTTGACTTTGGACAGAGCGTTCTCTACTGTATAGACCGCGTTGTAATAGGTGAAATCAAGCTCACTCGCCTGGTTTGTCTTTTTGGAATAATAAAGGATATGTTTCTTCTCAGCAGGACCGTCGTAGACGATCTCCTTTTCCTTTTCCGTCAGTTCGCGGAACGGGACGTCTGTGCGCACACCCATTTCCCGGCACACGTCTACCATGATGGACCACATCAGGGAATTCCAGGGGGCAACGGCGCCGTCCTCGATGGTCAGTGTGTCGTCCGGTACGAGTGTGGAGCGGTCCACAGTCCGGACGGTTCCCGTGCCGTCGCAGGTGCGGCAGGCGCCCTGGCTGTTGAAAGCGAGCTCTTCCGCGGACGGCGCATAGAAACGGGCGCCGCACTCCGGACAGATCAGCTCCTGACCTGCCGCAACAGCCAGCGTGGGCGCGTGATAGTGCCCATTCGGGCAGCGGTGGCTGGCAAGCCGGGAATACATCAGGCGGAGGCTGTTGAGAAGCTCGGTCCCTGTGCCGAATGTGCTGCGGATGCCGGGGACTCCCGGGCGCTGATGGAGCGCAAGAGCAGCAGGAACATACAGAACGTCGTCCACATCAGCTTTTGCCGCCTGAGTCATGCGCCGCCTTGTATAAGTGGAGAGTGAGTCCAGATATCTCCGGGACCCCTCCGCGTAAAGGACGCCCAGAGCCAGGGAGGACTTGCCGGAGCCGGATACACCGGCGATGCCGACGATCTTCCCCAGCGGGATGTCCACGTCTATGTTTTTCAGGTTGTGGACCCGCGCGCCGCGGATCAGCATTTTATCGATCATATGCTGCCCTTTCACAGAGCGATGGAGCTGCTTCCTCCAGCGCATACATAGTATGCTTTGTTGTCATCCGGCTTTACATAAATGCGAAGATCCTTCGGATCCATTTCTTCCGCTTCACATTTCTCCAGGATCAGTTCCTTCAGATCCGCCATATCGTATTCACGGTCCTGATATTGAAGATACAGGGAGTAGTTCAGTTTTGTTCGTCCGGTTCTGGTTCCGGCAGCTTTTTTAGTGCTTGTTTTGGATGCTTGTTTATTCATGAGCGATACACCTTCTTTTCATATTTTTTGCGGGCAGACTGCCCTTCCATATTATATACTGCGTTTAGTGAGAAGTCAAAAAAACATCCGGGGAGAGAAAAATGGGAGAGAAAAATGCGTCAGCGCAATGAGCGCGCATGCGGTCAGAGGTTAGGTGTGAACAGCAATGAGAGCGTATGTGGACGGCAGACGGATATGATTGACAATCGGAAAAGTTGAAGAAAATGGAGGAAAGTTTCCTGGAAGTTGAATTTTTCGAACGAAATCAAGTACAGCTCCATTGTAATCAGTATGCTGACGGCGTACAATACCATAAAAGTACAGTACTTTTTCACAAAGCTGATGATTAGGAAACAGAATCTTTCAAAGAGGTGAATCGAATGAAAGAAATCCATCTTGGACGCATTTTAGCTGAGAACCGGCGCAGAAAGGGAATCACGCAGGATGAACTGGCGGAGTTCGTGGGCGTTTCCAAAGCCGCGGTCTCCAAGTGGGAGACGGAGAGCACCTACCCGGATATTTTGCTGCTGCCCAGGCTGGCCGCATATTTTGATATCAGTATTGATGAGCTGATGGGGTATGAACCGCAGATGGACAGGGAAGAGATCAGGAAGACACACCGTATGCTTTCAGAGGAGTTTATCACGCGTCCCTTTGCGGAGGCTCTGGAGCACTGCAGAAAATACGCCAGGGAGTATTATTCCTGTTATCCGCTGGTGTTTCAGGTCGGCTCCCTGATGGTGAATCATGTGATGATGGCGCAGACCCCGGAGGAAGGAGAACAGGTGATAAAGGAAGCAGTACAGCTGTTCCGCCGCGTGAAAGAAGGCACAGATGATCCGGGACTGGGGAAGGAAGCGCTCCATATGGAGGCTTACTGCCTGCTTCAGCTGAGACTGCCGGAAGAAGTCCTGGAGCTGTTAAAAGAAGAGCCCCATGTGACCAGTAATCCCGAACCGCTCCTTGCGTCAGCATGGAAAATGACCGGAGACAGGAAGGAGGCAAAGCGGGTCCTGCAGATCGGGATCTACAGAGAGGTGATCGTGCTTCTGAATCTTCTGGCATCCTACATGGAGCTGTGCAGGGAAGAGCCGGAAAAATATAAAGAGACCTGCCAGCGTCTGGAGGCAGCGGCGGAGTCGTTCCACATGGATGAGCTGCATCCCGGCATCATGATGCCCTGTTATATTGATATGGCGCAGGGATGGACAGCGCTGGGAGAGGAAGAGAAGGCTCTTCAATGTCTGGAAAAATATACAGATCTTGCCGTCGGTGAAATCTACCCTCTGCGCCTTCATGGGGACGCATATTTTGATCTTCTGGACGCATGGATCGACTCTGCGCTGGAGCTGGGGGATTATCCGCCCAGAGACGAGCTGCTCATCCGCAGAAGCATGACGCAGGCGCTGACGGAGAATCCGGCATTTGCTCCTCTGGCGGATGATCCAAGGTTTCAGATCATGGCGGAGCGGTTGAAACGCAATGAAAAGCAATAGAAACACAGGCGGGCATACGTGGAAGATATGTACTTAAAGTATGGTACGAAGTACATGCCGGAAAATATGTCCAGGAGGGAAAATAAGATGTACGCTGTTGAATTACACAATTTATCAAAAACATATCCCGGTGGAAAACAGGCGGTTCAGAATGTCAGCCTTGCGCTGGAGCCGGGAGAGGTGTTCGGATTTCTCGGACCCAACGGAGCGGGGAAGACGACGACGGTCAAGCTGCTGAATGGGATGCTCACGCCCACGGAGGGGATCTGCAGGGTGCTGGGCTCAGATCCGGCGCTGGAACCGGAAAAGGTACATGCAGTCTCGGGAGTGGTCACGGAGCACGCACGGATGTATGAGAACCTGACAGGGCTTGAGAATCTCGTTTTTTATGCAGAGCTTTTCGGGATCTCTGCGGACGAGGCGGCAGGGCGCGCGGAGGCACTGCTGCAGGAGATGGAGCTTGAAGAGGCGAAGGAACGGAAGCTGGCGGCGTGGTCCACCGGCATGCGGCAGAGGATTTCTCTTGCACGGGCGCTGATCCACCGCCCGAAGATTCTGTTTCTGGATGAGCCTACTTCCGGGCTTGACCCGGAGAGCGCTCAGAATGTCAACCGGATGATCCGGGAGATGGCGGAGAACAGCGGGATCACAGTGTTTCTCTGTACTCATCAGCTCCGGTATGCTCAGGAAATCTGTACCCGGTACGGGCTGATCGAGGAGGGGCGGCTTTTGGCGGCGGGGACGCTGGAGGAACTGCGTGCGGAAGCATTTTCCCAGATCACCCTTCAGATCCGCGCCGGCAGCATGCCGACGGGGATGGGATTCCGGCAGACAGGAGCGCAGGAGTATGAGACTATGATCCGTACAGAAGAAGAAATCCCGGAGATCGTCCGCCGTATCGCGGCAGCCGGAGGGGACATCTATAAAGTAGAGGCGCGGCAGCCGGATCTGGAAGATATCTATTTTGCGCTGACCGCGGCGGGAAGGGAGGAACTGTGATGAAAAGAGCAGAAAAGGCGATCATCAAAAAGGATATCAGAGGAATTACTTCGAATCGGAGGCTCTTCTCAGCGCTCTGGATCGTTCCTCTGGCGCTGACAGTGATCCTCCCGTCCATCTTTGTCTGCGCTGCGCATTTTGCCCCGGATGATCCGGATGTCCTGGCGCTTCTGGAGCTTCTGCCGGGGGCTGCGAATACGGAAAGCGTAGAACTGGCGATTGCGGGCATTATCTTTAACTATATCCTCCCGGCGTTCTTTTTGATGATCCCGATCATGACGGCGTCTGTCATGGCGGCGAGCGCCTTTGTGGGAGAAAAGGAAAAGCATACTCTGGAAACACTTCTTTACTGTCCGCTGTCCGTGAAGGAGATCTTCCGGGCAAAGGTGCTGGCATCCTTTCTGCTGAGTATGCTGGTGTCTCTCGTCTCGTTTGCAGCAATGCTGACTGTCCTGGAGCTGGAAGCGGTATTCCTGATGGGGAGTCCGCTCCTTCCCGGCGGGGGCTGGGTGATCGTTCTGTTCCTGCTCTCACCGGCAGTCTCGCTGATCGCCGTGACCCTCATCGTGAGAAACTCCGCCAGGGCGCAGAGCGTGGAAGAATCCCAGCAGAGCGCAGTCTTTCTTATCATACCGGTCATCCTTCTGGTAGTCGGACAGTTCGCAGGAGTGATGATCCTGAATGTGTGGATCCTGCTGGGGTTAAGCATCGTGTGCGCGCTGCTGGCGTGGATCCTGCTGCAGAGAGCGGTGAAACGGTTTACTTATGAAATGCTGCTGAAATAGGTTTACTGAAATGTCCCGGAGGTGCTGCAATGAGAAGCGGATTATCCGGGGCATTTTTACTGTGACGGGACAGAGGATCTGTGGTATGATATTCCCGAAGATACAGAAGAAAGAATCAGCGGGAGGAAGAGTTATGCCGAATGCAGTTGTGACATTGAAAAAAGGTGCGGGGCGCACGCTCAAACAGGGCGGTCCCTGGATTTATGATAATGAAGTAGAGAGCATCATGGGGAGTTTTATGGACGGAGATATCGTGCTCGTCCATGATTTTGACGGGTATCCCATGGGACGTGGGTTTATCAACCGGAATTCCAAACTGATCGTCCGAATGATGACGAGAGACCGGGATACAGAGGTGGATGAGTCTTTTATCCGCATGCGGGTGAAGAATGCGTGGGAGTACAGAAAGAAAGTCATGGACGACGTCTCAAGCTGCCGGGTGATCTTCGGGGAGGCGGACTTCCTCCCCGGGCTTGTCGTGGACAAGTTCGCGGACGTGCTGGTAGTGGAATCCCTGGCGCTGGGGATCGACCGCTTCAAGAGGATGATCGTTGATATCCTGAAGGAACTGATGGAAGCGGACGGCATCCATATCCGCGGTGTGTATGAGCGAAGCGATGCGAAAGTGCGCGAGCAGGAGGGCATGGAGCGGCAGAAAGGCTTCATCGGAGAGCCCTTTGACACGAAGGTGGAGATTGTGGAGAACGGCGTGCGCTACTATGTGGACGTGAAGGACGGACAGAAGACGGGATTCTTCCTGGATCAGAAATATAACCGTCGGGCAGCGGCAAAGCTCTGCAGAGGCGCAAGGGTGCTGGACTGCTTTACTCACACCGGCTCGTTTGCCCTCAATGCAGGAATGGCAGGGGCAGAGCATGTGACCGGAGTGGACGCGTCAGAGCTGGGAGTGGCGCAGGCACGGGAAAATGCGGCTCTGAACGGTCTGGAAGACCGGGTGGAATTCATCTGTGAGGATGTGTTCGATCTTCTTCCGCGGCTGGAGAAGCAGGGGGAGAAGTTCGACGTGGTGATCCTGGATCCGCCCGCGTTTACAAAGTCCAGAAGTTCGATCAAAAAAGCAGTGAAGGGATACAGGGAGATCAACCTGCGGGGGATGAAGCTGGTGAAGGACGGCGGATATCTTGCCACCTGTTCGTGTTCTCATTTCATGGACCAGGAGCTCTTTACCAAAACGATCGGCCAGGCTGCGCAGAATGTACATAAGAGGCTGCGGCAGGTGGAGTTCCGGACTCAGGCACCGGATCATCCGATTTTGTGGGGAGCCGGGGATTCGTATTATCTGAAGTTCTATATTTTTCAGGTGTGTGACGAGAAGTAGGGGACGGGAGTGTCCGGAAAGTCTTGATCTGCAAGGGATCGGAGCGACAGGGGATGATCGGGAAAGTATCATAACTTATCGCAAAATGGTGTAGTTTTTTAGAAAAATGGTGTAGTAAATG
>CAJFQZ010000035.1 GCA_904419285.1 Lachnospiraceae bacterium UBA1818
CATAAATTTCTATTTCTTTCTATTAACCGTATTCGAATTGTGTGTGAATAAGAGCAGCAAGAATTTTCCCTAGGACTGCAAAGTACCTCTTGAGTCTCACTTTAAATCTCCGGGATTGCCGGACAGGCTTCCCATTTGGAGAGCTTAGAAACCGGCAGGATGGGATACGAAGCACTTTCGGAGATGAGGGACGGGGGATTCTGGTGACTTTGAAGAAGGATTTAGAAAATCTTAAAGCTTCGGAAGATGGCGTTAATCCGAAAAACAGTACTGTCTGAGCGTCAGCGAGTTGTGCTGTTTTTCGAATTGCTTTTAGCTATCTTTCGAAGCTTTTAGTTTTTCTTATTCTTCGGAACGGAGCCTGAATCCCCCGCCCCTCATCCCCGAATATGATTTCGGCATATGCACGCCTGCCGGTTTCGGATGTGAGTCAGATCAGAAGCCTGCCCGCCAAAACCGAATTTAATTGATCGTGCGCTTCACATAGGTCGTATGCAGTATATGATGTGCCTTCTCGCTTCCGGGCTTGCCAAAGTATTCCCGGTACAGCTTCTGCACGGATGGATTCTCGTGGGACTTCCGGATCGTCTTTGCCGCGTCATTGTCGTACAGCGCCCTGGCGCGGATCGCCTTCACGTCCTGGAAATTGCGCACATCAGCATGTACCTGCGGCTGACCGCCTCCGTTGACGCAGCCGCCCGGGCAGCACATGATCTCGATGAAATGATAGTCTGCTTCTCCGGCACGGACTTTATCCATGATGATCTTTGCGTTTGCGAGACCTGAAGCAGCCGCGACCTTCACATCCATACCTGCCACATGGTAGACCGCCTCCTTGATTCCTTGAGTTCCTCGCACCTCCGTGAACTCTACCTTTTCAAGCTCTTCTCCTGTCAGCTTCTCGACTGCAGTCCTTAATGCCGCCTCCATAACGCCGCCGGAAGCTCCGAAAATAACGCCAGCTCCCGTGGATTCTCCCAGCGGATCGTCGAATCCCTCGTCCGGAAGGCTTCGGAAATCGATCCCCACTCTGCGGATCAGCCTTGCAAGCTCTCTTGTGGTGATCGAGATATCTACGTCGGGCACCCCCGCCGCGTACTGGTCATCCCTCTGGATCTCAAATTTCTTCGCAGTGCATGGCATCACGCTGACGCAGACGATATCCTCCGGCGCGATTCCCATCTTCTCCGCATAATAAGTCTTTGTAACCGCTCCGAACATCTGCTGAGGCGACTTGCAGCTTGACAGATGGGCAAGCTGATCCGGATAATAGTGCTCACAGTATTTGATCCATCCGGGCGAACATGACGTCATCATCGGGAGGACACCTCCGCTCTGCACGCGGTCAATGAATTCATTCGCCTCCTCCATGATCGTAAGATCAGCACTGAAATCCGTGTCGAATACTTTGTCAAACCCGATTCTTCTCAAGGCGGCAGCCATCTTTCCTTCCACATCTGTCCCCATGGGATAGCCGAACTCTTCGCCCAGCGCCGCCCGGACAGATGGAGCCGCCTGGACGACCACATGCTTTGTCTCATCCGCGATGGCTTCAAGGACGTCGTCGATATGATCCTTTTCATAGAGCGCTCCTGTCGGACATGCGGCGATGCACTGTCCGCATCCTACACAGCTGGTATCTCCAAGCCCCATCTCGAACGCACAGCCGATAAACGTTGCAAATCCTCTGTTGTTCGGACCGATGACGCCCACAGACTGGACTTTCTCACAGACTGCCGAACATCTCCGGCATAGGATGCACTTATTGTTGTCGCGTATCATATGGACCGCGCTTGCATCAGGCTCATAGTGCGGCTTCTCGCCGTCGAAATAGTTTTCATCCTCGACGCCCAGCTCCTGACACAACTCCTGAAGCTCGCACTTACCGCTTCTTACACAGGAGAGACATTTTTTCTCATGTACGGAGAGCAGAAGCTGCAGTGTCTTTCTCCGGGATTCCAGCAGTTTCTTCGTATTTGTATGAACTTCCATCCCCTCAGCCACAGGATAGACACAGGCTGCCACAAGATTTCTGGCGCCCTTCACTTCCACCACGCACATGCGGCAGGCGCCGATCTCATTGATATCCTTCAGATAACAGAGCGTCGGGATGCGGATTCCTGCTGCCCGCGCCGCCTCCAGGATGGTAGCTCCCTCCGGCGCAGTGACATTCAGACCATTGATCTTCAAATTAACATTTCCCATCTTCTCTGCCCTCCTTTATTCCTTGTAGATCGCGCCGAAGCGGCATTTTTCCATACACGCTCCGCATTTCACGCATTTCTCCGGGTTGATCATGTGGACCTCTTTCACCTTTCCGATGATCGCGTCGGCAGGACAGGTCCTTGCACAGAGCGTACATCCCCTGCACTTATCCGGATCGATCCTGTAGTGCAGAAGATCCTTACAGACTCCCGCCGGACATTTCTTGTCAACGATATGGGCGATATATTCATCCCGGAAGTACCTGAGGGTCGACAGCACCGGATTGGGCGCCGTCTGCCCCAGCGCGCACAGGGAAGCGGACTGAAGATGCCTGCACAGTTCTTCCAGCTTATCCAGGTCTTCCATCTCCGCCTGTCCTTTTGTGATCTTCTCAAGGATCTCCAGCATGCGCCTCGTCCCGATCCTGCACGGCGTACATTTTCCGCAGGACTCATCCACTGTGAACTCCAGGAAAAACTTGGCGATATCCACCATGCAGGTGTCCTCGTCCATGACGATCAGGCCGCCGGATCCCATCATGGAGCCGATCTCCTTCAGATTATCGTAGTCGATCGGGACATCCAGGTGCTCCGCCGGGATACATCCTCCGGAAGGTCCTCCTGTCTGGGCGGCCTTGAACTTCTTGCCGTTCGGTATGCCTCCCCCAATCTCCTCCACGATCTCTCTCAGAGTGGTCCCCATCGGAACTTCCACAAGTCCGGTATTGTTGATCTTTCCGCCCAGGGCAAACACCTTCGTCCCCTTGGACTTCTCTGTTCCCATGGATGCGAACCACTCCGGCCCGTTCACGATGATCTGCGGAATGTTCGCATAGGTCTCCACATTGTTTAAGATGGTCGGCTTCTGGAACAGTCCCTTGAGCGCCGGGAAGGGCGGGCGCGGACGCGGCTCTCCCCTGTTCCCCTCGATGGATGTCATAAGAGCCGTCTCCTCGCCGCAGACAAAGGCCCCTGCGCCAAGTCTGAGTTCGATGTCAAAATTAAACCCGCTGTCAAAAATATTTTCTCCGAGCAGACCATACTCTCTTGCCTGCCCGATTGCAATCTCGAGCCGCTTTACCGCGATGGGATATTCTGCCCGGACATAGATATAGCCCTGTGACGCGCCGATGGCATACCCTGCGATCGCCATCGCCTCCAGCACTGCATGGGGATCTCCTTCCAGGATGGAACGGTCCATGAACGCGCCCGGATCACCCTCGTCAGCATTGCAGCAGACATACTTCTGATCCGCCTCATTCTGGGCTGCGAACTTCCACTTCAGCCCGGTCGGGAATCCGGCTCCGCCTCTGCCCCGCAGCCCGCTGTCCAGAAGGATCTGGATCACATCTTCAGGAGTCTTCTCGGTCAGCACGACCCCGAGCGCCTCATATCCGCCGGTCCCTATGTATTCCTCAATATTCTCCGGGTTGATCACGCCGCAGTTGCGGAGCGCCACCCGGTGCTGCTTCTTATAAAAATTCGTCTCGTTCAGAGGTATGATCTTGTCTGCCTTGGTCGTCTCGTCGTATAGGAGCCGGGTCACGACTCTTCCTTTGAGCAGATGCTCTGAGACGATCTCAGGGATATCGTCCTCCCGTACCATGGAATAGAATGTTCCCTCAGGATAAACGATCATGATCGGACCGAGGGCGCAGAGCCCGAAGCATCCGGTCTTGACAACGCCGACTTCCTCGGACAGTCCGTTTGCCGCGATCTCTTTCTCCAGCCTGTCGATGATCTGCTGACTGCCGGACGAGGTACATCCGGTCCCGCCGCAGACGAGTACGTGTGATCGATACATATGTCTTCAGCCTCCTTCCCTTAATCCGCTCTGCCGTTCTGCGCCGCACTCAGGGTATATTTTGCGACCACCTGTCCTCCTATGAGATGAATGCGCAGGACCTCCAGCGCTTTCTCCGGAGTCATCTTCACGTAGGTCACTTTCTCTTTCCCCGGTTCTATCACCTCTACGATCGGCTCATACTGGCACAGCCCGATGCATCCGGTCTGAGTCACGTTGATCTTATCTGAAAGGTTCTGCTCCTGGACCGCGTCGGAAAGCGCGGTGAGCACCGGTCTTGCCCCGCTCGCGATCCCGCAGGTCGCCATCCCCACGACTACCCGGATCTGGTTCTCATTTTCGGCGCGCACCCCCACTTTTCCCTGCATTTTCTTCCTGATCGCGCGCAATTCTTCCAATGATTTCATTCAATCCCTCCACTTCTATGCAAAATAAGATTCTGCCATGCATTTCATCCGTATCATTCCGTATGTCCGCCCGCTTCCGCCGGAACGGATACTGTCGTATCTATCATCTTATATATCTGCCCCTCCGTCTGTCTCGCGTTTGTTCTCCTCCAGATACTCTTTTATAAAAGCCGCGACCTCGGGTTCAGAAAATGAGATCCCTTCTCCAAGCACCTCCCGTATACTGCGGGTATCCAGCACAAAGCTTTTCTCCCCGAAGCAGTATGTATATCGGAAGTCGATCCTCTCATTGAAAACGACCAGCGTATAGACGGAAGCGCTGATGCTGCCCAGCGGCATCCTGTCAATATGTGACAGAGTGAATACTGCCGTGACAACAGTCCCTTTTCCTTTTTCCGAAACGATCCTGAAACTGCCGCCTGTACTCTCTGCAGCCTGCCTGAAAAAAGGCACCCCGAGTCCCACTTTCCTCGTTGTCCTTGTTGTATAGAAGGGATCCAGCACCTTCTCTGTCTCTTCCGGCGTCATCCCGCAGCCGTCATCTTTTATCACGACGGTCAGCTTATCCTCCTCCGGCTGCACGGAAACTGCGATCTCGATCAGAGAAGCGCCTGCTCGCACAGAATTTTCAGCAATATCAAGGATGTTCAGAGCAATTTCCGGCATCATGACGGGCTCACTCGTACTTTGCCAGAATACCGTCCAGATCATCCACTGTCAGGCGGCCGTACACTTCATCGTTGATCATCATGACCGGCGCCAGCCCGCAGGCTCCGACGCAGCGGCAGGCGTCGAGGGAAAACTTCCCGTCGGGCGTGCATTCACCGCCTGCGATCCCTAGCTTTTCCATCAGCGCGTTGTAGATATCGCCGGATCCCTTTACATAACACGCGGTTCCGAGACAGACAGAGATCCGGTATCTGCCCTTCGGATTCAGCGTGAATTGAGAATAGAATGTCGCCACGCCATAGATCTTCTCCATCGGGATACCTGTTTCGTCTGAGATTATTTTCTGGACTTCCATAGGAAGATATCCATATATATCCTGCGCCTTCTGCAGGATGGGCATGAGAGCGCCCTTTTCACTTTTCAGCTCAGCGATCGACTTCTTGAGCGCCTCTTCCTGTTCCTTTGTCCCGTTGAAAGGGACAGTTCCTTTTTTCACTGTCATTCTTCAGCCTCCACTTCTTTTTGTTCGGTCCTGCCAATCGTTAAAAATGACATTCTTTCATGCTCATTATCTATATGATATCATACGAATTTTCTAAATACTACTTGAATATTATGAATTTTTTGTATACTTTTACTATTACGCAGTGTTATACTGAATATAGTTTTTTACCACCCGTCTGGTCTGACAATAGTCCGGCGGGCTATGCCGCCTATATCATATTATTATTCAGGAGGATTTATGACGATCAGAGAAATGCAGGAAGTCCTGGATGCCAAGTTCCTGTATGGAGAAGAGCTTGAGGATCTGGACGTAGAATTTGTTTTTTCCGCCGATATGATGAGCGATGTGCTCGCATACGGCAGCAAATGTTCCGTACTCATTACCGGTCTGTGCAATCCCCAGGTCGTCCGCACCGCGGAGATGCTGGACATTGTCTGTATCATTTTTGTCCGGGGGAAAATGCCTGACGAGAACATGCTGGCGCTTGCCATGGGGAAAGGGATCGCGGTCCTGGCGACCGATCACTACATGTTCACAGCCTGCGGGATGCTCTACGAGCACGGGCTCCGGGGAGGTGCTTAGATGGACGGACAGCTTACATTCAGATACACGATCGACGGAGATGATTTCACCCGGGCAGGAGAAGCCAGCAGCTCCGTCAAAAATAAACTGAAGATGCTCGGCCTCAGCACAGATGTGATCCGCCGGGTGGCGATTGCCATGTATGAGGGCGAGATCAATATGGTCATTCACGCGGACGGGGGCATGATCACGGTTACCGTCTCAGATGCCGAGATCACCATGGTCCTCTCCGACAGCGGGCCGGGGATTCCTGATGTGGAGCAGGCCATGCAGGAAGGATATTCCACCGCCCGCGAGGAAGTCCGCTCCCTCGGCTTCGGCGCAGGGATGGGGCTCCCCAATATGAAACGGTACACAGATGAAATGAGGATCGACACAGTCGTCGGGCAGGGGACGACCATTACAATGAAAGTCAATATTTAGTACGGGACCGTATCTGATCCCCGGATACGGCTCTTCTCCCGTCAAACGGAAGGAGGCATGATCTTGAACACAAATAAATTCATACGGTCTGTACGGCTCAGAGAATCCGCCTGCCAGGGCTGCATCAACTGCATCAAATACTGTCCTACCCAGGCGATCCGAGTACATAACGGAAAGGCGCATATCATCGACAAATTCTGTATCGACTGCGGAAGATGCATCCACTACTGTCCGCACCATGCCAAGGTGCCCGCCTATGACCCGCTGTCGGTCATCAACAATTTTAAATATACGGTGGCTCTGCCCGCGCCTTCTCTCTACGCCCAGTACAATAATCTCAGCAGCGTCGATATTGTGCTGAACGCACTGCTGAAGCTGGGGTTCGACGACGTCTATGAGGTAAGCGCCGCAGCGGAGCTGGTCTCCGAGGCATCCAGGGAATACATAAAGGCGCACAAGGACGAGGCGCCGTTCATAAGCTCTGCCTGTCCTTCCGTGATCCGCCTGATCCGTGTGAAATTTCCCGCGCTGCTCTCCCGTCTTCTCCCGATCAAGGCGCCTGTTGAAGTGGCGGCGGAGATTGCTCTTGCGAGAGCTGTGAAAAAGACCGGGCTGAAGCCGGAGGACATCGGGATCATCTTTATCTCTCCCTGCCCCTCCAAGGTATCCTATGCCAAGGCGCCTCTCGGCATCGAGAAGAGCAGCATTGATAATGTAGTCGCGATCAAGGACGTTTACCCCCTCCTTCTGCCCCACATGAAGCATGACGAAAGCCAGCTCACACCGCTCTCCAGTTCCGGCAGGATCGGTATCGGCTGGAGCAGCGCGGGCGGAGAGGCAGGAGGGCTTCTGGTAGAAAACTATCTCGCGGCTGACGGCATCGTCAATATCCTCCGAGTACTGGAAGAACTGGAGGACGAGAAGATCCACGGCCTGACCTTTATAGAACTGAACGCCTGCAGCGGCGGATGCGCCGGAGGCACCCTCACAGTGGAGAACGCCTACATCGCTGCAGCTAAGACAAAACGGCTCTCAAAATACCAGCCGGTATCAAAGAACCATCTCTCAGACAATCCGGAGGTAAAAGACATATACTGGGCAGACAATGTAGAGTATGAGCCGGTCTTCCGGCTGGGAAACACCTTCCGTGAAAGTCTTAAGATGATGAGTACGGTGGAGGAACTGACCGCCCGCTTTCCGGGGCTGGACTGCGGTTCCTGCGGAGCTCCCACCTGCCAGACTCTGGCAGAGGACATCGTCCGGGGCGACGCAGCGCCCAATGACTGCATCTATGTCCTCCGCTCCAATATCGCGGACCTGTCGCAGAAGATCGAGCGGCTTACGTCCGGGAAAAACACAGGACAGCCGCTGACCTCGGAGGAAGATGATCTGCTGCACAGATACATCCACGAGCTCACTACCGAGCTTGCCTCTTTCGGAGTGCCGGGAAAATCAGGAAAAACAGGAAAAGAAGAGGTGAATCAATGAAACTTCAGACAATACTTGAACTGCCGGAATGCCGCGTCCTCGTGGAAGGCAGGCCGGAACGGGAAATCTCGCGGATCTTCTGCTGCGATCTGCTGAGCATTGCAATGAGCAGGGCGCCGGCAGACGGCGTATGGGTCACTGTAATGGGGAACAGGAACACCCTCGCTGTCGCCTCGCTGACAGATACTGCGTGTGTCGTCCTGGCGGAGGGAACAGTCCTGGACGAGGGTACCCTCTCCAAGGCCGGGAAGGAGGGCATCGCCATCCTCGCGACAGAGCTCCCCGTCTTCGACATCGCGCTTAAGATCCACGAGGCGGGGGACATATGATTCCCCTCTTCTACGACCTTCATATCCATTCCTGTCTTTCCCCATGCGGGGATGATGATATGACGCCGGCAAATATCGCCGGCATGGCAGCCGTCAAAGGGCTGGATGTGATCGCCCTGACCGACCACAACAGCTGCAGAAACTGTCCCGCCGCCATATATCACGGAGAGAAGCACGGCGTCACCGTGATCCCCGGCATGGAACTCACTACCCGGGAGGAAGTCCATGTCATTTGTCTCTTTCCGACGCTGGAAAATGCCCTCGCCTTTGACTCCCTTGTATATAAAGAGCTTATGCCCTTCCCAAACCGGGAGGACATCTTCGGGAAGCAGCAGATCATGGATCAGACAGACCGCGTGATCGGAACAGTGGAGAATCTTCTCATCAATGCAACCTCTATCCCTTTCGATGATGTGTTTTCTCTGACAGCGTCTTACGGAGGGATCGCATATCCCGCCCATGTAGACAAGGCTTCCAACAGCCTCCTGTCAAACCTGGGATTTGTGCCCCCTGACAGTACCTTTGCCTGTGCGGAATTCCATGATTTTGAGAATCTCCATCGGATAAAAAAAGAGCACCCCTACTTTGAGGGGTGCCGTGCCATCTGCTGCTCTGATGCACATTATCTTGAGGATATCCTGGAACCCGAATATCAAATCCTTGCACGGTCCAGGGATGCCGCGGATGTGCTCGCGTCCATAAGCTCTGTCATCTGAAGCGGTAGCCCACGCCTACTTCTGTAACAATATGCTGAGGCTGCGACGGATTCTTTTCAATCTTTCTGCGAAGTGTAGCCACGAAGACCCGGAGAGTGCCTGCCTCCACGCCCTCTGCATATCCCCATATCTCTTTCAGGATATAATTGTGGGTTAGGACTTTCCCGCGGTTTGCAATAAGCAGGATCAGGATCCTGTATTCGATCGGCGTCAGATGGATCTCTTCTCCTGCTACCTTCACCTGTCTTTTTTCAAAATCGACCGACAGGTCTCCCTGTTCGAAGCAGGACGACTTATCCGGCGTATAAGTCTCCCTCTTTCTCAGCGCCGCACGGATCCTCGCCTGAAGTTCTCCCATATAGAAAGGTTTTGTTACATAGTCATCCGCCCCTGCGTCCAGCGCGCGGATCTTCTCTTCTTCATTCTGCCTTGCAGACACGACGATCACGGGGGTATCCGCGATCTCCCGGATGCTCTCTATCACTTCCATTCCGTCCCCGTCCGGCAGTCCCAGATCCAGGATCACAAGATCCGGCCGATTTGCATAGAACAGGCTAACTGCCTCCTTCACTGTTTTTGCCACCCAGAGACCGTAGTCTTCTTCTTTTAAGCTGATCGATAAAAAGTGAATGATATACTTGTCATCTTCAACGATCAGTATTGTCTTTCTGTCTTCCATAATTCTGTCATCCTGCCACTTCCGCATTCACCCAGAATGTAAAGCGAGCCCCTCCTTCCAGCCTGTTTTCTGCCCAGATCCTGCCTCCGTGGGCCTCCACGACCTCCTTGCAGATCGTCAGTCCCAGACCTATGCCGTGTTTCTGATCCGGGCCTTTTCCAACAAATGAGATAAACTCTCCGAATATCTGCTGCTCCTTTCCCGGTTCGATCCCGCGCCCGTCATCTTCCACGACAAAATATGCCTTTCCCTCCTGAAACGACACACTGAGGCGGATATAACCGCCTTCCTCCGTATTCTTTACCGCATTGTCAAGAAGATTCACAAGTACCTGTATGATCAATCTTCCGTCCACGTCTGCCGTGAGCAGCTCCTCCGGCATAGAATCGGAAAATCTGCGGTGCTCCCGCAGACCCGTGATATGGCCTTCCGCCTCATAGACCAGATCTTCTATGACTTCCCGATTTTTATCTATAAAATCGGTACCGTTCTCTATTTTTGTCATACTCAGAATATTTTCCATCGTCCGCGTAAGCCACAGGCTCTGCTCCCTGATATCTTTTATCAGCGCCTCATTCTGCACGCTGTCTCCTCCCCTGTTCTTCAGGATCAGGTCACAGTCACCGATGATCCCCGTCAGAGGTGTTCTGAAGTCATGGGAGATGCTGCGGAGCATACTGCTCTTAAGATGCTCTCTTTCCACCTCCAGCCTGGTCTGCTCCTGCTCAGAATAGATCATTTCCCGGTCCAGTGCAATCCCCATCTGTCCCGCGGCCGCCCTGATAAATATCTCCTGATCAGCTCCGATCCCCCGGTCATCTGTGAACACCTTCAGCTCCCCGATCTGGCGCACGATGCCTCCGATCGGAAATATGACATATCTGCCCTCCGATCCTTCCTTTTCGGAAACATCATCAAAAATATGCACAGCCGCCTCATATCCGGTATTTTCCCTGATATAGCGGATCCCCAGCGCGATGATCCTGTCTCTGCCGGTCACATTGATGAACTTCTCCGACATCTCCGACATCCGTCTCGCCGCGCGTTCATTCTCTTCCGCAATGGAAAGCTGCTTCCGGAATCTTGCCGTCATGCCGGATGAAATACAGGACGCAGCCAGAAATAAAACCATCAGCGCCACGTCGTCCGGATTCATGATCGCAAACGTATGTACCGGGACAGTGAAAAAATAATTAAACAGCAGGACGCTGACCACTGCGCCGAAAATGCCGTATTCATAGCCGGCTGTAAACGCGCCGATCAGAAGGACTCCGATCAAAAACACCATAAGAACGTTTTCCTTCATGACCCCCGCCTGATTCAGGAGCAGACATATAAAAGTTGAAATCGCGACCATAATGACTGTGCGCAGCGTATATATCAGCCTTTCACTTGACGCCGCCCTCTTCATCAGCTTATCGATCTTTCTCATCCCGCATCCTTCTTCCTCAGTGAGTATTCAGATTACTCTGCCCTGCCATCTTATCACCTTATTCTATCGTTGCCAAGATACGTTCGATATCTTTTTTCATCCCAACGATCATCAGGTGATCCTCAGCCGCCAGCACTCGGTCCGGATGGGGGAGAAACTGGAGATGCCCGTTTACTTTGATCCCGAGGATGCTCACGTGATAACGGGAACGGATGGCCAGCTGTCCGATGCTTTTTCCGATCCAGCCGTGCATCGGCGGGATCTCCAGGATCGAGTATCCCTCTGCCATCTCAATATAGTCAAACACTTTGTTGCTCCCATATTTGATCGCGGCACGTTCCGCCACGTCTCTCTCCGGATAGATTACCTCGTCTGCGCCGTTCCTCAAGAGAAATTTTGCCTGGATATCACGGTTTGCCTTGCTCACTACATACGCCGCCCCCAGCTCCTTCAGCAGGCTGGTAATTTCAAGGCTGCTCTGGAAATCGGAGCTGATGCATACGAAACAGATGTCAAAATTGCCTACTCCCAGGCTCCTCAGCACATCCTCCTTCGTACAATCTCCCACCTTTGCCATCATTGCCACAGAGAGGATATCCTGCATGCTCTCTTCATCCCGGTCAACGATCATGACTTCATTTCCCATCTCTGCCAGGTTTTTGCACAGATGATGTCCCAGACGCCCCATGCCTATGATCAATACTGATTTCATTTTTCTTCCTCCAATCTTATGTTCTATCCGATCATAACCTGTTCTGCCGGCAGCTTCACCGGCGGATCTACCTTATGTCCCTTCAGAGACAGAGCGAATGTCATACTTCCGATCCTTCCACAGAACATCAGGAAGATCAGGACAAGCTTCGAGAGATTCCCGAGATCCCGCGTGATCCCCGCCGACATGCCCACTGTTCCCATCGCGGATGCGACTTCAAACATCACGTCCGTGACATCAAGCGATGAAGCCGTAACAATGATCAGGACTGCAGACACTGACAGCAGAAGATTTGTACAGAGGACAGTACTCGCCTTCCGCACCGCATCGTCATCCAGTCTCCGTCCGAACATGCTGCATTCTTTTTTCTGAAACAGGCTTGCCGATACATATGCGATCAGCACTGCCGCTGTCGTCGTCTTGATCCCTCCTGCTGTAGATCCCGGACTTCCCCCGATAAACATAAGCAGTGTCGTAAGCAGCTTGCTGCTGTCCGTGAGCGCTCCGGTATCGACCGTGTTGAATCCCGCTGTCCTGGCCGTCACAGAGCCGAACAGGGAACAGAGGATCTGCTCGTCCAGCGGTCTGCCGGCAAGAGTATTGCCGTACTCGAAAATGAACAGCAGAAAAGCTCCGCCGAAGATCAGGAATAGCGTCATGAGTATCGTGATCTTCGTATGCAGCCGGTAACGCCGGAAGTTAAGCTTATTCTCCGACAGATCATTCCAGATAAAGAATCCGATGCCGCCGATGATGATGAGCAGCATGATCACGATATTCACGACCCAGTCTCCCGAATATTCCGTCAGAGAAATGTATTCCCCATTCTTCCCCATCAGATCGAACCCAGCATTGCAGAACGCCGAAATCGAGTGAAATATCCCGTAGTAGACCGCCTGTCCTGCTTCCATGGTACGGCTGAACCTTGCAGCAAGGATCAGGGCTCCCAGGCCTTCGATGACAGCGGTCCCTATGATGATCTTCTTCGCAAGCCTTACAATGCCCCCGGTCTGCATAATATTTACACTCTCCTGCAGCGTGCCCCGCACCCACAGGCCTATTTTCTTCCTCAGGACGATGGCAAAAAATACTCCGATCGTCATAAAACCAAGTCCGCCGATCTGGATCAGCAGCAGGATCACACACTGCCCGAACATAGACCAGTACTGATATGTATCCGCAATGACCAATCCCGTCACACACGATGCAGACACCGCCGTGAACAGTGCATTCACCGGCGGTGTCACAATTCCTTCTCTTGTAGACACAGGAAGCATAAGCAGCAGTGTCCCTGTTAGAATGACCAGACAAAATCCGATCACGATCATCTGCGTCTGCGTAAGACGCCTTATCAGCTTCTTTATCATGCCGCTCCCACCTCATGCTCCAGAGTGATCAGCTCCATACGCTGAAGAAGCTCTTCCCGGTTGTAAAACACCGACGCCCCAGCCTGTCTGTACAGCTTTTTGAGCGCTTTTTCATTACAGATGCTGTATATCTCTGTCTTCGGACATGTCTTTCTGAACAGATTACAGATAGAAAGATTATCCACATCCGATTCTCCAAGTGCCACAAGGTATCTGACCTTCTTCCACTCCTTTTCCATGTGTACATCTGTTATAAACACTGTCTGTATCCCGGCCGCCTCAAACCATTTCTCCAGCTCCGCCTCCTGCCTGATGCCGAATATAACTGCATACTCCTGCTCTGTCTCTCTCTGCCGTATTTCTCTGCTGTTATCTGCCAGAAACCGATCCAGCCCCCGCATCAGCCGAAGACCATAGAGAAAGCCCCCTGTTACTACGATTACTAATAATAAGTTTGTCAACATAATGATCACCTTCTTTTCTTATTCTTATCATAGTACCTTTTTCATTAAGAAAGTAATAATATTATGCCGACGTCTGTTTAGATTGTGTTTAGATACCGTCCCCGCCGAAGCAAAAAAACGGTG
>CAJFQZ010000036.1 GCA_904419285.1 Lachnospiraceae bacterium UBA1818
CATGGCAAACAGGGCGTAAAGGCTGTAGCCGTAGGAAGCTCCGGCTCCCAGAGCTACCAGTGTATCCATGTTCGGTCCGCCGTGGATCAGGCTGGTAAAGCCGCTGACAAAGAATTTCTGGTTGATTACCATGATGATCGTTGTCAGCAGAAGTTCCACCAGTCCGATGGCCATGTGGTTCTCAGAAAGGACTGCCGGAAGAGGCCAGTTCCACATCATGTGTCCCATGGAAATGTACATCAGCGGGATCCAGAAACACAGGGAAGCGATCAGTCTGCGCTTCATCTTCGGGGTTTCCTTATCTTTCAGAGATTCTTCCTCTGCGGCCATAGAAACTCCTTTTCCGCGGGCCTGATTTTCATGGGCTCCTTTTTCCGAGGCTCCATACCCAGCTTTTTCAACAGCGGCAATTACGTCCTCAGAAGAAGCGGTGCCTTCCACTCCCATAGAATTCGTCAGCAGGCTGACGGAACAGGAAGTTACTCCCGGCACTTTGGAGACGGTTTTCTCAATCCGGTTGCTGCATGCCGCGCAGCTCATACCTGTTACATCATATTGTTTCATGATACATTCCTCCTGGTAAAAATAAGTTTCAGCCAATTATTTCATAAGTTTCTGAAGGACTTTGACAAGTTCATCAATGGCTTCATCTTCCCTGCCCTTCTTAATATCATCTACCACACAGGAGTGGAGATGTTCAGCCAGCAATACTTTATTGAAGCTGTTAAGAGCGGCAGAGATAGCGGAGACCTGAATCAGGATATCCGGACAGTATACGTCATTCTCCACCATCTTCCGAACCCCTCTGACCTGGCCTTCAATCCGGCTTAAGCGATTCAGCATATCCTTCCGTTCTTTGTCAGAACGTTCCTTAGTCCTGTGTTTACAACCTGTACATTCTTTTTTCTCTTCCAAATCTATGCTCCTTTCATAAACCCTGTGGGGGTATTTCCTTCTGTGCTTACAATATATACCCTATGCCGGTATTTTTCAACCCTTTTGAAGAAAATTTATCAAAAGATACAGATAAGGTGCACATGTTGCTTTTACAATGTATATGACAAAAGGGCTCCGGTGGCTGCCCTGTGTATCTATTACATATTATGAGTCTGTATGCAATAGTAAGAAGGACTCAATTGTCAAAGTTATTTCCCCAAATAGTGGATTCTCTGAGGTTTATATATCGAAAGCATATGATTATGTTTTTAAGAATGAATATGATTTATACAGAGGAAAAAAGCGATTTGACGCAGACTATGATATGGCTGAGTCTTTTAGACGGCTTCGAGAGGGAAAGACATACAGGAGCATGACATTATTCTGCTTAAACATGAGCATCTGGAACATGATCTGATGAATAGATTGAATCTGCAATATGATGAGGTACATAGTTTAGCGGAGAGTAAATATAATTATAATTCAGCCCTGAAGGATTTCAAAAATAACAATAATTTATAGAAGAAAAGTGAGCACATGGTGAGAATTGAGAAGATAGAAGTAACTGATAAAGTAGCCAGATACATGTATTTCCCGGAGAAGTCAGAAGAGAGTGGTATTGTTGCGTTAGATAGAGCCACTGGGGAATGGAGTGCTGAAAAAAGACTTGATGAATATGACAGCGCCTATATATCACATGCACTTCGGAGGATAGAGAAATTTCAAAGGGATGGGAATTTTCTGGAAAAGGATGTAGTTGTATGGTATTGATACCACCAGTCAGAAATGGCCGGTGGTATTTTTATACCCATTTTTAAGAAAGGAAAGGTGAAGGGCATGAAATTCACAGAAGCCTTAGAGAATATGAAGAAAGGAATCCCGATGAAACTCCCGCCATGGGGAGGGTATTGGTGTTGGTATGATGAAGCGCAGACAGTCATCATGTACACAAAGGATAATGAGCGTCTGGATATTAGAGAGAAACAGAGAGTGGAGTACACACTCTTGAATGTACTTTCCGACGAATGGGTGCCGGCAAATGGTGAGAACTGCTCAATCATGGGTGGTACACCTACATTTGATTTTGGTGATGCCATCAAGTACATGAAGCGCGGGCTTAAGGTGAAGCGTCAGGGATGGAACGGGAAGAATCAGCATATCGAACTGACCAGAAATATCAGTTATGTGGAACCTGATGGCACAGTTCAGAACTGTGATCATGAAGCAATAGGCAATATGGCTATCGCCTTTGGCGGAACATCTGGAGTTCAGATGGGATGGCTTGCATCTCAGGCAGATATGCTGGCCGATGAGTGGGCATTTGCATAGTAAGGGAATAGCATGAAGATTAACATTTTAGAATCTGAATGGACAATAGAATATTGCAATGCTGACGCTGATCCTCAGCTTGAAGGAGGAAGAAGCAGAAAAGAAAATGAACAGATCCGCGAGAAAATGAAAAATGTTCCGACAGATGAATCGATGGTTCTTGTGGCAATCGGACAGTATATAGGCGAAGGGGTTAATTATCCGAGGTTTGATACGATGATGCTGGTACCCCCCCCCATTCCCATTGCCTGGCAGGGGAACGTGGAACAGTATTCAGGAAGGCTTCACAGGGATTTTGCTGTTATTGACAAGAAGATTGTCTGGTATGGCAGTGTGAATCTGCTGTCCAATGCTAAGGAAGAGGATAATCTGATGAGGGTGAAAAGTAAGGAAATTGCGCAGGAGCTGCTGGAGATTGGATTTACTGTTTCTGATAGATAAGCATGAGGTTGTGTGGTATACTAAAAGCAACAGAGAGAAAGAGCCTTATTTTGAAATTATTTATCCGGGAGGTCTGAGCATATGGAAAAGATCAAGGATGAAAAGTTAAGAAAGATTTTACAGGAAATGGCGGAACTTCTTTACGGTGTGTATGGAAATCGGCTGAAGGCGGTAATCTTATACGGCTCTGTCGCCAGAGGAACCCAGACGGAAGATTCCGATGTGGATATCATGGTTTTAGTAGATGGCACGGATGCACAGTTGCGAGAATACGATGAAAGACTCAGTGATGTGTCTACAGATCTCGCCCTGAAGTATATGAAAGTGTTTTCCATCATTGATGTAAAATATCAGGAGTATCAGGATTGGAAGACAATATCCCCGTTCTATCGGAATGTGGACCGGGAAGGAGTCGTGGTCTATGCAGCATAGAGAAACCCTGTGCAAATACCGGTTGGAACGGGCAAAAGAAGATTTGCAGGCCGCTCATGTGAATCATGAATCCGGACTGTTCAAGGCAGCAATCAATCGGTCATATTATGCAATTTTTCATAGTATACGTGCGGTGAATATTCTGGATGGGTTTGATGCCTTCAAACACAGTTCTGTGATTGCTCATTTTAATCAGTATTATGTGCATACCGGTGAATTTGATCGAGGAATATATAAGATTATTGATGGGGCTTATCGTATCAGGGAAAAATGCGACTATAGTGATTTTTTCCTGGCTTCAAAAGAAGAATCCTCTATACAACTGGAACATGCGGAGACTTTTGTAAAGACCGTAGAAGCATATATTCTCAGAAAAGAGGAAAAATCATAATCATACCTCCTGGGCATACTCCGCCATGTAAACTAAGCATTTGTCTATAGCCTCAGCCGGTTATACAATATATACAGATAAAAAGAAATTGTATAAAAAACTGGAGGCGTTACACATGGATACAGAGAAAATGAAACAGGACTTAGGCGGCGGAAACGTATTTGAGGTCGGCGAGCCGAACACAGCATTTGCACAGTATTTTATCGGACAGAGCTATCTGAAGATGCTTACTACGGAGAGAGTGGGAATAGGCAATGTAACTTTTGAGCCGGGTTGCCGAAATAACTGGCATATTCATCACAAAGGCGGCCAGATCCTTCTCGTAACAGGCGGACGCGGCTGGTATCAGGAGTGGGGAAAACCCGCACAGGAGCTGAAAGCCGGAAATGTTGTGAACATTCCGCCGGAAGTAAAGCACTGGCACGGGGCAGCAGCGGACAGCTGGTTCCAGCATCTTGCCATCGAGGTACCGGCAGAAGGAGCATCCAACGAATGGCTTGAGTCTGTATCAGATGAAGAATACGGAAAATTAAAATAGCATGCGATATATCATTGAGGAGAGGGAGTTCCCCTCTCCGAATCAGCTTTTATAGAGAAAGGATGGTCAGCTATGACAGAAGCAGCAGAAAAATATTTTAACAGAGTATATCCCAACGGAGAATTCAAACTTGCGTCTAAAGATCCGGAATTCGCGGATTTCTTCGCCAACTTTTCCTGCGATGAAGTGGTGAATCAGGACGACCTGGACGACCATACCCGGATGATGGCAATCCTCGCTGCACTTCTCGGATGTCAGGGCGTGGATGAGTTCCGGGAGATCCTTCCGGGGGCGATGAACCTGGGCGTGACTCCCGTTGAGGTGAAGGAGATCGTCTATCAGGCATGCGCTTATCTGGGAATCGGCAGAGTACGCCCGTTCTTTGATGTGGTAAATGAAGTGCTGACAGAAAAGGGAATAGCTCTTCCTCTGGAAGGTCAGGCGACTACGACAGTTGAGGACCGTGTGGAAAAAGGTGAGCAGGCCCAGGTCGATATCTTCGGCGAGGGAATGAAAGGATTTGCTGCATCCGGTCCGGAGGAAAGCCGTCATATTAACCGCTGGCTGTCCGGCAACTGCTTTGGGGACTATTATACCAGAACGGGCCTTGATTACAGACAGCGGGAGATGATCACATTCTGTTTTCTGGCTGCTCAGGGAGGATGTGAACCGCAGCTTACTTCCCATGCGGCGGGAAATATGAAAGTAGGTAATGACAAGGCATTTCTGATCAAGATTGTTTCCCAGTGCCTGCCGTATATCGGATACCCGAGAAGCCTGAACGCACTCAGATGCGTCAATGAGGCTGCGGCGCAGCAGTAGAGAGGGATAACGGTCAGTCGAGAAATGAGATCATATCGCGGCGGATCGCTACAGGTTTAGCGCAGGATCATCGCAGGTTGAGCATATATAAAAATGAATAGGCCTTCCAGCGGCAGAATGTGAAAGCTCTGCCGCTGGAGGGCCTTTTGTTATATGTATGTAAAGAAACACTGTATATTGACAATTCCATCTGGATATTGAGACAGTTATGATGCTATAATAAAAGTCAGAGAAAATGAAGGGATTAATCCGGAAAGGAAAGATTATATGAGAAAAACGAAGATCATATGTACGCTGGGACCGTCGACAGACAAGGAAGGGATCATGGAAGCTCTGATCCGGGAAGGTATGGATGTCGCAAGATTTAACTTTTCACACGGCACTCATGAGGAACAGAAGGCGCGTCTGGACAAGTTAAAGCAGTTCCGGGAGCAGTACGACAGACCGATCGCCGCACTCCTGGACACGAAGGGACCGGAGATCCGGATCGGGTGTTTCAAGGATCACAGGATCACGCTTCAGGAGGGGCAGGAATTTACCCTTGTGAATGATGAGATCGAGGGCACCCAGGAGCGCGTGACAGTTTCCTATAAAGATCTTTATAAAGATGTAAAGACCGGAGATTCTATTCTTATCGACGACGGTCTGGTGGGGATGAAGGTGGAGAAGATCAAAGGGAAGGATATCGTCTGTGTTGTAGACAACGGAGGGGATATCTCGGACCGCAAGGGTGTCAATGTGCCCGGAGCAGAGCTGAACATGCCTTTCATCAGCCCAAAGGACAGGGAAGATCTCCTTTTCGGAATACAGGAAGATTTTGATTTTGTGGCTGCATCTTTCACCCGTACTGCGGATGACGTCAGGGAGATGAGAAAGCTCCTTGATGAGAACGGAGGCAGTTCCATCAATATTATTGCGAAGATCGAGAATCAGCAGGGCGTTGACAATATCGACGCGATCATTGAAGAGGCTGATGGGATCATGGTCGCGCGCGGGGATATGGGAGTTGAGATCCCGCTCGAGCGTGTGCCGATCATCCAGCAGCGGATCATCGAGAAAGTTTACCAGGCAGGTAAAGTAGTTATCACAGCGACCCAGATGCTGGATTCTATGATGGTACATCCGAGACCGACCAGGGCGGAGACAACAGATGTGGCCAATGCGATCTATCAGGGAACGAGCGCGATCATGCTTTCCGGTGAGACCGCAGCAGGAAAATATCCTGTGGAGGCGCTGAAGATGATGGTCAAGATCGCGGTGAGCATGGAAGGAAATATTGATTATAATGATATTTTCAGAAAATCAGAGCGGTCAGAGGATCCGGATGTGACCAACGCTATCTCCCATGCCACCTGCATGACGGCGATCGATCTGAAAGCAGAAGCGATCCTTGCCGCGAGCAAGACGGGCTGCACGGCCCGCATGATCTCCAAATACCGTCCGGGATGTCCGATCGGAGGCTGTTCCAGCTCTGAAAAGGTCTGCAGGCAGCTGAACATGTCCTGGGGAATCTATCCGATGCATATCAAGGAAGAGTACAGTTCCGAGATCCTCTGTCTGCGTGCGATCGAGGCGGCAAAGGCTCATGGACTTGTGAAAGACGGGGATGAGATCGTATTTGCCGGGGGAATCCCGCTGGGAATCCCGGGAAGAACGAATCTGATCCGTGTGTGCATCGTAGGTGAGTAGAGTTGGATAATCTGATATTCAGCCTGAATGCGACCGTGCCGATCTTTCTGATGATGCTTCTCGGACTTCTTTTCAGGAAGATCGGCTGGATCGATGAGGTGTTTGCCTCTAAAATGAATAAGTTTGTCTTTCTCGTCCCGCTTCCTGTACTCCTGTTTGAGGATCTCGCGGCGGTTGATTTTGCAGAAGTGTGGGATATGAAGTTTGTCCTGTTCTGCTTCGGCGCCACGCTGATCAGCATAGCGATCGCGGCTGTGGTGTCGTTTCTGTGGAAGGACAGATCAATCCAGGGAGAATTTATCCAGGCGTCCTACCGCAGCAGCGCAGCGCTTCTGGGAATCGCGTTTATCCAGAATATTTATGGCGATGCGGGGATGGCGCCGCTCATGATCATCGGCAGCGTGCCTCTTTATAATGTGATGGCGGTCGTGGTCCTCTCTTTCTTTCAGCCGGAGCGGAAGAAGCTGGACAGGCAGGTGTGGATCAGCACACTGAAGGGTATTATCACGAATCCGATCATCCTCGGGATCATCGCAGGTCTTCTCTGGTCGGCGCTTCGCCTTCCGATGCCGTCCATCCTGGATAAAACAGTCTCCAGCGTCGGTGCGGTCGCGACACCTCTGGGCCTGATGGCCATGGGCGCCACATTTGATATCAGGAAAGCGTTCGGCAGGGCAAAACCGGCAGCTGTCGCGTCTGTGATGAAGCTGGTCATATTCGCGGCGGTATTCCTTCCCGTGGCAGTATGGCTCGGGTTCAGAAGGGAACAGCTTGTGGCGATCCTGATCATGCTTGGTTCCGCGACGACGGTGAGCTGTTATGTCATGGCGAGAAATATGGGACATGAGGGTGTCCTGACATCCAGCACGGTGATGCTGACAACACTGTTCAGCGCCTTTACCGTGACAGGCTGGCTGTACATACTGAGAACGCTTGGCATGATTTAAGGCTGCATGGGATGCCGCAGTGAGAAACTGTGCAGAAGATAAGGATAAATGAATTACATGATCATGTGACAGATCGAGCGAAGAATAAAAAATAAGCCGCTGAAACACGGCTTATTTTTCTTCTTTATGGGAACTTCTTCTGTCCAGCAGGCTTCGGAGCTCACTGATCTCCTCATCGGACAGCCTGTCGTTTTCCAGGTAGGCGGAGACCATGGATGTCAGTTCACCGTCATAGTAGCGGCTGAGAAATGAACTGCTCTTCTGGCTGATATATTCATCCTCTTCTACAAGAGGAGTGTAGACAAATACGCGCCCTTCCTTGACATAGGTAAGCGCACCCTTGTTCACGAGACGTTTCAGCATAGTCTGGATCGTCTTCGGGCTCCAGTCGGTCGTGCTGGTCAGTGCCTCTGTCACTTCATTCGTGCTGACAGGAGTATTCTTCCACACAATCTTCATTACTTCATATTCAGCTTCGGAAATCTGCGGCAGTTTCTTCATCGGCATGGTCCCTCCAAAATCTTACATCTGTAGTAAAATAAGTATAGCCGTTTGGCGGAAAAATGTCAAACTGCATTCCGAAGAAAAGAAGAAGTATTTGATCGAAAGTAACTGTTCACACGCACTATGGGATAGGAAACTGCCTCTTACATGCAGGCATGACGATGCAATTCCCTATCCCATAGTACGTGTGAACAGTAACGATCGAAAAAAGAAAATACAGTTCTGCAGAAAATGCCAGATGACAAAACGAAAGGCGCCGCAGAGCCCTGTGTCAGATGCAGGCCTGCGGCACCTATGCCGTCTTTAGTATTTCAGAGTCTTATAATTTTTCTCATTCTCATAATCCTTGTGGACTCCGTCGTCATCGTAGAGCACATATTCGGCTCCTTCATATCCGATCATCCGGAGTGAAGACATATCGATCTCATCTACGCACTCAGCGGCATCAGCAACCGGGATACATTTCCCGGAGCGGATGAAGAGCGGCACCTCGTTGAGTGCGATATCCACATAGTGGATGCCGGCTTCCAGGACTTTCTCGGAGATCGTTCCATCCGGAAGGAATTTGACAAACTTCATTTCTTCCGGAAGGTAGACATAGCGTCCTTTTCCGTTCTGCTCATAGACCGGCGCGATCATGATCTCATTGCCGAGCATGAGCTGGTCCTCGATCCGGGACGCCATCCGGTCGTCCGGGTAGACGAACGCGAGAGGCTTGAAGTACATGTCGTCGTTCAGCGCGGCCTTCATGTATTCGCTGTACAGATAGGGCAGCAGGCGGTAGCGCACGCCGATCACGTGACGGAAATCTTCCATGTCCTCGAACTGATAGCATTCCTGCTCTCTTGTGCCGAGGGCAGAATGATTCCGCATCAGAGGAGTGAAAACGCCCAGTGCGAGGAAGCGCAGCAGCAGCTCCCTGGTTGTATCCGCCCCGAATCCGCCCAGATCAGCACCGGTGTAGAGGAAGCCGCACATATTAAGTGACGGCATCATTTTCAGGTTCAGCAGAATATGTGACCACCAGGACTTGTTGTCCCCGGTCCAGATCCCTCCGTACCGGTGCATTCCGATGTAGGAGGAGCGGGAGAACATGAGGAAACGTCTGTCCGGATCGATCCGGTCAAAAGCCTCCCCGGCAGCTCTGGTCATGTTGTATCCGTACAGGTTGTGCACCTTGTCGTGGCGGATCTTCTGTCCGTTGAAATTGTGATAGAACCGGCGGTAATCCTCCGGGCTGTTGGCAAGTCCCGACAGCTTGTCGCCGAGCTGCGACACGCCGATGCTCTCTCCTTCACCGGAGCTTCCGTCCCAGTTTTCGTTCTCTCCCTCAGCAAATTCACGCGCCATCTCCTTTGCTTCGGCGAGCCCCTCTCTGGAATAGAAGATGGCGGGCTCGTTCATGTCGTTCCAGAACCCCTCGATGCCCTGATCTGTCAGGAAACGGTATTTGCCGCCGAACCATTTCCGGGCGTCTGCGTTGAGCATATCCGGGAGATGCGTGTCTCCCGGCCAGACGGCTGCCACGAAATCGCTTCCGTCCTCTCTCTGGCAGAAATAGCGGTTCTCCACGCCTTCCTCGTAAACATCATAGCCATCTTCTATCTTGACACCTGCGTCGATGATGGGTACAAGGCGGATATGCTGATCCTTCATCTCCTGTACAAATCCGGGAAAATCATCGCTGAATTCTTCATTCAGTGTAAAGTCCTTGTAAGAATCCATATAATCGATATCCATGTAGATCATATCCAGTGGAATGTGATTCTCACGGTATCCCGCTGCGACTTTCCGGAAATCTTCCTTTGTCTTATACCCCCAGCGGCTCTGCCCGAAGCCGAATGCAAATTTCGGCGGGATATAGCTCCTGCCGATGATATGGCGGAACTGTTTTACAATATCGTACGGAGATTCACCGTCGATGACATACAGGTTCAGATCTGCGTTTTCACAGGAAACTGTCAGCGTATCCATCCGCGTGTACCCGATGTCGAAAGTCAGTGTGGAGGGATAGTCGAAGAACAGCCCGAAGGTCTCCTTCCCAGAGATCACGATAAAGTTATGTGCAGCATAGAGAGAACGCTTGTCCTCGGTGTGGTTCGGGTCGTCGGAGCAGTTGCTGACATAGCAGTATCCCCGTTTGTTGATGCCGCGGTTTGCCTCTCCGAGGCCGTAGACGATATCGTCCTTGTCCATGATATATGTAAAAGAAAAGCCGTCCTGTGTGAGTATCTTACCGTACGCGGGGGCGCCGGATTCCTCCGGAAGGCTGGTGACTACAGCTTCTGTGTCATAAGGTGCGCCATAGATGTATTTTCTGATCATAACAAGTCCTCCTTTGATTTTAATCTTGGTTCTTTTTTGGCTTCCTGATTGCATTATAATGCTGCGGAGAAAGAAAATCTTGTACCATACTGCACATTTATTGTACGATCATGCTGCTTGGCTGCTGATCCCACCTGACCGCCGTCCTGTTTCTGTATTTTTTGTATTGACATTCCATAATAATTGTAAATACAATAGTTGTATATACAACTATCTGCGGAGCGGTGAGCGGAGCAAAGGACTGCTGAGGACAGGACATCGGTCTCCCTGATCAGCTCCGGCAGTGCGAAAGGCAGGGAATAAGAGTATATGTTAAAGCGTATCTTTTCTTATTCGGGGCAGTATAAAAAATATCTTGTTTTCGCGGCCCTCTGTATTACGGCTGAGTCTCTTTTTGAACTGGTGATTCCTCTGATCATGGCGAATATCGTGGATATCGGCGTGGCATCCGGCGACAGAACCTATATCTTTGAGCAGGGCGTATGGATGCTCGTCTGCGCCTTTCTGGCGCTTCTCCTTGGAATCGGAAGCGCAAAATTTTCCGCTGTCGCCGGGCAGGGACTGGGCGCGAATCTGCGGGAGGCGGAGTATGCAAAGCTTCAGCAGTTCTCCTTTGCGAATGTGGATCATTTTCAGCTCTCCTCACTGGTCACGCGCATGACCAGCGACGTGACGAACATCCAGAACAGTATCTCGGGTGGAATGCGCCCGGCATGCAGGGGCCCTGTCATGCTGGTGGCGGCCACCGCGGTCGCATTTACCATCAATGCGGAGTTGGCGCTCGTGTTCCTGGTGGCGCTTCCGGTGCTTGCGGTCTGCCTGTTTCTGATCATCCGGGGTGTCCGCCCTCTGTTTGCGAAAATGCAGGGCGCGATCGATCTGGTGAACCGGATCATCCAGGAGAACCTGACTGCGGTCCGGGTGGTAAAAGCATATGTCAGGGGCGATTATGAGATCGGTAAGTTCGGAGAAGTGAACACGAACCTGCAGACACAGTCTGAGCGTGCATTCAGGCTGGCGACTACGAACATGGCGGCGATGCAGTTTGTCATGTACGGCACGATCCTGAGTATTCTCTGGTTTGGCGGGAAGATGATCAGGATCGGAGGAATGCAGGTGGGAGAACTGACCGGCTTCCTGAGCTATGTGCTGCAGATCCTGAATTCTCTTATGATGATCTCCAATATTTTCCTGATGCTGACACGGTCCCTGGCATCCGGAAAGCGTATCCTGGAAGTGATGGATGAGAAGATCGATATTACGGAGGAAAAGGCAGAAGAGATCGAAGTGACGCGGGGGGAGATCTCTTTTGAGCATGTGTACTTTAAATATAAGGAAGAAGCTCAGGAATATGTGCTCTCAGATATCACGCTCCACATCGGAGCGGGGGAGACCGTGGGGATCGTAGGACAGACCGGTGCCGCGAAGTCGACTCTGGTGCAGCTTATCCCGAGACTCTACGATATCACATCAGGCAGGCTCCTGATCGACGGACATCCGGTGGAAAAATATCCTCTGAAGCACCTCCGGGATGCAGTGGCGATGGTGCTCCAGAAGAATACGCTGTTTTCCGGGACTCTGAAGGAGAATCTCCTCTGGGGCAGTCCGGAGGCAGATATGGAGGAGATCGAAGAAGCCTGCAGGATCGCAGGAGCGGACGAGTTCATCGGACGACTGGAGAAAGGGTACGATACAGAGATGGGGCAGGGCGGAGTCAATGTCTCCGGCGGGCAGAAACAGAGAATCTGTATTGCCCGTGCGATCCTGAAGAAGCCGAAGGTGCTGATCCTGGATGATTCCACCAGCGCTGTGGATACGGCTACGGAGGCGAGAATCCGCCGGATGCTGGCGGAAAAGCTGCCGGAGATGACGAAGATCATCATTGCCCAGCGCATTTCCTCCGTTCGATATGCGGATAAGATCGTTGTGCTCGAGGATGGCAGGATACAGGGAATCGGCACCCATGAGGAGCTGCTTGCGAGCAATAAGATCTATCAGGAAATCTATGAATCTCAGAAGGAAGGAGCGGATCTGTAATGGCAAGATATACGGGGTATAAACGTCCGAAGAATACAAAATGGGCGCTTAAGGAACTGCTGCGGTATATGGGACATCACAAATGGCTGCTCCTAGTGGTCGCTGTTCTCGTATGTATCAGCACCGGCGTAAGTATCACGGGCACTTATCTTCTGAAGCCTGTCATCAATGAGCTGATCCTGCCGGGAAATATCCGGGGACTTGTCTATGCGCTGATCGGGATGGGGCTTATGTATCTGTGCGGAGCATTGTCCACGTTCGGATATAACAGACTTATGGTAAAGACGGCACAGAAAGTCGTTGGAGATATCCGGAAGGATCTGTTTGAACATGTGCAGACACTGCCGCTGAACTATTTTGACGCCCATACGCACGGGGAACTGATGAGCAGGTTTACAAACGATGTTGATACAGTGCAGGAAGCGCTGAATAGCAGCTTTACTCTGGTAATACAGAGTTCTCTGACTTTGACGGGAACGGTTGCCATGCTGCTCGTGCTGAGTATCAGGATGTCTCTGATCGTTATTGTGTTTCTGGGACTGATGTTTCTTTTTATCAGATGGAACGGAAAGCGCAGCAAGGAATACTACGATATGCAGCAGGCGGAGCTGGCAGGGATCAATGGTTTTGTAGAAGAGATGGTCGCGGGCCAGAAGGTGGAAAAGATATTCAACCACGAAGAAGAGGATATGAAAGTATTCCGGAAGAAGAATGAGGCGCTCAGGAAAGCCTCCACAAAGGCTCTGAGCTATTCAGGCATGATGATCCCGACGATCGTCAGCCTCTCCTATGCGAATTATGCAGTCTCTGCCTGCGTGGGCGGGCTTTTTGCTCTGAGCGGGCTGATGGACCTGGGCGGTCTTGCGGCATATCTTGTCTATGTAAGACAGAGCGCCATGCCGCTGAACCAGTTTACACAGCAGATCAATTTTATCCTGTCCGCCCTTGCAGGAGCTGAGCGGATTTTTGAGATGATGCACGAAGAACCGGAGATCGATGAGGGAACCGTGACGCTTGTTCCGGCAGAGATAAGTGGGGACGGAACGCCCGTGGAGTGCGCGCACTATACAGGGATTTATGCGTGGAAGGATGCAGGCGGGAAGCTTACTCAGCTCCGGGGAGATGTCCGGTTTGAGGATGTAGTATTCGGGTACGTCCCGGAGAAAACTGTCCTGTCCGGGATCAGCCTGTATGCAAAGCCGGGGCAGAAGATCGCGTTTGTCGGATCGACCGGCGCTGGGAAGACGACGATCATTAATCTGATCAACCGCTTCTATGAGATCCAGAGCGGGCGGATCCTCTATGACGGTATCGATATCCGCGATATACGCAAAGCTGATCTGCGCAGGTCTCTTGCCATGGTCATTCAGGACACCCATCTATTTACGGGGACTATTGCCGACAATATCCGATACGGAAGACTTGACGCCACGGACGAGGAAGTGGTCGAAGCCGCGAAGCTGGCAAATGCAGATTCCTTTATCCGGCGGCTTCCCGACGGGTATCGGACTATGCTCTACAGCGACGGGAGCAATCTATCCCAGGGGCAGAGACAGCTCATCGCCATTGCGCGGGCGGCTGTCGCTCATCCGCCGGTACTTATTCTGGATGAAGCGACCTCCTCGATTGATACGCGGACAGAGCGCCTGATCGAGAAAGGGATGGATGCGATCATGGAAGGAAGAACTGTCTTTGTGATCGCACACAGGCTCTCCACGGTGCGCAATTCCAAAGCGATCATGGTACTGGAGCACGGAGAGATCCTGGAGCGGGGAAGCCACGAGGAACTGCTGGAACAGAAGGGAAGATACTATCAGCTCTACACAGGCATGTATGAGCTGGAATAGCGCGAAAGGAAAAGATATTATGGCAATACAGAGACAGAGACTCAGAGAAATCTTATTTCAGATCGAACTTCTGAAGCGGAGAAAGGTGCAGCGTTTCCTTCTGGAGACCGGGCTGACTCCCGGGCAGGGGCAGGCGAGGATCCTGATCTATCTGTCTTCCCATTCCAGCGTTACCCAGAAGGAGATCGCAGACGGCTGTATGCTGGATGTGACCACCATGTCGCGGGTGCTGAATAAAATGGAAGAAATGGGCCTGATCAGCAGGCGGCGGGATCCCGGATGCAGGCGCGCTTATCAGATCGATCTGACGGAAGCCGGCCGGCAGAAAGCCAAAGAAGTAGACAGGGGATTTAAAAGGCTGGAAGAAATACTCTGCCGGGATCTGTCCGAGGAGGAGATCAGAAGTCTGACAGCAGGGCTGGAAAAAGTAAAAGAATCTCTTGAGACTGGGGAAGATATGTAAGAGAAAATGGATAGTGAGCGATGAAGGAAGCGGAGAAAAAGGATCTGAGGTCTTTTTTAGCAGTGTCCCTTCTCAGTAAAATGCATGAAAGACAGTTGAAAATTTCATATTGCATCTTGCTTAATGCAGAAAAACGTTGTTTTGTCGACAAAAAATGCAAGAAAGGATTGACGAACCATCATAAATTATATACAATATCAAACAGTGAGTAAAAAAAAGAGTGGAGGAGTCCTGCAATGACTGCGTACAAAGATTTAAGTAAAGAAGAGTTATTGGAACTGAAAAACGACCTTGAGGCTCAGTTTGCTGAAATAAAGGCAAAAGGTCTGAAGCTGGATATGTCCAGAGGAAAGCCGTCTACTGAGCAGCTTAACCTGTCAATGGGAATGATGGATGTGCTCAACAGCAGCGCGAATCTGACCTGTGAGGATGGAGTGGACTGCCGCAACTACGGCGGACTTGACGGAATCGCAGAGGCAAAGCAGCTTCTGGCGGACATGATGGAAGTGCCGAGAGATAATGTGATCATCTTCGGAAACTCAAGCCTGAATGTGATGTATGACACAGTGGCGCGCGCTATGACTCACGGAATTATGGGAAGCACGCCGTGGTGCAAGCTGGATAAGGTGAAATTCCTCTGTCCGGTTCCGGGATACGACAGACACTTTGCGATCACGGAGCATTTCGGAATCGAGATGATCAATATTCCGATGACTCCTACCGGTCCGGATATGGATATGGTAGAGAAGCTTGTCAATGAAGACGCATCGGTCAAGGGAATCTGGTGTGTACCGAAGTATTCCAATCCTCAGGGAATCACATATTCTGACGAGACAGTATATCGTTTCGCAAACCTGAAGCCGGCGGCAGAAGACTTCCGTATCTTCTGGGATAACGCTTACTGCGTACATCATTTATATGAAGATAAGCAGGACTATCTGCTCGAGATCCTGATGGAGTGTAAGAAGGCTGGCAACCCGGATATGGTCTACAAGTTCTCATCAACATCCAAGATCAGTTTCCCGGGATCCGGTATCGCTGCAATGGCGGCATCCGAGGCGAACTTAAAAGACATCAGGGACATGATGAAATACCAGACCATCGGACACGATAAAGTAAATCAGCTCCGCCATGTGAGATTCTTTAAGGATGTTCACGGTATCGTGGAGCACATGAAGAAGCATGCTGATATCATGAGACCGAAGTTTGAAGCTGTCATCGACGGACTTGAGAGAGAACTCGGCGGTCTTGAGATCGGTTCCTGGATCAAACCTCTGGGCGGATACTTCATCTCCTTCGATTCACTGGACGGCTGCGCAAAGGCGATCGTTGCAAAAGCGAAAGAGGCAGGCCTGGTGATGACAGGTGCAGGTGCGACCTATCCGTACGGAAAGGATCCGCACGACAGCAACATCCGTATCTCCCCGTCCTATCCGACACCGGAAGAGCTGGCTGTTGCGACAGAGATCTTCGTGCTCAGCGTAAAGCTTGTCAGCATCGATAAGATCCTGGAGAGCAAATAAGAATCTAAATTCG
>CAJFQZ010000037.1 GCA_904419285.1 Lachnospiraceae bacterium UBA1818
AAGCGGCATCGTAGGTCCGGATACTGCTACGACCAGTGCGAACATACTGACGAGCAGGCCTGCCGCTGCGACTGTCACTCCATAATTCTCGGAGACCAGAGGAAGGATGCCGACCACGCCCATCTCTGTATTAATAATGCTGAAAACACCAATTGTTAAAATCAAGATCAAGCCTTTTTTCATTTCAACAAAACCTCCTGCATACTTTTTACACGTTCAATTTAGCAGGCACATATCAAAATAGCAAATATTTATATTTTATGATTATTTATAGTTTTAGCCTATGTGCATTAAATTGAACCTCATCTGCAGCCGGAAGGCTGAAAAATATAGACGATGTCTTCCGCTCAAAGCTCAGATCTTCATTCGATTTCCCTTCATAAGTAAGTTACCTTTCCTATCCTGTTTGGGATGTAAGACTGGTGCGCTGCGCTTCATCCCATACCTTCGGAAGCACTGATAGATCACCGGCAGGAACACGGCAGCCACGAGAGTATAAAAAAGCATGATAAACGGAATCTGGCGGAACACCACACTCCCGATCTGATAGATATACGGGTATTTTGCACTGTTCAATATATTCAGGAGCTGATCCGGCGTCAGCTGAAAAAAGGTGCCAAATGGCAGAGCTCTTCCGATAAATGGCGAGACGCAGAACAGAATGAACGGGATACAGACCGCAATGTTCGCCGAATGGGTCTTCGCCGATACCAGCATGGCAACGGACGCGGAGAGCAGGCTCGCGATATATCCGCACAGCAGGAGGATCAAGTATTCCTGTCCGACGCTGATATTATAAATGCTGTAAGGATATTGAATCTGGTACGTTGTCCCAAACCCGCTCACCCCCATTACGGCAAATGAGATTCCCGAGAGCAGTGCCATCCCTGCCCAGTAGATCACTGTCGCCATGAGCAGTCCTGTGAGGATCTTACTTCGCACAGCCCGGGATCTGCCGTATCGGCAGGAAAAGAACACCGAGTCCGCCCGCAGGGAGAATTCGTCAGAGAATATTCCCGCCGCCAGGAATCCGATCAGAACCACAAGGATTATTCCATAAGTAGTGGCATATAAGAGCATGGTATTCCATGAATCTGACGCCTCATAGTAAAATGGCGTATCCGCCTTCTCATACTGTTTCCTTAAGAACTCCTGTTTTTCCGGGGTATCTCCGTACTTCTGGATTAACTGTTCTATATACTGTTCCCGGATGGAATAGATATCTTTCGCCTGATCGAGCGTAATGCCGAGGAGCGCACCCGGCATATATTCCTCATCTCCTCCAAGTATACTGTCCACCATATCCGCAATATCCGTATATGACTGGATGCGCTCTCCCCATACAGTATCCGGCACATTATCATCCTGGTATTCACCTGCAATTTTCTGTCTGTCAGCCACGATCTGAGCGATCACATCCCCCGTCAGCTTTCCTTTCCACTGATTTTTATCCTCTACAAGTCTCCGCACCGCATCCGGAGTCTCGTGGCCTGCTCCGCTGCTGTCCACATACCGGCTGCTCGTCACCGCAAACACACTCATCACAACGCCGATGATCACTGCCACGGCAAGCAGAAGCCGGTTCATCCGTTTCGTAAATATCCTTTTCAACTCATACTTCACCATCATGTTCTTCACCTGCTTTCTCTCCAAAATAGAGTAAAAATGCATCTTCCAGCGTTGCCTCCTCCCTGACGGCGCCTTTCGTGGGAGATTGCTTTGCAAGGATACGCAGTTCCGCCCCGCCGGGAACGGTCTTCACATTGGAGACAAGATATCGGCTGAGATAGCGGTCCGCTTCTTTTCTCGGGACCGTGCAGCTCCACACTGACTGATCCATAGATGAGATGATCTCCTCCGCGGTTCCGTTCATAAAGAACTTTCCCTCCCTCATAAGCAGGATATCATTGGCGATAAATTCCACGTCAGATACAATATGGGTAGACAGGAGCACCAGCCGGTCCTCCGCAAGTTCACTGATCAGGTTGCGGAACCGGATCCGCTCACTGGGATCAAGCCCCGCAGTTGGTTCGTCCAGGATCAGGATCTTCGGATCGTTCAGCATCGCCTGGGCGATCCCCACTCTGCGCTGCATACCTCCTGAGAGATTCCTCATCTTCCGCTTTTTCATCTTCCGAAGTCCCACCTGATCCAGAAGCAGTTCCGTCCGCTTCTTCGCCGTCATCGAACGCAGTCCTTTGATGGATGAAATATACATCATATAGTCCTGTACCGTAAAATCCGGATAAAACCCAAAGTCCTGGGGCAGATATCCGAGCACCCTCCGGTATGACGCATCCATCTTGAAAATATCCTTTCCGTTCCATGTGACAGATCCCTCCGTGGGTCTCAGCAGAGTGCAGATCATCCTCATCAGCGTGGTCTTTCCCGCTCCGTTTACTCCCAGAAGCCCGTAGACGCCCTGTTCCATCGAACAGGAGACGTGATCCACAGCACGGAAATCTTTAAAATCTTTTGTCAGTCCTTCTATCTTTAATTCCATGAACGATTTACCTCCCAGATTGATTCACAGTCTTTCTGCGCCTTTCTGACGCACCAGACCAGATAGACAAGAGAGCATACCAGAAGCGCTGCCCAGACCGGCACCGCGATCTTCTCATAGACCCGGTCCTGCCCCAGGACCATCATCCAGACCGCCGCCCACGCCAGACAGATGATCCCCGCCACGTATTCCATCTCCGCTCTTCGGCTGCATAGTACCCGGAAGCAGATGCAGCAGGAAATATTGAACGGAACTACAAAGTTGATGGTAAACGTCCCCAGGGAAAGCTGCGCCGTCCATGCCGCCGCCGCATAGAACAGGGTCAGCAGCAGCAGATCTGCCATGCCAAGCAGCAGAATCCGTGCAGAATAGATCTGTCGCAGGGAATAGAAGGACGTCCCCTCGATCTCCATCGCAGAAGTCCTGCGGTTCTTCCACAGTTCCGGAATGACCAGGACTGCAAAAAGAGAAGCACCTGCTCCCAGTGTTCTCTGGGCATAGATCCCGCCTGCGTCGTTGAGCAGGAAAAGAAGGGACGCCAGCACAAGCCCCTGCAGGATCCACCACCGCTTCCCGATATATCTTGCCTGCTGATAGAGGAATTCCGCATAGGTGAGCAGACGGTCCTCCTGCTTTATAAATGCATTCTCCGATCCCCTGATCGTCTCCAGGACCGCAGACTCTCTGACGAACTTCTCCTGCACGGTCTCCGTATACTTCTGTATTTTCTTCTCAAAAGGTTCCATTATGATTCCTCCTTTCGATGCGGATTTCCTTCGGATACTGCTTTGTTCCTCGGTATTCCGCCGGCTTGCAGAGCATCGTCCTGCATCACGGATTCATCTCCGCGGCCAAGATACTCTCTCAGCAGTTTCTTTGCCCGGGTCACACGGTATTTCACCAGAGACAGTTTAATATCCATCAGCTTCGCGATTTCCCTCTGCTTCATCCCCTGGAAGAAGAAGAGGATTGCCGTCTCTTTTAATTCCTCCGGCAGCCGGGCCACGGCATTTTCCACATCCATACGGATTTCTGCCGTTCCCATCTCCCGATCTTCCTCTGCCCTTTCTGGAATCTCTTCCACATACTGCTCTTTTGCCTTTCTATAGTAATCTCTGCAGGCGTTGGAGGCGATGGCATACAGGAAAGCGGAACACTTTCCCCGGTGCTGATACCGCTCAAAGGACTGAAAAAACTTCAGGAAGGTTTCCTGAGTCAGGTCCTCGGCGTCTCCCCGGTCCCGGATATGAAGAAGACAGTACTGGAAAATCTTCGGGTAATATTTCCGGACAAAATTTTCGACTGCCCCGTCGTCTCCGTTTTTTATTTTCTGTATCAGAAAGAAATCCGAATCCATCTTATCCTCCTTTCTCTCCTGCTTGTGAAGTCAACTTCTATAATATACAACGTGTACGGATAAGAAAAGGTCAGTGAAAGCCTTAAACTTTTTTAATTTTTTTGAAACGAAAATAAGCCGGAAATGATGACTGGAAAATTTTGTAAAAAACTGCAGATTTCCGAATGCCGTAGAGGCGGCGCCGCAGCTATTTCGGAAATCTGCAGTTTCTCTTTTTCGTTTTCTATAGTGAACAGGCCTTCAGTCTCTCGACAACACTCTCCTGTTCTGTCCGGCTGAGCAGGATCAGAGGCACTGCCGTGCAGATCACAAACAAAAGGATTATGCACACCGCCGTCTCCGCCATCGAATATCGGAACACGAAATAGACAATCTTTTTATCCATGACTGCGCCGAACGCATACAGTGCTCCGTTTCCGATAGTCAGCAGGAGCACGGTAACGATCATGCTGTAAAACACACCTTCCAGAAGGAGCATCTTCTTTAGCTGCCGTCTTGTCAGGCCGATACTCTCCAACACAGCAAACTCTTTTCTCCGCATGGTGAGTCCGGTCAGCGTCACATTTACATAATTTACCATCCCCATCAGGATCAGAAGAACACAGAGCGAGCTCATGACGATCCGGCTGGAAGAGATATAATCCTTTCTGGCTTCCAGCTCATCTGATTTTGATGACAAGGTCAGACTTCCCAGCTTTATTTCATTACTGTTCTCACTGATAAATCCGTTTGAACGATTATAATCCGCTGTGATCCCCGCCAGAGTCGCCTTCAGTGTGGGCTCAAACTCCGGATCCGCCTCCAGATCGATCCCGAAGGTCTGCTCTGCCAGTCCCAGCTTCTGAAACCCTTTTTCTCCTGCGAGAAAATAAATTTATCTGATGCCCCGCTATTTGACGTTCCGCTATCCGCTGCCCCGTTGTCTGATGCCCCGACGTCTGATCCCCCGTTGTCCGATGATGCGCTGTCCTGCTCTTCCTCCTCCGGCAGGTTTTCATCCGTTCCCGGATTTTCCACCACAGCAGATAAAGTCAGAGAGGAACCTGCCGGAATAAGATCCTCTTTCCCCTCAGAGACAGAAAGATCTTCAACAGAAACGGATACCTCTCCGGCCGGAACAGACTGCCCGGCTCTGAGGCGCATCCGAAATACCTCTTCATCCTCCGTGCTTCCCGCACTGTTGATCAGAACAAACTGTCCGTTTTCCGGATTATAAAACAGTTTTTTCCAGGAATTCATCGGCTCAAAATCTTCCTGTGAGACCAATTCAAAAACAGCGGAGTCATATTTCAGCGTTCCTTTGAGCGCATTGACTCCGCTTTTTATCTCAGAAAATCCTTCCAGTGAGAATATAACTTCAATCTCCTGCCCATCTCTGATCACTGTTCCTCCTGAAGTGATCTCCATTTTTCCTGTTTCAGCTGCCAGAACTTCCACTGCTCCCAATAAGAGTCCGCACACGGTAACAAGTGCTGCCAGCAAGGCTCTTACTCTCCCCATATCATGAATCGTCCTTTCAAAAATTTATCGTTTTATGACGAAACTGATTGTACTTGCTCTGCGGACAGGGAACAATATGAATTTGCTGGAAACTCAGCGCCTGTCACCTTTTTGAGGCACGCACTTTTAATCTCCGGAAGGTCTCAAAGCAGGTGCCGTCCTCCTGCAGCACTCTTCTCAACATTTGTTCGACCACATCCCGCCGCGGGAGATCGGATTTCTGTACAACCGTCTGGAACCATGGAATGAAAATATTTCCCGGTTCATCAACATCATCGGACAGCATCCCTGCTCCTCACCGGATGGCGTATCACCGTCTTGAGGTTCTCCGGCTTGCATCTGCGCACGTCGCTCAAGTAGATCTCATGGTGATACCTCCCACTTTCAAAATCCGGCTCGTATCCCTGCTGCCCCGCATAAAGTTCCATACTCCGGATTGTCTCCGGCTCGTTGTCATAGGGACCGATGTGCATGCACTGGACGCACAGACCTTCTTCATAGGTCAGGAATTCCACCTTTGAGAAATCCATCTCTTTCTTCTCTTCCGCCTCCGATACTGCCCATTCAAACTCGTCCCTGGTGACAAATTCCGGCAGACGGATAAGAGATATCCACTGAAAATCCTTTTTCCGTGAGTAATCAATCCCGGCAGTCCCTTCCTGTCTCCAGAAGCCCTCCAGCGGCGGGACCACATAATCAAAATATCCTTTGATCTTATGCCTTCCCATTTTACTCATCTTGATCGTATATGCAATCCCGTAGAGAAGGCCGATGGACGCCTTATACGCCCCTCCTTCTTCATTCGGATCGCCCTGTCCTCTGACCGCGAGAAAATTCATGGAAGGGATCTCTATGATCTGCGGTTTCCTGGGCGGCAGATAGAAGACTTTTATTCTCTCTGCTTTATAGCAATCTCTTTTCCCTGATATTGTACCATCCCGTGAGCGGAAAAGGGAGAAAATCTCTCTTGCCGCGGAAGCGCTTTTCTCTGTCACCAGGGCCAGCCCCCATATCCAACTGATAAGAAAAGTGTCAGATGATGATAAAGGTTGCCATCCGCTCCCACGGAATGCTATGATAGCAGATAGCAGCAGATCATCCTCCGCTGGATCAGATTCTGCGGCGCAATATTAAAGGTCTTTCACCCACTTATAAGCAAGCTCATGTGAGTTTAGACCTTTTGCCCCTGGCAATATTATATTCTCGTATAAGACAGTGAGGAATTTATATGGATTACAGAAAACTCTGGGACGGCAGGCGCTATTACTCTCTTGACGCCTGTCTGAAACATACATTTGGAGAAAAGGTCTATAAGATCACTTTAAACGGCGGGATGACCTGCCCCAACCGCGACGGACATATCGGAACCGGCGGCTGTATCTTCTGCAGTGCGAAGGGCTCCGGGGATTTTGCCGGATCGCCCGCCCTGTCGATCTCCGAACAGCTCGCCCAAGGGAAGGCAGAAGTACAGAAGAAACGGCCGGTCCGCTCCTTCATCGCATATTTCCAGGCATTCACAAACACCTACGCACCTGCAGATTACCTGGAATCCATCTTTATGGAGGCTGTCAGTGATCCCGATGTAAAAGTCCTGTCCATTGCGACACGCCCGGACTGTCTGGGCAGCGATGTCCTTGAACTGCTTGACCGTATCAACCGGATCAAACCTGTCTGGATCGAACTTGGACTTCAGACGATCCATCCGAAAACAGCGGAATATATCCGCCGGGGGTATCCCCTGCCGGTATTCGACGAAGCCGTCCGCAGTCTCCGCAGCATCAATGTCTCCGTGATCGTCCACACGATCCTCTATCTTCCCGGAGAGACCGAGGAAATGATGCTCGCCACGATCGACTATCTGAACCGCTGTGACATACAGGGGATCAAACTGCAGCTCCTTCATATCCTGGAGGGCACTGATCTTGCAGAAGACTATGCGCGCTCTCCCTTCCATACTCCGGATATGGAGGAATACATCCGGATGCTTGGGAAATGCATTGCGCGGCTCCGCCCGGATATCGTCATCCACCGGCTTACCGGGGACGGACCGAAAGAACTGCTCATCGCCCCGCTGTGGACGGGAGCAAAGCGCACTGTTTTAAACCGGCTGCAGCAGTACCTGAAAGAAGAAGATATCCTGCAGGGACAGGATTATTCCGGCTGAGAAGGAACCATTCCGCAGTGTATACTCCCGCTGCAGAAATACCTTCTCTGCAGTACCTGCTTCCACTGTAAAACTACCTTCTCTGAAGTATGGAATCCACTTCCACCGCTTATGTATTGTCTTTGAGTATCACACATTGGTTTCCCCGGGATGCGAATACTTTCTCGAACTGCTCCCTGGAATACTCGCAGATTCCTGAGATGGGATCCGCTATGGTGACTGTCCCGGCGCTGTATCCGATAAGTACGGCGCCGTGATCATTCGTGCTCCAGTCCATAAACCTGCCGTCCTCTGTATACCATCCCCGGATCTCACGGCGGTTCTCCATACCAATCGTGACCCATACCATCACAGGAGTCCCCTCACTGACCAGACAGTACAGCTCCTCAGCATCGGTCCCTGTCAGATCCTCTGTTCTCAGCGGACTCCCGCAGTCAGACAGATACCTGTCGGCCGCTGCCATGATCGCTCCCGTCCCACAGATATAACCGTTCTCAGTCGCAGGATCCCCGATGAAATATTCATCCATGTCATTTCCGTACAGCATGCCGTCAGCGCCATAATGCAGCCCTGCAGCTCTTACAGGAAGATACTTTGAAGCCATCACAGTCTTGTCCGCGGCATATCCGTAATAGTTCAGCACCATGGTAAGTGCCGTGATCTCGCATCCTGTCGGCAGTTCCGGCATCTGAAGGATCAGCCCAAAATCTTCGATCTGCGCCTGTTCCGGCGGATCCTCCCCTGTTTTTCCGCTTCCGTCGGAAGTCTCTCCGGCTTTTCCGGCGCTCTCCTCTGCAGTTCTCTCCAACGCCTCTTCCGCTCTTTCGAATTCCTTTTCTTCTTCCGCGTCCTGCCCGGCCCGTGACATTTGGAAAGCATCAGCCCCTTTCTCTGCCTCTCCGGACTGATGGGAGAATCCGGACATAAAAGCAGCTGCAAATATTCCTGTCAAGATCAAAAAACATACAATCCTTCTTTTCTTTCTCACAGTGTCCGCCTCCTTTATATATATTAGACGGTCACAGAAAGTATTCGGTTTCATCTGTCCTGCAGAAGAATTCAGGGGCTGCCGTCAAACGACTGCAGCCCCTGAATGAATTCTCAATATTATTTTTTAGAATCAAGATAAGCCTTTCTTCCCTCTTCGTACAGGTTATTTCCCTCGCTGTCGATGATGACGACAAGCGGCATATCCTCTACATAGAGTTTTCTCAGAGCCTCTGCTCCCAGATCTTCATATGCGATCAGTTCTGCTTTCTTGATACATTTTGCGAGCAGTGCTCCTGCGCCGCCAATGGCACCGAAGTAAACGCCGCTGTATTTCTTCATTGCTTCCACAACTTCCGGAAGGCGGGCGCCTTTACCGATCATTCCCCTTGCTCCCACAGACATCATGGTCGGTGCATAAGCGTCCATACGTCCGCTGGTCGTCGGGCCGGCGCTTCCGATAACATGTCCCGGTTTCGCCGGAGTCGGTCCCACATAGTAGATCGTTGCGTCAGTCGGATCAAAGGGGATCTTCTCTCCCTTTGCCAGCGCCTCGCACATTCTCTTGTGTCCGGCGTCTCGTGATGTATAGATCGTTCCTGTCAGGAGCACCTGATCTCCTGCGTGAAGAGTCTTAGCAAGTTCCTCTGTGAGTGGTAATGTAATCTTTCTTGCCATTTATATCACCTCCGATTTGTGGCGTGTCACATGGCAGTTGATATTGACTGCACACGGCATACCTGCGATATGTGTCGGCATTGTCTCAATGTTCAGTCCGATCGCTGTTGTCTTTCCGCCGAATCCCTGCGGTCCGATTCCCAGCTCGTTGATCTTCTCCAGCATTTCCTTCTCCAGATCAGCATAGAACGGATCCGGGTTTGAGGAATCAAGCGGTCTCATGAGAGCTTTCTTGGCGAGAAGTGCACACTTGTCAAATGTTCCGCCGATTCCGACGCCTACTACCATAGGCGGACATGGGTTCGGTCCTGCCGTCTCCACTGCCTCGATGATGAAATCCTTGATGCCCTGAAGTCCTGCCGACGGCTTGAACATACGGATCTGGCTCATATTCTCGCTTCCGAATCCCTTCGGTCCTACTGTGACCTTGATATTCTCACCCGGCACGATCTCCGTGTAGAGCATTGCCGGTGTATTGTCGCCTGTATTTCCACGGCGGACCGGATCCTTTACAACGGATTTGCGCAGATAACCTTTGTCATATCCGCGGCGTACGCCCTCATCCACTGCCTCTGCAAGGTCTCCTCCGACAAGATGTACATCCTGTCCGATCTCAAGGAATACACATGCCATACCAGTGTCCTGGCAGATCGGCACGTTCTCATTGTCCGCGATCTCAAAATTCTCGATGATATTGTCGAGAACTCCTTTAGCGATCTCACCGTCCTCACAGGCACGGCAGTCGCGGATCGCACATTTCACGTCTTCCGGGAGGTGCTCGTTTGCCTCGATGCAGAGTCTCTCGATCACGTCTGTAAGTGTGCTTACATTAATTTCACGCATGAAAGCCAACTCCTTCCATTTTTAAATTATTATATTTTTTCAGAGCGGGAAAACCCGCTCCATCTTTTACAGGAATATTCCGATAAACTGGCACGCCAGCACCACAAATACCAGCGCGACGGGGTAGGTTGCCGCATAAGCGGACGCAACGTCGTCTGTTCCGGTCACACTGATCAGCGTACCGAGGGCCGGCGTACTTGTCATACCGCCGCAGATAGAGCCAAGCGTATTGAACAGGCTCAGCTTCATCAGCTTGGTCGCCACAAAATATCCGACGATCATCGGAATCAGTGTGATCAGCGCTCCGTAAAGGAAGAGCACAAGTCCCTGCTCCTTCAGGATCTCGATAAATCCGGCTCCAGCCTCCACACCTGCTCCGATAAGGAACAGCGCCAGACCGAATTCTCTTAAGCACTCCAGCACAGATTTCTCTACATGGAAGCTGATCTTCCCTGCATGTCCGAAATGGCCGAGTATCAGGCCTGCGATCAGCGGACCACCTGAAGTTCCCAGAGAGAACTGGGCTCCGCCCGGAAGCGGGATCACGATCTTCGCAAGGACGATACCCAGCGCGATCGCAAGTGCAAACGGGAAGAATCCCATTGCATCCACCTGGAACAGTTTCTTTTTCTGCTTCAGAGCGTCGTCTCCAACATTCTGAGCCGCCTCAAACTTTGCACGCTCTGCAGCCATATCCGTCTTCAGGATCTTCGGGACAAGCTGTACAAAAAGCACAACACCTATTACTCCAAACGGATAGGCAATTCCGTATCCGACAGAAGCGTTCGCAGATCCGGTGGCATCCAGAGCCGCCGCAAGTCCCGGAGTACTTGTCAGTGCACCTGACATCATGCCGACAGTAATATCTGACGGCACTCCTGCGATCTCAATGATCCCTACCGTAGTAAGCGCTCCTATTGCGATAATGATAAATCCCAGCAGGATATAAGACTTTGCATTGATCTTGAAATTCCGGAAAAACTTCGGCCCTGCAATAAATCCGACAGATGTCACGAAACAGATCAGTCCGAGGTCGCGGAACATACCGAGACCTTCTACCAGATCCGCATTGTCGCCGATAAAGTGTCCGAACACCAGGGCGACAAGCAACACGCCTGCCGTCCCCAGTTCCACACCGCGGATTGTAATACTTCCTACAAGATAGCCGATAAACGCTACAAGGAATAAAATCATCAGGGTTTCGCTCAGAACACTTTCCTGAAACCAATTAACTAAAAACATTTTCTCTCCCTTTCCTATCTCTCATGTCTTGCGTACTTCGGGAGCAGCAGCGGTGAAACATCACCTGTATCCAGACCTGCCTCTTTCAGTTCTTCTGCATATGCCTCGATATGGTCAAGGTTCATATTGCCAAGCTCCACGTTTTTCGCCTTCGCCGCTGCAGCCTTTCCTGCATTGCGTCCGAATACGATGATATCAAGCAGGGAGTTGCCCATCAGACGGTTTCTTCCGTGGATTCCTCCAACTGCCTCACCTGCAACGAGCAGGTTGTCGATCACTTTCGTAAATCCGTCTCCTCCGATCTCCAGACCGCCGTTCTGATAGTGGAGTGTCGGATATACAAGGATCGGAAGTTTTCTCATATCAATGTCATAGTTCATGTACATACGGAGCATCGCAGGGATACGTTTCTCGATCGTTCCCGGTCCGCCGATCTCCTCGATCATCGGAGTATCAAGCCATACGCCGCTTCCGAGCGGTGTTGTCACTCCTTTTCCGCGCTCTGTACACTCACGGATGATTCCTGCTGCAGCAACGTCACGGGTCTCAAGCGGATGCATGAAAGCTTCACCGTCAACATTGACGAGCTGTGCGCCTACGGAACGAACCTTCTCTGTCACAAGAGCTCCGAAGATCTGTGACGGATAAGCAACTCCTGTCGGGTGATACTGGATCGTATCCTGATACAGGAGCGGTGCGCCCATACGGTATCCGAGGATCAGTCCGTCTGCTGTTGCTCCGTAATGGTTGGATGTCGGGAATCCCTGGTAGTGCATACGTCCTGCACCGCCTGTTGCGATGATGACTGTCTTTGCCTTTGCTACAAGATAGTCGTCTGTCTCCAGGTTCTGGAGAACGGCTCCCGCAACCTGTCCTCTGTCGTCTCTGATCAGCTCAACCGCAGCTGTAAACTCAGCGATCGGAATCTGACGGTTTAATACTTCATCGCGGAGAGTACGCATGATCTCTGCTCCGGAGTAATCCTTGCAGGCATGCATTCTCTTTCTGGATGTTCCGCCGCCGTGTGTTGTGATCATATTTCCGTCTTTGTCTTTATCGAACATAACGCCAAGATCGTTCAGCCATTTGATCGCGTCCGGCGCTTCCATTACAAGACGTTTCAGCAGCTCCGGTCTCGCGGCAAAATGTCCGCCTCCGAAAGCGTCCAGATAGTGCTGTACCGGAGAGTCATTCTCCTTGTCAGCAGCCTGGATACCACCCTCTGCCATCATAGTGTTGGCATCGCCGATACGGAGTTTTGTCACGATCATGACGTTTGCTCCTGCCTCGTCAGCCTCGATGGCTGCGGAAGCGCCGGCTCCGCCGCCTCCGATGATGAGCACGTCAACATCGTAATCTACTTTGTTGATATCAACCTTGTCTGTAAGAAGACGGCTGTTGGAGTGCAGAAGATGTACCAGCTCCTTCGGTGCTTTCTGTCCCTTGTTCGGTCCTACCTTGATCTCTGCAAAAGCATCTTCTCTGTAGTCAGGATGAAATGCCTTAAGAAGGGCATCTTTTTCCTCTGCAGACATACGTCTCGGCTCAACGCCCAGACGTGACGCCCTGGTGGCCTCCACTTTTTTTACGGATTCCATCATTTCCGGTGTAAACATGATCTTCCCTCCTTATTTCTCAATCTCTCTGTTGTTGTAAAGTTCC
>CAJFQZ010000038.1 GCA_904419285.1 Lachnospiraceae bacterium UBA1818
AGGCTGGGTTCTTTATTAAAACAGTGGAAGATTCCTGTGAAAATTTTGCGGTTATAGATCAGGAAATTATCTGGTATGGAAATATTCATTTGCTGGGTAAAGAAAAAGTCGAAGACAATATTATGCGGGTGAAGGACAAAAAAATTGCAGCTGAGTTATTGGAACTGGCGTTTAAATAATAAGAGAGATGTCCTCAATCGCTGTGAAAAGCCAGGGGTTTGTAACGTATTTGCAACAACTTTCCGTGTAACCCCTTGATTTTCCAGTATTTTCGGTTACCCAAACGTTAAGCAAATCGTTTATTACAGCGAAATCATTTTCCCGGAAGCTTTGGCTTCCGGGAATTTTTCAAACTAATCTGAGATCATTTCATACATATGCAGGCGGTTTTTGCAACAGATGAACTGCCGGAACTGTTCTATAATCAGAAAAATCAACTCCTAACCGTGAGAATCAGGAGAAGAGTACGGTTAAAATACCAGAAACTCGAATTCCAATCGTAAGAAATGTGGTGGAAGTACGGTTTAGATGTCAGAAATTCCAAAGTCAACCGTAAAAATCGTGGAGGGGATACGGTTTAGATATCAAAAACTCGAATTTCAACCGTAAGAATTAGGAGAATGCTACGGTTCAGATATGAGAAATTTCATTTTCAACCGTAAGAACCAGGAGAAGGGTACGGTTTAGGTGCCGGAAATTCTGATTTTAACCGTATACGACAAGGAAAGACTACGGTTATACAGTCTATAAATCAATTCACAACCGTAAATCAATATAAACTCCAGAATTTATTATTTCAAGTTACTCTATTCCAGAACGGTGTCTGTTATTTCAGACATGTTTTATTCAGATGTTTAAAAGCAGAAAGGAAATTATATGGCAGGTCTTAGAGAAAAGTTATTGCAGGAACAGGTCAGACTGGAGAAGATTCTTCAGAAGACTTCAAAACAACTAAAAGATGCTCCTCCTGGGAAGCTGCGTTTGTCCAGCAGTAATAAATGTGTTCAGTATTATTACTGTGTGCCGGAAGGAAGAAAAAACGGGGAATATCTGCCAAGAGAGAAGGAAAAACTGGCGTACAGACTTGCTCAGAAATCTTATGATGAAAAGATAATGAAGCTTGCTGATAGAAGGCTGTCCCAGATCAGAAGAATTACAGAAGATTATGACGAGGAAGAAATTGAAAAAATTTTCCTGGCCGAACATCCTGAAAGACAGAAGTTGATTGAGCCGGTAGAACCTGTCTGGGAACAGCAATTGAGCAAGTGGGCTGCTGAAGATTATAAGAGAAAAGAATTTCAGGAAGATATGCCTGTTATATTAACGGAGAAGGGGGAACGGGTGCGTTCAAAATCAGAAAAAATCCTTGCCGACTATTTTTATCGGAACGGTATTTTATACAAATATGAATGTCCCTTGCATTTAAAACGTTTTGGAACAGTTCATCCAGATTTTACTTTTCTTTCCAGAAAGTCAAAACAGGAAATTTACTGGGAGCATGACGGCAGAATGGATGACCCGGTATATGTACAGAATGCAATAAGAAAAATACAGGCATATGAAGAAAATGATATTTATCCCGGCGAACGTCTGATTCTTACATTTGAAACAGGGAAAATTGTTCTGGATACCAGGACGATAGAAAGACTTGTTTGCAGATATTTACTGTAGATCATGGAAGACCCAATAAGCCGCAGAATATTAAAAAGGTGTTCCCTTTACTTCCAATCCTAAAAAATAGTTTGACTGGGAATCATATGCCCGGATATGAGGGGAGCGTTTGTCTGTTTCGGAAGCTAGAAATACAGTTGTAACCGCACGAATCAGTAATTGGTAAGGATCAATAACCAGATTTTTTATCATGATAGATAAATATGCATAATACACTATGCCTCTGCCATGACGAATTGTGCTGAAAAATATAGAAAATTCTGAAATTATCTTACATTAATCCGAATAAAGTGATAAAATAGAACAAGGATAACCGCGAGAGGACCGTTACAGCGTTGTACCGGTTCTTTTTTGGCTATACTTTATGAAGGCGATGGGAAAAACAGGAGAAAAGGAGGATTTGAATGCTCAGCAGAGGAGACGCGGTGGTTTATAAGTGCAGGGGAATGTATAAGGTGGAAGACATTGGAACGTTGGATTTTTCTTTTGCGGACAGAAAAAAGAAATACTATACGCTGCAGTCCATGGAAGACTCGAGAGACAGGGCGTATGTACCTACGGATGATGAGTCAAATATCCGGAGACCGGTGAGCAGGGAAGAAGCTATGGATCTGATCAGCCGGATGCCTGATATTGAGGTGCTGCGGGTGAAAAACGAAAAATTCAGAGAGCAGGAATACAAAAACTGTATAGCAGACTTCTGCCCGGAGAACTGGATAAAAGTACTCAAGACTCTGTATAAGCGGACCCAGAGCAGGGGAAGCATCACGAGCATGGACAAGAAGTATCAGATGCTCCTGGAACATGCACTGTACAGTGAATTTTCATTTGCGCTGGGGATTCCGGCAAACAGGATGACACAGTTCATCGCCGAACATACGAAGCGGGAAGAAAAGTGAAACAAAAGCGGAAAATAAAAGAGGGCGGAAACGGAACTTGCGAAAAAGCCGGGTGCATGATATACTTCTCCTGATATTAATTTATAGGAGGAGTATTTTTTATGGACGCAGACCCTGCGGGTAACTCGATTTTATTTGAACTGTTACTGTTGTTGTTTTTTACACTGATGAACGCCTTTTTTGCCGGGGCAGAGATGGCGGTCGTATCGGTCAATAAGAACCGGATTCGAAGCCTTGCTGAAGACGGAAACAAGAAGGCGAAAGTGATCGAAGGGCTTTTTGAGGATTCGACAAAGTTCCTGTCCACGATCCAGGTGGCAATCACATTTGCCGGATTCTATTCTTCCGCATCTGCTGCGGCGGGAATCTCACCGGTCCTGGCAGAGTGGCTGAAAGGATTTCAGATCCCGTACAGCCAGCAGATCGCGCATAACGGTGTGACACTGCTCCTGATGTTCTTCAATCTTGTATTCGGAGAACTTGTGCCGAAGAGGATCGCACTGCAGAAGGCGGAGGCGTTCTGCATGCTCACTGTAATGCCGGTGCACTATATCTCGATCATTTTGTCGCCGTTCATCAAACTGCTTTCGGTTTCTACGAAGCTTGTCCTTAAGATCCTCGGGATGAAGACAGAGGATCAGGAAGAGGCTGTGACAGAAGAGGAGATCAAAGCTCTTTTGAAAATGGGGAACGAGAGCGGTACGTTTGATGACGATGAGCGGGAGATGATCGATTCGGTCTTTGCCTTTGACGACAGGACCGCGCGGGAGATCATGGTGCCGAGGCGGGAAGTAGTCGTCATGGACATCGGAGAGCCGTTTGAGGAACTGATCGACGAGGTGCTTGAATCGAGACACAGCAGGATTCCGGTCTATGAAGAGAATATAGACAATATTATTGGTGTGCTCCATGTCAAAGACGTGATGATCGAGCTGAGAAGATCGGGCATGGACGGAATCAATATACGTGAGATGCTGCATGAGCCATTCTTCGTGCCTGAGACAAAGGAGGCGGATGAACTGTTCCGCACGATGCAGTCATCAAGGCATCATATGGCGATCCTTGTGGATGAGTACGGCGGATTTTCCGGAATTGTAACGATCGAGGATCTGGTCGAGGAGATCATGGGCGATATCAACGAAGAGTATGAGGAGGTCGTTCCGGAGATCGAGGCGGTCAATGAGAACGAGTATCTTCTTGACGGTGGGATCCTGATCGAAGATCTGAACGAGGAGCTCGGACTGAAGCTGGAGACCGAGAATTACGACACATTATCAGGATATCTGATCGAGCAGCTTGGCCATATACCGGCAAAAGAGGACCGGGATGTGATAGAAAACGGGAACCTTGTGTTCACGGTGGAAGAGGTGAAGGATAACCGTATCAGCAAAGTGCGGCTTTGCATTCTTCCGACAGAGGATACAGAAGAAGAAAACAAAGGGAAATGACGGAAAGGAGAACCAGAGCTATGAAGATGTTGTCAATCGAGCAGGAACTGAAGAGCAATTCTTATCCGGGAAGAGGGATCATCCTCGGAAAGACGCCGGATGGAAAGAAGGCTGTTGCGGCGTACTTTATCATGGGACGCAGCGAGAACAGCAGAAACCGTATTTTTGTGGAGGACGGAGAGGGAATACGCACGCAGGCGTTTGATCCTTCCAAGCTGACGGACCCGAGCCTGATCATCTATGCTCCGGTTCGTGTCCTTGGCAACAAGACGATCGTCACCAATGGAGATCAGACAGACACGATCTATGATGGAATGGACAGACAGCTTACATTTGAGCAGTCTCTGAGGACAAGGGAGTTTGAACCGGACGGTCCGAACTATACGCCGCGTATATCCGGGATCATGCATATTGAGAACGGAACATACAACTATGCGATGTCCATCTTAAAGAGCAATAACGGAAGTCCGGAAGGATGCAATCGGTACACGTTTGCCTACGAAAACCCGGCTGCAGGCGAGGGACGCTTTATCCACACGTATATGTGTGACGGCAATCCGCTGCCGAGTTTTGAGGGAGAGCCGAAGCTGATCGGAATTCCGGATGATATCGAGAGCTTTACAGAGCTTCTCTGGAACAGTCTGAATGAGGACAACAAGGTCTCTCTGTTCGTGCGTTATATCGATATTGAGACAGGAAACTATGAGACAAAGATCGTAAATAAAAATCAGTAAGGAGCGGATGAAAGATGAAAGAATTAGAACTTAAGTACGGATGCAACCCGAATCAGAAGCCGTCCAGGATCTATATGGAAGACGGAAGCGACCTGCCGATCAAAGTGCTGTGCGGCCGCCCCGGATATATTAATTTTCTGGATGCGTTTAACGGCTGGCAGCTTGTGTCCGAGCTCAAGAAGGCGACCGGTCTTCCGGCGGCGACGTCATTCAAGCATGTCTCACCGGCAGGTGCGGCAGTAGGCCTTCCGCTCACTGAGACACTGGCGAAGATTTACTGGGTGGATGACCTGGGCGAGCTCTCTCCGCTGGCGAGTGCTTATGCAAGAGCGAGAGGCGCTGACAGAATGTCATCATTCGGCGATTTTATCGCCCTGTCTGATGTCTGCGATGTGGACACAGCCAGACTGATCAAGCGCGAAGTTTCTGACGGAGTTATCGCGCCGGGATATGATCCGGACGCGCTGGAACTCCTGAAACAGAAGAAGAAAGGCAACTACAATATCATCGAGATCGATCCGGATTATGTTCCGGCTGCGCTGGAGCACAAGCAGGTGTACGGCATCACCTTCGAGCAGGGAAGAAATGAGCTGAACATTGACAAGGATTTCTTCTCGAATGTGGTGACAGAGAATAAAGAAATCCCGGAATCAGCCAAGATCGATCTTGCGATTTCCATGATCACGCTGAAATATACTCAGTCTAATTCTGTCTGCTATGTAAAAGACGGACAGGCGATCGGGATTGGAGCGGGACAGCAGTCACGTATCCACTGTACACGTCTGGCCGGTCAGAAGGCGGACAACTGGTGGCTGCGCCAGAGTCCGAAGGTGCTCGGCCTTCAGTTCAAGGAAGGAATCCGCCGTGCAGACCGTGATAATGCGATCGATCTGTACATCGGTGAGGAATATATGGATGTTCTTGCTGACGGTGTGTGGGAGAACACTTTCGCTGTGAAGCCGGAAGTGTTTACACGCGAGGAGAAACGGGCATGGCTTGATAAGCTGACGGATGTGGCGCTTGGTTCGGATGCATTCTTCCCGTTCGGAGACAATATCGAGCGCGCCCATAAGAGCGGAGTGAAGTATGTGGCTCAGCCGGGCGGTTCTGTCCGTGACGACAACGTGATCGAGACATGCAATAAGTACGGCATGGCGATGGCATTTACAGGGATCCGTCTGTTCCATCACTAGGAGGCGGCCTGTATGGTAATAGAGACGAAAAGTCCGGAGGAGACCTTTCAGCTGGGGGAAGAGCTCGGAAGAAAGGCTGTTCCGGGACAGGTATTTACTCTGACAGGTGACCTGGGTGTCGGAAAGACTGTGTTTACCCAGGGACTTGCAAAAGGGCTTGGGATAGAGGAGCCGGTCAACAGTCCGACCTTCACGATCGTTCAGGTTTACGAGGAAGGAAGACTCCCCTTCTATCATTTTGATGTCTACCGTATCGGGGATGTGGAAGAGATGGAAGAGGTGGGCTTCGATGATTATGTGATGGGAGAGGGCGTCTCTCTCATAGAATGGGCAGATCTGATCGAAGAAATCCTTCCGGAGAAACGTACAGAGATCCGGATCGAGAAGGATCTTGAGCAGGGATTTGATTACAGGAAAATTACAGTCGAAAAGCTGGAGTGAGACAGCACTTTTTACGCCGGACGTGATGCGGATGCCTCACGCCGGCGTTTACAAGTATGGAAAGGATACAGGATATGAGAGTATTGGCAATTGACAGTTCCGGGCTGACAGCGACGGTCGCGGTTGTGGAAGATACACAGACGATCGCAGAGTACACGGTGAATTATAAAAAGACGCATTCGCAGACGCTTCTCCCCATGATCGATGAGATGGCGAAAATGGTGGAACTCGATCTTTCGTCTATCGATGCGATCGCAGTGGCGGGAGGACCGGGATCCTTTACCGGTCTGCGGATCGGATCGGCGGCGGCCAAAGGGCTGGGGCTTGCTCTTGACAAGCCGCTGGTCAATGTGCCTACAGTGGATGCTCTTGCGTACAGCGTATATGGATGCAGCGACCTGATCTGCCCGATCATGGATGCGAGAAGGCAGCAGGTCTATACAGGAATCTATACTTTTTCATACAGCGCGGGGAAAAAGGACGGAGAGAATCTCGTGGAGCCGGTATTCCAGGTGCTGAAGATGCAGATGGCGGTTTCGGTGGCAGACCTGATCCGCAGACTGAATAATTATGGGAGGCCGGTGGTCTTCCTTGGCGACGGAGTGCCGGTCTATCAGGAACTTCTGGCAGAGGGGCTCAGGGTGCCGTATTCTTTCGCGCCCTCTTACATGAACAGACAGAGAGCCGCGGTCGTAGGGGCTCTCGGCATTCGGTATTTTAAGAAAGGGCGTTTCGAAACAGCCATGGAGCATAAGCCGGAGTACCTTCGAGTGTCCCAGGCAGAAAGAGAGCGGGCGGAGAAGGAGAAAAAAGCCCGGATTGTTATCCGTGAAGCCGTGATGGAGGATGCAGCCGCCATAGCGGAAATGGAGCATCAGATCTTTGCAGATGCCTGGAGTGAAAAATCTGTCCTTGATACGATCAATCAGAAGAATACGATCTGTCTTGCCGCAGAGAAGGCCGGGCGGCTCGTCGGATATCTGCTGGCTTATGCGGCGGCTGACGAGGCAGAGATCGCAAGGATCGCTGTCACAGAAGAATTTCAGCGGCAGGGGGCAGGGCGTGCCCTTATACTCGGGCTGGAAACGGTGTGTGAGGAAAATAAGATCGAAAAGCTTCTTCTGGATGTGAGGGAGAGCAATGAGACGGCCCGCACCTTCTATGCTGAGATGGGATTCCAGGAGGACGGCATACGTCAGCGGTTCTATGAGAATCCGCAGGAGGACGGCATACTGATGAGCAGAGAGCTTGGAAAATGATTTATAACAGCGGAAACAGTTCCCAGTAGGAATTGCTGTTCCTGCTCATTATAATATAGGCGTGACAAAAGGAAAATCTGTATTTTACAGGAGGAGATTGTATGCGCCAGTATCAATTGAAAGAAACGAAAGAGATAGAAAAGATTATCTGCAACAAATGTGGCAGGGAGATTCCTGCTCCCGGCGGATGCGCCCGGGAAGGAGTGTTCAGTGTAGATTATACGTGGGGATATTTTTCGGACAAGGATGGAGAACGTCACAGTTTTGATCTTTGCGAATCCTGCTATGATGAGCTGCTCAGAACCTTCCGCATACCGGCAGAGATCGAGGAATAGATGCAGAGAAAATAGAACAGAGGAATAGATAGTATGTTAGATGTTTGCTTGCTCGGAAGCGGTGGAATGATGCCGCTTCCGTACCGGTTCCTAACGGCCCTGATGACCCGATTCAACGGGAGCAGTCTGCTCATAGACTGCGGGGAGGGGACCCAGGTCGCGGTAAAAGAAAGAGGATGGAGTTTTAAACCGATCGATGTGATCTGTTTTACACATTATCACGGGGATCATATCAGCGGGCTTCCCGGCCTGCTCCTTACCATGGGAAATGCAGACCGGAGGGAGCCTCTGACACTGATCGGCCCGAAAGGGCTGGAGCGTGTCGTGAGCTGTCTCCGGGTGATCGCACCGGAGCTTCCGTTTCCGATTATTTACAGGGAGATCGAGGGACCGGAGCAGACATTTGAGATGAACGGCTACCGGCTTAAGGCGTTTCGCGTAAATCATAATGTGCTCTGTTACGGCTATACTCTGGAGATCGACCGGGCCGGAAAATTCGATGTGGAGCGGGCAAGATCGCAGAATATTCCGCAGCGTTACTGGAGCCGCCTGCAGGGCGGCGAGACCATAGAGACCGAAGAGGGGGTGCTCACACCGGATATGGTGCTTGGACCTCCGCGAAAAGGAATCAAGCTGACTTATACGACGGATACAAGACCGACAGAATCTATCCGGAGAAACGCGGAAGGGTCAGACCTGTTCATCTGTGAAGGGATGTATGGAGAGAAAGATAAAGCCGCGAAGGCTGTGGAGTATAAGCATATGACGTTCTATGAGGCGGCTGAGACAGCGCGGGATGCACAGGTCAGAGAAATGTGGCTGACCCATTACAGCCCGTCCCTGACCCGTCCGGAACAGTACATGAATGAAGTGAAGAAGATATTTCCGGCGGCAAAAGCCGGAAAAGACGGAATGTCGGCTGAGCTGATGTTTGAGGATTGAGAGGCGCGGTTATGAAAGAAATAAGAGATATCAATATTCTGGCAATCGAGACATCCTGTGATGAGACTGCAGCGGCGGTCGTTCACAATGGAAGAGAGGTGCTTTCCAATATTATTTCCTCTCAGATCGATCTGCATAAACTGTATGGCGGAGTGGTTCCCGAGATCGCTTCACGCAAGCATATTGAAAAGATCAATCAGGTTATCGAGGAGGCGCTGAAAGAGGCAGAGGTGACTCTGGATGACATCGATGCAGTTGGGGTGACATACGGACCTGGACTCGTAGGCGCGCTGCTCGTAGGGGTTGCCGCGGCAAAGGCGATCGCATATGCAAAGAATCTGCCGCTGGTCGGAGTGCATCATATCGAGGGGCACATTTCTGCAAATTATATTGAACATCCGGATCTGAAACCGCCGTTTCTGTGCCTTGTTGCATCAGGCGGACACACGCATCTGGTCTGTGTCCGGGAATATGGGAAATACGAGATCCTTGGACGTACCCGGGATGACGCAGCAGGAGAGGCATATGATAAGGTGGCACGTGCCATCGGTCTGGGATATCCGGGAGGACCGAAGATCGACAGGATCGCAAAAGAAGGAAATCCCGATGCAATAAAGTTCCCGAAAGCACATATTGAAGGCGCGGAATATGATTTCAGCTTCAGCGGGCTGAAATCGGCAGTGCTTAATTATATCAACGGATGTAAGATGAAGGGAGAAAGCTTTGATCCTGCGGACATTGCGGCTTCCTTCCAGAAGGCAGTGGTAGAGGTGCTCGTGGAAAATTCTATGAAAGCTGCCGAGGATCTCGGGATGTATAAGTTTGCGATCGCGGGCGGAGTGGCTTCGAATACTGCTCTGAGAGCGGCGATGAAGCAGGCGTGCGCGGAGCGTGAGATCCGATTCTATCACCCGTCCCCCATTTATTGCACAGATAATGCGGCGATGATCGGAGCGGCGGCGTTTTATGAGTTCCTTGCAGGGACCCGGCATGGCTGGGATCTGAACGCCGTACCCAACCTGAAACTGGGAGAAAGGTAAGGCGGGAGCAGCATATGGAAAAAGAATACTGTACAGCGATCGTGCTCGCAGCAGGAAGCGGCAGACGTATGGGAACGAAAGTACATAAGCAGTATCTGCTGATGGGAGGAAAGCCGGTACTGTACTATCCGATAAAAGCATTCCAGGAATCGGAACTGATCGACGAGATCATCCTCGTCACTGGAACAGGAGAGGAAGATTACTGCAGAGAAAATATTGTGGACAAATACGCTTTCACAAAGGTGAGAAAGATCATTGCGGGAGGAAGTGAGCGTTACGCTTCCGTGTGGAACGGGCTTCAGGAAACGGATGAGGACGGGTATGTCTTCATCCATGATGGCACACGCCCTTTTGTGGACCAGGAGATGATCCGTCGTGCATATGAATGTGTGAGGGAATATAAGGCTTGTGCTGCAGGTGTTCCGGCTAAGGATACAATCAAGATCGTGGATCAGCGCGAGTTTGTGAAGGATACACCGGAGCGCAGCAGCCTCTGGCTCGTGCAGACGCCACAGGTGTTTGAGAGCAGCCTGATCAAAGGTGCATATTCTATGTTGATGAGAGAACAGTATATTTCCGTGACGGATGATGCAATGGCAGTAGAGCAGATGCTGAATTTCCCGATCAAAATGTACCTGGGAGGATACAGCAATATCAAGATCACCACGCCGGAAGATCTTGAAATAGCAGAAGTATTTCTGAAAAAGTAAAAAATGTATTGACAGAGTTTTTGTTTCTGTGGTAAAATAGTCAGCGTCGCAAAGCTGATGCGACGCCAATTATCTTCGGATAAAATGGAGAGGTATCGAAGTGGTCATAACGAGGCGGTCTTGAAAACCGTTTGTCCGAAAGGGCGCGTGGGTTCGAATCCCACCCTCTCCGCTGAAAACTGGCTGATTAAAGAAATCGGTCAGTTTTTGTTTTGAAAACAGGGTCTCAGTATCCGGGAAATGTTGAAAGAATGCAAAGTTCTTGTAAACATACTGAAAAGAGAAAAAAATGAAAAAAGTACTGGACAAGAGAGCTTGTTTCGTGTATATTAGATGACGGACATTTTGGAGAAGTACCCAAGCTGGCCGAAGGGGCTCCCCTGGAAAGGGAGTAGGTCGTTAGTAGCGGCGCGAGGGTTCAAATCCCTCCTTTGTTTTATCTTAATCTCATCTGTGAGAATGAAGATAAAACAGAGCACATTCTGTGAGTAAAGAGTTTGAAAAGAATGTAAAAAAATAGTTAAAAAAGTTCTTGACAACGCCTTGCAGATGTGATAACCTATATAAGCTGTCGCTTGAAGTGGACCGAGAGGAACGCGGAACGGCAGAAAAGAAAAATAAAAAAGTTCTTGACAAAGCGAAAGGGATTTGATAAAATATCAAAGCTGTCGCAAAGAAAGAACGACAGGAACCTTGATAACTGAACAATAGACAACAACCCTTGAAAATTTCTTTGAAGAGAAAAGCGGAGACCGCGCGAGCACAGCGATGGTCCGGAGAATTTATTTTCCGGAAACAACGCGAGCGAGCATTGGCGGAGCCAACGAAGCGAGGAACTTTGTTCCGAGCTTGGGGAGCGGTCGAAGCGGAACCAAACAACAGTAAAAAGGGAAGAATTAGCTAGTAGTTAGTTCTGAACTTGGAGCAAACATTTTTAACGAGAGTTTGATCCTGGCTCAGGATGAACGCTGGCGGCGTGCCTAACACATGCAAGTCGAGCGAAGCACTTTGCTTTGAATCTTTC
>CAJFQZ010000039.1 GCA_904419285.1 Lachnospiraceae bacterium UBA1818
CGCAAGAATATGGTTCCCACTATTCCGTCGTTGGAAAAAATCTGCATGGCTTTTGGCATCACGCTTTCTCAGCTATTCGCAGAAGAAGATTCACCGGTTACTCTGACTGATTCACAAAGGAAGCTGCTGGAACGATGGTCGAGATTGAGTGAAGAGCAACAAGCCGTAGTGTTTGCTTTAATTGACAAAATGTAAAAAAGCCGCCAGAAGCAGCATCGCATGGATGTGCCTCTGGCGGCTTTGCTTATCAATCGAAATCTAACTGTGGAGCCTCTGTTACGGTTCGCAGATATTCTTCCGGATTGCCATTCAAAATCAATTCCGCATAGGACAGCGGATCGTTGTAGATGAGCCAGTCCAGTTCAGACCGCTGGAAACGGCTATTTGCCACCTCATCCTCAACAGCGGTACAGTTAATAGAAATCATGCTGCCGTCAGAATATCTTAGTTCAACGCAGCCGGTATCCATGTTAAATTCACAGGAAAGTAATGTTTTCATAATGCTATCCTCCAATATTGGCTCTGTTAAGAAGAAAAACTTCCGCCTAATTCCTGTTAGGAATCAGACGGGAGTTTCGTATGCACCCGAAAACCGTCAGCTAACAGTTGATAAGTGATTTAGTTCCTTATCACTGTTAAGTCAGGTGTTCTCCAAAAAAATTATTTAAAAAATTAGCACTCATCTCTTGACAGTGCTAACAAACAAGTGCTATAGTACAACTAGAACAAAGGAAGAGGGATAAAAAGAGCAGATGTAATGAATCATAATAATACAACCGCTCCGAAGACTTCCCGATCCCGGGTTCCCTGAAACCAACATCCGAGATCATATCAAGGATGCTGATAAGGCTGTGTAAGCAGCCCATAGATCAATTCAGAGAATAATGTTTATGGAAGGAGAAATGACTTATGTTAATGCCTAGTATTTTTGGAGAGAATTTATTTGATGATGACTGGATGGATTTCCCGTTTGACAGATTCGACAGAGAGTTCTGGGGAAAGAAGAATCCGCTGTATGGTAAGAATGCAAAGAACATGATGAAGACAGACATCCGCGAGCATGATGCGGGATATGAGCTGGATATCGACCTTCCTGGATTTAAGAAAGATGAGATCAATGTGGATCTTGAGAATGGCTACCTGACCATTTCAGCGGCGAAGGGTCTCGATAAAGATGAGCAGAACAAGAAAGGAAAATATATCCGCAGAGAGCGCTACGCAGGAGCAATGCAGAGAAGCTTCTATGTGGGCGATGATATCACACATGAAGATATCAAGGCGAAATTTGAGGACGGTATTCTGAGACTGAGCATCCCGAAGAAGGATCAGCAGGCCGTAGAGACCAAGAAGCATATCGCAATTGAGGGATAATTTTATAAGATAGATAAAAAAGGCTTCGGTGCCGGATGGCGCCGGAGTTTTTTTATGCAGGGTATTCCATCTTTTCCTGTTTCTGCTATAATGGTCTGCGGAATTTACTGCGCACACCGCCGGACGGCGGAGGTGGCGCGCCGGAAGAGAGGGGATACAGAAGATGAAGAAGACAAATGATTTCGGCAGGGATTCGATCCCCCTGCTTGTATTAAAAATATCAATTCCGTTTATGTTCGCGCAGTTTGTGAACGTGCTCTACAGCATCGTGGACCGGATCTATGTGGGGAATATTCCGGTCACGGGAGCGGACGCCCTTGCGGGAGTGGGAGTGTGCGCGCCCATTGTCACGCTCCTGTCATCCTTCGGTACGCTGTTCGGAATCGGCGGCTCGGTCCTGTTCTCTGTCCGGCTTGGGGCCGGGGACGAGAAGGGCGCCCGGCGGATCCTTGGAAACAGTTTTACGCTGATGCTGATCGTCTCGGTCATACTGACCATATTTTTCCTTCTGACAAAAGAATATCTTCTGAGCTGGTTCGGGGCGAGCGAGGTGACGTTTCCCTACGCGGATTCCTATATGACGATCTACACTGCGGGGACGGTCTTTGCGCTGCTCTCCATGGGAATGAACTATTTCATCACAGCGCAGGGCTTCCCGATTCTGGGGATGATGACGACGCTGATCGGCGCGGTCATCAACATTATGCTGGATCCGGTGTTCATCTTCCTTTTTCATATGGACATTGCAGGCGCCGCCGTGGCGACGGTGATCGCCCAGACAGCATCCTGTGTCTTTGTCCTCTGTACGCTGAGGAGGAAGAAGATGAAGATCCCGCTTGTGCTCATGCGCCCGGAGCGGCAGCTTGGGATACAGATCGTCAAGATCGGTTTCTCTCCCTTCCTGATCCTCGCGACTGACAGTATCATTATCATCGCGCTGAACGCAGTGCTCCAGCATTACGGCGGTCCGGAGTACGGAGATACGCTGGTGACCGCAGCGACGATCGTTCAGAGCTACATGCTGCTGATCACATCGCCCATGCTGGGGATCACGGGAGGCTCACAGCCTCTGATCAGCTTTAATTACGGGGCGAACAGACCGGACCGGATCCGGAAGACGTTCTTCTGGGTGCTTATGCTGTGCTTCTGTTTTACAGCGGTGATGTTCCTCATCTCCAGGATCATGCCCCAGTATTTTGTGCGGATCTTTACGGATAATCCGGAGTATGAGGAGCTGGCGGTCTGGGGTATCCGGGCGTTTACGCTGATGATCGTCCCGCTGAGCTTCCAGTATGTGATCGTGGACGGACTGACTGCGCTCGGAATGACGAAGACGTCTCTGAGCCTTTCGCTGATCAGAAAGTCGGTGTACTTCGGGGCCACCTGTGTGCTGCCCCTGTTTTTCGCGGCTCGGACAGCTTTCTATGCAGAGCCGCTGGCGGACGGGCTGGCGGCGGCACTCTCCTGTACGGTATTTTCCTTTGTGTACAGAAAGTATCTGCGGGGCGAAGGGCGTCTGAAAGAGATTAAGATGTAAGGCAGAGGCGGGATATGAGAAATCAGGCGGCGCAGGGATTCGGTTCCCTGCGCGGTTTTCATGCGTGCGTCGGTTAAAGTGGAACGATGTTTTCTATACCCCGCATTGTCCCTTGGGAAGTGCAGTGCGGGGAGAAAGTGCAGCGTGGGTTGCAGGAACGGGGGAAACTCTTTATAATGGGCGTATGAGAAAAAACAGGGAGATAAATACTATGATCAAAGTAATAGCAAGCGATATGGACGGAACCCTTCTCGGAAACGACCACAAGCCCGCGCCGGAGACGCTGGAGGCGGTGAAAGAGGCGTGCGCCGCGGGGATCCGTTTTATGATATGTACGGGGAGAAATTTTCCCGGAGCGATGAATGAACTGGAGGGTGCGGACCTGACCTGCGACTACATTGTGAGCAGCGGAGCAGAGGTGAGGGACCCACTCCGCCGGGTGGTACGGACGATCCCCATCAGTCCAAAGCTGTGCAGGGAGATTTATGACACGGTCAGGAGATATCCGATCTCGGTCACGTTCTGTACGGATGGAGATGACTACAGGATCGGAACGGAAGAGGAGGTGGAGGAGAGCATCATCCGGCAGATCCAGATGTTCCATCTGAACCTGTGCAGAGATGAACTTAAGGACACAGAGATCTATCGGCGCTTCAAGAGAACGACGAGGATCCTCCCCAGCCTGGAGCAGCTGGAAGCAACCGGAGTGCCCGTGTATAAGATCTTCCTGTTCTCCACGGATATCGAGATGCTGGACCGGATCCGGACAAACCTGGAAACGAACCGGGGAATCGCGGTGGCGTCGTCATTCGAGACCAATCTGGAGATCACGGATGTAAAGGCGCAGAAGGGACCGGTGCTGAAGGAGTATATCGAGTCCCTCGGGTATTCCATGGACCAGGTCATGGTCCTTGGGGACAGCCTGAACGATCTTTCCATGATCTCCATGGACTTTGGCGCCACGGTCGCCATGGAGAATGCAGTGCCGGAGGTCCGCCGCGCGGCAAAATATATCACAAAGTCAAACGAAGAGCTGGGAGTCGCATATGCGATCCGGGAACTGCTGAGAAAGCAGGGAAAATAGAAAGAACATGCGGGAAAGGATATACGGTTCCCTGCCGTGTCTCTGCCTGAAAGACAGAGCAGAACAGAGAAAGGGCGGTGCGAGAGATGGGATATACTTACGTGATGTCAGATATACACGGGATGTCGCATCTGCTGAAGCAGATGCTTGAGGAGATCCGCTTTTCCGACGGGGATCAGCTGTACATCCTGGGAGATATGATCGATCGGGGCCCTGATCCGGCGGGTGTGATCGATCTTGTGTCTCAGAGCAGGAATATCACCGCGCTCAGGGGAAACCACGAGGACTCTTTTGCAGAGTGGTATGAGAATACAGCGGACAAGGTGGAAAACCGTTACTATTATAATACGTATGATGTCCTGACCGGAAGCGCGGAGACGATGGTGCGGATCCCGCGGTATGTGAACTGGATGAAGCGGCTTCCCCTCTATAAAAAGCTGAAGACGCCGGAGACCTGCTATCTGATGGCGCATGCCTCCACGGAGGGGATCCTGCAGTTCTGGAAACGGTCAAAGGACGGATTCATCTGGGATTCCTCCATGGTGGACAGGAAGCGGGGCATTCCGGGCTATGTCTCCATCGTGGGTCACGTGCCCACGTTTATCATAAGGGGATATCCCCAGGAGCCGGCCACCATCTGGCACAGCCCTGACGGCACGCTCATCGATGTGGACTGCGGCGCAGCCTTTGCTTACTGCGGCGGAAGGCTGGGCTGTCTCTGTCTTGAGACGAGGGAAGAGTTCTATGTCTCGGAGAAGGAGGAAGGATGAAGATACATTACAGGATCAGGAAAGATCAGATCGAGATCGTCAGGTGCTTCGGTGCGGATCCGCAGATCGTCCTGCCGGAACAGATTGGAGGACTTGCGGTGACGCAGACAGCGGCGTATGCTTTTTCGGACCGGAAAGGGACGGAGGAAGAGGATGTGCTCGTCTTTGAGACAGAGGAACACCGGATGTTCCGGGACGAGGAGATCCTTCTGGCGGGAGAAGCGGTGGAGAGCGTTGCATTCCCCGATACGATGCAGAAGATCGGGAGATATGTTTTCTACGGCTGTAGGAATCTGAAGGAGCTGTCCTTCTCGGATCAGCTGGAGGATATCGGAAGCGGGGCGTTTACCGGCTGTCGTTCTCTGAACCGTCTGGAGGTGAACCTGACAAAAGGGGACAGGACCTGTGTGAAGGAGATTCTGGGAGACCTTTGGCAGAGGATCGATGTGACGCTGCGAAAGGGGGAAGCGGAGGCGAGACTCGTATTTCCGGAACACTACGAAGAGGCTGTGGAGAACACGCCGGCGAGGATCCTCTTTACTGAGCATCACGGATCGGGAAACAACTACCGCCAGTGCTTCTATAATAAAGAGAACGATTTCCGGAAATATGACTCGCTGTTCTTTCTGGCAAAGGCACAGGATAAGACAGAGGTGCTGACGGATCTTGTGTTCTCCAGGCTGATGTACCCCGCAGAGCTGACGAAGGATGCGGAAGCGGAATATGAGTCCTATGTCCGGGAGCACCAGGCGGAAGTGCTGGAATACCTGACAGATACTGAGAATATGGCAGTGTTGAGAGAGATCGCCCGGAGGGATCTCTGGGTGAAGGACGCCCTGGACGGAGCGGCGGATCACGCGGCGCGCACAGGGCACAGGGAAGTCCTGAGCTTTCTGATGGAGGAGAAGCACAGGCGGTTCCCTGAGAAGCGGAAAAAGTATGAACTCTAGGAGGCGGCGATGACAGAGATCGGATATAGAAGGACAGGACCGGCAGACGGACAGGATATGGAAGAAGCGGCGGAAAAGCTGAAAAGCCTGGGCGTCAGTATTCTCTGCGCGGCGAGGGACGAGCTGTATTTCTCCATGCGTTTCCTCGACGTTGCCCTGAGCAGCTTTGTATACCAGATGGACAGTTCAGTAAGTCCTTTCGGGACAGACGGAGCAGTCATGTATTTTCACCCTCAGCAGCTGGGAGGACTGCTGAGAGAGAATCGGATCCTTGTGAACCGGGGGTATCTGCATATGGTCTTCCACTGCATCTTCCGGCATATGTTCAAGCGGACGGACGATGAGAGATACTGGGACTTAAGCTGCGATATCGCGGCGGAGCATCTGATCGACGGCTGCGATAAACGGCCGGTCCGCTGGTCGAGAAGCCTTCTGCGCAGGGAGACCTACCGGAAGCTGGAGGACGGCAGGCGGGTGATGAACGCGGAGCGGATCTTCCGGGAGCTGAAAGCCTGGGAGCTTACAGAGAAGGAGCTCTCAAGGCTGGAGGAAGAATTTCGGACAGATGATCACCGGTATTGGGAGAACAGAGGCCCGGAGCGGAAAAAGGAGCCTGAGCTGAGCCGGAAGTGGCAGGAGATCAATGAGAAGATGGAGACGGACCTGGAGACATTTTCGAAGGAGGCGTCAGAGCAGAGCGGCAGCTTTCTCGGGCAGCTCAGAGTGGAGAACAGGGAGCGTCAGGATTACAGGGAGTTCCTGCGGAAGTTCTCTGTCCTGCGGGAGGAAATGGGAACGGATCCGGATACCTTTGACTACGGGTTCTACAGTTACGGTCTCTCTCTGTATGGGAACATGCCGCTGATCGAGCCTCTGGAGACGCGGGAGGTCAGGCGGATCGCGGACTTTGTCATCGTGATCGACACTTCCATGTCGTGTTCCGGCACGCTTGTCAGAAGATTTCTGGAGGAAACTTACAGTGTGCTGAAGCAGAATGACAGCTATTTCCGAAGGGTGAATGTGCATATCATCCAGTGCGACGAAAAAGTGCACTCGGATGTGAAGATCACCTCGGAGAAAGAGCTGAAAAAATATATGGACCAGTTCGAACTGTACGGCGAGGGCGGGACAGACTTCCGCCCGGCGTTCGCCTATGTGGATGAGCTGCTCGGAAGGGGAGAGTTCGATGATCTGAAAGGACTCATCTATTTTACGGACGGATACGGGATCTATCCGTTCCGCATGCCGCCATATAAGACGGCGTTCGTCTTTCTTGAGGAGGACTACAGAGATGCGGACGTGCCGGCATGGGCGATCCGTCTGGTGCTCAGAGAGGACGAACTTGAGAGCGCCGGCAATTGAGCGCAATGGGCAAAATGATTCAGGAGGATAAATAATTTGAATATAAAACGTGCAAAACAGGAGATCAAAGATACAATAGCGGCATATCTTGCAAAGGATGCCTTCGGAGGATACAGGATCCCGGCGATCCGCCAGCGGCCGGTGCTTCTGATGGGGCCTCCGGGGATCGGCAAGACTCAGATCATGGAGCAGATTGCCAAAGAGATGGGGATCGGCCTTGTGGCGTATACGATCACGCACCACACAAGGCAGAGCGCGGTCGGGCTTCCCTTTATCAGAGAGAGAGTATATGGAGGAAAGACCTATTCCGTGACAGAGTATACAATGAGTGAGATCATCGCCTCTGTGTACGAGAAGATGGAGCAGACGGGGATCCCGGAAGGCATCCTCTTCCTTGATGAGATCAACTGTGTATCGGAGACGCTGGCGCCTGCGATGCTTCAGTTCCTTCAGGCGAAGACCTTCGGCAATCAGAAGCTTCCGGAGGGGTGGATCATCGTGGCGGCGGGAAATCCGCCGGAGTATAACAAGTCGGTCAGGGAGTTTGATGTGGTGACACTGGACCGCCTGAAGAAGATCGATGTGGAGGCGGACTTCTCTGTGTGGAAGGAGTATGCGTATAGGCAGGGGATCCACCCCGCGGTCATCTCTTACCTGGAACTGAGAAAGGAGAATTTCAGCCGCATCGAGAACACGGTGGACGGCAGACAGTTTGCCACTGCCAGAGGCTGGGAGGACCTCTCCCAGCTCATCCAGGTCTATGAAGATCAGGGAAAAACGGCGGATCGGGATGTGGTATACCAGTATATCCAGCATCGCACCGCGGCGAAGGATTTTGCAAATTATCTGGAACTTTACTACAAATATAAGAAAGATTATGGCGTGGAGGACATCCTGGATGGAAGATGGGATTCAGTGACCGTGCAGAAGATCAAGGCAGCGCCATTTGACGAGCACCTCAGTGTCATCAGCCTTCTAAACGGGAAGCTGAGCAGCATGTTCGTAGAGTGTTTCCGGATGGATTCCTATGTGTCGAAGCTCTATGAATACCTGATCTGCTACCGGGACAGCCAGAATACGATGATGCTGGAGGATGTGCTCCGGATCGCGGAGAAGGATCTGGAGGATCAGAAGCGGGCGGAGCTGATCACACGGGAGGAGGAGAAGATCCTGCTGCGCGTGATCGAGACGCTTGGAAAGTTTTCCACAGAGCTGAAGGGAGAGCTGTTCATAGGGGACGCGGCGTTCGACGAAGTCCGCGCCATGTTCAACAGGGAGACAGATGCGCTGGATTCTCTGCTCTCTCAGACATCGACAGTGCTTGATACTGTATTCCGGTTCCTGGAGGATGCCTTCGGCGAGAGCCAGGAGATGGTGGCGTTCATCACCGAGCTGAACGCAAACTATTATGCAGCCTGGTTCATACGGGAGAATGGATGCGATCTTTATTACCGCTATAATAAGGGGCTCCTGTTTGACGACCGGCAGCAGGAGATCCTGCGTCAGATGGATGAAGTGGAAGATCTGATGAACCGGGGAATAAAATAGTCTTCTTTTTTTTCAGAGAAGATTATGCTAGAATGGAACCATGGCACTAAACTATTCTTGAATTGAGAGAGGCGAGACTATGGATGTAAGAAAAATGAGAAATGAAGCGCTCGGCAGGCGCGTGGTCAAAGCGCTGGAATCACGGAATATGGAAGCCTACTATGCAGCGACTAAGGAAGAGGCCGTGCAGAAGGCGCTCGAACTGATTCCGAAGGGGAGCACCATCAACATGGGAGGCTCCATGTCCGTGCGCGAGGTGGGGCTGCTGGATGCAGTCTGTTCCGGAGATTACGAGTTCTATGACCGGGATAAGGCAGAGACTCCGGAAGAGAGGAACGAGATCGCGCTGAAAGCGTTCACCAGCGACTGGTTCCTCGGGAGCGTCAATGCGATGAGCGAAGACGGAGTCTTTGTGAATATTGACGGAAATGCAAACCGAGTGGCAGCATATGCGTTCGGACCGAAGAATGTCCTTCTTATCGTTGGGATGAACAAGATCGTCAAGACCGAGGAGGATGCGATGCACCGTGCCAGGAATGAGGCGGCGCCGATCAATACGCAGAGATTCGGGATCGACACGCCGTGTGTAAAGAACGGGAGCTGCGCTGACTGCAAGAGCCCGGACTGCATCTGCTGCCAGATCATGATCACGAGATTCAGCAGGATCCCGAAGCGGTTCAAGATCATCCTTGTGGATGAGAACCTCGGGTTCTGACATCGGCAGCGGTTATCTGCTGGAGAAAGAGGGTATAACCGGAGGACGGGGAGCAGCACGCAGAGGAAAAAAGCATCAGGACAGCCAATGCTGACGGAAAGGAAAACAGGAAATGGACAGAAAAGACAAGAGGAGAGCTTCGGGCAGGACACAGGAGGAAGATGAAGTCCGGAGCGGAAAGAAACGACGGCCGGAAAGCGGGGAGGAGAGCCGGCGCCGCAGGAGTTCCTCGGCAGGCAGGAAGAGAAGGAAAGGCGCAAAGGGAAGAGGCGGGGCAGAGCAGAGAGCCGCTCAGGCACAGAATTATAAGAAACGGAAGAAGAAGCGCACTGCGCTCAACATCGTATCTACTGTAGTCCTTGTGGCGGCGATATGCGTTTTCGTTTTTTCTCTGTACCAGCTTGTCATGACGCTGGTGCCTTATTACACCGGCGGACAGGAATACGATAAGATCAGGGATCTTGCGATCACGACAGACGACAACGGACAGGGATTCAGCGTTGATTTTGACGTTCTGCTCGAACAGAATCCGGATACGGTCGCCTGGATCCGGTTTGAAGAACCTTCGATGATCAACTATCCGGTGGTGAAGAGCTCGGACAACAGCGATTATCTGACGAAGACCTTTGTGGCGAACGACAACAAGCTGGGCGCCATTTTCATGGATTACAGGAATACGTCGGATTTTTCAGACAGGAACACCTTTATTTATGGACATCATCTGAATGTGGGCGGAGAGATGTTCTCGGAGCTTCTGGAGTATGAGGATGAATCTTTCTGTCAGGAGCACCCAAATTTTTATATCTACACGCCGGACGGCAGGGTGAGGACCTACACGATATTCTCTGCGGGGATCGTGAAGGACACAGCGGAGAATTATAATATTACATACGATTCGGACGAGGCTTTCACAAAGTATCTCGATCTGTGCAGAGAGTCATCCAATTACCAGGTGGACGTGGACCTGAACGCGCAGTCGAAGATCGTGAGCCTGTCAACATGTACAAATGTGCGTGACGATGAGAGGTTCCTCGTGCAGGGCGTCCTGACAGAGGAAGTGGGCGGAGAGTAGAGGCCATACAGCTTCTGCGGCCCGGGAGAAGGAGCCCTTCCACAAGGGGAAAGGAGCGGGAAAATTGGCAGACAGATTTGAAGTCGGGGACATCATTAAAATGAAGAAGCCGCATCCCTGCGGCAGCCATGAGTGGGAAGTCCTGAGAGTCGGGGCGGACTTCCGGCTGAAGTGCATGGGCTGCGGCCATCAGATCATGGTGCCCAGAAAACTGGTTGAAAAAAATACGCGCCAAATCACAAAAAAAGCTTGAAACCTTAAGATTCTTATGGTATCATGAATAACCGTGACATACTGCCGGATAGAATCTGGCGATTGATCAAAATTCCTTGCTCCCGGAAACCGCCGGGGGCCAGAGACCATAAGGAGGTGCAGAGCATGAACAAGTATGAATTAGCTGTTGTTGTAAGCGCAAAACTCGAGGACGAAGCGAGAGCGGATGTGATCGAGAAGGTAAAAGCACTTGTTACACGTTTCGGCGGCAACGTGACAGACGTGGATGAGTGGGGCAAGAGAAGATTCGCTTACGAGATCCAGAAGATGAAAGAAGGATATTACTACTTTGTTCACTTCGAGGCTGATGCTACAGTTCCGGGAGAAGTTGAACAGCGTATCCGCATTATGGACAACGTACTCAGATATTTATGCGTGAAACAGGAAGCATAAGCGGAAAGAGGTATATATGAATAAAGCGATTTTAGT
>CAJFQZ010000040.1 GCA_904419285.1 Lachnospiraceae bacterium UBA1818
AAGAAGTTTAAGTCACTGGAGATACTGGAGACGCTGCTGTGAACAGGGGAAAATATAAAGATAAAATGCGGGATTTTCATTTATGAGAGTTCCTATTATAAGCAATATGGGAGGATATAGAGACAGGAAATGGAAATCCCCTTTCAAGTGGAGGGAAATACCTTGAAAAAACAGCATGCAGCCGTTATAATAAGTACCGATTAAGATGAAATTAAGAATGTGAGGAACATAAAATGGTTGAAAAGACAATGGATAAGATTGTGGCGCTTGCAAAATCAAGAGGATTTGTGTATCCCGGTTCCGAGATCTACGGTGGTCTTGCGAATACATGGGATTACGGCAACCTCGGCGTGGAGCTGAAGAATAATGTGAAAAGAGCATGGTGGAAGAAATTCGTTCAGGAGAATCCCTACAATGTAGGTGTTGACTGTGCGATTCTGATGAACCCGCAGACATGGGTGGCTTCCGGACATCTCGGCGGATTCAGCGATCCGCTGATGGACTGTAAAGAATGTCATGAGCGTTTCCGCGCAGATAAGCTGATCGAGGATTACTGTGAGGAGAAGGGCATCGAGCTGGAAGGCTCTGTTGACGGATGGTCCCAGGAGCAGATGACAGCATTCATCGAGGAGCATCAGATTCCGTGTCCGACCTGCGGAAAACACAATTTCACGGATATCCGTCAGTTCAACCTGATGTTCAAGACATTCCAGGGCGTAACGGAAGATGCGAAGAATACAGTGTATCTCCGTCCGGAGACCGCGCAGGGAATCTTCGTAAACTTCAAGAACGTACAGCGTACATCCAGAAAGAAGCTTCCGTTCGGTATCGCTCAGATCGGAAAATCCTTCCGCAACGAGATCACACCGGGGAACTTTACGTTCCGTACAAGAGAGTTTGAGCAGATGGAGCTTGAGTTCTTCTGCAAGCCGGACACAGACCTTGAGTGGTTCGACTACTGGAAGAGCTTCTGCCTGAACTGGCTGTCTTCTCTCGGTCTGAAAGACGATGAAGTACGCTACCGCGACCACGATAAAGAGGAGCTTTCCTTCTACAGTAAGGCAACTACGGACGTGGAATTTCTCTTCCCGTTCGGATGGGGCGAGCTGTGGGGAATCGCTGACCGTACAGATTACGACCTGACACAGCATCAGAACGTGTCCGGCCAGGATCTGACTTATTTTGACGATGAGACAAAAGAGAAATATATTCCTTATGTTATCGAGCCGTCACTCGGAGCTGACCGTATGGTGCTTGCATTCCTCTGCAGTGCATACGATGAGGAAAATATCGGAACAGAAGAGAAGCCGGATATGAGAACCGTCCTTCACTTCCATCCGGTGCTCGCTCCGGTCAAGATCGGCGTGCTGCCGCTCTCCAAGAAGCTGGCAGAAGGCGCAGAGAAGATCTACACAGAGCTCAGCAAGTATTACAACTGCGAGTACGATGACCGCGGAAACATTGGAAAACGCTACCGCCGTCAGGACGAGATCGGAACTCCGTTCTGCGTGACTTACGACTTTGAGTCTGAAGAAGATGGAGCTGTGACCGTCCGCGACAGAGATACGATGGAGCAGGAGAGAGTGAAGATCGAAGATCTGAAAGCATATTTCGAGAAAAAGTTCGAGTGGTAATTTTATTCGGGGACGTAGTGAAATGCAATTTCACTACGTCCCCGAATAAAGATAGCTATGTCCCGAAATGCAGTTTGCTGTGTCCCTAAATGATGTAATCTGTGTCCCGGATTGAATTTTGCCCTGTCCCAGAGTGCCGAAAGGAGTGATGGGATGCCGCGGGCTGCACGAACGAAAAGCAGTACAAATCTATATCATGTAATAGGACGAGGAATTAACAGCGAACGCATTTTTAATCAAACGAGGGAGAAAAATAATTTCAAAAGACTTCTCGTAAAGTATCAGGAAAAGTACGAAGTTGAAATATACTCTTATGTGGTCATGTCTACTCATTTTCATCTTTTACTTCGTGCTGATCTAAAAGTTATGTCAGGTTATTTGGCCAGTGTCTTGGCAGAATTCGCCGAATATTATAACTATAAACATAATCGCAATGGTCATGTTTTTCAAAATCGATTTAAAAGTGAATGTGTTGAAACAGCACAGTATTTCTGGAATTGCATGAGATATATTCATATGAATCCAGTAAACGCAAATATCGTAAAAAATCCCCTGAAGTATAGATTTTCAAGTTTAAAAGAATATGAAACGGAAAAGAACCAGATAATACATCCGAACGCAATAAATGTATATAGATCAGAGTTTACAGATTTTCAGGATTATCTTGAATTTCACAGTAAAGGCTTAAAGTATGTATTTATCGACATCCCTGAAGAAGTATTAGCCCAACAGCAAAAACAAGCTTTGGCTGTGATCGCCCAGGAGGCGCATCTGCTGGGATTGGAAACACCGAAAGAAATTATCGAAGATACTGCGCTGCGTGAAAAATATAAGAAAAGACTGCAGGGAGAACTATCGATTTCTAAAAGAAAAACAGAGAGATTGTATCGGTATGTAAAAAGATGTATAATGGGAAAATAGTCAAAAAGGGACAGGGCAAAATTCAATCCGGGACACAGTGAAGTTTAATCGGGGACGTAGCTGAATTGAATTTTACTACGTCCCCGAAGGAGGTTTATTATGAAGACGAATATCTGGAACACATACAGCAGCGACCAGCTCGCTGAACTGAACGAGATTAATGAAAGGTACAAATCCTGCCTCAATGTCGGCAAGACCGAGCGTGAATGTGTGGAGCTGAGCATCCGCATGGCGGAGGCGGCAGGCTACCGCAGTATCGAAGAAGTACTGGCAGCAGGAGACAAGCTGAAGGCAGGGGACAAGGTATATGCGGTGAACATGAACAAGATGCTTGCGCTTTTCCGCATCGGCGAGGAGCCGCTCTCGGCGGGAATGAATATCCTCGGCGCGCACATCGATTCCCCGCGAATCGATGTGAAGCAGAACCCGCTTTATGAGAACGAGGGACTCGCATATCTTGATACGCATTACTATGGCGGCATCAAGAAATATCAGTGGGTGGCTCAGCCCCTTTCCATTCACGGTGTGATCGTGAAAAAGGACGGCACGACAGAAAAAGTAAGTATCGGAGAAGAAGAAAATGATCCGGTATTCGTGATCACGGATCTGCTTGTACACCTTGCCCAGGAGCAGATGGAGAAAAAGGCTTCCAAGGTCATTGAGGGAGAAAAGCTGGACCTGCTCATCGGAAACCGCCCCATCGACAGCGCGGCCGGTGAAGGAGCAGAGGCAGAGAAGGATGCCATCAAGGCAAATGTTCTTCGCCTGCTGAAAGACAAGTACGGCATGGATGAAGACGATTTTACCTCCGCGGAGCTGGAGATCGTGCCTGCAGGCAAAGCGAGAGACTGCGGTCTTGACCGCAGCATGATCCTTTCCTACGGGCAGGACGACCGTGTGTGCGCGTTCACGTCTCTGTTCGCCATGCTGGATATCACCGAGGCGAAGCGGACCGGCTGCTGTCTTCTTGTGGATAAGGAAGAGATCGGAAGCGTGGGTGCCACGGGAATGCACTCGAGATTCTTTGAAAACACGGTGGCGGAGCTGATTGCCCTGACAGAAGGCGAGTCGGATCTGAAGGTCCGCCGCGCTCTTGCAAATTCCAGGATGCTTTCCTCCGATGTGAGCGCTGCCTACGATCCGATGTATGCCGAGGCATTTGAAAAGAGAAGCTCAGCCTTCTTTACAAATGGACTGACCTTTAACAAGTTTACCGGCAGCCGTGGCAAATCCGGTTCCAATGACGCCAATGCGGAGTATATCGCAGCTCTTCGGAAAGCGATGGACGATGCGGGCGTGGCATATCAGTTCGCAGAACTCGGACGCGTCGACCTGGGCGGCGGCGGAACGATCGCATACATTATGGCAAATTACGGAATGGAAGTTATCGACAGCGGAGTAGCAGTGCTGAACATGCATGCGCCTTATGAGGTGTCAAGCAAGGCGGACATTTACGAGGCAGTGAAAGGATACCGCGCTTTCCTGAAAATGTAATTTCAGTGATAGTATACCGGTTTAAAAGAAATCATCTTCTAAATACAAAAGCCAGTGTCCGCAGGAAAATATTAAAAAATACAGCTGCAGCAATGTTGATTTAACTGAAAAAATGATAAAAATGCATGGAAAAATTGAATCTTCCTGCCCTTCATGATAAAATTGCAGAAAAATATATGAAGGGGGAAACAGAAGATGAAGAAATCAGTATGTGTTCTGGCGGCATGTATCTTTATGAGCGGTCTGACTGCCTGCAGCCAGGAAGAGGTGCAGAATGCGGCGACGGCAACGATCGAACAGAACGGAGTGACGATGTCCATGGTCTTTGATGCGAAAGGGGATACGGTCACTAAGATTACCCAGGAATCTGTCATTGACCTGACCGGCTATACCGAAGAAGAGATCGATGCGGTCAACAGTACGGTGGAAGCGGCGAAAGAGGTCTATGCAGATCTGGATGGAATCGAGTACAGCACAGAACAGAAGGACGGGAAGATCATAGAAAAAATTGTGATGCCCACAGATGAAGAAACTCTGGAAATGATGATCGATCAGGGGCTTCTCCCGGTGAGCGATGAGAATATCACGCAGCTGTCTCTGGATGCAACACTCGAGAATCTGGAAAATTCCGGCTGGACAATAGAATGAATAACGAAAAAATCAATGAAAATGTGACAGACTGCTTCGGCGGGACTCAGTTCTCACTGAGTCCTGCCGAAGCCTTTTTAGGACCACAGCGAGCCAAAACCCGGGCTGGCCCGGACTTTGGCTCGCTGTCAGCAATTACAGAAGATGCCTTATAAGACCCTGGCGGCCTGAGATCCCGGAATATGCCTCTTCGTACTATGACGTCTGCTTATAATCTCAGCACGTGCTTTTTGGCGCTTCCGGTGATTTCGTCATACCGGCCAATGTTCATAATTGACATAATGGTGGATTGCTTTCTGCGCCTTATGGTACTGCTCCAGCGTCATGCTGATCTTTCCGTGTGTCAGGAAGATCAGTCCATCCTCTTTCAGTTTCTTCACAGTGCGGTTGATCGTCTTGACCGTGATGCCGCATTCCTCATAGAGAGCCTGCCGGGTTTTCGGAAGGATGATCTCTTGCTTTTTTTCGATCTCCATGGAAGCGGCTGCCTTCAGTATGTAATCCAGAAGGATAAAATGCGGCGGATAGAAGAGGCGGGCTCCCCGGTTGTAGGAAGAACGATAAAGTTTGTACGCAACTTTCTGTGCTACGAGGCGCAGGAAATGGATATCTCTGGAGATCCAGTCCTCGAAGTCCTTCCGTGAGAAAAAGACAACGGTAGTCTCTGTCAGAGTCTCGATGGTGACGGAGGTCTTTCCCATGCCAGCAAGGATCGCTACCTCTCCGACGAAATCAATCGGCTCGTTCTTCTCGATCATGTAGACATTGCCATTCTGAAATTCATTGATGACGCGGTGCTCGCCTTTGGCGATGAGTCCGAAAGAAGTAAGCGTATAATCCTTCTGGTGAATGATCGTCCCGGGCGGATACACGCGGATCGTGTATCGCTGCCATAATTCTTCCGGCATATATCTCACATATTCTTCCAGATCCGGTACTTCCCGGATCAGCTCTTCCAAAGTCATAGGGATCCCCTCTCGAATCGTTTTTATATTTTCTCAAATTTGCTTATTAAATGTATTTTCTTAAATTTATTTCCTCAAACATATTTTCACGAGGCATGGTTCCGGTATTTTAAGCAGGATCAATACAACATTATTATATTCGGAAAAAAGAATGAAAAAAAGACCCATTTGTCCTTTTTTGTGGAAAGGCGACCCGCTAAAATACACATGCGGCTGCGGAACGCGCAGACTGGAGTGAAAACCGCAATCCGGTTTCCGCCTGTTAGAAATGTGACATTTGCAGCCGGAAGATATAGTGACAAAAGAAAAGAGAATGAGGAGGAAGAGTAATGGACAAATTCGTCTATCCATCGCTGAGGAGCAGGCTGAAGGCAGAGTATAAAATTTATCTGCTGGCGCTGCTTTTCATTCTGATCGCAGATTCGATCGGTCAGATCCAGATCCCGCTGGGACCGGGGCAGTTTATATTGTTCCCGATCTTCTATGCACTGATCATGGGAGTGCTCTCGGGACCACAGGTGACAAAAATTGTGAAAACAAAAGAGGTGAAGGCGGCATCAAAGCTTGTTATCGTCGCCATCTGTCCTTTTATCGCAAAGCTGGGGATCAACGCGGGCGCCAGCCTTGAGACTGTTGTCTCTGCGGGGCCTGCGCTCCTTCTTCAGGAGTTCGGAAATCTTGGCACGATCCTTCTGGCAATGCCGCTCGCCATCCTGCTCGGCCTGAAACGGGAGGCGGTCGGAGCGACACATTCGATCAACAGAGAATCAAATCTGGCGCTGATCACCGATGTGTACGGACCGGATTCGCCGGAGGCGAGAGGAAGCCTTTCCATTTATGTTGTTGGAGGCATGATCGGTACAATCTACTTCGGGTTCATGGTATCAGTGATCGCCATGCTCAATATTTTCCATCCCTATGCGCTTGGAATGGCGTCCGGCGTGGGAGCGGGGATCCTGATGGCGAGCGCGGTGGCGTCGCTGACGGCGATCTATCCGACAATGGCAGATCAGATTTCGGCACTGGCGAGCGCCAGTGAGACGATCTCAGGTATTGACGGGATCTACATGGCGCTTCTGATCGGTCTTCCGCTGTGTAATGTACTGTACAATTTCCTGGAACCGCGGATCGGAAGACTTGGTGAAAAGAGGAAAAAGAAGGGAGAAAAGAAATCATGAGATATGTGGAATGGCTTGTCCTGTTTGTATTGTCCGGACTGGGGATCGCACTCGCTAATTTTGTCGGATTTGAAGTGGGATTTATGGAATCTCTCCCGGGGATCCTCGTCCTTCTCGTGATCGCCGCGGCAGGCGTTGCCGTCAGCAAGGTGATCCCGCTGAAGCTCCCTGTTGTGGCGTATGTTTCCATTATCGGTCTTCTGGCGGCCTGTCCGATTTCTCCGTGCAGAGAGTTTGTCATTGAAGCGGCCGGAAAGATCAATTTTACTGCACCGCTCACAATGGTGGGGGCATATGCGGGAATCTCCATCAGTGATCAGATCCGCTCTTTCCTGAAGCAGGGATGGAAGATGATACTGATCGGTGTTTTTGTAATGACGGGAACATTTATCGGTTCGGCCGTGATCGCGCAGGTCGTCATGATGATCACGGGAACAATCTGACAAGGAGGAGGAAAGAATGCTTGATCTGCTTATTACAGATGCCGCGGTGCTGCTCCCGGACGGGACAGTGCGCAGCGGCCAGACTGTGGAAATAGAGAATGGCATCATCAAAGACGTCCGGCCCTTCTGCGGCGGGGATCTTGCCATGGAAGCACAGGAACGGCTGGATGGGACGGGAAAACTGGTCATGCCGGGGCTTGCGGACTGCCACATGCATACCGGCCAGCAGCTCCTCAAGGGAAAAGTTCTGGATGCCCTGCCCATGATCTGGACCAGGATCATGCTGCCTTTTGAGAGTACGCTGACAGACCGGAAGATGGAGCTGAGCGCATCTCTTGCAGCTCTGGAGATGATCAAATCCGGAACTACCGCTTTCGTCGACGCGGGAAGCTACCACATGGAAGCAGCAGCGGAGGTGTACGTGCGCTCCGGTCTGAGAGGCCTTCTCTCGGTATCGACGATGGATGAGAAAGGGCTCCCGGATTCGATCGCGCAGACAGCGGAGGAAGCGGTCGCCCAGACAGACCGCCTGTATGACTCATACAACGGAAGAGGAAATCTCAAAGTGGCATATTCTCTGCGTTCCCTGATCTCCTGTTCGGACGAACTGAATCAGAGAGCGGCGGAGCGCGCAAAGGAGCGCGGGGCCAGGCTGCAGGCACATATGAATGAGTATGCCGGGGAAGTCAATTATTTCCTGACAAATAAAAAAATGCGGCCCTTTGAATACCTGGATTCTATGGGGATCCTGGATGAGGACTTTATCGCGGCGCACTGTCTTCTTCTCTCTGAGAGAGAGAAAGAGATTTTGGCGGAACGGAATGTGAAAGTGTGCCACTGTCCGTTCAGCAACTGCGGCAAAGGCGCGCCGGATACTCCCTCTCTGAGAGAGAAGGGTATCTGCATCGGACTTGGGACAGACGGAGCTGCACACGGGGGCCTAAGCCTGTGGAATGAGATGAAGATCTTCCGGTCTGTCATGAACGTCGTATACGGAAGCCGGCTGAATGAGCCTGCGGTCATGCCTGCGGAATATATCCTCAGGATGGCGACAGAGAACGGATACCGTCTTATGGGGGAAGACGGAGGAAGGCTCGAGGCAGGCAGAAAGGCGGATCTTATCACTATAAAGATGCTGCAGCCCCATCTTTATCCGACGGGAAATACGGTCAATACGCTTCTGGAGTGTGTGACGGCAGGGGATGTATGCGACAGCATTGTAAATGGAAAACTGCTGATGAAAGACCGAAAGGTCCTGACTCTTGACGAGGAGAAGATCCTGGCAGAGGCAGCAGAATATATGGACAGAGAAATGAAAAAGACCGGGGAAGACACAGCGGCAGAGAGGAAGAAAGTATCATGAACATTGCATTGATCCTCCTTTTGAACCTTGCAGTGGGCGCCTGCATCGGGCTGACCGGGATCGCGGGCTTCCTGCTTCCCATGTTTTATACCGGATTCCTCGGAATGCCGGCGGCGGAGTCACTTGCGCTGAGCTTTTCCGCGTTTCTCATCTCAGGCATCCTTGGAGCCGTGACTTATTATAAGGCCGGCAATCTGGCGGTCCGTCCGGCTGTGGTCCTGTCGGCGGGGAGCCTTCTGGGCGCGCTGGCCGGTGTCCGCATCAATCTCCTGATCCCGGAGGATGTGATGCAGATCATCCTCTATGCAGTGGTGCTTATCTCCGGTGTTTCTATTCTGCTCAGGCGCGGTGGAAAGGAAGGTGCAGATGCCGGGACAGCGGTCCTTTCCGCAGGAAGGATGGCATTCTATTTCCTGCTGGGGATCGTGACGGGAGCAGTCTGCGCGGCGTCCGGCGCCGGCGGCCCGGTCCTTGTGATGCCGCTCCTTACTCTGCTGGGATTTCCCGCGCACACGGCAGTGGGGGTGTCCCTTTTCAATTCCGTTTTTATCGCACTGCCCGCGGCGGCCGGATATCTCTGGCATGCGTCGGATAACAGGGAAATGTTCCTTCTTCTTGTGCCGGTTCTGACCGCGCACGGGATCGGCGTGACTTGGGGCAGCAGGAATGCTGAGAAGATCAACCAGAATCTGCTGAAACGTATCGTCGCGGTGGGTTCCATCGGGATCGCTTTGTTCAAGCTTTTCGTATGACCGGATGCAGGAAAGCCCTGCCGGTGATTTTTATCAACAGTCTGAAAGTATCGCAGATATACAAAAAAACGAGACAAAGATTGTGTACATTTACCGACAAAACGCTTGACGCATGCCCCCGAAACCATTAAAATATTATATGCGAAATATTACGGAAATATTTGCAAATTTTTTGAGGAGGTCATTGGAACATGGCAACAAAATGGGTTTATATGTTCACAGAAGGTAACGCAACAATGAGAAACCTTCTTGGTGGAAAAGGTGCTAACCTCGCCGAGATGACAGGACTTGGACTCCCGGTGCCGCAGGGCTTTACTGTTACAACAGAAGCTTGTACACAGTACTATGAGGACGGCAGACAGATCAACGACGAGATCATGGGACAGATCATGGAGGCCATGACAAAACTCGAAGAGATCACAGGAAAGAAATTCGGAGATAAAGAGAATCCGCTTCTCGTTTCCGTACGTTCCGGTGCAAGAGCTTCCATGCCGGGTATGATGGACACAATCCTGAACCTCGGTCTGAACGAAGAAGTAGTTGAGGCGCTGGCAGCTGCATCAGGCAACGAGCGCTGGGCTTGGGACTGCTACAGAAGATTCATCCAGATGTATTCTGACGTAGTTATGGAAGTAGGCAAGAAGTACTTCGAAGAGCTCATCGACAAGATGAAAGAAGAAAAAGGCGTGAAGCAGGACGTTGAACTTGACGCTAACGATCTGAAGACTCTGGCAGGACAGTTCAAGGCTGAGTACAAAGAGAAGATCGGCGCAGACTTCCCGTCTGATGCGAAAGAGCAGCTGATCGGCGCTGTTAAGGCTGTATTCCGTTCATGGGATAACCCGAGAGCAAACGTATACCGCCGCGACAACGATATCCCGTATTCATGGGGAACAGCTGTCAACGTACAGATGATGGCATTCGGTAACATGGGAGACGACTGCGGTACAGGTGTTGCATTCACACGTGACCCGGCTACAGGAGCGAACGGACTTTTCGGCGAGTTCCTTACAAACGCACAGGGCGAGGACGTTGTTGCCGGCGTTCGTACTCCGATGCACATCTCCGAGATGGAAGAGAAGTTCCCGGAAGCTTTCGCACAGTTCAAAGATGTGTGCAAGACTCTGGAGACACACTACAGAGATATGCAGGACATGGAGTTTACTGTAGAGCACG
>CAJFQZ010000041.1 GCA_904419285.1 Lachnospiraceae bacterium UBA1818
ATCCCCCGCCCCTCATTCCCGAATATGACTTCGGCATATGCACGCCTGCCGGTTTCGGATGTGAGTCAGATCAGAAGTCTGCCCGCCAAACCCGAATTTGTATATTGTGCTGAAATTATATCAGGAGATTGCATTTTCTTATCCTGTATGTTACCCTTTTCCTACAGATGCCGGCGGTGTTCTTGCCGCTGTTTTGACTCAGGCCGTGAGGCTTCATTTTTTTCGGCGCTCCAGGATCGGAGCATGATCCGATAGTTTGACAAAGACAGAATGAAAGGAGGCGCAGACAGGGCAGGAGAGATATCTGCAGCAGCAAAGAAAAAAGAAAAAGTGCTGTGAAGCAGATAAATCCAAAGAAAGTTGGAAAAGCAGAAGAAAAGTCCGTTTTATTGTACATGTAAAAGTATATAATAAAAACCCGAAATTGTTGTTGACAATTGACAACAGGTATAATACTATAATAGCAGATGCGAACAACTGTTCGACAGGTGAGAAGGAGAACTGATTATGGCAAACAATAACGAAGAAAAGAAGAAAGCGCTGGATGCAGCGATCGCTAAACTGGAAAAAGACTTTGGAAAAGGAGCTGTGATGCGCCTTGGAGATTCAAGCGCTCATGTGGCGGTAGAGACAGTGCCCACAGGATGCCTTAGCCTTGATCTGGCTCTGGGGCTGGGAGGTGTCCCGAAAGGACGTGTCATAGAGATTTACGGACCGGAGTCAAGTGGTAAGACCACAGTGGCTCTGCACATGATCGCGGAAGTGCAGAAGAGGGGCGGTATCGCCGGCTTTATCGACGCAGAGCATGCGCTGGACCCGGTATATGCGAAAAACATCGGCGTAGACATTGACGAGCTTTATATTTCCCAGCCGGACAGCGGAGATCAGGCGCTGGAGATCGCAGAGACCATGGTGCGTTCCGGTGCGATCGACATTATCGTCATTGACTCTGTTGCAGCCCTTGTGCCGAGGCAGGAGATCGAAGGGGATATGGGAGACAGCCATGTGGGGCTCCAGGCGAGACTGATGTCTCAGGCACTCAGAAAGCTGACTCCGGTCATCAGCAAGTCCAACTGTGTCGTGATCTTCATCAACCAGCTCCGTGAGAAGGTAGGCGTGATGTTCGGCAATCCGGAGACAACGACCGGCGGACGCGCGCTGAAGTTCTATGCTTCCGTGCGCATGGATGTGAGAAGGATCGAGACACTCAAGCAGAGCGGAGAGATGGTAGGAAACCGCACCCGCATCAAGATCGTGAAGAATAAGATCGCTCCGCCGTTCAAAGAGGCAGAATTCGATATTATGTTCGGAAAGGGCATCTCGAGAGCAGGGGATATCCTCGATCTTGCGACGGGGATTGACCTGGTGAGAAAGAGCGGCGCCTGGTATGCCTATGAGGGCGAAAAGATCGGCCAGGGACGGGAGAATGCGAAAGCATATCTTGAGGCGCATCCGGAGGTGATGGAAGAACTGGACAGAAAGGTCCGGGAACATTATCATCTCAACGGCGAGAGCACGGAGGAGACAGAGAAGAAAGAGGACACGGGGAGCGACCTGAAACTGAAACCGGCGAAGTCCGAAAAGGCGGAGAGCTAAAAAACAGGCTGAATACAGAGAGGGCAGGCTGAAGATATGATCGTCACGAAGACAGAAGCGTGCACAAAAACAAAATATAAGATTTATCTGGACGGTACATTTGCGTTCGTGCTGTACAAAGGAGAGATGAAGCGGTTCGGCATCACAGAGGGGGCGGATCTTCCGGAAGAAACAGTGGAGACGATCCGCACTGATGTGATCCTGAAGCGTGCGAAGCTGCGTGCCATGCATCTGCTGGAGGATATGGACCGGACGGAGAGCGCCCTGAGAGAAAAGCTGCGGCAGGGCATGTATCCCGAGGAGGCAGTCGAGGGAGCGATCGACTATGTGAAATCCTTTGGCTATTTAAACGACGCCCGCTATGCCGAGAATTTCGTCAGGAGCCGGAAGTCCTCAAAGAGCCGCAGAGAGATACGCGCTCTTCTGAGCCGGAAGGGGATCGCGGATGAATGGATTGAAAATGCTTTTGAGATATGTTATGGAAAAGAGGATGAACAGGAGGCGGTCCTGCGGATCCTGAAGAAAAAAAAGGTGGATCCGAGGACGGCGGACGAGGCTCAGATGCAGAAAATATACGGGTTTCTGGCACGCAAAGGCTTCCGTTTCGACACAGTCCGTCAAGTGATACAAAATTATAATGAGAATGCTTGACATTGTTGTGAAAACAGTATAAAATTTAAGTGTTGTATTTAAGTATTATGTACAATGAAAATTGAATAAGGAGGTGCTCCTGTGCAAATAGGTCTAGGTTTATGTATAGGCATTGCTGTGGCCCTCGCGTTGATAGCTGCGATCATTACCCACTTTGCAACGGTTTCCAATCTGAAGAAGAACGCGGAAAGCAAGATCGGAAATGCGGAGAGCAGAGCCAGGGAGATCATCGATGATGCTGTGAAAACTGCTGAGACAACGAAAAAGGAAGCTCTTCTGGAAGTGAAGGAAGAATCCATCAAGACAAAGAATGATCTTGAGAAGGAGACAAAGGAACGAAGAGCCGAACTGCAGCGCTATGAGAAACGCGTGCTCGCCAAGGAAGAAGCAGTTGACAAGCGGTCAGATGTTCTGGAACACAGAGAGAACAAGCTCACTTCAAAAGAAGAGCAGCTGCGTCAGCGTGAAGCCAAGGTAGAAGAACTTAGTCAGAAACGAGTACAGGAACTGGAACGAATCTCGGGACTTACCTCCGAACAGGCAAAGGAATATCTGTTAAAAACTGTTGAAGACGATGTCAAACATGACACAGCCAAGATGGTCAGAGAGCTGGAGGCGCAGGCAAAGGAAGAGGCGGACAAGAAAGCAAAAGAGTATGTTGTCAATGCCATCCAGAGATGTGCAGCGGACCATGTGGCTGAGACTACGATTTCTGTAGTACAGCTTCCGAATGACGAGATGAAGGGAAGGATCATCGGACGAGAGGGGCGTAATATCAGAACCCTGGAGACTCTTACCGGTGTGGAGCTCATTATCGATGATACGCCGGAAGCAGTCGTTCTGTCAGGATTTGATCCGATCCGCAGAGAAGTCGCAAGAATCGCACTTGAGAGGCTGATCGTGGACGGAAGGATCCACCCCGCAAGAATCGAAGAGATGGTGGAGAAAGCGCAGAAGGAAGTAGATACGATGATCAGGGAAGAAGGAGAGGCCGCAGCCCTTGAAGTGGGCGTTACAGGCATCCATCCGGAGCTGATCCGTCTCCTCGGCCGCATGAAGTTCAGAACGAGTTATGGGCAGAATGCACTTAAGCATTCGATCGAGGTTGCACAGCTTGCGGGACTTCTTGCCGGAGAGATCGGGCTGGACGTCAGAGTCGCAAAGCGTGCAGGACTTCTGCATGATATAGGAAAATCCATTGATCATGATGTGGAAGGTTCACATATTCAGATCGGTGCAGATCTCTGCAGAAAGTACAAAGAGTCTGCGACCGTCATCAATGCAGTGGAAGCGCATCACGGGGATGTGGAGCCACAGAGCCTGATTGCCTGTGTTGTTCAGGCCGCCGATACAATCTCAGCGGCAAGACCGGGGGCAAGAAGGGAAACGATAGAGACATATACGAACAGATTAAAACAGTTAGAAGATATTACCAACCAGTTTAAAGGCGTGGATAAGTCTTATGCCATTCAGGCAGGAAGAGAGATTCGAGTTATGGTAGTTCCGGAGCAGGTATCTGATGATGATATGGTGCTTATGGCGAGGGATATCGCAAAACAGATCGAATTCGAACTGGAATATCCCGGACAGATTAAAGTGAATGTAATCCGTGAATCACGGGCAACAGACTATGCAAAATAATGAAAGATCATAACAAAAGGAAAGATGTAGCCCTTGTCGAGAGACGAGGGCTTTCTTTTTCGGTAAAGCTGTTATGGCAGAGGAGGAGAGAACAGGATGAGCGATGAGATCAGACGGTTGAAACGGGAATTGAAATTTAAGGGAAAGATCATAGATTTCTATCAGGACACGATGGAGATCAATGGAGATCACACAGTGATATGGGATTTTATCAAGCATAAGGGGGCTGCGGCTGTCGTGCCGGTCCGTCCCGATGGAAAGATCCTCATGGTGCGTCAGTACCGGAATGCGCTGGAACGGTATACGCTGGAGATCCCTGCGGGGGCGCTGGACTCGGAGGACGAGCCCGGCATCGCATGTGCCTCCAGGGAACTGGAGGAGGAGACCGGCTACAGGAGCGAACATCTGGAATGGCTGATCAATCTCCGCACCACTGTGGCTTTCTGCAATGAGAAGATAGAAGTCTATGTGGCGAGAGATCTGATCCCCTCGAAGCAGCATCTGGACGAGGACGAATTCATCGATCTTCAGGCATGGACGATCGAGGAGCTGAAAGAAAAGATCTTCTCCGGAGAGATCGAGGATGCGAAGACGGTATCATCGCTGCTGGCGTATGATGCCAGGTATGGGAAAAAAGAATAATTGAAAAGCCCCGGCATATAATGAAATATCCGATCTGGAGGGAGGAACTGCTTTGAAGATATTTCATACGAGGAAGCACCTGCTTGCCTTTTTTATGCCGGGCTTTTTATTTGGCGTTATCTATGTGAACCTGATCGCAAAGAACTATATTGCGGAGCCGGGCATATTCAGCGATTATTTTTTGAGCCAGTACCAGACGGTCAAGATCGAGGCTGAAGAATATATCTGGTATCTCATCCGGCTGCGCGCAGTCCCGTTTCTGGTCCTGCTGGGGCTTTCTTTTACAAAGGCGAGAAAGATCGCGGCAGTTCTCTTTTTAGTTTGGACGGGCATATCGGGAGGCATTCTGATCTCTACAGCTGTGATCAGCATGGGGATCCGGGGAAGCTTTCTGTGCATTGTGGGCATTTTCCCACAGTTCATTTTCTATATACCGGCTTATCTTATCCTGATCTGGTACTGCTGGTCCTATCCGCAGAACCGGTGGAACCGTCAGAAGACGGTATTCGTCTCTCTGGCAGTCTCCACCGGGATGCTTCTGGAGATCTATGTAAATCCCTCTCTGGTCAGGGCTTTCCTCTCAACTCTGTGAGGCCTCAGCCCTGCAGGGCAGTGTTCCTTTCCGAAGATTTGATCTGGCGATAGAGGACGGCTGCGGACAGGATGCTCACAGCGGACTGGCTCGCCAGAAGCCCCCAGAGATACCCCTGGATCCCGAAGCCGGGGATGGCGAGGAATACTCCTGCGATCCGGATCAGCAGTCCGGCGGAATTGATGAAAAAGGTATACGCTGTTTTCCCGAGTCCGTTTATCGTGCTGAGCATGGCAGAGTTCGTATACAGGAACGGGCAGATCCAGGCAAGTGTCACGATAAAGCGGCCTGCGGTTTCACTGTGGAAAAGAAAACGGCCGATAAAAGATCCGAATAGAAGGAAAAAGAGACAGCAGGTCAGACCGAGGATGAAGCAGCTTCCGGCTGTTTTGCGGATCAGGCTGACAATATCTGAACGTTTTCCGGCCGCCTGCTTTTCTGCGACTGCGGGCATCAGCATCGTTCCGACGGAATTGGTTACGGCGGAAGGAAAAAGGACGCACGGCAGAGCCATTCCGGTGAGCACGCCGTAGAGAATGAGCGCCTCGCTCGTACTGTGCGTATAGATTCTGAGACACGCCGGGATCGATGCGGCTTCAATGCTCTGCAGAAGGGTGACAGCCGTGCGGTTTGCAGTAAGCGGAAGTGAAAGAGGGATCAGTTCCGAAGCACCGCTCCATATGGAACGGAGGTTCGGAATGGATCCCTTTTTCCTGGTCTTGGAAAGTGCCCTGGAGGAGTAGAATGCAGAAGCAAACTCTCCGATGACAACTCCGGCCATCGCAAGGCTGACGGACGGTGTGCCGCCCTGATTCTGCAGGAGAAAGAACAGAGCGACGACAGAAAGAATCCGCACAGTCTGCTCTATGAGCTGGGAGACCGCAGGAATCTCAGCCTTCTGGACGCCGTAGCAGTAGCCGCAGATACAGCTGTGTACTGCTGCACATGGCAGAGCATAAGAAATAATGACAAGAAGTTCCGTACAGCGTACATCACCGAGAAAGCGCAGAGCGATTGTTTCAGCGTTCTGCTGGATGATCAGGATTTCGGCAAGGGAGAGGAGGACTGTGAGAGAAAGGCCGAGCCAGAGAATATTTTCTGCCTCCTCAGATCTTCCGAGGGAGATCTTTCTTGCCACTGTTCGCGAGAGGGCGGTCTGGATCCCTGATGTGCTGACAGACAGGCAGAGCGCGTAAAGAGGGAAAACGAGCTGATAGAGCCCTACGTTTTCTTCTCCGAATGCATGACTGAGAAAAATGCGGAAAAAGAAGCCCATAAAGCGGCTGATAAAGCCTGCGGCCGTCAGGATCAGTGCGCCTCGTATAAGTTTGCGTTTTGTTGACATATGATACCTTGTATGATCCCCTTTTTATTAAGATATTCCTGATCCTGCCTTGACAGAACGAATTAAGGATGATATTCTACAGTAGTAAATCCTAGCAAAATACTAGGAAATGAATCTGAGAAGGTGATAACTTGAAACTGTCAACAAAAGGAAGGTACGGTCTTCGCGCTCTGATCGATCTTGCCCAGTACAGTAAAGACGCACCGGTTTCGATCATGAGTATTTCGGCGAGGCAGGATATCTCAGAGAGATATCTTGAACAACTGATGTCCATGCTGAAGAAAGCGGGGCTGGTCAAGAGTGTGCGGGGCGCCGCCGGAGGGTATATTCTGGCGAGGGATGTGAAAGATATCTCGGTGGGAGATGTCCTGAGAGCGCTTGAAGGAAGTCTTGAACCGGTAGACTGCGCCGGACTGGAGCCGGATGGAGAATGCAGATCCGCGGATACCTGTGTGACAAAGTACGTCTGGAAGCGGATCAATGAGAGCATCAACCGGACGGTAGACGAGATACGCCTGGATCAGCTTGTGGAAGAAAGCAGAAGACTGAATCCTGAAGGACGGGAGACTGACCGGACGGAATGCAGGAATTAACTGCCGGAAGAGGGAGTTTCCGGAGAAATAAAGAAAAAAAGACGGAGGTACAGTCATTTGGAAAAAATAATTTATCTGGACAATGCAGCGACAACAAGGACCGCTCCTGAGGTAGTGGACGCCATGCTTCCATATTTTACGGAGAAATACGGCAACCCGTCGAGCGTTTATGGTTTTGCGGCGGAGAATAAGGAAGTAATCTCCAGACAGCGCAGGGTGATCGCGGAAGTCCTGGGAGCGAAGGAAAACGAGATATATTTTACAGCGGGAGGCACAGAGTCGGACAACTGGGCGCTGACCGCGACGGCAGAGGCGTATGCCTCAAAAGGAAAACATATCATCACCAGCAGGATCGAACATCATGCGATCCTCCATACCTGCGAATATCTTGAAAAACGCGGATATGAGGTGACGTATCTGGATGTGGATGAGAACGGACTTGTGGATCCGAAGAAGGTGGAGGAGGCGCTCCGCCCGGACACGATCCTGATCAGTATCATGACAGCCAACAATGAGATCGGCACGATACAGCCGATCAGGGAGATCGGTGAGATTGCCCGGGCGCACGGCGTGCTGTTCCACACGGATGCGGTGCAGGCATTTGCTCAGATCCCGATTAATGTGGAGGAGTGCCATATCGATATGCTCAGCGCCAGCGGGCACAAGCTGAACGGGCCGAAGGGAATTGGTTTTCTCTATATACGGAAAGGCGTAAAGATCCGCTCTTTCATCCACGGAGGAGCCCAGGAAAGAAAGCGCCGTGCCGGAACCGAAAATGTGCCGGGGATCGTGGGGCTCGGAAAAGCAGTGGAGCTTGCAGCTTCAACGATGGAAGAACGCGCTGAAAGAGAAACAAAGCTCAGAGATTATACGATCGCGCGGATCGAGAAGGAGATCCCGTACTGCCGCCTTAACGGCGACCGGGTAAAGAGGCTCCCCAACAATATCAATTTCAGTTTCCGATTTATAGAGGGAGAGAGCATGCTGATCAAACTGGATCTTAAGGGAATCTGCGCGTCCAGCGGCTCAGCCTGCACATCAGGATCACTTGATCCGTCCCACGTACTTCTTGCGATCGGGCTTCCCCATGAGATCGCTCACGGATCGCTGAGGATGACGCTCGGAGCGGACACAACGAAAGAGGATCTCGACTATACGGTGGACTGCCTGAAACAGATCGTGGAAGAGATCCGCAGCATGTCGCCGCTGTACGAAGATTTTATAAAGAAAACGAAAAAAGAGAATCAGTAAAAACGGAGGAAGAGACGATGTACACAGAAAAAGTAATGGATCATTTTCAGCATCCGAGAAATGTAGGAGAGATAGAGAACGCCAGCGGTGTGGGAACCGTCGGAAACGCCAAATGCGGTGATATCATGAGGATCTATCTCGATATTGACGAGAATCAGATCATCCGCGACGTGAAGTTCAAGACGTTCGGCTGCGGTGCTGCGATCGCCACATCCAGCATGGCGACGGAACTTGTGAAGGGAAAGAACATTCAGGAGGCCATGGAAGTGACGAACAAAGCGGTTATGGAAGCGCTGGACGGGCTCCCGCCGGTAAAAGTGCACTGTTCCCTTCTCGCAGAGGAGGCCATCCACGCGGCGCTCTGGGATTATGCAGAAAAGAACGGGATCAAGATCGAGGGACTGGAGAAACCGAAGTCTGACATCCATGAAGGCGAGGAAGAGGAAGAAGAGGAATACTGATGAGCAGAGTGGTCGTGGGAATGTCGGGCGGCGTGGACTCTTCTGTCGCCGCCTGGCTGCTGAAAAAACAGGGATATGATGTGATCGGCGTCACCATGCAGATCTGGCAGGATGAGGATCCTCTGGAGCAGGAAGAAAACGGGGGCTGCTGCGGCCTGAGCGCCGTGGACGATGCAAGGAGAGTGGCGGCTGACCTGGATATCCCCTACTATGTAATGAACTTTAAAAAAGAGTTCAGGAAAGACGTGATCGACTACTTCGTCGAAGAGTATAAAAACGGGCGCACCCCGAACCCGTGCATCGCGTGCAACCGCTATGTGAAATGGGAGGCTCTTCTGAAACGCAGTCTCTCGATCGGCGCCGATTATATTGCCACAGGCCATTATGCAAGGATCGAAAAGCTGGAAAACGGAAGGTACGCTCTCCGCCGCTGTGCCGCCGCGGTCAAAGATCAGACCTATGCTCTCTATAATCTGACCCAGGAACAGCTGAGCAGGACACTGATGCCGGTGGGGGAGTATTCGAAGGAGGAGATCAGAAAGATCGCCGGAGAGATCGGCCTGAACGTTGCGTCCAAGCCTGACAGCCAGGACATCTGTTTTGTCCCGGACGGAGATTATGCCGCTTTTATCGAGGCAGAGTCAGGAAGAAAGTCAGAAGAGGGGAACTTCGTGACTCTTGACGGAAAGGTGCTGGGGCGCCATAAAGGGATCATCCACTACACAGTTGGCCAGAGGAAAGGCCTCGGCCTGGCGCTGGGATACCCTGCTTTTGTCCTGGAAATCAGGCCGGAAACGAATGAGGTGGTGATCGGATCCTATGAGGAGTCCCTGACCACGACGCTGCGCGCTGACAGGCTTAACTTTATGGCGGTGGAGGATATCACGGAACCGATCCGTGCATTTGCCAAGATCAGATATAATCACAGAGGGGCGTGGTGTACGGTGGAACGGACCGGGAAAGACGAGATCACCTGTATCTTTGACGAGCCGATACGCGCCGTGACACCCGGACAGGCAGTCGTTCTTTATGACGGAGAATATGTTCTCGGAGGAGGAACGATCCTTTAAAACAGGGGATGCTCATGGTATGTGCCGCGTGCGGTTCAATGCGGCTGACTTGTTCAATTATTATGAACAGCAGCTTTTCTTTTGAGGATAACCTGAATAAAAATACATTTGGTACTTGAATTTTTGTTTCTGGTTTAGTACAATTATTCTAGTTAATGGATCTTTATTAATTATGATTTTTAGGGATTCATTGCCATGGCTGACACACAGTCAAATATTTTTTAAACTTTTAGGAGGAATTAATCATGGCAGTAAAAGTAGCGATTAATGGATTTGGACGTA
>CAJFQZ010000042.1 GCA_904419285.1 Lachnospiraceae bacterium UBA1818
AGTCGCACCCGGATGAGTGTAAAGATACTCCACATAGAACTGCTGGCCCCAGCCGATCTCAAATTCCGAGAGTCCCCGGTCATAATACATTTTCATGAGCCGGTCAAAAATCGATACCCAGCGTCCCATTTCCGGGAACCAATGCTCGCACATACTGAAACGCCTCCTTATCATATTCATCAGATACTATGATTGAACGGGAAATTCCTGTTCCGAATGGGAACTATATCACATTTTTGTAGCGGGCGCAACTATTTTTATATAATCTGCAGTACAGTCAGTTTCAGCCGCTGATATTATAAATCTGTCCGGTCCATACTTTTTATTACCGGAAACACAAAAATACCCCGGTTCTGCCCTAAAGCAGACGAGGTATTTTCTGTCATCAGTATTTTGTGCCATACTTAAGCGCCCATCTTCTCCAGCGCATAGACAGCCGCTCCCGCAGCGCCCACGATCTCCGGCTCTTCGCAGATATAGAGCTTTGAACCGATCTTCTCTTCCACCGCGCGCACCACGCCTGGATTCTTCGCCACGCCTCCGGTCATCATGAATTCCGGCTCCATGCCCACACGGCGGAGCAGGCCGGAAGCCTTGTTGGCGATGGCATGGCAGATGCCATCCGCGATGTCCGCTTTCTCCTTGTTATTGGCGATCAGAGAGATCACTTCGGACTCCGCAAATACAGAGCACATGCTGGTAATCTCAATCTTCTCCTTAGACGTCAGGGCGATCGCTCCCAGTTCGTCCAGAGACACTTCCAGCGTCCGGGCAATCATCTCAAGGAAACGGCCTGTTCCCGCCGCGCACTTATCATTCATAACGAAGTCTTTTACCTCTCCGCTCTCGCTTAAGCGGATTGCTTTGCTGTCCTGCCCGCCGATATCGAGGATCGTGCGGATGTTCGGATTGAAATAATGCGCGCCCTTGCCGTGGCAGCTGATCTCCGTCACATTCTCATCAGCAAACTCAATACTCACACGGCCATATCCGGTAGATACGATCCATGAGATATCCTCCCGCTTCAGTCCTGCCTTCTCAAGCACCTCATGAAGTACCTTATCCGCGCTGACACCGGATTTGGCTCCGGTACGGACCACGGAAAATGCCTTGATCTTTCTGTCCTGATCCATGATGACTGCATTGGTCGATGTAGATCCGCTGTCTATCCCCATTACATACATTGTCCCGTCTTCCTTTCTCTTTCTTTCCGGCTTCTTTCTCTCCGCTGTCAGTGACTCGAGAAATGCCTCGATTCTCGTACGCACCTGACCTCCGCTCTGTCTCGTATAGTCGGTCTCCAGCAGTAAAAGCGGACGGTCCAGCCATTCCTTAAGCCATGCGTATTCGTAAGCATAATTATCACAGAACTGCACCGTGTGATAGATAATGCCGTCCACACTTCCCGCGCTTCTGCGGATCAGCTCATCGCGGCCTGCCGCCTGCTCCATCCTCATGCATGGGAACTGGCTCAAAAGTCCTCTCGCATATCCGGTCAATACATCTTTTTCGTCGACAAGAATCTTTCTGCCAAGTCCCGTACAAGTAAGGTCAAATGCCACATTTGCCCCGTTCTCCGCAAGGATCTTTTTTATACTCTCGTTGGCACGGGCTCCGATAATACCGATGTTAAGGGCATTGTCCTTTACGTCATACTGCCGTGCTTCCTCTTTTTCTTTTAAATATGCACAGAATTTCTCTTCGTCAAATGTTTTTCCCGAGAACTTCTCGTATTCTTCTATCATTGTACGGATACGCTGCTCATACAGAGTGATCCCCGCATCTTTCGTGATCCGGGGCGTATCCAGCATATAGATAAACTTGTCCGGGAATTCTTCTCTGAGCACATCATAGAGCCTGCGGATACTGTCGCAGCAGGTCGTCAGGATCACACCCTCGTAATCACTGCTCATGACCTCTTCCAGCACGCCCTTCGCAAAGCTGCAGATATTCGGATGCATCCGGATCTCCGCCTGATTAAAATTGGTCACATCCGGCTCGATCCGCTCCATCTGAACTCCCATGGATTCAAACACTTCTACCGGTGCGTATTTACATATATAACCTAGCATGCCCTTTCCTGCTCCTCCTCTGTCATCTGGCTCCTGCTGTTCTTACCGGCGTCTCCGTCCGTCTCTGCCGGGCTGCCGTTTTCCAGCATCTCCAGGAACGCTTCCAGACGCGTCTTGATCTGTCCGTCATGACTGTTCCTCCGGTCAATGCCGTCTCCGTCAAGGATCAGCATTGGAATATCCATCTCATTTAATTTCTCTTTGAGCAGAAGACTGCCGCCCGAAGACTGCCTGGATGACAGCGTCCGGATGGAGGGTATCCGCCAGCTTTCCGACCATATCCGCCCTGTGGGAATAGGAGCCGTTGTACAGATTGCGGATGATCTTCTTCGCCAGCGCATGGAACGGTTTTGTCTCGTCCATCTCTTCCATGGAATCGATGATGATATCGCTGGCGATGATCTGGTATTTCCTGTTGGAGTTAAAATAGCTCTGCAGCGTCTCCTGATAGAACGGAAGCAGATGGATCCACAGGATCTTTTTGCCGTCAAACTTCGGATAGTTCTCGATATCCTTTATCATAAACCGGATCAGATCAAGAAATTCCTGCTTGCCGATGAGCAGATGCATTCCCATCATCATATAGAGATGGCTGATCAGCTCGCCAGGATAATACCGTTCACTCTGCAGTTTAAAGAAGCGCATCAGTTCTTTTCTCGTCTCATTCTCAATGCGTATTGCATTTTTCAGTTTCTCTTCGTCAAAGGATTTTCCGAAACGTCTCTCAAGTTCTGCCGTGAACTCTTTTAACTGTTCTGCCAGATAATCCACAGACGCCTCGTCATCCCTGTAAGGAACGTCCAGAAAAGTAAAGGGCACGAACGTATTCAGGTTCCCGTCGCAGGACAGTGAGGTCGTCACCGCATACTCCGGCACCGGCACCGCTCCGCTGTCGATTGCTCCCACAAAGGTCTTGTGGTAGGAACACAGCGTCGGGGCGATTCCCGTATTCTGCGCGTAGTCGATAAAGAAATCTTCCAGATGATACCCGCTGAAATAGCAGGAAAGACACTCGATCGAAAGTGTGTTCAGTCCGAAGCACTCCATGATCTCACAAGGTGAAAAAATATTGCCCCACACATAGCTTTCCGGGCATGCGAGCGAGTCTGCCACAAAGGACATCATCATGGCTTCCAGCTTCTGATAGCCCTTCGATATTCCTTTCTTCGGAAGCAGCTTCGTGCGGAGTTTGTTCAGTTTAAAGCCAAGCAGCATCTGGTCCCAGCTCTTACCGGGATGTGCCGTCGTCTCTTCTTTTACATGATCAATATATTTATCTGCGATCCACATTGTATTCCCTCCAGATCTCACGTTGCTGTCAAAATACAGTCTCACTGTAATCCCCAAAATGATACAAGATAAATATATAGCACATTTTCAGACAAATTTCCAGGGGAAAATTCACTGCCTTCAGACGCCGTTCAATCCGTGGAGCTTCTTATCTTATCTCGCACCGGCGCCGCTGAACTCACATTCTTCAAGCCGTTCTGACGGAAGATGACAGGTCCGCCGTTCCTGCTCCACCAGCCTTGCCGCGAACTCTGTCGCCGGATGATGCAGAAGCTCTTCCGGAGATAAATGCAGCGTCCACATCTCTCTGATCATTTCCCTTCACCCCGCATTCTGACCGCCTGGACCGGACAGTTCTCAAAGCACAGTCCGCAGTGCAGGCAGTGTTCCTGCCGGATCACAAAGGGTGTTCCCTCCGAGATACACTGCTGTGGACAATCGCTCTTACATTTTCCACATCCGATACAGTCATTCGTGATCTCAAATCCTTTTTCTTCTTCCACTGCCGGACCGATCGTAAAGGTTTCTCTGAAGATCGGGTTCTTCCCGAGATCAAAGAACTCGATCTGACCACACTCAATACAGAACGGCTCCAGAATATACCTGCTCTCTCCCGGATAGACCTCATTCATAGATGGGTTTTCCTCAAAGATCCGGTCAATCCATTTCTTCTGATCCGCCAGCTTCTGCACTTTTCCTGCGAGCCTCACCATCTGGTATTCCCGATTCATCCCCGTGATCTCTGTATATTCCGTGCCCATAAGCTGCCGGTAAAACTCTTTTCCTCTCGCTGTGCAGAAGTAAAGCTTCTCATCTTCCACCAGCATCACATCAATGATCCTGTTATGGGGCATCCCGTTCTCATCTGCAGTGGCAAATGCCACATCCTTGATCTTCCGCAGTATCTGCAGGCATTCCCTTGCTGTCATCTTGATCCTCCTCGTCTATAATCCGTTTTAAACTTGAGATCCGCCGTTTTCAGCGCTGTTTTCTCTGTTTTCACTGCTATTTTATGGGGAGGCAGATAGATTGTAAAGTAAGCACAATATTGTGCCCTAGTTACCGAAAAGTAACTTTTGAGCCGAAAAAAGGAAGCACCTGCTTCCAAAGCCTGTGCTTCCTTTGTCTTATGTCCTCTTCCGACTGTCTCTTATTCTTTCTTATCTGTCACTCTGTCTGTGAAATCCTTCCACGCTTTTCCTCTCAAAGCCGTCGCTGCGACAACGCCTCCGAAGGCCAGTATAAGAAGCAGAAATCCAAGTACTTCCATACGCTCACCTCCCGGTAAACTGACGAACATTATGTTATGCCTGCATTATAGCACCTATGTACTGATTTTACTATATTATTTTCAGATATTTTACTTTTCTTCCCTATATTTTTATATCATATTTTCAAAATTATTTTCTATTTTTACCTATAAGTTATCATTGTAATTCTTCCCTGCGCATGCTATTCTTAATTCACGATATCGGCGGCGTTCTTGCCGCCTGTACAGTGTCCGGTAGACAGCGGGCTTCTGTACCTGCTATCACAGCCCCAGGGCTTCTCATTTTCGGAGCTTTTCTCAAAGTGATTACCCGATGATGAATGGAACAAAGAAAACAGAAAAAAAGACATCGGATATTTCTGGTATCCGAAAGCACAAAGGAGGATATGCGTATGGCAAATGTGCTTCAGCAGTATTTTCCCATGATTCGGACGAGAAAGGAAATTCTCGGAGAAATCTCAGAAAATAAAAGACTGCGATGTATCTGGCAGGAATGGAATGAAGAACAGAAGAAGGAATTCATGAAGTTCTGCACGGGAGCAAAAGGGATCAAAATCCTGTATGATTCCTTTTTTAAAGAGATCATGGATCCTGATTCGGCGCCGGAAAGGCTGGAAGAACTGCTCTCACTGATCCTCGGACAGAAGATCAGGATCCTGAAGATCCTGCCGAACGACTCTTCAAGGATCGCAGATGAAAACTCGCTGGTCATCATGGACATTGTGATTGAGCTGGAGGATCACAGCATCGCAAATGTAGAGGTCCAGAAGCTTGGGTATAAATTCCCCGGGCAGAGAGCGGTCTGCTATTCTGCGGATCTGCTGCTCAGGCAGTATAAAAGGATCAAAGGGGAAAAGGGAAATACATTCAGCTATCGGGACATTAAGAAGGTATACACGATCATATTTTATGAACATAGTCCGGCAGAATTCCATCAGTTTCCGGAACATTTTATCCATCGGGCATCACAGAAGACGGATACCGGACTTAAACTTGATCTGCTGCAGGAGTTCGTCTTTCTTCCACTTGACAATTTCCTCGGGATTCTGCACAATAAGGGTATCAAAGACAAGCTGGATGCATGGCTGACCTTCCTCAGTGTGGATGAACCGGAGATGATCGTGAAGCTGATTACCGTTTACCCGCAGTTTCAGAAATATTATGAGGAAATCTATCAGCTGTGCCGGAATACGGAGAAGGTGATGGAGATGTTTTCCAAGGAACTGCTCAGTAGAAAAGAGGCTGATCTTGCAGAAAAGGAGAGACTGATCGAAAAACTGAAAAAGCAGCTGGATGAAAAAGACTGATGTAAATCAGTTTATCCATACGTCAAAAGGACCATCTGTTGTCATGCAGATGGTCCTTTTGACAGCTTTCACTGTATCATGCTCTTTCACATTACTCATGAAGCCTGCGGATGATCCTGCAGATCACCTCATTCTCCGCCGCCAGCGGCTTCTTGTGCGTAAAGAAGACAATCCCTTCTGTCGGCGAGAGTACCGCCGAAATCACATTCCCCTCGTATAATTTCTCTGGAATACCCCCGTCGTGTATGATCTTCTTGTCACCGTATATATCGTTCAGAAACAGATTCAGGGCGTCCACCTGCTGGATCAGCCCTTTTTCAAGCTGCTGAAAATCTTTCCGCCGGGAATCCCCGGCTCCGGGCACAGGCTGGAAATCCGGAAAGTAAAATCAAAAAAGCGCTTCTCCGCCAATTGCAGATGAAACGCCTTTGTCCCACAGTATTCCCATTTTCCGTCTGTGTCGATCTATATGTAAAAAGGGCACTTGACCAAATGATCAAGCGCCCTTGCTATGTGTGTAAATATAAATGATTTTGCGGGCTTTGTCAAGCATTTTTTAATTCTAACAAGCTCGTACACAGCCTCCTCACTTCCTCTAACATAGTATCCTCTGCCTTCCTGCCGGCATCCGCTTTCTCAGAACACCAACTGCACCAGCAGCATATAGCACACTGTCCCTCCCGCAATGGACAGCAGCATCTGTCTCTTCCAGACATGGAGTATAACGACCACGATGATGGCGATCAGCTCAGGGATGCCATGGCTTCCTGTCAGGATACTCACATCCTTCAGGCTGTAGACGACAAGCAGTCCGAACACCGCCGCAGGAAGGACCTTTCCGAGATACTGTACATATTTCGGCGTCGGTTTCCCCGCCGGGAATACAAGAAACGGCAGGAACCGCGTGACCGCCGTTCCCAGGACTACCATTCCGATCGTAATGATCTGCTGTGTCAATGTCATTGTACCTCTCCTCCTCTCTCAAGCGGCCGCCTCAGCAGAGTGAGTACCGCAGTGATGGCAAGCATTGCCGGGATGATAAAATTATCTGCTCCGAACGCGGTCAGGCAGAGCAGCGAGATCCCAAGTCCCAGCAGCGAGCTTGTATGTTTTTTCTCCTTCAGCCACTGCTCCAGGAAGATCACCACGAACATGGCCGTCATAACAAATTCCAGTCCCTCTGTATCGAAATGGATCAGTGATCCGAAGACACCTCCCAGCGTTGCCCCCGAGAACCAGTAGATATGGTTCAGAAGAGTGACAAAGAACATGAACCATCCCCGATCCACATCCTCCGGGATATCCGCGGTATAGTTGATGGAAAAACTCTCGTCGCACATCCCGAAGATCAGGTAGAACTTCTTCCAGCCTAGTCCCCGGAACTTATCAAGCATGGAGATCCCGTAAAACAGATGTCTGGCATTGATCATCAGTGTCATGGCAAACGCCTGCAGTGGATTGAACGCTCCGAGAAGCATATTGACCGTAACAAATTCTATGGATCCGGCAAAGATCGTGATGCTCATCAGCATGGGATACCAGAAGCTGAAGCCGGACACATTCATATAGATTCCGTATGTAATTCCCAGAAACCAGAAACCGGCAAAGATCGGTATTGTATAAGGAAAAGCCGCCTTAAATGCCTTTTTCAGTTTCTCTGATCTCGGAACTGTCATTTTTGTCTGTAAAACTGTTGATTCTGACTGCATGGCTCTCCTCCGTATTTAAGTCTCATAATCCTATTACAGACTATCACCACATTTACATACAATCAACAAGATAATTGTATGGATTACAATTTTTGTATATCGTTTCACCCATAGGGAAGGGGCTGACCGATTTGTGCTGGCTTAAGGATCGGACTGCCCCTTTCCTATAAGCAAAGCGTCCGTATCGTTCTTCGCCATTGTCTTTCCATACATTAAGCAGTATAATTGTATGGATTCTATTTCACAGGAAAGGAAGCTGTCACGCCGTTCAATTCGTTTTTAAACTACCCCATGTCATGGAAACCGGAGCGCAGCCGCCTGAAGCGGCCAGTCTACCTCTCCCTCGCCGAACAGCTGGAGAAGGATATCGCAGCCGGCTTTCTCCCGCCGGGCACCAGACTGCCGCCTCAGAGGGAGCTGGCAGATTTTCTCGATATCAATTTTACTACCGTCACACGGGCCTACCGCCTGTGCGAACTGAAAGGGCTGATCTATGCAGTGACCGGCAGCGGAACCTTTGTTGCGCCCAATGCCGCCAAATCTGTGACGATCTCCGCCGGGAACCTGGCGGACAGCAGCATTGATCTCGGGTTTGTCAGCTCCTTTGAGCAGTGCAATGATATGATCGGCGATGCCGTTGCCTCTGTGATGAAAAAGCGGCGTCTTTCAGAACTTCTGGACTATGAGTATCCGACAGGAATGCCCCACCACAAGGCTGCCGCAGTAAACTGGCTGGAGAATATGGGCGTCCATACTGACCCGGACCATCTCGCCATTGCATCCGGAACGTTGAACGCCATCGCCCTTGCTCTTTTTTCCCTCTTTGAACCGGGAAACCGGATCGCAGTGGACACTTACGCCTTTGTCAATTTTATTGAACTGGCGAAAATGCACCATCTGCAGCTCGTTCCCATTACGGGAGACAGCGAAGGGATGCTGGCTGATGAACTGGAGGCACAGCACAGACTGAAGCCCATCCACGGAGTCTTTCTCAGTCCCTCCTGCTGTAATCCTACCACCGTCATGATCTCCGAGCGCAGAAAAACCGCCCTGGCCGATGTGATCGGCAGGTGCGGCATGATCCTGATCGAGGACGATATCCATGCTTTCCTGAGCGCCGGCATCATGGATGATTACCGGGGACCGCTCTCCCGATTTCTTCCGGAGCAGTCCGTCTATATCAGCGGCACATCCAAATCTCTCTGCTCCGGTCTGCGGGTCGCCTATCTCGTATACAGCGACCGCTTTCGGGATCAGATCCTGAGCGCGCTCTTCAATGTGAATGTCAAGACATCTTCACTGGATGCCGAGGTCATCCTCTCGGGAAAAGCCGGTGAGATCACTGAGAAAAAACGGGCGCTTGCAGGAGAAATGAATGAACTGTTCTATGAGTTTTTCCCGGAACAGAAAGGGATCGGGCATCCCTTAAGCTTCTACCGCTGGCTTCCGATCCGGGATAAACGCAGAGGTTCGGAAGTAGAGAAAGATCTTATGAACGCGGGGATCCGTGTCTACCACTCGGACCGTTTTTTAAGCGGTCCCCGTGAGGAGCAGTGTTATCTGCGCGTCTCCCTTGCCACTGTCAGAGAAAAGGAGCGTCTTAAGGAAGGGCTTTCCGTGCTGGCAGAGCATCTGTGACTACCGGGTACATTTTCCACAGTCCGAGCAGCCGTTACAGGTCAGTCGGTTTGCGCATTCTCTGCATGTTACCGGATGATAATGGGGGACATACAGATCCTCCTCCGGAATGTCATACCCCCATTCATCCGTCAGATGGAAGGAGATTTTCTTTCCCTGATAGTTGAGTCCGGATCTGTATGCCTGCTGCGACTGCGTTTTTTTACCCGGAATCCGGTAGACTTTTCCCTCTTTGATAAAACAGGTCCCGGTTTCAATAAAGTTGAACGTGACGTCATATTTTCTGCACGTATCGCTTAAGAGCTTCACCCATTCATACCGGCACGGGCGGGAGCCGTCATAGTTCTCTCCTCCGCACATCACCTGCTCGATCTGGCCCTCGGCAAGATATTTCTCGATATCCACAGGACCGATCAGCGGAGCTGTCATAATCCCTTTATGTTTAAAAGGCAGCCGGAAAAGGATGGGGATCCTCTCATCCGCCCGTCTCTGGTTCTCGCATGTCACATTGAAAAAAATATGATCCCAGCCGTCTCCCCAGTCATAGGGCAGACAGGAGGATACCCGCTCCGGGCGTTTTGTCAGCAGATAGAAGATCACATCTCTTCTCTGACGCATCACCGACCACGCTTCATCCCGCCACACATCCGCCTCTTCCAGAAAGAAGTCAGAGGTCATACAGACACGGATCATCTCACCGCTTCTGATCTTATACCGTCCCTGTCTGTCCCTGGACAGAGGATAACGGAATCCGTTCTTCGTCCTGTAGATCCGGCTCCCGTCCTGATCCCGCATCCGGTCCAGGAAATACATATAACAGTTTTCACAGCCCTCCGAGCACTTTCTGCAGCCGTGCCAGGGGTTCCAGATGTCGTGCATTGGCTTTTCCGCTCCTTTCGTACAGCAAAGATATACCACGTGCGCAGGGAAGGAAGCGGCATTTACTTCTCAAGCCGTGGGTTGCGCTTTTTGCGCAATCATTATATACCTTTTTCCTTATAGTGCGTGAATTTCCTTCTCCAGCTCTCCAACGGCTTCCATCATGGTTTCAAAAGATGGAATCTCCCCATAGAGCATATTCCGCATGGCAGAGTAATCTTCCTGCAGCGCACTCAAACGGTAAGACGGAGGAAGCAGCTTTAAGGTAGCCGGAACAGCTTCCGGGTAATGCGCCCAGGCCCGCGGATAAAACTTCATCTTGAAATCAACCACTTTTTGCAGCAGGCTAAGCTGTGCGAACGCTTTTTCCTTCACAGGCGATTTTGACATACAGTAAAGGTCATAATAATGGCGGGAATACCTCTGGGGCATGGAAAGATGTTTAGGCCGGTTGGCCTCATGGTGAAGAATCGTCGCCTTTTCCCAGAACGTCCGCTCCGGCGCCACCGTCAGAACAGAAACCTCTTTCTGCTTGAATAACTTTGGATACTGCTCCGCAGAATACGGTACAATATCCACCAGCTGTGCCGGTGTCCAGGCTGCCAGCCGGATCACCTGCAAGGTAGAGGCATCGCTAAACAGGTTTGGATAAGCGAAAATCACTGTCTGTTTATCTTCCTTGTCTATGTAAAGATTGGCTGGAAGGCCCAATTCAGCAGAAAGTCCTTCCCGGACCTGCGGGCAGAAGGTTTCTGCCAGGAAAACCTCGGCCTTTCGGTTCGCCTCTTTATTGAAGGCATCCTGTTTGGTGTTCGAACGTTTTTCCCATGGTTCATTGACACCATACCCCAGGACACGCCAATCCAAAATCAGATCAATATCCTCAGAAAATCGGCTGATAAGGTGATACCCTTTGGATAAGCTGGTCCCGCCCTTAAATGTGACCGTCTTTTTCCACGGGCAACGGTGGAACAGATAACCCAGCGTCAGGCATACCCAAAAATCTTTTTCCACAATGGCATCGTGAAGGCCGGTTTTTGCTGCAGTGTTATGAAACAGCTCCCGCCGGTCATCAGCCGGAAGTCTGGCAATCTCAATCATTTTCTCTTTCTCCTTTGCAGATCTCTTTAATCACAGTGTAAAT
>CAJFQZ010000043.1 GCA_904419285.1 Lachnospiraceae bacterium UBA1818
TCATAAGTCTATTATGCAAGAAAAAGTAACAAAAGAAAACCCCCTATCCCCTCATGATTGAGGGGCAGGGGAGTTGAATAGGCGAAGCCTATTTTTTATTTAGTAGGAAACTGTTCTTGTCCGGTGCAGCAGATAGTGCGAGTTATTAATGAATGAAAGTTTCTATAAAATAGTGGAGAGTCATCCAATGACCGCTGCAGGGAAAGAGACGGTTGATTTATTAAACGATGAAATACTGTATGAAGAAAAAGGAGGAAACAAAATGGCAAAGTATGTAATGGCGCTGGATGCGGGGACGACCAGCAACAGGTGTATCCTGTTCAACGAAAACGGAGAGATGTGCAGTGTGGCGCAGCGTGAATTTACCCAGTACTTTCCAAAGCCGGGCTGGGTAGAGCATGATGCGGAGGAAATCTGGGCAAGTCAGCTCGGTGTCGCAGTCGAGGCGATGAACCTGATCGGGGCTTCGGCGGAAGACATTGCGGCAATTGGAATTACAAATCAGAGAGAGACAGCGATCGTCTGGGACAAAAATACAGGAGAACCGGTGTATCATGCGATCGTCTGGCAGTGCCGAAGAACATCGGAGTACTGTGATTCTCTGGCAGCGAAAGGACTTACGGAGAAATTCAGAGAGAAGACAGGACTTGTGATCGACGCCTACTTTTCAGCTACGAAGGTGAAGTGGATCCTGGATCATGTTCCGGGAGCAAGAGAAAGGGCGGAAAGGGGAGAGCTTCTGTTCGGGACAGTGGAGACCTGGCTGATCTGGAAGCTCACGAAGGGCGCTGTTCATGTGACGGACTATTCAAATGCTTCGAGGACCATGCTGTTCAATATTAATACGCTGGACTGGGATGATGAGATCCTTGAGGAGCTGGATATCCCCAGAAGTATGCTTCCGGAGCCGAAGCCGTCAAGCTGCATCTATGGGGAGGCGGATCCCTCCTTTCTCGGCGGACCGATCCCGATCGCAGGAGCAGCGGGAGATCAGCAGTCTGCTCTTTTCGGACAGACCTGCTTTACTGCAGGAGAGGCAAAGAATACATATGGGACAGGATGTTTCCTTCTGATGAATACAGGAGAAAAGCCGGTGTTCTCGAAAAACGGACTTGTCACGACGATCGCGTGGGGGCTGGATGGGAAAGTGAACTACGCCCTGGAAGGCTCTATCTTTGTCGCCGGAGCGGCAGTGCAGTGGCTGCGCGATGAGATGAGGCTGATCGACTCGGCGATGGATTCTGAGTATATGGCAAAGAAAGAAAAAGACACCAACGGATGTTATGTTGTCCCTGCGTTTACCGGACTCGGTGCTCCCCACTGGGATCAGTATGCAAGAGGAACGATCGTCGGGATCACGCGCGGTGTTAATAAGTATCATATTATCCGTGCAACGCTGGAGTCTATTGCATATCAGGTATATGATGTTCTCGAAGCGATGAAAGCGGATTCGGGAATCGAGCTTTCATCTCTCAAGGTCGATGGCGGCGCCAGTGCCAATAATTTTCTGATGCAGACGCAGGCGGATATTATCAATGCGCCGGTAAACCGCCCGCGGTGTGTGGAGACAACAGCCATGGGCGCTGCTTATCTGGCAGGTCTTGCCGTGGGTTACTGGTCAAGTAAGGAAGACGTGATCAAAAACTGGGCGATCGATCAGACCTTTAAGCCGTCTATAAGTGAAGAGAACCGGCAGGCCAGGATCAAGGGATGGAACAAGGCTGTAAAATATGCTTACGGATGGGCAAAAGAAGACTGACAAACTGCTGAAAAAGGAGCATAAGAGAAAGAACTGCTGAAAGAGTAAGGAAATAGAATGTTCAGCCACAGATTCCGTGACAGGCTGTGCAGTGGAAGACGAGAATCAGATTGAAGGGAGAAGATGTTGTCATGTATGATGTGATCATTATAGGGGGCGGAGTATCCGGCGCGGCGGCTGCCAGGGAACTGTCCCGTTATAAAGTCCGGGCATGTGTGCTGGAAAAAGAAGAAGATGTCTGCTGTGGAACGTCAAAGGCAAACAGCGCCATCGTTCACGCGGGGTATGATGCGGCCGAAGGTTCTCTGATGGCGAAGCTGAATGTTCGCGGCAGTGAGATGATGGAGCAGCTTGCGAAGGAACTGGATTTTCCGTTTGAAAGGATTGGCTCCCTTGTAATCTGTCTGAGCGCTGAAGACATGCCGGGACTTAAGAAGCTGTATGACCGCGGGATCAAAAACGGAGTGAAAGGGCTTCAGATCCTGAGCAGGGAGGAAGTTCTGGAGATGGAACCCAATGTCACGGAGAATGTTTACGCGGCGCTGTATGCTCCGACAGCCGGGATCGTATGTCCCTTTAGCCTGAATATCGCCCTGGCGGAGAATGCATTTGAAAACGGGGTGGAGTTCAGATTCAATACGGAAGTGCAGAATATCATAAAAACAGAAATTGGATATGAGCTTGTTACGGATAATGGAAACTATCAGACCAAATGTGTGGTAAACGCTGCAGGAGTATATGCTGACAAATTTCATAATATGGTAAGTGAAAAGAAGATCCATATCACTCCGAGACGCGGTGATTACTGTCTGCTGGATAAAAACGCCGGAAACCATGTCAGCAGAACGATTTTCTCGCTTCCGACCAAATACGGAAAAGGTGTCCTGGTGACTCCTACGGTGCATGGAAATCTTCTGGTCGGACCGACAGCGATCGATATTGAAGATAAAGAGGGCACAAATACGACCCGGGAAGGACTGGATCAGGTGATCACAAAGGCAGGACAGAATGTCAGGAATCTGCCGATGCGTCAGGTCATCACGTCATTTGCCGGACTGCGTGCCCATGAGGAGAGAGCGGAATTCCTGATCGGGGAACTGGAAGACGCGCCGGGATTTATAGACTGTGCCGGAATCGAATCTCCGGGACTGACAAGCTGCCCGGCCATCGGAGAGATGGTGGCAGAAATAGTCCGGGAAAAGATGAGACTGGAAGAAAAGGAAGACTTCAAAGCGTCCAGAAAAGGCATTATGAACCCGGATAAGCTGTCGAAAGAGGAACGCGCGGAGCTGATCCGGAAGGAGCCGGCTTACGGAAATATAATCTGCCGCTGTGAGATGATCACAGAAGGAGAGATCATAGATGCAATCCGGCATCCGCTCGGGGCAAGGTCTCTGGACGGTGTCAAGCGCAGGACAAGAGCGGGGATGGGACGGTGCCAGTCGGGATTCTGTTCCCCCAGAACGATGGAGATCCTGTCACGCGAACTCGGCGTGGGTATGGCTGATATCACAAAATCAGGCGGAGATTCCAGACTTGTTGTCGGCATAAATAAAGACTCGTTATAGAAAGGAAGGCTTGGGACATGAAAAATTATGATATTGTCATTGTCGGGGGAGGTCCGGCAGGCCTTGCAGCAGCAGTCTCAGCGAAGCGGAACGGGATCGAAAGTATCATGATCCTTGAGCGGGATAAAGAACTGGGAGGAATCCTGAACCAGTGCATCCATAACGGGTTCGGCCTTCATACATTCAAGGAGGAGCTGACGGGCCCGGAGTATGCTCAGCGGTTCATCGATCAGGTGAAGGAAATGCAGATCGAATACCGCCTGAATACAATGGTCATGGATATCAGCCCCCGGAAGATCGTAACAGCGATGAACCGTGAGGAAGGGCTCTTTGAGATCCAGGCGAAAGCAGTCATTCTGGCGATGGGGTGCAGGGAGCGCTCCAGGGGCGCGCTGAACATTCCAGGATACCGTCCGGCGGGGATCTATTCTGCAGGAACAGCACAGAGGCTTGTCAATATGGAAGGTCTTCTGCCCGGGCGGGAAGTCGTGATCCTGGGGTCAGGCGACATCGGACTGATCATGGCAAGAAGGATGACGCTTGAGGGTGCAAAGGTGAAGGCGGTTGCCGAGCTGATGCCTTATTCGGGCGGCCTGAAGAGAAATATCGTACAGTGTCTGGATGATTACGGGATTCCGCTGAAGCTGAGTCATACGGTGGTAGATATTAAAGGAAAAGAGCGTCTGGAAGGCGTGACGCTTGCGGAAGTTGACAGTACAGGGAAACCGATCTCTGGTACCGAAGATTTTTATTCCTGCGATACGCTGCTCCTGTCGGTAGGACTTATCCCGGAGAACGAGCTTTCCAGGGGGATGGGAGTAGAGATAAGCCGGGTGACTTCGGGACCAAAGGTTAATGAAAGTCTGGAGACGAACATCGAGGGAGTTTTTGCGTGCGGCAATGTCCTTCACGTACATGATCTGGTGGATTTTGTGTCAGAAGAGGCGTCTGCGGCGGGAAAGAACGCGGCGGCTTTCGTAAGGGGGCGCAGAGGCGGACAGGAAGGGCGTGACATCCCGCTGAATCCGGTGGAAGGAGTGCGGTATACTGTGCCGGTGACGATCAATCCGGCACGGATGGATGAGAGCCTGACCGTGCGTTTCCGTGTGGGCGGCGTATATAAGAACTGCTATGTCAGCGCATATTTTGATGACGAAAGAGTGGTTCACAGAAAACGTCAGATCGTGGCGCCGGGGGAGATGGAAGAGATCAGGCTGACGAAGGAACAGCTTCTGAAGCATCCGGATCTGCAGACGATCACGGTAAAGATAGAGGAGGCATAGAGAATGGAAATTAGAAATCTGACCTGTATCAGCTGTCCGATGGGATGCTCTGTCACTGTGGAAATGAATGGAAATGAAGTCGTAAGCGTAAGCGGAAACACCTGCAGAAGAGGAGAGGTCTACGCGAGAAAAGAAGTGGCAGATCCGACCCGCATCGTTACCTCGGCCGTTAAGGTAAAAGGCGGAAGGGCAGACATGGTATCCGTGAAGACAAAGGTGGATATTCCGAAGGGCAGGATCTTTGAATGCGTAAAGGCACTGAAAGGAGTTGAAGTGCAGGCCCCGGTACATATAGGGGATGTGATCGTGCCGAATGTGGCGGGAACAGGCGTGGATATTGTGGCGACAAAGAATGTAGAGAGGGCATAAAAAAGAGAAAAACGGAGATCATGAAAAGAAGCGGAGAATGTCAGACAGGACAGCTGACAGTTCTCCACTTTAACAGGGGGAAAAGCAGGAAAAATTTTGCTTGCAAAATGGAACTTTATATGATAACATATAGTTTGCGTCAAGCAGTCATGCCTGGCTCATTTATCATGGCCCCGTGGTCAAGCGGTTAAGACATCGCCCTTTCACGGCGGTAACACGGGTTCGATTCCCGTCGGGGTCATTTTGCTTAAAATAAATATGAAGTAAATATGCCGATGCGGCTCAATTTAATAAGATTGACCGCGTCAATCGCAGGCAGAGCCTGATTACAAATCAGCTGCTCTGCGGAAAAAATAAATATGCCGACGTGGCTCAATTTAATAAGATTGACTGCGTCAATCGCAGGCAGAGCCTGATTACAAATCAGTTGCTCTGCGGAAAAAATAAATATGCCGATGTGGCTCAATTGGCAGAGCAGCTGATTTGTAATCAGCAGGTTATCGGTTCGAGTCCGATCATCGGCTTTGTTCCTGAGGGAACAAAGATCAATTTGGACCTTTAGCTCAGTTGGTTAGAGCAACCGGCTCATAACCGGTCGGTCCTGGGTTCGAGTCCCCGAAGGTCCACTGAGTGCAAAGTGCCTTGCAGCAGGCACTGAGTACTCGACACAATTTTACATATGGCCCAGTGGCTCAGTTGGTTAGAGCGCCGCCCTGTCACGGCGGAGGTCGAGAGTTCGAGTCTCTTCTGGGTCGTTTCTCTTAGAGATAAGAGAATGCACATTTTATAGCTGCCGCAGTGGCGGAACTGGCAGACGCCCGGGACTTAAAATCCCGTGGGTAGTGATACCCGTACCGGTTCGATTCCGGTCTGCGGCATTAAAAACTCCTGTTTTATCAGGAGTTTTATTTTTTTTGTGCCATTCTGTTCTTCGGATTATATTGAAATTGCTTTTTTGTCCCTTATGGTATATGATATGGTTATGGATAAAATCTTATCAATACCTGACTGGGTATTTGAGCAGGCTGTATCCTGAAGTACCGTTACGACCGGGAAAGTTTCAGATGCAATGCCCGGACATGAAAGGAGAAGATAGAATGAAAGACGGAATGATTTGTAACTGCAAGCAGGTATCCTACGCAGATGTTGAGAATGCACTTCACCAGATGGATTCATTCAGCGACGTGCTCTCTGCATTTGAAGACGTACAGAAGATCACGCATTGTTCAACCGGGTGCGGCGGATGTCATGACAAGATTCTGGATGCAATTTCAGAGATCATGATGAAATAGACGGAGACGAATGAAAAGGGAGAGAACCATTGAATGGACAGGGGTTTTCTCCTTTTTTTGAGGCGGATTCGGAGAAAAAAATGAGGCACCTGTTATTGTCGAAAAATGTTACAGAATTATTAAGAAACTGTATTGACAAATGAAACAGGTGTGATATACTTTGGAAGTCAAAGTATTTAAGAGCCAAAGTAAATTTGGCGGATTTGGAGAAGAGCGATGGTTGGAAAAATATATGGAACAGGTTCTTACGTGCCTGAGCATGTAATGGACAATGACGACCTGGCTAAGATCGTTGATACCAATGATGAATGGATACGTGAAAGGACCGGAATCGGAAGGCGGCATGTCATTGAAGAGGAGACCACTTCTTATATGGCAGGGCAGGCCGCCGCGAGAGCAGTGGAGCAGAGCGGGATCGATCCGGCTGAGATCGACCTGATCCTGGTCGCAACGTCATCCTCCGAGGTGATCTACCCATGTGCGGCATGCGAAGTGCAGAAGGCGGTCGGAGCAGTGCATGCGGCAGGATATGACCTGAACGCAGCATGTACCGGATTTGTTCTTGCCTTCAATACGGCTCAGGCATATATCAGTGCCGGGTTATACCGGACGATCCTGGTCGTGGGCGCGGAGAGCATGAGCAATATGGTAGACTGGACAGACAGAAGCACCTGTATCTTGTTCGGAGACGGTGCGGGCGCAGTCATCCTGCGGGCAGAGGAAGGAAATCCGGTATATATGGCCGCACATTCAGACGGCGTGAAAGGCGAGGCGCTGACACAGCTGAGCCGGCACCGCAGGGGATGGGAGAAGGAAGAGGAGAAAGAATCCTATATACATATGGATGGACAGGCAGTGTTTAAATTCGCCGTGCGCAAAGTGCCTGAGATCATAGAGGAAGTACTCGGCCAGACCGATGTGAAGCTGGAAGAGATTGATTACTTTATCCTGCACCAGGCGAACCGGAGGATCATAGAGGCCGTTGCAAAGAGACTGAAGACAGATATTTCAAAATTCCCGATGAACCTGGAAGAATATGCGAATACCTCGGCAGCCACAGTGCCGATCCTTCTCGACGAGATGAACCGCAGAGGAATGTTCCGCAGGGGACAGAAGATCATCCTCTCTGGTTTCGGAGCAGGACTTACCTGGGCAGCGTGCCTGTTTGAGTGGTAACGGACACATCGCAGATCTGACAGATAGAAAGAGGTAATTCCCGGCACAGCCGGATTACAAAATAAATACTCCGCAGTGCGGAAAACATTCCCGGATGGGAAAAGCATTTTCAAAAAGAAAGGAAAAGAGAACCATGTTAGAGAAAATCAAAGAAATCGTAGCAGACTCATTAAACGCTGATGTTGAGACACTTACAGAGGAGACATCCTTCAAAGATGATCTGGGCGCAGATTCCCTGGATTTATTTGAAATGGTAATGGCATTCGAGGAAGAGTTCGACGTTGAGATCCCGTCTGAGGATCTGGAGCAGATCAACACGATCGGCGACGTTGTAAAATATCTGGAAGCACACAAATAAGACTGATTCATTTTTTAAGAAAGAAAGGTTGTAGAGTATGAAAACAAAAGTAACCGAATTATTAGGAATCGAATATCCGATCATTCAGGGAGGAATGGCCTGGGTTGCTGAGTATCATCTCGCAGCCGCCGTATCCGAAGCC
>CAJFQZ010000044.1 GCA_904419285.1 Lachnospiraceae bacterium UBA1818
TATTGTCATGCCCATTCCCCTGTTGATTTAACATATGTTCGATCAGCAGGGCTTTTTCCCCCCTTATCTAAAAATCGGAATTTCCTATAAAGTAAAAAAGAGCAAAGGAAAGCAACATTTCTGTTGCTTTTTTTGCTCTCCTGTCCCAATTCCGCCTCTTTAACTGGTAAAATCATACCATACCGCAGAATTTTTTTCAACTATTTTTGCCGTTTTTCACATCTGGACCTTCTGCTGTCACAGATCCATAACTCTTTTTTTGATTCAGTCTGTAAAAAGAATAACATCCATCTGAAACTGTCCTTGTCCATATACGGTCGATACACTTTTTTCCGCTCTGCTTATTTCATTTCTTTTTCCCAGTAACGGATCACATTCAGCTGCGCCTCATCGCCGAGTTTCTCCATTGTCTCGATTTCTTCTGCTGACAGTTCAACCGCGGCAGCTTTTACGGCATCCTCTACCTGATAAACTTTCGTCACACCGATGATCGGCAGCGTTCCCTTGGCAATAGCCCATGCCACCGGGATCTGCGCGGTAGCCACATGGTGACGGTCTGCGATCTCTTCCAGTCCCGCATTGAGTTTCTCAAGCTTTGGAAGCATCGGATTATAAGTTCTTCCCCTGTCAGAATCCTCAGGAAACGGATGCTCTGTATCATATTTTCCGGTCAAAGCTCCCTGCTCCAGCACCATATAGGAGAAGAAAATGATATCATTCTCTTTGCAGTAGTCCAGAATTCCGGAAGTTTCCGAAGAACGGTTCAGAAGACTGTAATGGTTCTGGATCGCAGAGATCTTCAGCCCCTCTTTTGCAAGGATTTCAGCTGCTTCTTTGATCTCGGCCAGACTGTGGTTTGAGAGTCCGATCTTCCCGATCTTTCCGCTCTTTGCAAGAGGGATCAGTTCTGTTACCCACTTTGGCGCATCCATCGGATTGTGGATCCAGTAAAAGTCCATGTAATCCGTTCCCAGCAGCTCCGCGCTCTTCTCATACAGCGCGGTCACCGCGTTATCTGCCGCCGGATCCGCGCACTGCGGGGTGAATTTATCAGAGATCAGATAGCTGTCTCTTGGGACTGTCGCAAGAAAGTCCCCCAGAACCTTTTCAGAAGTTCCCATACCGTATGCGTACGCAGTGTCCCAGAGATTCAGACCGTTTTTCATTGCTGCGTCAAATACCGGTCTGAGGGCTTCCGGTGTAAGATTCCCTCCAAATGTACCGTCATTTCCCCATGCCCATGCTCCGAGAGCGATCTTGGGCATCTCTTTTATTTCTGCCATGTTATATTCCTCCTATTTTTCGTTTTTTGATGTTTCAATTTTCTGACTGCCTGTAGACCACACATGCTGCTGCTTTGCAGCCGCCGGCGTATTCTGCGCCATCACTCCTGCCAGCTTATGCGGCACATAAGGCTCTTCTAAATAAGCAGTCTCTTCGGGCGTCAGGGTAAGTTCTACTGCTTTGACCGCCCCTTCAATGTGATGCAGTTTAGTAGCTCCTACAATTGGAGCAGCCACCTTGGTAAGCAGCCATGCCAAAGAGATCTCCGTCATGGATACGCCTCTCTTTTCTGCCAGTTCAGCCACACGGTTAATGATCACGGAATCCTGTTTGGCAGTTGCGTCATACTTAAACTTGGCATAACTGTCCTCTTCCAGCCTTTTTGAGCTTTCTCCCGGATGTTTCGAAAGGCGTCCGCTGGCCAGAGCACTGTAAGGCGTCATGGCAATGTTGTCCTCAGCGCAGAGTTTTGCCATTTCCCGCTCCTCCTCCCGGAAAATCAGATTGTAATGTCCCTGAACAGAGACAAACCTGGCAAATCCTTCTTTTTCGGCAAGTCCGTTTGCCTTAGCCAGCTGATAGGCAAAACAGTTGGAAATACCAATGTACCGAACCTTTCCGGCCTTTACAATACGATTAAGGCCATCCATGATATCATAGAGAGGCGTCTCATAATCCCACATATGGTAAATGTAGAGATCCACATAATCGAGTCCCAGATTTTTTAAGCTGGTGTTCACCATCTGCTCGATATGCTGCTGGCCGGTGATTCCGGCGGCAATCTCCTCCTGAGTGCGGGGAAGGAATTTTGTGGCCACTACCACGTCTTCGCGCTTTGCAAAATCACGGAGAGCCCTGCCCAGATACTGCTCGCTGGTTCCGCTCTGGTAACCGATGGCAGTATCAAAAAAATTCACCCCAAGTTCCAGACCCCTGCGGATAATCTCGCGGGAGTGCTCCTCGTCCAGAGTCCAGCTGTGCTGTCCGTTTTGGGAATCGCCAAATCCCATACACCCCATACAGATACGGGAAACATTTAATTCTGAATTACCTAATCTTGTGTACTGCATACTGCAATCCTCCTTATATAAAACCTGCTACAGCTGCAGGTTTTCCACCCACGCCCGGACGTCCTCTTCGGAAACACCGGACGGAAATCTCTCGCCCTCCAGCCATTCGCCGGTTCCTGCCATTTCCTCTAACATCTGTCCGCTGTCTCCGATTCCGGACGACGCCGACGTGCAGAACGGGATCACCGTTTTCCCGGTGAAATCGTTATTTTCAATAAACTGATCTACCGGCCAGGCGGCTTCTCCCCACCATATAGGATAGCCGATAAAGATATCTTCATATTCATCGAATCCTTCCACCGTATCGGAGACAAGCTCCACATCCCTGAGGCTCTCGTCTGCATATTCCTGAGAAACACGGCTGTTCCTGTCATTATAGTCAAGATCATCATCTGTATACGGCTCTGCCGGCTCCAGCTCAAATAAGTCTCCGCCTGTAATATCTGCAATATAATCTGCCACTGCTTCCGTATTTCCTGTTGCGGAATAGTATACCACCAGCTTTTTTCCGTCTGCCGCTGCGCCGCCTGAGGTGTTATCTGTATTCGTTTCTGTATCCGGACCTGTCTCATCTGCAGCCTGATCCGACTGATCCGACTGCTGAGCGCTTTCTGCCTGCTCATTATCGGAACTGCAGCCTGCCAGCATTCCTATCGTCATCATACATGCCGTGAGTAATAATAAGCCACGTTTTTTCATGTTGAATAATCTCCTTTTACGCTTCTTTACTATTTACTGAGATTCATGCATTTTCCGATCACATCGCCTGTGCGGAGATACTCGTAGGTCAGCATCTCAAAAAGGACCGGTTTCAGCGTATGGTAATCAATCTTACCCGCTTCATTTAATACATTCTCTTCCGCATAAACGCCGTCAATCTTGCAGATAAAGCTTTCAAATCCTTCTGTATCGTAAATGTCATCCACAACACAGTCCATCACGACCGGCGCTTCATCGATGACCAGCGCCCCTGTTCCTTCTGTATGGTAAGCAAACATTTCCGACTTATCTGTCTTATTTCCGCTGACGCATCCTGTCCGGTCTGCTTTTTCCAGCATTGCCTCATCCACGATATTTACGGTCAGCGCGCGGGTCTCTTTGATTCCCTGATTGGTATAATGGGGCTTTGCCAGACTTACCATGATCCGGTCATGGCCGATGATTCCTACATGGCCTACGAGAACGTAATTCGGTTTCCCATTTACCATAGTGCCTACTACAACAAGCGGAGTAGGATAAAGTGCAAGGCTCTTTCCAATATTCTTTTTCATGATTTCTTACTTCCTTTCAGATTCGATTTATTTCAGTTTTTTTCCAAGTTCATATGCCTGTTCCGGATATTTTGAGTGCTGTGTCATAGACGGCGTACCGCAGCCTTTTCCGAGCACCATTCCCATATCTTTCAGGTTCAGATAATGTACCAGCGTCTTATAATGCGCCTCCAGAATATCCCGACGGAATTTCTCTACGTCGTCTTTCTGCACACATGGGCCTTCATAACCGCAGTGGATACAGCCGATGCAGGGATGGATATCCGCGTGGGCAGCATCGATCACTTTGACCGTATGCCCCGCTTCTTCCGCGCCCCGGATAAAATTGTCCGCCAGCATATTGGAAGAACCATGCTGATTCGGACTTCCTTCCAGAACTATGATCTTCATCTTCATGCCTCCAATCTGACAGGTCTTCTCCTGTCTTCACACCTATTGTAAAATGGATTGTTTTCTAAGTCTAATACCTGCCTGCTATTGTTTTCTATGCGTTTTAAGAATGGTTCTCCGGAAAATTCTGCTCCAGCCATGCCTGTACCATATCCTGCAGATTTTCCCGTCTGTTTTCCAGTACATACAGGCTGCTTCCTATCTTTGCTTCCGGACAGAGGTCTCTGACCGCCTGCTCCATCCCCTTATCCTCTCCTCCGCAATGACTGAAAAACGGCAGAAGAATCTTCCCCGCCATATTGTTCTCCTTCAGCCATGCCGTCAGCGGAGGAGCAATGGTTCCGCACCAGTTAGGGGAACCGGCAAAGACAATATCATATTTGTCAGCTCTTTCGGTTACAGGAAGCAGAGACGGGTAATTCCCGGTTCTGATCTCCCATCTGACCTGACTCAGGAGCTGCTCAAAATCCGCAGGGTAAGGCTGCCTCGGATAGATCTGGCTTCGGATTCCTCCGGTCTGTTTTTCTATCATTTCTGCAATCCCGCGGGTTTTCCCTGAATAGGAGTAGCAGATGATTAAAATATTTTCTTTCATAAAAAGCGGCCTCCTCGTAATCCATTCTTATCCGGCTTTCCTCCTCTGCCTGTTGTTTTTATTATAAATTTCTTCTATCTCTTCTGTCTAATACCTGTCTACTATGAAAAATCATACTTTTTACGTATACTAAAAACGGCTATGACATCAATCAGAGATGATGACGCCATAACCATTTTTTCATGTTCCTGTATCACTTGTATGAAAATTCACGCTCCTGCATTGTCCGGATAAAAAATCAGTGTTCCTGTATTGTCTGGACGAAAAGGGAGACTGCCTGTGAAAACAGATGATTCTTCTTCCAGAGGATCACACTCCTTGTAATATGCGTAGGGGAGATCGGGCGGAAACAAAGTTCCGGATCCGCATGTATGGACAGGGCTCCGTCGAGACAGACCGCACAGCCCATCCCCGCCTCCACCAGCAGTGCACTGTTGGAAAGCAGATTATAGTAAGCAGGGATATTCAGATGCCTTTCTTCACACTGCATCCAGTGGAGAATCTGATTTTTTGCATTTTCTCTCCCCGGCATGATCAGCGGGTACTGCTTGATATCTTCCACTGTTACAGTTTCTTTTGCGGCGAGCTCATGATCCTGCCGGACGAGGATGCCCCATGTCTCTTTCTGGGGAAGTCTTCTGGGGAAGTCTGACATATTCAAACTTTGAAGTGTCTATCGGCTCCATCACAAGTCCCAGATCGATCAGTCCGTGCTCGATCATCTCCTTAATGTTATCCGCCATTCCGTTATAGAGATCAAACTGGACGTCGGGATATTTCTCCCGGAATTCTTTCATATGGGCAGCCAGCGTCCGGCCTCCCAACGCTTCCGTAGCGCCGATCCGTATGGTTCCGCAGATTACATCCTTCTGATCTGTAAATGTATGCTCCAGCTTGTCTGCAAGCTCTACAATGGTTTCCGCCTGCTGCTTGAACAGGAAACCTTCATCCGTCAGCGTAACAGAACGTTTTCCCCGGATCAGAAGAGCTGTACCCATCTCATCTTCCAGTTCCATCAGCTGCCGGCTGAGGGTCGGCTGTGTTACATGAAGAATATCTGCTGCTCTTGTAATATTTCCTTCGTCCGCTACTGTAAGAAAGTATTTCAGTACACGCAGTTCCATACTGTTCCCTCCTATTATTCTGTTCACTAACTGTTTTCCGCTCACTACTTGAATTATATCATCACGGCAGCCCGGCTTCAATTTACAATATTTTTTCAGATTCTCTTTGCAGACTTTTTCCCGGTTTTGTCTATTTTAAACTCTCTATTGACAACCTGCTCTCTGCACCATATAATAACATTGTTATATGACACTGTTATATGGAGGATGCTATGGAAGAAAAGTCATCTAATACATTGGAAAATATTTTTCAGGCGGGCATGGAAGAATTTTCTGACAAAGGCTTTCTGGGCGCATCCCTGCGTCAGATCGTCAAAAAGGCCGGCGTGACAACCGGGGCCTTCTACGGGTATTTTTCCAGTAAAGAGGCCTTGTTCACCGCCATTGTAGAACCGCATGCCGCCGCCCTTATGGGCCGGTATATGGAAGCACAGACTACATTTGCCGAACTCCCTGAGGCAGAACAGCCTTCTCATATGGGATTGGAATCCGGCGAATGTATCCACTGGATGGTGGATTACATCTGCCGGAACCGGGAGCCGGTGAAACTGCTGCTCTGCCGGTCAGAAGGTACCAGTTACGAACATTTTGTCCACAACATGGTCGAGGTGGAAGTAGAATACACGATGAAATATCTGGAAGTCTTACGCCGCCTCGGACAGGATATCCCGGAACTGGATGAGCAGATGTGCCATATCATTGCCAGCGGTATGTTTAATGGGGTATTTGAGATCGTGGTACACGATATGCCAAGAGACAAAGCACTGCGCTATGTGGATCAGCTGCGTGACTTTTACACAGCCGGCTGGCTGAAATTGATGGGGCAATAGCCCCCATCTTTTTTGCATGATGGTTAGTCTCATCTAACTTCATGATAAATATTTTCAATAAAAAGGAGGTATCTTTTTGAAACCCAAAAAACAAAGCAGCCTGTCTCGTATCTTAGGTTATGCAGGCGGGCACAAAAATCTTACCCTGCTGGGCTGTATCCTCTCCGCCCTTTCCGCGGTACTGGGGCTCATTCCTTATGTGTGCGTCTGGGCGGTGGCAGGGAATATGATAAAGTCATGGCCCGATCTTGACAGGGCGGCCGGTCTGGACCGCTGGGGCTGGACCGCGGTATGGACTGCAATCGGCAGTATTATCCTGTATTTTGCAGCGCTGATGTCCACTCATATCGCCGCCTTCCGCACGGCACGAAATATCCGGCGCGCCGCCATGTCCCACGTGCTGAAACTGCCTCTGGGCTTTTTCACCGGGAATCAGTCGGGACGGCTGCGGAAGCTGATCGACGACAACGCCGGACTCACCGAAGATCTGCTGGCCCATAAGCTTCCCGATCTGGCAGGGACCATAGTGACGCCTATTGCCGCTGTTGTTATGCTGTTCCTCTTTGACTGGAAAATGGGACTTTTGTGTCTGCTCACTATGGCTCTCGCTCTTCTTTCCATGTGTCTGATGATGGGCGGAAAAAACGCGGGATTTTTCCATCGATATCAGAAAGAAATTGAACGCATGAGCGGTGAGGCGGTGGAATATGTACGGGGAATCCCGGTTGTAAAGATGTTCCAGCAGACAGTCTACTCATTCAAGGCCTTTTACACCGCCATAAAGGATTACAGCGATCTGGCAAGCCAGTATGCCATGAGCTGCCGTGTGGGGCAGACCTGTTTCCTGACTTGTATCAACGGCGCATTCGCCCTGCTGATTCCTGCTGCTCTTCTGCTGGCCTCCGGCGGGAATGTCCGGACAGTACTGGTTAATTTTATCTTCTACGCCCTGTTTGCTCCTGCCTGCGGGCAGATGATCAACCGGATCATGTACATGAGCGAGGCTGTCATGGAAGCGGACGAAGCTGTGGGGCGCCTGGATGAAATCCTCGACCAGGAGCCTATGGAAGAACCAAAAGTACAAAAACGTCCGGCGGACGCCGCCGTATCTTTTGACCATGTGACCTTTACCTATCCCGGCGCGGACCGCCCGGCTCTTAACAACATATCCTTCACTGTCCGGCCCGGCCAGGTAGTGGCGCTGGTAGGGCCGTCCGGCGGCGGCAAGACCACAGCCGCAAGCCTGATTCCCCGCTTCTGGGATACAGACAGCGGAACCGTCTCGATCGGCGGAGTCAATGTCCGGGAGATGGACACAGAAGATCTGATGAATCAAGTGGCTTTTGTCTTTCAGGATACCCGGCTGTTTAAAGAAAGCCTTATGGAAAATATCCGGGCTGCCAGACCGTCTGCTTCCAGAGAAGAGGTCATGGCTGCCGCCCATGCCGCCCAGTGCGACGACATTCTGAGAAAGCTGCCGCAGGGGCTGGATACTGTGGTGGGAACAAAAGGCGTTTATCTGTCCGGCGGCGAGCAGCAGAGAATCGCTCTGGCGCGGGCCATTTTGAAGGATGCTCCCATCGTAGTGCTGGATGAAGCCACTGCTTTTGCCGACCCGGAAAATGAGCATCAGATCCAGAAGGCCTTTGAATTGCTGACAAAGAACAAAACCGTGCTGATGATCGCCCACAGGCTGTCTACCGTACAGGACGCGGATTCCATCATCGTCTTAAGCAGCGGAAAGATCACCGAACAGGGCAGCCATGCAAGCCTGCTTGCACAGCATGGCGTTTATGCCGCCATGTGGGAAGAATACCGGCGCAGCGCCCGGTGGAGAGTTGGAAATCCCGCAGGGGGATACCTATATGCCCAGAAAACAGGGCGGAAAAGCAGAAAGGAGGAAGCGGTATGACAAAGAAATTACAGCACATATTTGCTCTCAGCGAAAAAGGAGCAAAAGATCTGGTAAAAGCCGTGATATGGTGCTTTGTGTGCAACTTAAGCCTGATGCTTCCGGTAGGCGCCGTCCTGTTTACAGTGCAGCATCTCTTGGATTCCATGGAAAACGGAAACAATCCTGTGGATGGATTCTGGATCTATACAGGTTTTGGAGCGGCTGTCCTGATCCTTCTGTTCATTCTTCACTGGTTCCAGTACGCTTCCCTGTATCTGGCAACCTATAAGGAGAGTGCCAACAGGCGGGTAAGCCTTGCGGAAACTCTGCGCCGCCTTCCCTTAAGCTTTTTCGGAAACCGGGATCTGAGCGACCTGACATCCACTATGATCGCGGACTGCTCCAGTCTGGATCAGATGTTTTCCCACTATGTGCCCCAGCTGTTTGCTTCTGTTTTCTCCACACTGGTGATCGGCATTGCCATGTTCCTTTGCGACTGGAGAATGGCGCTTGCCGTATTGTGGGTGGTGCCGGTGGCAGTCCTGCTCACAGCAGGGAGCAAGAAGATCCAGGATTCCTTCGGTACTAAAAATATATTAAACAAGAGGGCGGCAGCCGACTGCATTCAGGAAGGGCTGGAAACCATACGTGATATCAAAGCCTGCTGCCGGGAGGAAGCCTACATGGGGAAACTGGAGGAAAAGCTGGCCGTCATGGAGAAAGGCTCCATCCACTCAGAGCTGGCAACCGGCGTGTTTGTTTGCTCCGCACAGGCTTTCATGCGTCTGGGTCTGGCGACTACCATCCTGACCGGAGGAGCGCTTCTGGCAGCCGGGGAGATCTCTTTCCTCTATTTTCTGGGATTCCTCTTTGCCGCCGCAAGACTTTACGATCCGCTGGGGCTGGCACTTCAGAATATCGCCGCCACCTTCAATACCAAACTGCAGATTGAACGGATGCGTTCCATTCTGGAACAGCCGGTACAGGAAGGCTCAAAAGAGTTTGCTCCAAAGAACTGCGATATCACATTTGACCATGTTTCCTTTGCCTACCGGGAAGGGGACGGCGTGCTGGAGGATGTAAGCTTCACCGCCAGACAAGGAGAAGTGACCGCTCTCATCGGTCCCTCCGGAGGCGGGAAATCCACTGCATGCAAACTGGCCGCCCGTTTTTGGGACGTTACCGGAGGGAAAGTCACCCTTGGAGGGGTGGATGTATCCGGTGTGGATCCGGAAACACTGTTAAAATATTATTCCATGGTATTTCAGGACGTTGTTCTGTTTCGGGATACGGTGATGGAAAATATACGCCTTGGACGCCGGGGAGCCACGGATGAGGAAGTCATCGCAGCAGCCAGAGCCGCCCGGTGCGATGAATTTATACAAAAGCTCCCGAAAGGCTATCAGACCATGATCGGAGAAAACGGCTCCACCCTCTCCGGCGGCGAGCGGCAGAGGATCTCCATCGCCCGCGCCCTTTTGAAGGATGCACCTGTCATTCTCCTTGACGAGGCGACTGCCAGCCTGGATGTAGAGAACGAAAGTGCTGTTCAGGAAGCTCTCTCCCGCCTGCTTCAGGGCAAGACAGTGCTGGTCATCGCCCACAGGATGCGCACTGTCGCCGGGGCAGACCACATCGTTGTGCTGGAAAACGGGCATGTGGCACAGCAGGGCACTCCGGAAGAACTGATGGAACAGGGCGGTCTTTACCGCCGTATGGTGGAACTTCAGAAAGAAACGGCCCGGTGGAAGCTGGGAACGTAGCAGCCGCTCTCACCGAAAAAAATGAAAACGGCCCGTATGTTAAGAAAATTTCTTTTCATACGAGCCGTTTTTTATGCAGTTCCATAAGGATGTTCTTCTTTGTCCTCCGTATCTTTCAACAATTCTCCCAGTCCGATCCTTCTCAGATTGGTAATCCGTTTTGCCATGATCTCCGGCGAGACCGGCATATCTTCTTTGATCCATTCGATAGTCATGCCTGCCGAGGCCATGGAATGATACTTTGTAAAGAAACGGAGTTCTTCCATCACCGGCTTTTCCCCAGCATTTCTCTCATACTTCCGAGTCTGTATTATGAAAATTTGTCAGCACGCGGTCATAATAGATCCAGTGGATCAGATCCTCCTTATCCTTGAAATGATTGTAAAATCCCTGTCTGCTGACCCCGGTCTTTTCCCGGATGTCTTTGATCGTAATCGCTTTCAGTTCCTTTGTCCTGCACAGATCCAGCATGGCATCCGCCACGATCTGTTTGATATTGATTGCCATATTATTTTCCGATCCCTTTTCCTGCCAGATATGCTTCCTCCATCGCCTTTGTTCCGATCACTTCGCCCTTCTGCCAGACGTGCTCGCCCCAAATCACCTGACGCACGCGGTCACCCAGATTTTCCAGTATCCTTACCAGATCTTCCGCATTTCTTTCCAGCCCCTTTTTCCCGTCATGCCCTGTTACGATCACATATGCTTCCTTTCCTCCCAGATCCTGCCATCTGGGAAGCAGCCGGTCTATCATCACCTTCATCTGTCCGCTCATCGTCAGGAAATAAGTGGGAGAGGCGAGAAGAAACACATCCGCATTGTCCGCTTTCTTCAGGATCTCAGCCATATCGTCTTTCTGGACGCAGGAACCGGTTCTGAAGCATGCGTAACATGCTTTACACGGGGAAATACTTTTTTCTCGAAGAGAGATTTTCTCCACCTGATGCCCGGCTTCTTCTGCACCGCGGATAAATTCATCACATAGAATATCGGAATTGCCTTTTGCACGCGGGCTTCCGTTAATTACCAGTACTTTCATAATTGTCTGCCTCCATCTCTACACAATTCAAATCGTTCTGTCCCATCAATATCAATTGTTCCGGTCTTTCCCCTGATCACATATTGCCGGAAATGATGTCCTCAGCCCAGCTGCGGATTTCCTCCTGAGAGGAAGAAGCATCCTCCTCATAACAGTCAAAGATATTATCCGAGATCACTGCATCCGGCGCCGCTTCGGTGATCAGTTTCACACTCTGAGCCAGTCCGCCTGTCCCATGTGACAAATGCTTATATCTTATCATTCATCATTGTAAAAAGGCATTAAAAAACCCGTAAACGTTAAATTTACGGGCTTTGTGAGCTCCCCCTGTTGGACTTGAACCAACGACACTTCGGTTAACAGCCGAATGCTCTACCGACTGAG
>CAJFQZ010000045.1 GCA_904419285.1 Lachnospiraceae bacterium UBA1818
GGAGAAGCCGGAGACAGGGAAAAGGAGAACCAGGAGACCGGGATACCGGTCTGTGAATTCATACCGTGCCGTGAACCGGAAATAAAGAATGTGCAGCCGACAGAAGAACAGTATCCCGTGGAGGAGCTGATCCCTCTTCTGTACGGGAATATCACAGCGGGCGCAAGTACGCTCGGATCGGCAGGTATACGGGTGCCCGGATCAGCAGGGGAGACAACAGAGGCTTTAGAAGAAAAGTACCGGATCCGTTCTCTGATCATGGCGGACGGACCGGCAGGGCTCAGGCTCAGGCAGAGCTATCAGGTCGATCGGGAGACAGATTCCGTATATGGAACCGGCGTTCTCGGGTCTCTTGAAAACGGATTTCTGGAACCGATGGAAATCCATGAAAACGCGGATACATATTATCAGTACTGTACGGCGTTCCCGACAGGCACTGCTCTGGCGCAGGCCTGGGATCCTGAGCTGCTCGCTGAGTTTGGACGTGCGGTCGCGGAGGAGATGCGGGAATTCCATGTCGATCTCTGGCTTGCACCCGGCATGAATATCCAGAGAAACCCGCTCTGCGGGCGTAATTTTGAATATTTTTCGGAAGATCCCTTTCTCTCGGGCGTGCTTGCCAGCGCGGTCACCCGGGGCGTGCAGGAACATACAGGCTGCGGCGTGACGATCAAGCATTTTGCCTGCAATAATCAGGAGGATAACCGGATGGGAGTGGACGCCTGTGTCTCTGAGCGGGCGCTCCGCGAGATCTATCTGCGGGGGTTTGAGATCGCGGTAAAAGAGAGCGCGCCGGCGGCGGTCATGTCTTCCTATAACCTGATCAACGGAGTCCACGCGGCAAACAGCCGTGACCTGTGCACGGTTGCCGCCCGGGAAGAATGGGGCTTTCAGGGGGTGATCATGTCAGACTGGAATACGACAGTACCGGAAGACGGTAGTATCCCGTGGAAATGCGCGGCTGCCGGAAATGATATTATCATGCCGGGAAACCGGCGGGACGACACGGACATCCGCAGAGCATATGAGCGGGGCGAACTGTCAGAAAAACAGATCCGCGAGTGTGCGGGAAGAATCTTAGCGTTAGTGAAAAAAATGAATGAGGAGGCGCAGAAATGAAGAAAACGAGAAGGGCGGCAGCCGTTATACTGGCGGCAGCCACTGCAGTACTGATGGCGAATCCTGCGGTAATGGCAGAAACAAAATCCGCAGAGCCGGAATTTTCCATTGAGACAGACCGGACGGAGTACAGCAGTACAGATCCGATCAATGAGACAGTAAAAATTAACAATGCGACGGACGATATACTGACCGATATTGTGATCAGCGGAAATATCCCCGAAGGGTATCAGACGGAAGACGGCATTGCCTCGCCGGATCAATGGGAGATGAAGACCGGCGACGTGAGAAGCGGTGAGACAGGTGCATGTACGGTCCGGCTGGTCAGAAAGACGTCCGGGACAGGTCAGGAGCAGGGCGGTGCGCAGATGCCGGGAGGATCTGATACAGACAAGCCGGACAAAGATACAGATCCAGGGAACCGGGCGGACAGCGATGGAACCGGAGATAAGGGAACCATACAGACCGGCGATACAGCCAATATAATTCCATGGTGCATCGCGGGTGCGGCAAGCATCTGTATCATCTTTGCCGCAGTAAGAAAAAGGAAAGGCCGTCACTTACTTTCCCTGCTGCTTGTGGCTGCAATGGCCGGCACGCTTCTTCCGGCTTCCCTGACGGCGAAAGCGGCGGAACCGGGAGCAGAGACAGTAGAAGTGAAGACAGAAGAGATCGCAAAAACGATACTGATAGACGGAGAGGAAGTTACTTTGAAGGCGCAGATTACATATCGAACAGAACAGAAAGAGGAGGAGCAGACAACGGATCTCTCATATGAGGGGTACAACCTGAAATGGGAGGACCAGTTTGAGGGGGAGACTCTGAACAGAGACGACTGGAATGTAGAGCTGCATGATCCGGGCTGGGTGAATAATGAGCTCCAGTCCTATGTGGATTCACCGGAAAATATCTATATTAAAGATGGAAGCCTTGTGCTGAAACCGGTAGAGACTGTGAATGAAGACGGCAGTGTGTCCTACACTTCCGGACGTGTAAATACACAGAATAAACATGATTTCAAATACGGACTGTTTGAAGCAAGAGTGAAAGTTCCGGAAGGGCAGGGCTTCCTTCCCGCATTCTGGATGATGCCGACAGATGAGAATCTCTACGGACAGTGGCCGCGATGCGGTGAGATCGACATTATGGAAGTACTCGGAAACGATACGGATACTTCTTACGGGACGATCCATTACGGAAATCCGCACAGCGAGAGCCAGGGAAGCTATACACTGGAAGAAGGAACGTTCTCAGATGAATACCATGTGTTTGACGTAGAATGGGAACCGGGTAAGATCAGCTGGTATGTCGACGGGAAACTGATCCACACGGAGGATAACTGGTACTCCGCAACAGAAGGACAGGGAGAGATCACATATCCGGCTCCGTTTGACCAGCCATTTTATATCATCCTGAATCTTGCAGTCGGCGGAAACTGGCCCGGCAATCCGGACGAGACGACAGATATTGCAAACGCCGCATACTATATTGACTATGTGAAAGTTTACCAGAAAGACAGCTATGATGAAAATGTTACAAAGCCGGTTGAAGAAGTGATCTTAAGAGATCCCGATGAAAACGGCAATTATGTTGTGAACGGAGACTTTTCTGTAAAGGAAGACCTGACAGACGAGAAAGACTGGACGTTCCTTACTGCGCTGGGCGGTGAAGCCGAAGCCAAAATCGAAGACAATGAAATTGCGGTTACAACAGAAAACGAGGGTACGGTGGACTACAGTGTGCAGCTGGTCCAGCCGGATCTTCCTATGAAACAGGGAGGAGTATACCAGCTTACGTTCGATGCATATGCAGATGCAGACAGAACAATGAAAGTAGGCGTATCTGCGCCTGACAGATCGTTCCGGAGACATATACGTTTGAATTTACTATGGCAGACAGTGATGATGCGAACGGACGTCTGGAATTCAATATGGGAGCAGCCGGCTCAACGGCAGGGATCCGGATCAGTAATGTTTTATTGAAGAAAATAGATGAGATTGAGATCACCGAAGGAGACAAAGGCATCCTTGCCGACGGCAATTACGTGTACAACGGCAGTTTCCAGGAAGGAGAAGGACGTCTCGGATACTGGGATGTGTCAAAAAACGGCGGAGCAGAAGTGAGTGTCACGAATGAGAATAATATCCGCAGACTGATGGTAAACGCTCCTGAGGGAACATCGGCGGATCATCCGGTCATTGTATCGCAGAGTGATCTTGCGCTGTCCGCAGGCAACACGTATGCAATGAGTTTTACGGCGGAAGGTGAACCCGGCAGGGAGATCGCGGTAAGAGCTGCCGGACAGGAATACAGCGCTGAAATGAACGGGGCAGAGCAGGAATATGACTACAAACTGACTCTGGATACGGAACCGGCAGATACGGATCTTGCATTTATCTTCCGGGAACCAGGCCTCTATTATCTTGATAATGTGCGGATTGAAGAGGACAGCCTGATCAAAAACGGAAGCTTTAACGCAGGATTTTCCGGATACGAACCGTATGTCGACAGCAGCATCTCATCAGACGTTACTTATGTTGTGGACAGCCTGAATGAGGACAATGCGGCAGACTTCTCGATCAATAACACCGGAGACGCGGCATGGAAGATCCAGCTGAAACAAAATAACGTGGAGCTTGAAAAAGGACAGTGGTACAGGCTTTCTCTCGACGCCAAGGCAAGTATACCGAGAAAACTGATGTTTGCGATCCAGAGGGACGGCACTTCTGATGACGACTGGACGCCGTATTCGGGTGAGAAGATCGTGGATCTCGGAACAGATTACAATACATATGAGATCGTATTTCAGATGACAGGTGAGACGGATCCGAAAGCAGTGCTCAGTATATCCATGGGAGCTGTCGATGGAATCCAGATTACAGAAAAACACCGGATCTGCATTGACAATATCAATCTTGAAAAGATCGATGCTCCGGATATCGGTGAACAGCCGGTCGGAGAAAACCTCCTTGCGAACAGCGATTTCGCTTCCGGAAGTGAAGGATGGGAAAATGCGGTTACCGCTCCGGGAGCGGCAGAGGTTTCTTTTGAGAACGGCCGCGCAGTATATAATATTACGGATGTGGGAACCGAAGACTGGAACGTACAGCTCAAACAGAACGGAATCGTTCTGGAACAGGGCGCTCACTATAAAGTTACGTTCAAAGCAAAATCCTCAGAGGCGAGAACGATCAAACTTGCCATGCTCAGCCCGAGCTATGCATGGTACGGCGGAGCGGACATAGTCCTGGAAAAAGATCAGGAGAAAGAGGTCACTGTAGACTTTGTAATGAATGAGACAACGGAAATGAACGCATCTATGGTTATTTCCATGGGAGCGATCACGGGCATTGAAACTCCTGCATCAGCGATCGAGCTGTCGGATTTTTCTCTGGTAAGGACAGAGTAAGATACGCGGCGGCAGACAAAATGTGGTGCCGCCGGGATGCAGATATGATATACTTACTTCAGCTCTAAAATATAAGTATGAGGTAAGTGTTATGAAAAGAATCATCAGACAGAAAAGTTTTACCGGATCGACAAGTCAGGAGCCGGAAGAATATGAGAAACTTCATGCGGCTGTGTCGAGAAAGGCAGCGGCAGAGGGGATGGTCCTGCTGAAAAATGAAGGGCATCTCCTTCCGATCCGGCAGGGCGGCAGGATCGCTCTTTTCGGAGCGGGAGCATCCAGGACAGTCAAGGGCGGAACCGGTTCAGGCGATGTGAATGAGCGGGACAGCGTCAGTATCTGGAGAGGACTGAAAGATGCCGGATATGTGATAACAACAGAAAAGTGGCTTGAAGAATATGAAGAACTCTACAGTGCCAGACGCCTTGCGTGGAAGGCTGAGATCAGGCGCAGGAGCACGCCTGCGGAATCAGGAGAAGGTATGGATTTCTGGATGGCATATTCTACAACGCCTTTCCAGATCCCGGCTGGGCCTGAGGTATATACTTCTGATACAGACACCGCGGTCTATGTCCTGAGCCGCAGCTCCGGAGAAAATATAGACCGGACAGCGGAGGCTGGCGATTATTTCATGAGCAGCGACGAGCATGAGATGCTCAGAGAACTGTGCGGAATGTATGAGAAGGTAATTGTTATCCTGAATACCGGGGGCGTGGTAGATTTGTCATTTTTGGATGAATTCCCGCAGATCAGGGCTCTGCTCCTGGTATCGCAGCCGGGACAGGAGGGCGGACACGCTGTGGCGGATGTGGTCAGCGGGGCGGTTGTCCCCAGCGGAAAACTGACGGATTCCTGGGCATTTCGATATGAGGATTACCCGAATTCGGCAACGTTTTCTCATAATAACGGCAACACGGAACAGGAAAAATATGAAGAAGGCATCTTCGTCGGATATCGCTACTTTGATACTTTCGGTGTGCCGGTAAGATATGGTTTCGGATATGGTCTCTCCTATACACAATTTGAGATTGAAACAGAGAAAGTCTGTGTGGACCGGACCGGCAGGGTCACTGTTTCCGTCAAGGTAACAAACTGCGGTGATACTTTCCCTGGCAGGGAGGTGGTCCAGATCTATGTATCGCTGCCGGAAGGAAGGCTGGAGAAAGAGCGCAGGAGGCTCTGTGCATTTGCCAAGACGAAGGAGCTTGCTCCCGGAGAAAGTCAGAGGATTGAGATGACGTTTGGGGCGGAGAATATGGCTTCCTATGATGAGAGGAGGGCTTCGTGGATTCTGGAGCCGGGATGCTATGGAATCTTTGTGGGGGATTCCCTGGATGCATCAGTGGTGAAGGAAGCCCTTGAACTTTCGGAAGAGAAGATCCTTACGGTGGCAGAGAATATCTGCCCGCTAGAAGAGACGCTGAATGAACTCTCCCTGGATGTGGAAGAGAAGAGGATGCTGTATGATGAACTTGCGCTCCAGATCTCAGGAGTGCCGAAGACTGCCTATGACCTGACAGGCAGACAGACTGAGCGTTTCCGCTATGATTATACTGAGCCGGAGGACGAAGCAGCCGAGCTTGTCTCGAAGCTTACTGTGGACCAGCTTGTGCAGCTTGCCGCAGGCGATCCGGCGAAAGGTCAGGGAAGCCAGCTGGGATCAGCAGGGATCTCTGTTCCCGGTTCCGCGGGACAGACCAGCGGATGTGCGGAAGAAGAGGGAATTGCCGAGATCGTCCTGGCGGACGGCCCGGCGGGACTGCGGCTGAATCAGCACTATACAGTGCGGGACGGGGCAATCGTTCCGCTTCCCCTTGAAGAGGCTTTTGAAAGGGGCTTCCTGTACGACGGCCCGAAGGCGGAAGGGACGGAATATTATCAGTACTGTACCGCATTCCCAATCGGGACGCTGCTTGCCCAGAGCTGGGATGAGGAGCTTGCAGCCGAGGTTGGCAGTGCAGCGGGAGACGAGATGGAGCGGTTTGGAATCACACTCTGGCTTGCCCCGGGAATGAATATCCATCGAAATCCGCTCTGCGGCCGCAATTTTGAGTATTATTCAGAGGATCCCCTGGTAAGCGGAAGGATCGCCGCCGCCGTGACGAAGGGAGTGCAGAGCCATCCCGGATGCGGTACGACCATCAAACATTTTGCCTGCAATAATCAGGAGGACAACCGTATGAACTCAGACAGTATCCTGTCAGAACGGACCCTGCGGGAAATCTATCTTCGCGGATTCGGGATTGCAGTCAGGGAAGCACAGCCGATGTCGATCATGACAAGTTATAACCTGATCAACGGAATCCATTCGGCGAATAATTATGATCTTTGTACGAAAGCGGCGCGCTGTGAGTTCGGGTTTAAAGGTGTGATCATGACAGACTGGTGCACGACGGAAGTGGACGACAGATGTACTGCTTCAGGCTGTATGCGTGCGGGAAATGATCTCGTCATGCCGGGGCAGTTCTCCGACCAGGAGAATATCCGCCGCGCGCTGGCGGACGGGACACTCTCGGAGGAGCAGCTGAGAGACTGTGTCACAAGGCTTGTGCGCATCGTGCTCCGGTCCAACGCATATGAGAGGTAAGCTGGATATCTGAAGAAATGTTTGACATTCCAGACGGCAGTCTATATAATAAGAACGAAACAAGGGCGTTTCCCGTAGGAGGAGAACGCCCTTTTGTCTTATCACGGACTGTTTGAACGGAAAAAAGATTAAAGGAGGTTCAATCAATGCATGACTATACGAGGGAAGATATTCTCCGTATCGTGGAGGAAGAGGATGTGGCTTTCATCCGGCTGCAGTTTACGGATATCTTCGGAACGATGAAAAATATGGCTGTAACGGTAAGCCAGCTGGAAAAGGCGCTGGATAACCGCTGTATGTTTGACGTGTCCTCACTGGAAGGGCTTTCCGGAGAAGAGGACTCGGATATGTATCTTTATCCGGATCTGAGTACCTTTGAGATCTTCCCGTGGAGACCCCAGCAGGGGAAGGTGGCGCGTCTGATCTGTGACGTCTACCGCACGGATGGGACGCCCTATGAGGTGGATCCCAGGTATGTCCTGAAAAAGGCGATCGCTGAGGCGGAAGAAATGGGGTATACGATGAATGTGGGACCGGAATGTGAGTTTTTCCTTTTCCACATGGATGATGACGGCCTGCCGACGACGCTGACACATGAGCAGGGCGGATATTTTGACGTGGGGCCGCTTGATTTTGGCGAGAATGCCCGGCGGGATATGGTGCTGACACTGGAGGACATGGGATTTGAGATTACTTCCTCCCATCATGAGATCGCTCCGGCGCAGCATGAGATCGATTTCCGTTATGATGAGGCGCTGGTGACCGCAGATAATCTGATGACGTTTAAGATGGTTGTCAAGACGATCGCGAAGAGGCACGGGCTTCACGCTACGTTCATGCCGAAGCCGAAGATTGAAACCTATGGATCAGGAATGCACATCAATCTGTCTCTGAACAGGGACGGAGTCAATGCGTTCCAGAGCGATGAGGACAGAAATGGGCTGAGCCGGGAAGGATACTATTTTATCGGCGGACTGATGAAGCATATGAAAGCCATTACCTGTATTACCAATCCGACTGTTAATTCTTACAAGCGGTTTGTCCCGGGATATGAAGCGCCTGTTTATATGGGATGGTCGAGCAGGACGAGAGGCCCGCTGATCCGTGTGCCATCCGGCCGCGGAGAGAATACCAGGATCGAGCTGAGGAGCCCGGATGCGACGGCAAATCCGTATCTCGCCCTGGCGGTCCTTCTGAAAGCCGGTCTTGATGGAATCAAGAATCAGATCATGCCTCCGGACAGCATTGATGAGAATATACAGAAGATGACCCAGGCACAGAGAGACGCTCTCCACGTGGAAGAACTTCCAAGATCCCTGAAAGCGGCAGTGGCAGAGCTGGAAAAAGACGATCTGGTGCTCAGTGTGCTCGGAGAAAAACTGGCGGATAAGATCATAAAAGCACACAGAAAAGAATACCGTGATTACTACATGCAGGTAACAGACTGGGAAATCGCAAATTATCTTTACAAGTTGTAATACCAGATCCACACATGCGGCAAAACCGGCGGCCGATGTCTTGCAGGCGAAGCCTGCAGAAGACAGCGGATGACGGTTTTGCCATATGGCGGACGCCATACAGCGAGACGGAGCTGCAAAGCAGCGAGAAGACAGCGGATGACGGTTTTGCCATATGGCGGACGCCATACAGCGAGACGGAGCTGCAAAGCAGCGGAGTCGAGCTGGCATGTGGGGATCGGACGGAGAGCCGGGGCGGCCGATGTCTTGCAGGCGAAGCCAGCAGAAGACAGCGGATGACGGTTTTGCCATATGGCGGACGCCATACAGCGAGACGAAGCAGGCAGGACACAGATTACATTCGGGAGGTGAGGCAGATATGAGCCATATTATTGTTGCATTTTCAAAGCGGGAAAACGCGGCGAGCATCCGCAACATACTGGTGCGCTCGGGGATGGATGTGTCTGCTGTCTGCCTGACCGGTGCGGCGGTGCTCCAGAATGCGGATACCTGGGATGAAGGGATCGTGATATGCGGCTTCAGGATGCAGGATATGCAGTACATGCGGCTGAGGGAACTGCTTCCGCAGCAGTTTGAGATGCTTCTGGTCGCATCACCGGACCTTTGGATGGACGGCTCTCTTCCCGACGGAGTGGTCGGGCTTCCCATGCCGATAAAAGTATATGATCTGGTCAACTCAGTTGAGATGATGAGCCAGACAATGGAACGCCGGAGAAAAAAGCGGCGGAGCCAGACAAAAGAGAGAAGTGCGGGAGACAGAGCGGTCGTTGACAAGGCGAAGGCGCTCCTCATGGAACGGAATAACATGTCTGAAGAGGAAGCGCACCGCTATCTTCAGAAGTGCAGTATGGAAAGTGGAACGAACATGGTCGAGACGGCGCAGATGATCCTCACGATCATGAACGAATAATAGACAGGAAGGTTGCTGAAGAATGAAATTTACAAAAATGCAGGGACTGGGAAATGATTATGTATATGTGAACTGCTTTAAAGAAAAGATAGAGAATCCCTCAGAGCTGGCTGTGAAGATCAGCGACAGGCATTTTGGGGTGGGGTCCGACGGACTGATCATGATCAATCCATCGGACAAGGCTGATTTTGAGATGGAGATGTACAATGCAGACGGTTCACGCGGTGAGATGTGCGGAAACGGGATCCGCTGTGTGGCAAAATATGTCTACGATTACGGACTGACAGATAAGACCAGTATTTCAGTAGAGACACTTGGCGGAATTAAGTACCTTGACCTTACGGTTGAAAATGGAAAAGTAAGTCTTGTAAAGGTGGATATGGGGAAACCTGAACTCGAGCCTGCGAAAATACCTGTCGTGGCAGATGGAAGCAGGGCAGTGGACGTGCCGATCACGGCCGGCGGAAAAGAATATAGGATGACATGTGTTTCCATGGGCAATCCTCATGCGGTCGTATATGTGGACCGTGATGTGAAGGAACTCCCTCTGGAGACTATCGGTCCCGAATTTGAGAATCATGAGCGGTTTCCGAACAGGGTAAACACAGAGTTTGTCAGGATCATTGACAGAAAAACCGCAGAAATGCGTGTGTGGGAGCGCGGCTCAGGAGAGACACTCGCCTGCGGTACAGGTGCCTGTGCAGTGGCTGTTGCCAGTGTGCTGAACGGACTTACGGACAATGAGGTGACAGTAAAGCTGCTCGGCGGAGATCTGCTTATTCAGTGGGACAGAGAGAAAGATACTGTCTATATGACCGGACCTGCCGCAGTTGTATTTGACGGAGAATGGCCGGAGTAGGCAGAAAATTTTTACAGATAAAAAGCTGGAGATGCCAGGAGATTTACCCTGGCATCTTCAGCTTTTTATCATAACTTTCTGACCGTTCACATTAACATTTTCAAGATTCTGAAATACCCAGTCTCCAATTTCAGGAGAAAATCTGATGACTACCGGAATCCAGCAGTCATGGACTGACAGATAAAGGTACTGACCTGACTTTACGCTGATCTGTCTCAGTTTTCTGTCATCAGTAATGTATACATCTGAGCCTGAGTTCGTGTTAAGTGTTCCAGTTATCATATTCAGCAGCTCCTTTCCTGGCAGAATCAAAGGTATAAACTACCAATCGCCAACAGTGACAGTCTATATAAGAAATATGAACATTTTGTGTCAGACAATATAAAAAAGTCGAAAGAATATGTAAAAAAGATGTAAATTCAGACAAAATGCGTAAAAAATTAAAGAGTAAAGAATTTAAAAAAAGTACTTGATTTTTTCTACAAGTCTGATATAATAACCATGTTGCTTGTGAGAGACAAGCGAAAGTGATGCGGAATGGTGTAATTGGCAGCACAGCAGACTCTGACTCTGTTAGTAGGGGTTCAAGTCCCTTTTCCGTAGCTGGGAATTTGCGAAGAGCAAGTTCCCTATTTTATCGGAGTGTGGCTCAGCTTGGTAGAGCGCTACGTTCGGGACGTAGAGGCCGCAGGTTCAAATCCTGTCACTCCGATTTTTTTATTTCTATACCGCAAAGCCTTTAATACGGGCTTTGCGTTTTTTTGTTTTTCTATTCTGCTGCTTTTATATGAAAAACATCTTTTTTTGAAATCGTTCTAACACCTGTTCTAACGTGTCCACTAGTATAACATCTTTTAAATAACTGGACTTTATATTCCGCTCATGATAGAATACTTACATCAAGTGGTGGAGGTATCTTATCTATGGGAAGAAAATC
>CAJFQZ010000046.1 GCA_904419285.1 Lachnospiraceae bacterium UBA1818
CCCCCGCCCCTCATGTCCGAATATGATTTCGGCATACTCACGCCTGCCGGTTTCGGATGTGAGTCAGATCAGAAGCCTGCCCGCCAAACCCGAATTTATTTCACAAGCTTCACGTATGGATACAGGGCACTGCTGCCTCCCATATTGAAGAACTCCAGGCACGCATTGTCCACGCAGTCCTCATCGACCACATATACGAAAGTGCATTCCAGCGTCTCGCCTGCGCCGATCTCAGCGAATCTTACATGTTTCTTGCTGTTGTCAGTGAACTGCTGCACGCTCTGGTAGAATGGCGCGCCGTCTCTGTTGAGTTCCAGGTATGTTTTTGTCCCCTCAGTGTAATCAAACTGCTCATACGATTCGGAGCCGTCACCACTATTGCTGCTTCTGAGCAGTTTCAGCGTAGGAGTGATATAGAATTCTCCGTCGGAATCAGCAGTATTGGTAATATCTACCGTAACTGCAAGGAACTTTCCGTTTACTTCCTTGCCGCTGTCTTTATTAATATCCCCTGCAGATTCAGTATAAGGATAACGGGTATGTGGCTTTAATGTTCCATCCTCATTCAGAAGCGGCGCCACTGCCGAATCATAGTCAGGCACATAATTCTCCTTCGGATACTGATCCAGCGGAAGGGTATTGAGGATCTGAGCGTCCTTCACAATATACTGAAGATCTGCCATATCCGCCCCCTCTGTACTCTGTATGGAGTCAGGAGCAGTAATGACATCGCCGATCTGATGAACACGGGATGACTCGATAATTACCGGCGCCGGTACATACGATGCTATCTCTTCTTTCGCAGCCTCGATTTCTTCATCTGCTGCATAGGCAACTGTTTCATCGAGGACCGTAACCTGCAGATTCTGTGCCACTTTAAGCGCCTCATCTTCCGGGAGATCAATGCCATCAAGATATACCCATACAACATATCCCTCTTCTTCATTAAAGAGGTACGCATTCTGCGAAACAGTGTTATCATCTACATAATTACTCTCTTCGCGAAAAAGGTTTACAGTCGTCCCATTGAGCTCTGTCGTTCCAGCGAATGCATCTTCGTCATAAATCGCATCGATCCATCCATCCCCGATCATAGTGTGCCAGTAGACTTCGGCGGCATTGAGAGGGACGATCGTCATGCCGCCGTCCGTTGCGTCATTATGGTATTTTCCGGTATGCGGCCCCTCCTCCTGATAAACATATCCCTCCGGGACATATCCTGCAGTCACTTCGATCTTGTGAGCTTCTTTCTTCGTCGGCTCCACGCTCACCTGCTGCACTGCTTTTCCGTTTTCTTCTTTGACCGTCACATTCAGTGCCCTGGCGGCCGCGAAAGCGGTAAGGCCAAGACCGAGCTTTGCATAAGTCTCTTTCATTCTTCTGTCTACGGATTCCGGTATCTCGGCGTCATTCCGTAAGATCTGTTCCATCTCGCTCTGAGTGTATTCTTTTTTCAAGAGAATTCCTCCTTCCAATCTTTCATTGTTTATGCTGCATCCGGCAGATATCAGGTGGCTGCGCTCTCGGCGCTCCATACCTCCCGGAACTTCTGCCTGCCTCTTGCAAGTCTTGTTTTTACTGTGTTCTCTTCCATATCAAGAAGCTGTGCGATCTCGCTGATCTTGAATCCCTCCCCATAGTAAAGAAGAAGGATCGTGCGGTATTTTTCATCCAGCGACCGCATCAGCTCTTCGAATTCGCAGTGTCTTAAATCCATACAGATCTCTCCCTGTTCGGGAAAGACATCGACGGGCCTTTCCCGTTTGTTTTTCTTAATGATATCAATACATTTGTTGATCAGGATCCGGGTAAGCCATGTCCGGAAATATTCTGTCTTATCCAGGTAAGGAAGCGATCTGTAACAGGACTCTATTGTATCCTGAATGGCGTCTGCGATATCCTCTTCGTTGGAAAAGTAACTCCGCGCCACCTTGTACATATTCTGTTTGTTGGCTTCCATCAGTTCGATGAACGCATGTCCGTCTCCCTGCCGGGCCTTTTTTACAAGATATTCCAGCGAAATCCCCTCCCTTCTCTGTGTTGTTTTCATAGCAGCATCTATCCCTCCTTCCGCCCCTTATGTAATGTAAATTATGGAACCTGTGCGCTGATGCCGTTTTGTTTTACATACATTAGACGGACCTGCAGGTCAAAAAGTTTCACAGCATGGAAAAATCATCAGATCATTATACTCTATTTCCCTGTCTGAGGGGCGGTTTTCTGTAGATATTCCCCGGCTCCTCTGATAAAATAATTTTAACAGAACTGAGCGAGAAATAGAAAACAGGAGGATTGCAAGATGAGAGTCATTGACTTTAAAGATGCGAAATGCCGCCACTGCTACAAATGTGTGCGTCACTGTGCGGTAAAGGCGATCTCCGTCAGGGATGAGCAGGCGCGCATCATGGTGGATCACTGCATCAACTGCGGGCGCTGCCTGGAGGTCTGTCCCCAGAATGCAAAGACATTTTCCAGTGATCTCGAACGGGTAAAAGGCTATCTGCACCAGGGTCTGAAGACAGTCATATCCATAGCGCCGTCCTATGCAGGAGTCCTTGATTTCGACCGCCCGGGGCAGGTCGTGGACGCACTGCTGCGGCTGGGCTTCTCTGAAGTCCGTGAGACAGCGGAAGGCGCCGCTCTTGTGACAAATGAATACAAAAAGCAGGTCAAGGCAGGAAAGATGCCGAACATCATCACGACCTGCTGCCCCAGCGTAAACGATCTGATCGAGAAATATTATCCGGACTGTGCAAACCTGATGGCGCCTGTCGTTTCCCCGATGATCGCCCACGGACGGTACATTAAAAAACTCTTCGGACCTGATGTGAAGGTCGTCTTCCTCGGTCCCTGCATTGCCAAGAAGCAGGAAGCCATCGGGGATTCCCGTGTTGCGGGAGCCGTCGATGCGATCCTCACCTTTGAGGAGCTTGCCGTCTGGCTGAAGGAGGACGGGATCGACCTTCACTCCTGCGCAGAGAAGCCAATGGGCAATCCGGATCCGAAGATCAACCGGCTGTATCCGGTCAGCGGCGGCGTGATCCAGTCGGTCATTACAGAGGAAGATGCTGACGGATATCACAAAGTTTTTGTTGACGGACTTGAGAACTGTATGGAGATGCTGGAGTGTCTGCAGAGAGGCGAACTGGACCACTGCTTTATCGAGGCAAATGTCTGTGAGGGCGGCTGTGCAAGAGGACCTGCTTCCGCACACTGGAACACCTCCTATGTAAAGACAAAGGTAAAGATTGAAAACGGGGTGACCTATCAGGCGGCGCGCGGACTGCCGGATATGAGTACCGAAGAACTTGCAAAAGAGTTCGGCGGAAGAGGGCTTGTCGATCCCCGCCCTTCCGAGGAACAGATCCGCAGGATCTTAAGATCTACCGGCAAATATTCCCCCGAGGACGAGCTGAACTGCGGCGCCTGCGGATATTCTACCTGCCGGGAAAAAGCGGCTGCGGTCTTCCAGGGCAAGGCAGAGCTTTCCATGTGCATGCCATACGCGCTCGCACGGGCGGAATCCATGGCAAATGTCGTCCTTGATGCCACTCCGAACATGGTTTTCATCATAGGAAATGATCTGCGGATCCTGGAGTGCAGCCGTAAGGGACAGGAACTTCTGGGAGTCGGTCATGACGAAGCAGTCCAGAGATATATTTTTGAGTTTATCGAGGCAGACGACATCGAACAGGCGCTGCTCACCAGGGAACCTGTCTTTCACAAAAAGATCCGGCTGAACCGGGGCAGAATCATTGCTGAGGAGACCATTGTCTATATCGACAATCTGGACGCCGTGCTCGTTACCTTCCAGGATATAACGCGGGAAGAACGGATCAGAGAACAGCATTATAACCTGAAGGTTGAGACCGTGGAGATGGCGCAGAAGGTTATTGAAAAACAGATGACAGTCGCCCAGGAGATCGCAGGCCTTTTAGGAGAGACAACAGCGGAGACAAAGGTAACGCTGACAAAACTGCGGGATTCTATCCTGAACGAAGAAGAGTAAAAAAACGGGCTGCAGCAGTCCGCTGTCAGTCCGTTATTAGGAGGGAACGCCATGAGTGTGAGCATAGATGTGGCCTGGAAAAGCCTGAACAAAGATCAAGAAGAACTGTGCGGAGACCAAGTGGAAGTACTCAAGACGGACGACTCGGATATCGTGATCCTGGCAGACGGGATGGGCAGCGGAGTGAAAGCAAATATCCTCGCAACACTGACATCCAAGATACTCGGGACAATGCTCCACGAAGGCGCGGCGCTTGAGGACTGCGTGGAGACCGTGGCAAGGACCCTGCCGGTCTGTAAGGTGAGGAAGACTGCGTATGCGACATTCAGCATCCTCCAGATCTTTCACAGCGGAGAGGCCTGCCTGGTCGAGTTTGACAATCCGTCCTGTGTATTCATCCGGGATGGAAAGATCATCAATTACCCATACGAGATAAGAGAGATCGGCGGAAAAAAGATCCATGAATACCGTTTTACAGTAAAAAAGAATGACTGTTTCGTCCTGATGAGCGACGGTGTGATCTATGCCGGAGCAGGAGCCATACTGGATCTGCAGGGATGGACCTGGGAGGCGATGTCAGAGTATACACTGAAGTGCACGAAGCAGACACTTTCCGCCTCCCGTCTGGCAGTCATGCTCAGTGATGCCTGCAGCGAGCTGTATGAAGGAAAGCCCGGGGACGACACAACAGTTGCCGTGGCAAGAGTCATCGAGCGGAGGATCGTCAATATCTTCACCGGACCCCCGGCAAAAAAGGAAGACGATGAACGCCTGATGCATGATTTCATGAACACGGAGGGGAAAAAGGTCGTAGCTGGAGGCACCAGCGCCAATATCGCAGCGCGTGTGCTGGGAAAAGAGATCGTCACAAAAGTGGATACGCGAAATCCGGACGTCCCGCCCATGGCAGTGATCGGCGGAATCGACCTTGTCACAGAAGGAGTCCTCACCCTCGGCAGGAGCCTGAAGCTCCTGAAGAAATATGTCCGCGATGAATTTGACGCCGAATTCTTCGACGAACTGGACGCTGACAACGGCGCTTCCCGCCTGGCAAAGCTCCTGATCGAAGAATGTACGGAACTGAACCTTTTCGTCGGAACAGCCGTGAACGCCGCCCACAAAGAAACTGAGCTTAACTTTGACCTCAGTATGAGACAGAATCTCGTGGAGCAGCTCATACGGACAGCCGAAGAAATGGGAAAAACAGTGAAAGTCTCTTACTATTAAATTCGGGTTTGTAAGGTAAGTTTTATCTCAGAATATCATCCGAAAACAGGGAAAGCTGCCGGAAGAATTCTTTCTGCGATAAGAGGAGGGCGGCTTTCCCTGTTTTCTGCTGAATTCCAGACAGAACTTTCTGTACAACCCCAGAAATTTAAAGCGGAGACAGCAATAGGATTTCCAGACAGTACTCAATGGCAATGTTACGGTTCAAATGTTTAGAATCCTCTTTTAAGCTGTACAAATGTGTGCTGAATTACGGTTATTATTCGATTTTTTTGATTTTTAGCGGTAGAAAATTTAGTTGAATTACGGTTAATATAGGAATTATTGGATTTACATCCGTAGTTTTACCAGAATTTCTACGGTTGTAAGCTTCTGATTTATTATAGTAACCGTATTTGGATCTACATTTCTACGGTCATAAATTTCTATTTCTTTCTATTAACCGTATTCGAATTGTGTGTGAATAAGAGCAGCAAGAATTTTC
>CAJFQZ010000047.1 GCA_904419285.1 Lachnospiraceae bacterium UBA1818
CGCATACCGCCTTTTCTTGTTATCCAGCCCTCCGGCTGTATCGGTTGAGCAAAAGTCCGCGTGGGATTGATGTGGTATCTTTAACTTTGGGAAACTCCGTTCTCCCACTTCGAGACCGCCCTGTCAGTAACCCCCAGCTTTTGAGCCAGCTCCTTCTGCGTCATTTTCAATTCTTTTCTTCTCCGGGCAATAAACTCCCCGACCTGCTTTTGATCCATAATCATCCTCCTCAATCCGTCTTTATCTCTCGCCGCTGCATGATCCAATTTATTTCTATAATCAGTTTACTACAACCAGGCAAAAGAGTAACCATACCAGCGGTTGAATGTATCAGAATTATTATGGTATTTTTCTCCGTAAACTGCTATAATCACATAGGATAAAATCAGAAGAAGAGAAAGAAGGAATCAGAATGTCAGTCGAGATAGTAAAAAAATATTTTGCAGATAATAATATTGATAAAGAAATTTTAGAGTTTCCAGTATCAAGTGCTACCGTTGAGCTCGCCGCCCAGGCAGTTGGCGTAGAGCCCGCAAGGATCGCAAAGACATTATCCTTTTACACAAAAGAAAAGGATGGTGCGATCCTCATCGTAACAGCCGGAGATATGAAGATTGATAACAGTAAATTCAAACATTTCTTCGGGATGAAGGCAAAGATGCTCGCTCCCGAGGATGTGGAACACCTGACCGGTCATGCCATCGGCGGCGTATGCCCGTTCGGGAACCCGGAGCATACGACAGTATACCTTGACGTCTCCATGAAAAGATTCGATACGGTCTTCCCGGCGGCTGGGAGCTCCAATTCTGCTGTCGAACTGACATGCGATGAACTGGAACAATTTTCCGGTTCGAAAGAATGGATTGACGTATGTAAAGAAATGTAATCTTATATAAACGTATACGTAAATAAAGAGGCTGTTCTGAACTCATATATCAGAACAGCCTCTTTTATTTCCGTATATTATTATTGAAAATCAAAAAGAATAAAAGTGAGCATTATAGGACAGAAAAAGCCAAAACATAACAGGCACGGTTATAATCACCAGAATAAGCGCAGCAATCAAACATCCTCTCCTTCTATTTCTATATGAATTGCCCTCCTTTTCTTCCGTATTATACGTCTCAGCCTGTGGCTGCATCCGGATATTCCCTGACTGCCTATTGCTCTCTGCGGCACTAGATTTACTGGTTCTTTCCAGCATCGCTATAGGATCCCTTCCTGATAGAATGCGGTTGTAAAAATTCTGTATATCCTGTATATCGGATATACTACATATCTGACAAGTATCACTTTCATGGGCAATCCGATTTCTTATCCAGCGCAGATGTTTCAACTGTTTATAATCATGATCCCAGGTAATGATTCTGTATGTCTCTCTGATAGGCCGACTTTCCATATCTGCAATATACTCGCTTACTCCCCGACGGGCAGAATACATATCAGCACAAATACGATCTAACCTTTTATATTCTTCAAAGAACTCATCATCCAGAGGATGCAACATTCTCACCTTCCAATCCAAAAACTTCTCCATAAATCTATCTATAACAAAAAAGATAAACAGAACCGTGGAGCAAAACGAAAGCAGTATCCGACGCTTCCATTGCAAAACAGCTGCTCATCATCAACTGACGGCAGCTGTTTCACACTTATAAACTTTTTATTTTCTTATTTACTTCAAGAAGCTCTCAATAATAACAGATTCTGCTTCTTCCTCAGTCATTCCAAATGTCCTCAGCTTCACAAGCTGTTCGTCATTGATCCTTCCGATCGCAGCCTCATGAATGATCTGTGCATCCACATGTCTTGCATCAATCTCCGGGATCGAACTGATCTCCGCATGATCCATGATAATGGAATCGCACTGTACATGCGCGTGGCACTGATTATTTCCGATTGCCTTCGGATGGAATACCTGCTTGGAATTGCCTTTGCCGACCGATCTGGATACGATCCTGGCAGAACTGTTCTCTCCATTCAGTTCCACATCCATATTGGACACTGCAGTCTGCCCCTCGTCCGTCATCAGCTTCTCTGTCACAAAAAGCTTTGCATTATCCGCAAGCTCAATGTAATTCTCGCGCTCTGTGGAATCAACGCCCTTGATCTGTGTCGTTTCAAGAGTAAACACAGAATTCTCACCGACATAGATCTTTGTCACCGGATTGAGCACCTTCTGTCCTGTGCCTTTTCCCTCTGCGTAGTGATTTTCCACATATTTGACATTCGCATTCTTGCCCACGTGAAAGGCATGGATTCCGTCGTGGCGCGTCTCACTGCAGCCCTCGCCGTGGATCCCGCAGCCGGCAATGATCGTAACGTCAGCGCCGTCCTCGATATAGAAATCATTGTATACAATATCAACGCCTTCCTGGGACATTACGACCGGTATGTGCACCTGCTCGTTCTTTGCCTCACCGCTGATATAGATATCAATCCCCGGCTTATCTTCTTTCTTTACTATATTAATGTGCCTGCTGTCGCCGTGACACACTGCCATTCCGTTCAGTCGAAGGTTATATGCGCCTTCCTGCTTAAACCCATAGGAATCGATCACTTTCAGAACATCCTGTGTCACTTTGTCCAGCTCAACCTTCTCTGTCTTCTTCGCTTCATTAGACTCCATAGAGTTCACCTCCCTTTTGTCTTCTGCATTCGCATGAGTCCAGCTCCTCGCCGAAGAGTGTCGGCATAATATCCTTTGCATCGCCGATAGACTCTACCTTGCCATCGCTGATGACCATGATCCGGTCCGCCATCTGGATGATCCTCTCCTGATGTGAAATCAGGATCAGGCTCTCCTCCTTCTCCTTGTGGATCTGCTCAAAACGCTTGATCAGCATAGAGAAGCTCCACAAGTCTATTCCCGCTTCCGGCTCATCAAAAATACAGAGATCGTGATGCTTTGCCAGCACTGTCGCGATCTCAATACGCTTCATCTCGCCGCCGGACAGCGTCGCGTCCGCCTCACGGTCAATATACTCCATTGCGCACAGACCGACACTGCTCAAGAGACCACAGCAGGTCTTCTCATCCAGTGTTTTTCCCGCTGCCAGGGACAGCAGTCTTCTGACTGTCATTCCCTTGAATCTCGGCGGCTGCTGGAATGCAAATCCAATCCCCGCCTTGGCGCGCTCATCAATGGTAAAATCTGTAATATCCTGTCCGTCAAGATAAATCTTTCCTCCTGTCGGACGATTGATTCCCATAAGAAGTTTTGCCAGAGTGGACTTTCCTCCTCCATTCGGCCCCGTGATCACGAGCATTTCCCCGTTATTGACGGTGAAGCTCACATCAGACAGGATCTCTGACTGTTTGCCCTCTTCTAAAACATCATATGATAAATGTTCTACCTGTAACATCTATGTCTGTCACTTCCTTTTTCTTTTGATACCCGCAGCCTGTCATGCAGAAAACCTCCGAAATACTTCCCGGTACTGATCCGCATAGATGCTCCCCCGTCTCCATATGAATGTAAACTCATGAGAAACACGGAAATCCTTCAGCGGAATCACTTTAAGCATTCCGCTCTCAAGTTCATCCCTGACTGCGACCTCATATAAAAATGTAATACCACATCCCGCTTTTGTCAACTCTTTAATTGTCTGCAGGCTTCCCGCCTCTGTCACGCGCACGAAGTCGCTCACACTCAGATTCTTCGCGTCAAGATAACGTTCAAGCACCTCCCTCGTACCCGAACCTTTCTCTCTGAGCAGCAGCCTCTCCTGAAAAAGATTCTCGATGTGATCCGGCTTTTCCCGGAACTGATAATCCGGACTGCAGACCGCGATATATTTTTCATCAGAATACTTCTGAAAATCATACTCACTTTTTTTGAAAAATCCCTCAACAAGAGCAAAATCGATCTCTCCGCTGTCCAGTCTTCCAAGCAGCTCCTTCGTATTCTCCACTTCCATATGGATCCTCGCATCCGGATATTTTTCCAGATAACTCTCCAGGATCCTGCCCATCAGCGCATCACCCACCGTTCTGGTCGCTCCGAAACGGATCTCCCGCTCTCCGTCAGCCCTGGTCATCTCATTCTGCATAGAAAGTTCATCATGCATCATAGTGAGCGACGCGTTCCGAAGGATCTCTCCTGCTCCCGTCAGCCGGAGTTTCTTGCCCTCATACCGGAAAAGCCTGGTATTGTAATGCTTTTCAAGAAACCGGATATGCTGCGATACCGCCGGCTGCGTGATATTCAGCTTCTCTGATGCTCTGGTAAAATTCATACACTGGCATACCGTGAGAAATGTCTCCATCCTGAAATCCAGCATATGCAGCCCCCTTTCTTCTATAAGCCGATCCACGACTCAAAGAAATAAGGGCGGAGTTTTTCTCTGCAAACCTCCGCCCCAATTTATAGTGAACACTCCCTGTCCGTAATCATAACATATATTTATCATAAAATAAAGATATATAATTTTATTTTATTATATTTTTATGATATCATACGCTCAGTTGGAAATAATATACAAATTTTTAATGAGTTTTTCCTGCTGAAGCTTACAGCCGGAAGATACTTCAAAAAAGGAATGGAGGAAATCATCAATGAACTTTTTAAAGAAAAATGGCGCCGGACTTCTGCTCTGCCTCGCGATCGCAGTTCCGTCCTGGTTTCTCGGCCAGGCAGTCCCGGTGATCGGCGGACCGGTATTCGCGATCCTCATCGGCATGGTACTGACCCTGATCCTGACAAAGAAGGATCCCTTTCTCCCCGGCGTAAACTATACGTCGAAAAAAATTCTTCAGGCAGCAGTCGTCTTCCTCGGATTCGGCATGAACCTGACTGAGATACTGGCGAAAGGAAAGCAGTCTCTTCCTATTATAATCTCTACGATCTCAACGTCTCTGATCATCGCCTTTATCCTGTATAAAGCACTGAAGCTCCGCACAAACAACGCGATTCTCGTAGGAGTCGGCTCTTCCATCTGCGGAGGAAGCGCCATCGCAGCGACCGCGCCGGTGATCAACGCATCCGATGAAGAAGTGGCACAGTCCATCTCGGTCATCTTCCTGTTTAACGTTCTTGCCGCCCTCATTTTCCCCACACTGGGCGCTATGCTCGGACTGAGCAATGAAGGGTTCGGCCTCTTTGCTGGAACCGCGATCAACGACACCTCTTCCGTCACCGCAGCGGCGACAGCCTGGGACGGCATACACGGCAGCAATACACTGGAATCTGCCGCGATCGTAAAAATGACAAGAACCCTTGCGATCATTCCGATCACACTGATCCTTGCCATCTACAGGGGAAGAAAAGAAAAATCCTCAGAAGGAACAACGTTCAGCCTGAAGAAATCTTTTCCTTACTTTGTACTGTTTTTCGTTCTCGCATCCGTAGTCACAACTGTATTTCAGCTCCCAGCAGAAGTTACTGCTCCGCTGAAAGAACTGAGCAAATTCCTTATTGTCATGGCCATGGCTGCCATCGGTCTGAATACGAACATCGTCAAGCTCGTAAAGACCGGCGGAAAACCGATCTTCACAGGCTTCTGCTGCTGGCTTGGAATCTCCCTGGTGAGCCTTGGCATGCAGCATGTCCTGAACATCTGGTAGATAAATTCGGGTTTGGCGGGCAGGCTTCTGATCTGACTCACATCCGAAACCGGCAGGCGTGAGTATGCCGAAATCATATTCGGACATGAGGGGCGGGGG
>CAJFQZ010000048.1 GCA_904419285.1 Lachnospiraceae bacterium UBA1818
AGACCCCTTGAAGACGACGAGGTAGATAGGGCAGAGGTGGAAGTGCGGTAACGCATGGAGCTGACTGTTACTAATAGGTCGAGGGCATAACCAAAGCGGGAATAGGAAGATGGATGGATTGATTCTTTGTATGTAGTTTTGAAGGTACATGAACATTTACATATGGAATGAGAGGAAACACCTGAGAGAGTATTCTTTCAGGTGTTTTTGTTGTTTACAGCCAGACATTTTGATATAATCTGACATATACGGAGGCGTGAGAATATGGGATTTAAAGATGAAAAGCTGTGGACAACACTGAAGACAAAAGCAGAGGAGGAAGAAAAACATTGTGGAGAACGGGTGAATAAGGAAAAATATCTGGAAGCAGTCGCAGATATTTGCCAGTATGGCGTGGACCGAGCAAAAACGATTCGAGATACATTTCCCTTTTATACTCTCCATGATGAAGTTCATATCTGTAATGTCATGCGCCTGATGGCGGAACTGCTGGGAGACAAGATCAGTTCTTTGACCCGGGATGAGGCGGCGCTGTTGGTGATGGCGGCGTGTTGCCATGATATTGGCATGAGCTACGCTAAGGGCGAAAAGAGGAAGCACAGGAAAAGTGAATTAAAAGAGAGTAATTTTGTATGTAGTTTTGAAGGTACATGAACGTTTACATATGGAATGAGAGGAACACCTGAGAGAGCAGTCTTTCAGGTGTTTCTTTCTGTGAGTGACAGTGCATATCTTGACATTTCTACGTTTGTAGAATATAATTATTCTACAAACGTAGAATAAGGATGGGAGGGATAGTGATGAAGAAGATAAAACGGCTTCCGGAGAGTGAACTTGAGATCATGCAGATCATATGGAAGGAAGAGGCGCCGGTCTCCAGAATGACGATCGAACATGCGCTGCAGGAAAGACATCCGCTTGCACCGACGACGATCCTGACTCTGCTGACGCGCCTCTGCGAAAAGGGATTCCTTTCCCTGAAGAAAGAAGGCAGGCCCAATCTGTATGAGCCTCTGGTAACAGAGCGGGAGTACCTCGCGTGCGAGAGCAGGTCTTTTCTGGACAGAATGTTTGGCGGATCGGTCGCCGGCTTTGCAGCGGCACTGTGTGACAGCGGTATAAAGAAGGAAGAGCTCGAAGAGCTGAGGAGGATGCTTGAGAAAGGGGAGCTGTAAATGATAGAGTTTGCTTTGACTTACGGCTTTCGGATTTTCTGGGCGCTGCTCCTGGGAGCTGTGGTGGCCGGCTCACTTCGAGCTTCCTGGGAGGTGGAGAACGGAAAGAAGAATTTCGGGTTTGGACTGCGGGACAGAAGCGATACGGTTGTGTGGCTGGATCCTCTTATATTTCCCTGTGCAGTTGTTCTTTATCTCGGGGCGGGGGTGTTCTGGTATGCGAAAATGAAAACAATGCCGGAACTTGTAAATATTGTTATCGATATTTTTTTGTACGTCAGCATATATTTTACACTGCTCCTTCTGCTCCTGCCGATTCTGAGAAAATATTACACGGCACGGACGTGTGCGGCGTTCTGGCTGATACCGATTTTCCTGTATTATCAGCCGCAGGTATTCTATTCCTATTCAATACTTCCGCCTAAGATAATTCTGTATATTCCGGGAGACCTTTTGAAGCTTCTGCTCTGTATATGGCTTACCGGATTCGGAATCATATTTGTGTGGCAGGTTATCTCTCACATACGTTTTTCGGGAAAACTCAAACGGTATTCTCTGCCGGTGACAGATAAGGTATTATTACATAAATGGGAGTCGATGAAGGAGGAGCGGAATATTTCTTATCCAATCGGTCTGAAATATTGTTCCGTGATCACGACACCGCTTACTGTCGGAATGTGGAAGAAGAATAAGGTCACATATCTGCCGGAGAAGAAGTTCAGCGGTGAGGAGGCGGAACTGATCTTTTCTCACGAGTTGTGGCACATTCAGAGGAAAGATACGCATACAAAGTTTTTTCTGCGGTTCTGTAATGCGCTGGGATGGATCCATCCTTTTGTCTGGCTTGCGATAAAAAAGGCAGAAGATGACCTGGAACTGTCATGTGATGAAGCGGTACTTCGTGGAGCAGACAGTGAAAGAAGGAAGAAATATGCGCAGCTTCTACTTTCTATCGCAGGAGATTCCCGCGGCTTTTCCACGTGCCTTTCTGCTTCCGCTAAAACACTGCGTTATCGCCTGAAAGCCACGATGCCAGGAAATAGTAAACGGCTGGGATTGTTTCTCCTCTTTCTGGTCACATTTCTCAGCTTTCTGAGTGTAGGCAATCTTGCCATGGCAACAGACCGAGGAACGATTGCAGAGCTGTCAGGGCGGGATCTGACGAGAGTTGAAGATGCGGAGATTTGGGATGCGGACGGAGAAAGCCGTATTATGATAGAAGATACAGAAGGACTTGCAGAATATCTGGAAGCTCTGCAGGTCGAGAAAGTCCTTACTGACTATGATGCCGCTGCCTCTGAGACAGACGGGCAGTATCTGTTCGGCAGTGTGGCGGGATCGGAGCTCTCGTTCTCAATTTATGATGATTATCTGGTGATCTATGATCCGGACAAAGGAAGAGAGCAGTATCATCTCTGTACACCGACAGACTGGGATCAGATCAGAATGCAGTACCGCGAAGGCGGGAAGAGGTCTGCCGACATTTGCGTGGAGTAAGGAGATCTCAATGACAGTGGATGCTGTTCTGCTTGAGGAAAATCGCAGCTGATAAATATTGAAAAAGAGAAAAATGCGTGTTACGGTTATGTTACGATAAAATACCGGGAGGGAACGATGAAGAAATTAAATTGGGGAATTCTGGGGACAGGCTGGATTGCCCATGAGATGGGTGAGGCGCTCACGGCCGTAAACGGAGAGATTTACGCAGTATGCAACGTGCGTCTGGCGGGAGCACAGCAGTATGCGGAAGAGTTCGGCGTGCAGAAAGTATACGGCAGTCCGGATGAGATGTTCGCGGATGAGAATGTAGATATCGTATATATTGCGACGCCTCACAATCTGCATTACGAGGCTATGCTGAAAGCTCTGAAGGCGGGAAAGCATGTGTTTTGTGAGAAATCGATCACGGTGAACAGCCGACAGCTGGAGGAATGTGCTGCCCTGGCCGAGGAAAAAGGGCTCATCATCTGCGACGGAACAACGCTGCTTCATATGCCGCTGTATAAAAAGCTCAGGCAGATCATCGAAGAAGGCGCCATCGGGGACGTCAAGATGGTGCAGGTGAACTTCGGGAGCTGCAAGGAATATGATGTAAATAACCGCTTTTTCTCAAAAGAACTGGCGGGCGGAGCACTTCTGGATATCGGTGTGTATGCGGTATCATTTGCCAGATATTTTATGAAGAGCAGACCGGATGTAATACTGACGACGGCGAATTATTTTGAGACGGGCGTGGATGAGACGAGCGGCATTATCCTGAAGAACCCGGACGGCGAGATGGCGGTCATAGCTCTGACGATGCGGGCAAAGCAGCCGAAACGCGGCGTTGTGGCGGGAGAGAAAGGGTTCATTGAGATCTCGGACTATCCAAGAGCGCAGAGAGCGGTGATTACTTATACAGAAGACGGAAGGAAGGAAGTCATTGAGGCCGGCAGTACGGACGCGGCGCTCCAGTATGAAGTGCGGGACATGCAGGATTATATCCTGAATAAGAGCGGACAGGAGAATCTCCGGATCGTCCGTGATGTGATGGAGGTACTCACAGCGGTGAGAAATCAGTGGGGGCTGGTCTACCCGTTTGAATAGGAAAATGTGACAGCGGTCCGGAGTCGAGAATATTTTTCTATATTTCACGGGCAGAAAGAACGGACAGAAAGGATACAGAGTTATGCAGCTGTTATTGAAGGATACGCCTGTTCTTGACATTCAGGAAAACGGGACATGTACAGTCCTGGAGTTTGACAGACTCCCTTTTTCCCTGAGAAAAGAGCAGATTACATTTATAGATTTTATCGAATGGGCGTCGAACCGGACTTTATCCATCGGACGTAGCTATGCGAAGGAAATCCTTAATACGCTCCGGCTGTCCCAGACAAACCGATATGCGGTATGTAAAGCGTGCCGGGGGCTGAGCCTGGAAGACGCATACTGGATCAGACAGGACGGCGACCGGAAATCATGGGAAGAAGTCAATCTGTTCCGCAATCCGTTGAGCCTGTTTGTGACAGAGGTTTCCCTGTCAGGGACAAATATACGCTATTCGGCGGAGGTTGGCGACAGACAGAATATCCATACGCCGGAATTGACCACACTTGGGGCAAGTGCTAAAGGATGGATCCGCCTTGACGGAAAACTCAGTCTCCACAAGGTGGGAAAATATGAGATCCCTGCGGATCAGATTCTTTCAGTTCTGGAGATCCCTCATATTCATTACAAGATTTCTTCAGATACAGAGGTCGGTGCATATCTTACAGAAGAGAGAAAACAGTGGATAGAGGGAGTGGGAGAGGCAGTCGTCAATTCTGAGCTGTTTACTTCTGAAGAAGTTTCACTTGTGACATTCGAAGAATTTGCAGTCTTCTGCAGGAATTATGGACTCAATCCATATCATGAAACGATAAAAATGGACAGAGAAGCTTATCTTGAGATGCAGATCGCAGATTATATTCTGAATAATAATGACCGGCATAAACAGAACTGGGGGTTCCTGATGGAAAATGTGACCGGAAAGCTGACGGGATTATGTCCGCTGTTTGATCATGATCACGCATTTGTAAATTATAAGAATGTGATGTCTCAGACAACAGAACGGGAAATGTCTCTTCGGGAGGCAGCGCTGAGGGCGCAGCATGAGCTGGAAATAGATCTGCGCGGGCTTTCAGAAATGGACAAGCCGACGTTCCTGAGCGATGAGCAGTGGCGTGCAGTACAGGATAGGAGAAAGCAGCTGACGGCATAAAGTATAGTTGGCGACATACTTTATATAGGAAAGAGACTGTCAGAATTGTGTGAATTGTCTGAAATAAATAAAAAACAGAAAAAACATTGACAATTCCCTTCTGCGGTGATAAGATAGCATCTGTCGCTGATGACGGGGACTCAACACCGCAGAAGATCAAGCCAGCCGGAGACGCGGAGGCGGAACAGCCGGGGGCGGGAGAGCGGAAGGAGAGAAGCC
>CAJFQZ010000049.1 GCA_904419285.1 Lachnospiraceae bacterium UBA1818
GAAGCCGCCCTCCTCTTATCGCAGAAGGAATTCTCCCGGCAGCTTTCCCTGTTTTCGGATGATATTCTAAGATAAGACTTACCTTACAAACCCGAATTTTGAATTGGAATCCTCCCCGCTATCTGCTATAATTCTGGACAGACAGCAATGAAATATTATGAATGCCGCCTTCTGGCGGCGGAATGGAGAAATATATGAAAAGAATGGTTGACCTGAAGGAAATATCGGACGGCAGGCTCTACTCATCCGGAGATATGGTGCGGGCGGACTGTCATGACTGCACGGGATGTTCGGACTGTTGCCGGGGAATGGGCAGCTCTATCATACTGGATCCAATGGATATCTGGAGATTCCGGCTGGGCATCGGGAAGGACTTTGCGGCGCTGATGGAGCGGGAGATTGAGCTTGGAGTGGTTGACGGAATGGTCCTCCCCAATCTGAAGATGGAAAGCGGGCGGGACGCCTGTCCGTTCCTGAACGGAGAAGGCAGGTGCTCTGTGCATGAGTTCCGTCCGGGAATCTGCCGCCTGTTCCCGCTGGGCAGATATTATGAAGAGAATGGCTTCCGGTATTTTCTGCAGGTCCATGAATGCAGCAGGAAAGACCGGGGAAAGGTCAAGATCAAAAAATGGCTGGGCATCCCGAATCTGAAAGCGTATGAGAATTATATCCTGAAATGGCATGATTTTCTGAATGACTGCGAGGAAGCGCTGCCGGGGCTGGATGATAAAAATGCAAGGATCCTGACCCTCTATGTGCTCCGCTGCTTTTACGAGAACAGCTGGACAGCTGCTGACGAGAATGCGTTTTATGAAGAGTTCTCTGAGAGGCTGAAAGAAGTCAGAGAGAAACTGGGGATCTGAAACGATAATTTTGAAGAGGAAAAAGATAAAATCGCAGAGATAACAAAGAAAAACTCCGGATGGCTTCCGGAGTTTTTCTTCATCATGCGGACAGAATCCAGACCGATCCGTGGATGTTTCAGGCATCGTCTGTCTTCAGCCTGTCACTGAAAGGAATATCCAAAGGACTCTCCGTTCGAATACCGAATATCCAGGTAATCCGGGGAAGAACTTCCGTCATCGAGGATTCCGGTAGAACAGGATTCTGTGCATTCCAGGATCATTGAGATGTCGTCTTTGTCTGTGACGGTGACATCTGCCGAATCGTCATCGTATTCTGTTATGACGGCGGAATCGGCCAGCCCGGAGAGCAGTTCGCTGTATTTCCCGGTCTCCATGCTTTCGGATGAAAAGGAGAGGCAGATCGATGCGACATCTTCCGGAAGAATCTCCGTGCGCAGGGTACAGCCCAGCTTCCGGAGCAGTTCCAGTGTGTTGTCATACTCCGGATAGAGATAAAACTGCGGCACCTGGACAGTGGAAACAGTGGTCCCGGAATAGGCAGTATCGGCAATATAAGGCCAGGGAGAAGTGTCCTGGATGTGATCGGAAAGACCGATGCTTAGTTCCCCGACCGGCGTGCTGTTTACCAGTGTATCAGTGTCTGCCTCAAGGACATCCTTCTCGTAGGCGTCCAGAAGTGCACTGCGCTGTTCCTTTGTAAGATTCAGGTCTTCTGCTACGCCATAGACATCGGAAAGACTGATGGAAACGACCTGTTCCCGGTCGAGATGGAAGACGGGAAAGAGCATCTTCCGGTAATCCTGATCCTGCATCAGCTGTCCGAACGCATCAGCAGCCTCGGATTTCTCGATGACATACTTTCTTGCCACAGTCCGCCCTCCGGAAAGCCTGCAGCGGAATACAGCCGGGATGAAGCTGTCAGAATCAAAATCCTCTAAGCCCGCATGGACATTCTGCGGAGTGATCCCGTTTTCTATGTTTTCGATTCCGGACTTCATCAGCGTATAGAGTGTATCAGTGTATTCTTCCGATACGAAAAAGCCGAGCTGTGCTTCGGAATACGTGTCTGTATCCGGATAAGAAAAATAGTAAGCAAAAGAATCCGGGCAGAAGCTGACAGCCTCTATCCTGTCCTCATCGGGCAGATAGGTGTCATAGCCGAACAGGTCGAACTGAAAGATGCACAGGACGGCCAGAACGCCTCCGATCGATATCAGCGACGAACGCCAGCCTTTCAGCAGCAGTCTCAGATCCAGGTGATAGACGAATTCGATCAGAGCGCAGATAAGTACTGCAGTAAGCAGGCTCAGCGGCAGAAGCCAGCGGTATTCGTAAATGCCCATCAGTTCTAAGAACAGCATGCTCAGAAACGGCGCAGCCGGAATGCAGATCAGCACTTTCAGGATCGGGGAGACAGCGGGAAATGCGATGGCAGTTCCGGCGGCTTCCGAGGGATAGATCCTGTACAGAAGGAGCGCCGCTGTGATCAGCACGGCAGACATCAGGAATGCTGCGGCAAGGAGAGAAATCTGCAGTCTTCCGACGCCGCTCTGATCGATCAGTGAGGCAAACAGCTCTATCGGAGAGAGATAATCGGACAGCGCCATAGACCCTGTGCTCCCCGCGTCGTAAAAACTTTTGAAAAATGCTGTCCGCAGTGCATCAAAAAGGCTCAGGACCAGGGATGGATATACAAGCACCATCAGGGATGCAAGCAGTCCGGTGACCGTTCTTCCGGTCAGCATGACTGCAAAGACACATGCATTGTAAATAACGAAGTACGCAAGAACCCCTCCGAACACCGCCTGAGCACAGCGGAGCGCCAGGGAGACGGTCATGATTCCTTCTGCCGCTCCCACCGCGGCAGTCAGCACAGAGCATACTGTATAGGGAACCAGAAAAATGATCAGCCCGGACAGATATGCCGATGCGAACCACCGCGTACGCTTTACGGGAAACGCGTGGAAGAAATCCAGTTTTTCCCTGGAATGGATATAGTCGAACCCAGTCAGAGCGGCCGCTGCCGCAAGTACTGCGATCACTGCCATGAGCGACTGGATACTGTGCCCGTTCAGCAGACCGGGGAAATATTCGATAAGAGTATCATACAGCCGTACCCTGGGCATGCCGTCAGAAAAAGTACTGATATACAGCAGGCTGTATACCGGCATCATGAAAAACAGGAGTACGCATGTAAGTGCGGCAAGCCAACCTCTGCGGCGGATATTCTCCCGGATCAGCTTAATGCAGGAAATCTTTAATGTCATAACCAGCCACCTCCGTTTCGCTGATAAATATTTCTTCAAGTGTGAGCGGCAGAACCTCAGAGAAGAGAGGTTCCTGATCCTGTACGAGCCGGGTCACTTCCTCCCTGTCTCCACGCACGGTCAGCGTCAGCAGGGAGCCGGTGCGCTCCAGCTTCAGGATGCGCAGGCTGCGGATGAGTTCCTGCTCCCGGTGCGCATCGGGGATGACGCACTGCAGTTTGCAGATACTGCACCGGATCTGATCGAGATCGCGGATGAGCAGAAGTTTCCCCTGATGGAGAAGTCCGATGCCGTCGCAGATATCTTCCAGTTCCCTTAAGTTATGGGATGAGATTACAGGAGTAAAGTCTCTGTTCAGCATCTCAGAGGCGATCAGGCTTTTGACTGCCTGTCGGACTACAGGGTCCAGCCCGTCAAAGGTCTCGTCGCAGAGCAGATATTTTGTCCCTGAGCAGAGCCCAAGCAGTATGGATACCTGCTTTTTCATCCCTTTTGAAAAAGAACTGATCTTCCGCTTCGGATCCAGGTGGAAACGTTCTGTCAGCGAGTCGAAGAGTTTCCGGTTGAAGGACGGATACATGACCATATAGTAGTCGCGCATCTGCCGGATATCTGCATTTGGGAAAAAGTAAGGTGTATCCGAGAGAAAGCAGATCCGGGATTTCACCTCCGGATGTTCAAAAACGGATTCCCCGTCTGCCAGAACTTCTCCGCTGTCCGGACGGATAATGCCGGAAATCATGCGCAGGAGCGTACTCTTCCCCGCACCGTTGGATCCGATCAGCCCGAATACCATGCCGTCCCGGATCGAGCCGGATATGTGGTCTGCTGCGTGTATGTCCTGAAAGGTCTTGTCAAGATTTTTCAGCTCAATCATCTGAATCCCCCTTTTCATATAGTCTGTCAATAACTTTGATGTATTCTGCGCGTGTGATCCCAAGTCCTTTCCCGTAGGAGAGGAGCTGTTCTGCCTCTTTTAAAAGTGACTGCCTTTTCTGCTCTGCCAGGGCCGTGACATCCGCCACATAATTGCCTCTCCCTTTGACAGAATAGATATATCCCTGCTGTTCAAGGAGAGAAAATGCCTTCTGTATAGTGTTCGGATTGATGGAAAGTTCCATGGCAAGTGAGCGGACCGAGGGCATCTGGGTGTCAGGCGGTAGGATTCCGCGCAGGATCAGTGTCTGGAATCGCTGGGCAATCTGTTCGTAGAATGGCAGCTTGCTCTGATAGTCGATTGTGATCATGGCATCCCTCTTCTCTGTGTTGATCGTACTAAGTGTACTAATATCTATAGTACACTTAGTATAGCATGCAGAACGGCAGATGACAAGATTGAAGACGGGATAAAAACAGTGAAAATAACTTGGAGGACAGAAAAGCTTGTGAATCAGAGAAAATAGTGCTATGATATCCCTGTTCTGTGCAGAAATGCGATCGTTCGGACACAGGGACGGATCTGCTGCAGTCCGGTACAGCGGTTTTCGGCAGAACGGTGCCGCGGCTGAGCATATTTCAGCAGCGCGGAAAATTGAACATGGAAAGGAAACGGAAGAACGTGACCTATAAAGAAGCAAGGGTATATTTGGACGAAATGTCGAAATACGGAAGTGTACTTGGCTTGGATACGATTCGAGGTCTGTTGCGTGA
>CAJFQZ010000050.1 GCA_904419285.1 Lachnospiraceae bacterium UBA1818
AGGGCGGTCAGACCTATGCAGAGAAAGGTGTCCCGCTTATACTTTCCCAGTTGTTGTAATACTTTTCTCACTGTAGATAAACCTCCTGTCTGTTTTTTTGATTGTTTTCCTCGTGTTCCATCCTGGCAAGCTGATTGATAAGTTTCTGTTCCAGATCCCAGAGCTGTGTCTGTTCCTTCCGGTCGAGCGCACTGCAGATCTCTGACTCCATCTGATCTGCCTTTTCCATGAACTTATCACCTTCAGCGATCAATTTCGCCGTGGGAAGCACTTTCTTTTTCCGGACATCATCCGGATCAGCAAGAAAATAAAGATAACCTTTTTCTCTCATTTTTTTGATCAACGCAGACAACGTTGGCTTTGACACCCCTATTTCACGGCATAATTCCGTAAGATAGGTCCCCTGGGGATGATGTCTCAGGATATAAACGAGAAAATAGACCTGGACACCGGTTATACTCTCATTCTTTAAATTCAGCTCCATCAGCGCTGCCAGATTCAGCCCGATCTTCTTGATCCTGAAAAGCAGCTCTTCTGTTCTGAAACTTTCCTCCATTCCTATGAGCACCTCCTGTCATTTCATTCGGAATTGTTCATATTCGAACAGTTCGTATCCTTATTTTCTGTCCACGAGCATTTTAGCGCACATTTCTGAAAATGTTAAATTAAAAAAAATTATATTCTATAAACATCTTTTATAGATCCCGACTTTCTCTGCATTCCATCCAAGTAATGCCAGTATTTACAGAAAGGGCATCTTGCAATATAATAGAAAAAAATCAAAAATGAAATGAAAGAAGAAAATCATGCATATAAGTACAAAATGTTCCATCGCGATCCACTGTCTTGTTTTTATCTATGAATATGGTGAAAAAGCAAAAGTAACCAGCGAACTTCTGTCCCGCTCTTCAGGCATAAATCCGGTTACGATCCGGAATATCCTCAGCTCCCTGAAGAAAAGCGGAATCATACTGGTCAGGAGCGGAACCGGAGGGGCTACCATCAGCTGCCCGCCCGATACAGTCAGCCTATACGACATATGTAAAACACTTGAACCGGATTTTCTTGATAAACTGATCGGAATTCACACCAATCCGTCAGCCCAATGCCCTGTAGGAAGAAATATCCACAATCTTCTGGATCATTCTTATCAGAAGATCAGGAATGATCTGCGAAAAAGTCTGGAGAGCATTACGCTCGAAGACATTATTTCTGATTATCAGCAGATAAAAGAAGGAGGCGATTAACGCCTCCTTTTTTTTCGATTTCTATAAAATCAGCAGAAAAGTTCATCTTCCTTTCTCTGTGAACATGCCTTCTTGATCGCCTGCGCTGCCACTGCAGCGACCGCGGCATTTATCTTCCGCGCCTTATGCGGGCATCGTGCCACGCACCTCATACAGGAAATACACTTTGTGCTGTCAGCAGTCTTCAGATGGTCTTTGCTAATCGCCCGGGTCGGACAATTTTCTGCACAGATCCCGCACCCGGTACATTTATTATTCGCTTTCGGAATCAGAGCTGCTCCTCCCGCCTTTTTATACGGGCGGTTTCCTGGGATTTCCGGAGACGTCAGGCCGGACGGATCTCCGCTGATCTTTTCATGGATCTTCTTTGCAAAGTTTCTCAGTTCACTTTCATCCTTCTGATCCGGCCTGCCTGAAGCATACTGATGCATGATCGAATGCTCCGCGACCGCGGCGATCCCGGCGATCACACGGAAGCCGCTCTTCCGGGCCGCATCACCGAGTTCAATGAGGGTGTCCTCATATGCCCTGTTGCCATATACACAGACAGCTGTACACAGAGCCTCGTTCCCGCGGATCTCTTCGAGTCTTTTCACTGCCGGCTCCGGCACTCTTCCCCCGAAAGACGGGACAGCGATCACTGCCACATCCTCTTTATCCAGACAGGTAGTGTCAATATTTACACCTGAATATAATAACTGATCCGGAATACCTGTGAATCTTTCCCTCTCATATCTCCCCTGTCATCCCTGACTCCAGGTTCTTTTGTCATGCCAGATCGTATTTCACCACATCCATATTTACCACTCCGTCAGCAAAGAAGGAAATCCCGTCTGCCGACTGGTCTGTATACATGGTTGCCGTCATGACCTGCGTTTTTGCTGTTCACCAGACTTCGTCTCTGATGGATGATTGCTCTTCTTGAGCCGGAAAATTTCCGGTCTATTTTAAGAACTGATTCATGAGGCCGGAAGCTGATCGCCGTCTGATACTTTTCATCTTGGGCAAAACGCAAGGCAAACTTCTGATAAAGCTTCTCGCCCTCGCCCGGACGCAGTGTCAGTTCCATGTCTACCTTTCTTCCCCGAATACCGTTCAGGCTGATGACTTCAGAAAAGGTCACATTATGGTATTCCACCTTGTTTCTTCTCATTTCATCCAGTTCTTTTACCGGTCTTTGATAAAGCCGTCCAGCCTTCAGGAACAATTCCCTTGGAAGACTCATCTGACCGAACCATTTTTCTCCTGGTGAACGCAGATTGCATGCATCCCAGTTCTGCATCCAGCCAATCATCACTCTCCGGCCGTCAGGCGTCAGGACTGTCTGCGGTGCATAAAAATCAATCCCATAGTCGATGGCCTGATCATGCTCCTCTGTAAAAGTCCCCGAGTGTTCCGTTTCCGTTATGGTATTCAAATCCTTCCGGCAGCATATCCTGAGGACTTGTCAGGAGAACCCATTTTCCGTCCAGCTTGAAGAAGTCCGGGCATTCCCACATTTTTCCGAAACGGTTATTATTTGCCACAAGCACACTTTTAAACTTCCACTGAAATCCGTCCGGACTGGTATACAACAGGATCTGCCCGCTTCCGTCTGCAGGACGGTTCCCGACAACACAGCAGTATGTGCCGTCTTCCTTCTGCCACATCTTCGGATCCCGGAAGTCATGGACACTGCTTCCTTCCGGGATATCTGTTTTATCCAATACCGGATTCATCTCATACTTCTCATAATCCACTCCGTCACCCACGGCAAGACACTGCGTCTGTATATCACAGACGCCTCCGTTTGTCTGCCGTTCCCGCAGCACGCCGGTATACATCAGCAGGTGTCTGCCGTCCGGGAGCGTTATCGCGCTCCCGGAAAAGCATCCGTCTCTGTCATAAGCCTCATCCGGTGCCAGAGCTGCCGGAAGATATTCCCAGTGCAGAAGATCTTTGCTTACTGCATGCCCCCAGTGCATCGGTCCCCATTTCGGCTCATACGGATAATACTGGTAAAACATGTGATATTGTCCGTTGTGATAAGAGAATCCGTTATCCAGCCGGTCCGCACCGACAGATGAAAATCCGGGCGTTCCTCCTGCTTTATCATTTTCTCAGATGCCTCTTCGTATTTTCTTGCTTCACGCAGTGTCTGACTTGTCATATCGGTCTGATTCCTTTCCTACTTAATTTCCTGCCGCAGCCTCAGAAGATTCCGCTTCCATTTCCGCAAGGGACTCCTGGTAGCTGTCGAAATATTTCTGCTTGATCTGGAGATATTCTGACAGGCCGTAGTCTTCCATCTTCTGGAGATATTCGTCCCACTCTTCCTCGATCCCGCCGTTTAAGATCCAGTCCGCTTTCTTCTGCTCCGCGTACTTTTTGATATCTGTATCCAGCTGTGACACTCTGTTCGTGTCGTCGATGCTCATAAATACATTCGGATATACATACTTGCTGTGCATATCGTCCAGATAAACCTCATGCATATTGTCGAGGCGCCACTTCGCATCGTCCGGCTG
>CAJFQZ010000051.1 GCA_904419285.1 Lachnospiraceae bacterium UBA1818
TCAGATGGAATTATTAGAAAAAGTGGTATCAATCAAACGTGTTACCAAGGTTGTTAAAGGTGGTCGTAACTTCAGATTTACAGCTTTAGTTGTTGTCGGTGACGGCAAAGGCCATGTTGGTGCAGGTTTGGGAAAAGCCGCAGAAATTCCGGAAGCAATCCGCAAAGGAAAAGAAGACGCGATGAAGAAGATGATCTCCGTTACTCTTGATGCAAACGAGAGTATCACACATGACGTCATCGGAAAATTCGGAAGCGCTTCCGTACTCCTTAAAAATGCTCCGGATGGTACTGGTGTTATCGCCGGAGGTCCGGCTCGTGCCGTGATCGAGATGGCGGGAATCAAGAATATCCGTACAAAATCTTTAGGATCCAACAATAAGCAGAATGTTGTACTTGCTACGATCGAAGGACTGAAAGATGTAAAGACTCCGGAAGATGTTGCAAGACTTCGCGGCAAATCAATTGAAGAGATCGTAGGCTGATAGGAGGTAAGAGACAAAATGGCAAATTTGAAGATTACGTTAGTAAAGTCTACAATCGGTGCTATACCAAAGCATAAAAAGACAGTTGAAGCTCTCGGACTCAAGAAGCTCAACAAGACAGTTGTATTGCCGGATAATGCAGCTACCAGAGGTATGGTACAGCAGGTTAGACATTTAGTTAAGGTTGAAGAAGAGGCATAAAAAGATAAGGAGGTAACGTCATGGACTTATCAAACTTAAGACCGGCAGACGGTTCTAAACAGAGTGATAATTTCAGATTTGAAGGCGGTCAGATGCCTTTGTACAGAAGAATACCGAAGAGAGGTTTCACATGCAGAAACTCTAAGACGATCGTAGGTATCAACTTAAGCGCTCTCGAAGTATTTGAGGATGGCGCTACAGTATCCGTTGACACACTGATCGAGAACGGAATCGTAAAGAATCCGAGAGATGGTGTAAAAATACTTGGAAATGGAGAGTTAACTAAGAAGCTTACAGTTCAGGCAAACGCATTCAGTGCGAAAGCCGCTGAGAAGATTGAAGCCCTTGGTGGAAAAGCAGAGGTGATCTAATGCTGAAGACAGTACGTAGAGCATTTCAGATAGAGGATATCAGAAAAAGAATCTTCTATACGTTTGCAATGCTTATCGTTGTAAGGCTTGGATCACAGCTCCCCACCCCGGGGGTGGATCCGACCTTCATTCAGGACTTTTTTGCGAGCCAGACCGGTGACGCGTTCAATTTCTTTGAAGCGTTCACCGGCGGTTCCTTTACCAATATGTCCATTTTTGCTCTGAGTATTACGCCGTACATCACATCTTCCATCATTATGCAGCTTCTGACGATCGCAATCCCGAAACTGGAAGAGATGCAGAAGGAAGGCGAAGATGGAAGAAAGAAGATCGCGGCAATTACCAGATATGTAACAGTAGCCCTCGCATTGATCGAGTCGATCGCAATGGCAGTCGGATTCGGACGTCAGGGGCTTCTCGTAGAGTATAACTTTGTAAACTGTGCAATTGTTGTGTGCACGCTGACAGCAGGAAGTGCATTCCTTATGTGGATCGGCGAGCGCATTACGGAGAAAGGTGTGGGAAACGGTATTTCCATCGTCCTTCTTATCAATATCCTTTCTCGTATTCCGGATGATTTTGTTAGACTGTACACACAGTTCATCAGTGGCAAGACCATTGCCCAGGGAGCACTTGCAGCGGTTATCATTCTTGCGATCCTGCTCGTAGTCGTTATCTTTGTAGTTGTACTGCAGAGTGGTGAGAGAAGAATCGCAGTACAGTATTCAAAAAAGGTCCAGGGAAGAAAGATGTATGGCGGACAGTCAACGCATATTCCGCTTCGTGTAAATACCGCGGGCGTTATTCCGGTCATTTTCTCATCATCACTGATGCAGACTCCGATCGTGATCGCTCAGTTCCTCGGAAAAGGAAACGGTACGGGAATCGGAAGCCAGATCCTTGCCGGAATGAACTCCAATAACTGGTGTGATCCGGAGCATCCGCTTTACTCGATCGGTCTTCTCGTTTACATTGTACTTACTGTATTCTTTGCGTATTTCTACACATCGATTACCTTCAATCCGCTGGAGATCGCAAACAACATGAAGAAGAACGGCGGTTTTATCCCGGGTATCCGCCCAGGCAAACCGACGGTCGAGTATCTGCAGAAGATTTTGAACTACATCATCTTTATCGGTGCATGCGGTCTGATTATCGTTCAGGTTATTCCGTATTTCTTTAACGGTGTATTCGGAGCGAATGTATCCTTCGGCGGTACGTCACTGATTATTATCGTAGGTGTCGTACTTGAGACGATCAAGAAGATCGAATCACAGATGCTCGTAAGGAACTACACAGGATTTTTAAATAATAAAGGAAGCAAGATGAAGAACAGCTTCCTCGGATATTAAACATACTTAGCTCGCTCTGCTTTGTCCCGCTCCTGCGGGATAAAGCGCGGCGGGTTAAACTGCTATTATGGAAGTCATGCGCGGAACGGCGTAAACCGGACGGCATGGCTGACCGCACGGAGCACAGAGCGCTGACAAAACGCTTTGGCTATACAAAATCACTCAGGAATGGAGGTTGTAGTATGAAGATTATCATGTTGGGAGCACCGGGAGCCGGAAAAGGAACCCAGGCAAAGAAGATTGCAGAGAAGTATGCGATTCCGCATATTTCAACAGGAGATATCTTCAGAGCGAACATCAAAAACGGAACAGAGCTTGGAAAGAAAGCAAAGACATTCATGGATCAGGGACTTCTTGTTCCGGATGAGCTGGTTGTTGATCTTGTCGTAGACAGAGTAAACCAGGATGACTGCGCAAACGGTTACGTGCTCGACGGATTCCCGCGCACGATCCCGCAGGCGGAGGCACTCGACAAAGCACTCTCAGAGATGGGACAGAAAGTTGACTATGCGATCAACGTTGAAGTGCCGGACGAGAACATCGTGACACGCATGTCCGGAAGAAGAGCATGTGTGGACTGTGGAGCGACATATCATATCGTCTACGCGCCGACAGAGAAGGAAGGCATCTGCGATAAGTGCGGCGGAAGCCTTATTCTGAGAGATGACGACAAGCCGGAGACAGTACAGAAGAGACTTGCCGTGTATCATGAGCAGACACAGCCGCTGATCGACTATTACACAGAGGCTGGAATCCTGAAAGAGGTTGACGGTACGATCGATATCGACGATGTGTTCGCAGAGATCGTAAAGATCCTTGGAGAGTAGGCATCCATGAATTATGAACCGGGGATGCTGGCAAGATCCAGGGCAGGACACGATAAAGGCAGTATATATGTCATAATCAGTGTCAAAAATGAATATGTATATCTGGCAGACGGGGCCTTAAGGCCCCTCAGCCGGATGAAAAAGAAGAATATCAGGCATCTTCAGCCGATCCTGAGTGTGAAAGCCGGAAGTATTTCAAATGATTCAGAGATCAGACATCTGATCAGTGAGTACATCCGGAGGACGAAAGAGAGGGCCTGAATCCGGCAGGCTGCCGGGCAGTCTGCAGTGAGTGGCAACAGCAAAGCGGTTCCCAGGAGCCGTTTGAAATGCAGGAGGGTTAAATATGTCAAAAGCTGACGTAATTGAAATTGAAGGAGTCGTAGTTGAGAAACTCCCGAACGCGATGTTTAAGGTGGAATTGGAAAACGGTCATGTCGTACTCGCTCACATCAGCGGAAAGCTGCGCATGAATTTCATCAAGATTCTTCCGGGGGATAAAGTTACCCTTGAGATGTCTCCATATGACCTGAGCAAAGGCCGTATCGTCTGGAGAGATAAATGACCGAAAGCACTGGCATTGAACACTTATCATTTTTATATAAAAAGTGATTGACTTTATCCGTAGACAGGTGATATACTATGAAATGGTCATTTTTGGGGTGGTGTGCCCAAAAATACCGGAAATTGTAGGCAGAGCAAAGCAGGGAAGGAGGATTTGACATGAAGGTTAGATCATCAGTTAAACCAATTTGTGAAAAATGCAAGATCATTAAAAGAAAAGGAAGCATCAGAGTAATCTGTGAGAATCCGAAGCACAAACAGCGTCAGGGCTAAAACACTTCGTGAAAGCAGGCTGTTAAGCACGGCTTGAACTTAGTGGTAATTCTGTTCGGCGAACTCAGCGAGGTACTTTCAAGCTCAGTGAGGCGAACATTCATTATTAGTTTGTGCAATTATTTAGGCGGCTGACAGCACGACACACCAGGCAGTGTGTAGAGCTGTTTAATATACAGTAAGGATACACCGCTCCGTACCAGGTACCGGCTGAGCGTGTGATCTGTGCATTTGAGAATGAATGTCTGTTTTTACCTATTCTTCTACAGATCTTCATTCGGATGCAGTTGTATATTGCTTAAAATACCCGGCGTTTGCATTGGCGGACTCTTTTGGATCCGTGCCGGGAAAGGGCATATATCTGTATGCCTGGGCTGGGATATCGGGAAATACCCGGTAGGATGCAGCACCACAAGTATGAGAGCGTTCTCTATGAAGCATCCGCAGCCTCAATTTGGGACAATATGAAATTGAAAAGAAAATGGAGGAAAGACACATGGCTCGTATTGCAGGTGTAGACTTACCAAGAGACAAACGCATTGAAATCGGTCTGACTTATATCTATGGAATCGGAAGAACAAGCGCAGACCGTATTCTGGCAGAGGCAGGAGTTAATCCTGACACACGTGTAAGAGATCTTACAAGTGAAGAAGTAAAGAAGATCAGCGCTGTGATCGATGAGACACAGGTTGTAGAAGGTGATCTCAGAAGAGAGATCCAGCTGAACATCAAGAGACTGAAAGAAATCGGATGCTACCGTGGAATCCGTCACAGAAAAGGACTTCCGGTGCGTGGTCAGAAGACCAAGACTAATGCGAGAACATGCAAGGGTCCGAAGAAAACTGTAGCTAATAAGAAGAAATAAATAGGAAGAAAGTAGGTTAGTTTAAATGGCTAAGAAAGTTGCGAAAAAAGTAACAAAAAAACGTGTCAAGAAAAACGTTGAACGAGGACAAGCACACATCCAGT